>NZ_JADEXG010000014.1 GCF_015207255.1 Vasconcelosia minhoensis LEGE 07310
CAGGAGCTTGGCAATTTCGCTGACATGAGCTTGCAGCTGCTGGTTTTGCTCGGGGGTCATGGCATCTATTCTCTGCGTCCTACTCCTCTATAGTGGTTTTTCTCTCGCTAAATGATGACGCACTCCCAACCGCCAATCGTACCAATCAAGGCAAAGGGAATCGCCAGCAAAATGATGAACGGCTGACGAAAGGACCCCAACTGTAGCACCAGCACGGCAAACACCAGGAAGATAGCCAGTCCCAACGACTGACCGGCAGAACCAAACGTCTCAGCCTGGTCTTCTGTTTCACCGCCAAAGCTGTAGCGATATCCCTGGGGCCAAGTCTGCTGCATTTCCTGAAGTTTTGGCTCCAAGTCTGCCAAGATTTCACCGACGGTCCGACTGGTATTCTTAGCAAGGACGGTCGCCGTCCGCTGCCCTCCTCGGCGGGCGATAGAGAGGGGCGATTCTGCCTGCACCGCGTTAACCACTGCTCCGGCAGAGATCACCGCTTCGTCGGGATTGTTGGTAAAGAAACGTGTCGCCAGCAGCTCATCCCGGCGAGTTGGCCCCCCCACTTGCCCCTGGCGAGAAGGCCAAGCCGTACTCAGCCGGATCTCTAGATCTTCCTGATCGCCACCGATGGCGTAATCACCGACATCAATGGCGCGGGTGTAGTACTGAGCCTGGGCTGATAGTTCATCTTCGCTCAAATTGTAGAAAGACAGCTCTTCCCGCTTAGGCACCAAGCGCAGGTCTTGCTGGAGTGCCCCCAAGCTGTCACGTACATCCGTAGCGCCGGGTATTTGTCGCAAGGCGTTTTGCACCTCTTGAGCAATTTGCCGTAATTGACTCAGCTCACTACCGCTAATTTCAATCTGGATGGGGTCGCCGCTTTGACCTGACTGCTGAGCATTCAGCACAAGCGTCGCGCCTGGATATTGATTCACGGCAGTTTCTAGCTCTGGACGTAACTCTTCCAGGTATTCAAAAGACAGCTGATCCCGTTCATTCTCAGGTAGGAAGGTCGCTGAAAAGCCTACCAGATAGCTCCCTGTCGTCGGCTGTAGCTCTCCTGAAGCGACCAAGTTGCTGCGCTGTCCGACATACTTGATGACGCTGTCGAGGTAATCTTTCTCACGCAAAATTTCGCCCAAGTCATCGGCAACCCCTTGGGAAACCGCTAGGGTGGTCGTAGGTGGCAGTTCCACGTTGACGCTGAAGTTGCGCTGATCGCCTTGGGGAAAGAATTCAACGGGGATCTGACTGAAGGAAGCCATCACGCAGAAAAATAGCGCCAGGGTACCGAGTACCCAAGCCCAGGCAGTTTTGCGATTGCGAACGGTGTGGTTAAGGCTCCAACGCACCCAGCGGCGGGAGGCAGTCTCGCTCAAACGATCAATGCGGGACTTTTTCTCAGCTCCCTTCAGATCGGCCAGTAGGTAGCGTGAGAGGGGAACATCAATGAGTATGGCGATCGCAAAACTCAGCACCAGACAAATAATCGCCGTATAGGGCAGCAGCTGAATAAACTTGCCTAGCGTACCGCTGATGGCCAGCAGTGGAAACAGAGCCAGAATGGTCGTGAGCTGACCGGCAAAAGCAGGTGGAGCATAGGTTTTCACCGTTTTCAGAGCGGCTTGGTTAAAGCTCATCCCCTGAACAAAGATAAACTCATGCATTCCCTCCATCATCAGGATGAAGACATCCACCAAAATGCCCAGCGCCAGCACCATGCCAATCAGCACCATGTTGTTCAGCGTCTGCCCGGTCAGCCAAAGCACCGCCATCGCTCCCAGAAAGGTCAGAGGAATCGATAGCCCAGCAATCAGAGCTTCGCGCCAAGACAGGGCAATAAACAAAATCACAAATACGGCTACCATGGCCTGTAGAGCGTTGACAAACAGGTTGCCGAGCTGTTCCCAGATAATGTCTGCCTCGCTGGCAATGACGCTATATTCCATGCCGCTGGGCCAGTCATTGGGATTCTGCTGAATCTGCTTTATAGTAGTCAGGACGCTATCAATGACCTCAATTGAGTCCTGCCCAGGCACCTTTTTAATCCCGACGCTGACCACAGGCTGATAGGGTTCACCCTGATTGCTAATAAAGGCGCGAGTTTCCTCTTGCGCTAACTCTCGCCGGACGGAGGCTAGTTCTTCTAAGCGCACGACTCGACCTTCTAGACGGGTAATGGGCAGCTCGCGCAGGTCTTCCAGATTCCGAAACCGAGCATAGAAGCGGACCTGCGAACCAATTACGTCACTCTCAATTTCCGCTAGCGGCACATCTCGGTTAGCCGTGCGGATCTGATTGGCCACAGCTGTCGGTGAGATCCCTAGAGTCGCCAGGCGAAAAGGATCCATCTGCACGCTGATGACCTCTTCGCGGGCACCACCGAGATTCACTTCGCTGACGCCTGCTACCTGCTCTAGACGGTCCTGAATGCTTTCGGCGGCTTGAGAAATCACGGTGGTGTCGATGTCGCCAAACAGAGCCAGGGTCAGAATGGGCGCATCGTTGACTGAAACCTGCTCGACTACCGGCTGGTCAGCATCCTCCGGCAGCTCCGATTCTGCTTGGGAAACGGCCTGACGCAACTCCTGCACTGCCTGATCCGGATCGGCCTCTGAGGTGAATTCAACATTGATCACAGAGAACCCTGTGTAGGACGCACTCTGAATCTCGCTGACGTTTTCCACTGAGGTTATTTCAGTTTCAATTTCGCTCGTCACCTGCTGCTCAATAGTTTGAGGGTCAGCGCCTCCCCAAGTGGTTGTGATGGTCGCTACCGCAATATCAATATCGGGGTTGGACTGCTTGGTCATCGAAAAATAGCCCAAGATGCCGCCCACGACCATCAGCAGACTGAGCAGAATCGCAAAGATGGTATTTAGAAAAAAGAACCGAGCCAGTCGTGGCGTTTTACTGACGTTAGGGGCATTGACTGGGAGATCGGGAGACCGACCGTTATTCTGGGCATGGGTATTCTTTAAGTGGGGTTTCACTTCGCTCATGATTCGCTCTCATTGTCGCGGCCATTATCGCGGTCAACTACCTGAACTGAGGCTCCGTCCACTAGGCGATTCTGGCCTTCCGTCACGACAAGTTCTCCAGCGGTCACGCCGCTCGCGATCGCTTGCTGAGTAATGCCTGTAATCCCCAGCTCAACCTGACGCTGCTCAACGATGCCCTGATCCGGATTGACCACAAATACATAGGGCACCTGGTCTCGTCGCACCACAGCATTGAGGGGCACTACCACAGCGTCAGAATTTTCGGCCACCGCAATCCAGGACAAGACCTGCTCACCGTGCCGAATATCTTCAGTCGTCGTTGGATTCAGCCGAATTCTAGCTTCGATTGCCCGCCCCCCCGGACTAACAGCGGGATTCACTGCAAAGACTTCACCCCTGGCGCGAGCATTGGCGATGAGCGTTTCTCGGTAGGTCTCTGCTTGAGTCACCGAATTGTTAATATCCGTTTCCGAAGCCACAAAGGCATCCTGGCCTACTTCTACTCGTTCCCCCGTTGGGCCTGCCAGCTCAACCAGCACCTCGTACTGGCTAGGGTCAATAATCACCATCGGAATGCGCTCCAGAATGCCCTGGTAGTCGCCACCCAGCTGAGAGGTCACAATCTGCGGGGTGAAATATTCCCCCTCTGTAATGTTGAGGTAGGCAATAATGCCGTTAAAGGGAGCGTAGATGCTAGCCCCTTCGAGAGCGATTTGGGCCTGAGAGAGTCGCGCCTGGGCCGTTGTAATAGAGGACTGTCGCGCCTCGACCTGCTGCTGAGCGGCGGTGACCTGGGCCTGGGCCGACGTCACCTGCTGCCGAGCCGATTCGACCGCTGCGCGAGCGGACTGTACCTGGGCTTGAGCATCGTCTAGGGTATTTTGCCGCTGGTCAAATTCCAGCGCGGAGACCGCCCCTTGATTAACTAAAGACCGATATCGTTGGACGTTGGTCGCTGCTAGGTTGCGAGATGACTGAGCGTTTTGCAGCTGGGCTTGGGCCTCCTGCAGCTGGGCTCGGGCCTGGGCGACCTGCGACCGGGCCCGAGCCACCTCAGCAGAGGCTGCGGCTCGCTGCTGCTGAGCTTCGGCGACGGCGGCTTCTGCTTGACGGACATCAGCCACTAGCTCACGATCATCGACGCGAGCTAGCAGTTCGCCTTCGGTAACGCGATCTCCCTCTCGCAGCCGTCGGCCATCGCGGTCAGCCAGATAGGTAACATCGCCTTCGGTATCAAAGGTTAGGTGCTGATACTCGACCGCCCGTGCCGTGCCTTCGCTAGAGACCCAGGCGCGAATCGGCTTTTGCTCAGCCGCCACTGCCCGGACGGATAAGGGAGCCGTTTCGGTCACCGCGGGCGGCTCATCCTCTCGCAGTCGAATGAAGGTAACGCTTCCGACCGCTACCACTAGCCCCAGCACCGGGATTAGCCACCAGTATTTTTTAATGCCTGACTTCTTTTCTTCTGAAGAGGGCTCAGCTGCCTCTTCATCGGCTGAAGGTGTGACCGTTTCGGGGGGTTGCTCGGCAGGTGCCTTTTCAACACGGCTGGCCGATTCAGGCTGAGATAAATCTAACGTAGGTTGGGATGAGAATCTGTCTTGGGAGGTCATGGGAGCAATAAGGGGTCGCAAATGGATGGATTTAAAGGGCTTATTTGGTTAACAATCCTGATTAAACAAATGCTGAACAAAGCCGAAGCTTCTCAGGCTTTATTCAGTTCTATAGATGCCTCTAAGACTTGTACGATATAAGCGCTAGCTACTTCTCAGCTTGCAGTGAAGAGAACAGAAGCACTACTTATTTTCGTTTTCAAAAGGCGGTCAAAGCATCTTTCACGGGAGGGATGCTCATATGGGCTGGCCTCAACCTTTTGTGATAGAAGAGCTGCCCATCCCATGTTCTAGAACATAGATCAGCTCGTCAAAAATTTGCTCAACTGCCTGCATATCGATCTCAGGTGCTCCTTCACTCGTAAGCTGTTCAGGATTCAGCCCTAGCCGCTGAGGAATAAAGTATCTCAGGCCATCTGCCAGCGTATTTATGACAAAGGTAGCGAGATCTGGGTCTATGCCAGAGTCAATATCTCCTTGGCTGACTCCCTGCTCTACCAGACGGTAGACATAGAGTAAGGATGCAGATTGAATCTGCTTTAAAACCTCATCACGGAAGGGGACATTGCCGTAAACTGCACGATTGATAATTTGACTTAGGGCCGGGTGGGACAGGTCAAACTGAGCGCTTTCTCTGAACAGCCAGCGCAAATAGGCAAAGAACCCAATCTCAGGTTTTGGAGGACGAGCCTGTTGTAGAAAGTCAATCTTCTGCTGGTGGGCTAGATTAACTAAATATAAGTACAGGTCTTTCTTATCTTCAAAGTATTGATAGAAGCTGCCTTTAGCTATTTTTGCCTGCTTTACCACGTTGGAGATCGAGGCAGTATCGTAGTCGTAGCTAGCGAATTCCGCGATCGCAAGTTCAGTAATCAGCTGCCGCTTTTTGTCAGGCAGGTTGAAAAACGTCTGGTTAGGCATATCAGGTAATCTTCCATGATGACCAATCAGTCACGTGACCGATAAGTCACATTATAGACGCAGTTGTGCCGAACTGCTACACCTTCTTTAAATTTCACCTTGAGGACAGGCGCGATCGCGTCTACATTCAAAGTCACCGTCGAAAATCTTGCGCCTGGATTATTAACCTACTTCAGCAGCGGTGGCTCGGCGCTCAGGCGTTCTTTCCAGCGGGCCAGGCGGGGATCGTCGGGCAGGGCTTGCTGCCACATTTGCAGCCAGGATCGGGCCCCGTCGCGCTGCTTTTGGGCTAGCAGCAGCGTAATGTAGGCTTCGGAAAATGCGCTGAATTCCATAAAGTGAAAGCGATCGCGCTTCAAAAACGGTTTCAGCAGCGCCTCGGCAGCATCGAGCTCGCCCGCGTCGATCAGCGCCTCGGCCCGCGCCGCTCGGGCAAACAGGTAGTCGGGATAGCGCTCAATCACTTCGTCGATGAGGGCCTGAGAGTCTGCCTCGCGGCCCTGGATGAGATAGGCCATAGCCAGATTATTCTTCAGGTCGGGCGCGTCGGGCTCCAGCTTTAAAGCTTCCATAAAAAGCGCTTCGGCGGCTTCCGCCTGGCTTTTAGTCCTTTGGCGCAGCAGCGGCGTGCCCTGCGCTAGCAGCTTTTCGACTTGCTTAGAATGCTCATACATCAGTTCGCCGTGAAATTCGTAGGCGAGCAGCATCAGCTCACGCCATTCGCCGCCCATCCAGAGCCTGACCTTATCCTTGGCAAGCAGCCCGACTTCGACAGCGAGCATAGCGGCCTGATAGCGCATCTGATCGGTACCGCTCTGGCTGAGGGCAAAGTCTTTGACCATTTCCAGCAGTTCGGGCGATCTGATTTGCGCGGCGTTGCCAAATACAAACTGCTGCCCGGCGGGACCCCCGCGCTCCAAAATTCGCGGGAATAGGGTTAATAGCTCTGGATGACGGCTGAGAAAAGCCCTGATCTTTGGAACAATCTGGTCAACGGTGGTCAACGGCTTGGCTGTTTTCAGAGACTCCATCAGGTCGGCTGAGGCTTTGGGCGGCAGCCAATATTCCCAGCTATAGGGCCAGGCACCGTGACGCTGGCTGGCGGGCTTACGAATATCGCGCAGGTTATCAGCGGCTAGATCTAGGCTGGGCTGGAGTTCCAGGGCTTTTCCCCACTGCGCGATCGCGGCCACCCGGTCGCCCGTCCGGGCCAGACCCACCGCAGCCAGGTGATAGAACATTGCCCCGGCTGGGGAGTCAGCCACTCCCGCTGCCACAGCCTGCTCGAAGACTTCCACCACACCTGCGTCGTCGGCCAGATAGCTGAGCCCCTCAAGCTTTTTGGTCCAGCCGTCCCAGGCGTCGGCCTGGCTGGCCTTGAGTCGTTCACCGTAGGGCTGGGCGGCCTCGGCCTGTCCCACCACGACCCGATAGTGAACCAGATTGGAGAGGGCATGGATGTTGTCTGGATCGCGCTCTAGGACATGCTGGGCGATTGCGATCGCGTCTTCCGCATCGCCCTCTAGCCAGCTAATCAGGCTGAGATTGTTATGAGCTGACAAAAAGTCAGGATGTAGGGCTAGTACCTGATTTTCGGCCTCGCGGGCAGCCGCATAGTCTCCCTGCTCCAGGTAAGCCTGCCCCCGCTCATGTAGAATAGCAATCTCTTTGCCGTTTGCCTGAGTTAGCCCCATCTCTTCTAAAACACCCGTGAGCTGAGGTGTGAGCTGCTCAAGCGTTTCTTTAGCTTTGGCCGCAAGCTCATGGTCAGGCGCGATCGCGACAGCCCGTTCAAAAGCTTCCAGTGCCAGCAGCGGATGCAGGTTATGGAGGTATGCGCTCCCCAGCTGAAAGGCACTACTAGCGTCATTGGGAGCCGCCCTGCACAGACCTTCACAGGCTTTTTGGTAAAGCTGCATATTGCCAATCTCAAAGCTAGCCTCTGCCATGTATCCCCAAATTTTTTTATGCTGAGGCTGCTGCTCAACAAGAGTCTGTAGAACTTCAAGGGCATCGATCCAGTTTTCTTTCGCGAGATAGGCTTCGACCCGACGCAGCTCTGACTCCAGATTTTTGGTGCCAAAGCCCCAAGTCCTCAAATTTGCTGGCTTCTTTTTACGCTTAACCATATCAGCCCGTTTGCAAACTATTCGGAAAGTTAGCCATAGTCTATCGCGGCAGCGCTCTGCCGAGCCACTTTTAAGTAGCCTCCTGTCCAGCAGCTTAGGCCAATGTTTGGATGAGAGAACACTATTGCCATCGCGGTAAATTTTATGGTACAAATGAACTATTCCCTCAATTCAAATCTATGGCTTTCCCTATTCCCGGTGACGCCATTGAGCCGCACCTGAATCTGAACCAGTACCTAATTGACAGCCCAGCCTCGACTTTCTTCTTTCGGGTTGGTGGAAATCACAAAAGATGTCAGACGGGAACTCAGGAAGTTCAGCCCGGCGATTTGCTCATCGTGAACCGAGCGCTAGATGTGGGTCATCAGTCGCTCATTGTCGGCATCATCAATGGAGAGTTTATCGTTTCAAGGGTGCAGAAACGAGCAGGGAAATGGGTTCCCTTGACGCGTGAAGACGATAATGCCGAACTGTCCTTGACAATTTGGGGAGTGGTCATTGTGATTGTTCGCAACGTTAGCGCGGCGCCGCTATGTTTGGCTTAATCGACTGCAACAACTTTTTCGTGTCCTGCGAACGGGTCTTCCAGCCTGAGCTAGAGGGCAAGCCGGTGGTGGTTCTTTCCAATAATGATGGCTGCGTTGTCTCTCGTTCCAATGAGGCAAAGCAGATTATCCCGATGCAGACAACGCTGTTTGCCATTCGCCATCTGGTCAATCAGGGCAAAATCCACGCCTTTTCATCCAATCCGGTGCTCTATCGAGATATGTCCCGCCGGGTAATTGCCACGCTGGAGCAGTTCAGCCCTGAGGTCGAGCAGTACTCAATTGATGAAGCGTTTTTGGGGCTGCATAGGTTCCCAGCAGATTCGCTGACAGACCGCGCCCAGCAGATTCGCAGGCGGGTCCACCAGTGGACGGGTATCCCGGTATCGGTAGGAATTGCCAGCACAAAAACGCTGAGCAAAATTGCGGCCCATCTGGCAAAGCGCGATCCTAGCCTAGAGGGGGTCTTAAACTTAGAGACCGTTGCCAGCCTAGAGGGGCTGCTGACGCAGGTTGAGGTGGGCAAAGTTTGGGGAATTGGGCGCAATTCAAAAGCAAAGCTCAACGCAGCGGGAATTGTTACGGCCTGGCAGCTGCGGCAGGCGGAGGACCGCTGGGTGCAAAAGCACTTGGGCATTTTGGGGCTACGCACGATGCTGGAGCTGCGCGGTACGGCCTGCTTTGCGATTCAAACGGTGGAGCCCCAGAAAAAGATGCGCATCGTCTCGCGCTCCTTTGGCCATCTTGTGACTGAGCTGGCCGATATTAAAGAGGCCGTGGCGACCTACACGACACGATGTGCCGAAAAGCTGAGGCTGGATGGACTGGCGGCGGGCTGCCTCAGCGTCTCTATGCGCACCAGTCGGTATCGCGACAGTCATCCCTATCAGGCTGCCCGTTCGGCGGTGCTAGAGCCACCAACCAACGATACGGCTGTCCTGATTCGCACCGCTATGCGGCTAGCGGAGGCGGCCTTCGAGCTGGGCTATGAATACCAGAAGGCAAAAGTGATCGCGACTGAGCTGGTTGCGGTGAATGAAATTCAGGGCAATCTGCTGGCAGAACCGGTGGATTCGGAACAGCAGGTGCGGCTGATGCAGGTGATGGACCGGCTCAACCGCAGATTTAGCTCAGATACGATTAAATTCGGGGCACTGGGCCTGAGCCCAGACTGGAAAATGAAGTCAGCCTATTTTTCTCAGCAATACACAACAGACTGGGAGGCGCTGCCCCAGGTCGAAGTTTGGTCCGCACCGGGTCATTCATTTCCGATAGACAGGTAGAATTAGCACTAGGGTGAGCACTAGCAAGCCCTGAGCCGATTTCTGGGGGTCTATGCAGGCAATCTGGTCAGAGAATAAAAAAATTATTGGCCTGATCGGAGCTGTCGTTGGAGCGGTATTGCTGCTTGGCTTTCTTTTGCCCACGGATGAATGGGCAGTTAAAATTAACCAGTGGCTAGAGTCGCTCGGCCCATGGGCGCTACCGGCTTTCGTTTTAATCTATGTCATCGTCTCGGTCTGCGGCCTGCCTAATGTTGTTTTTTTGCTGGTGGCCGGAACCGTTTTTGGTTTTTCCAATGGAATATTTTCGGCGTCAATCGCAGATACGACCGCAGCGGTTGCCTGCTTTTTATTGGGTCGTACGCTGATTCGCAAGCAGGTAAAATCGCGGGTTGAACAAAGCTCCCAGTTTTCAAAACTAGATCGCGCAGTGGCTCAAAAAGGCTGGAAAATTCTGTTGCTCAGCCGTCTAGCACCAATGATTCCCTCCAATATTCTAAACTACGGGTTTAGCCTAACCCAGGTTAAGTTCTGGCAGTACCTGCTATGTACCTGGGTGGGAATGCTGCCTGTGATCGTCTTTTATGTCTATCTCGGCTATTTCGGCATGAGTCTGTTGGGTCAAAACTCGACCCCCCAGGTGCTGATGCTACAGGTTGGAGGGGTCGCGATCGCGGTTATCGCCGCGATCTACGCCACAAACCTTGCCCAGCAGGCCCTGTCCTCTGAAGAGAGTGACCGTTAAGGCCGGTAAGCCCCTCAGATTGACATCGGTGAGCTCAGAATTGCCCCATCGCTGTTTACAGTAAGCGGGCTGCGAGAGGGGGGTTAGCGCGCCAGAAGATTTTCCAGACTACCGGGCAGTTCCTGACCCTGTTCGGGCGGCGGCAGCTGAGATTGGTCGTCATGCCGTCTTCGGTGAGGTTGACGTGCTAGACTAAGAGCAGTCAAGAGCTGGGTAGCGTGCTGTTAGCTTGAGCGCAGGGCGCATGCTATCTAGGGGCTGCCTATGCTTCACCCCAAGGCACCCCCCAAAATATCCTATGGCAGATAGTCCTTCTAACTATGACCTAGCCGTCGCGGCTTACCGGGAGAGCTGCGATCGCAACAATCTCACCTTTAGGCAGCCGGTCGAAGCCTTTTCCAAGCGCATCGATAACGTCATCTATATGCGCACCAGTTCCGTTGGCTATGTGGCCAGATACGACATCCGACGGCGGCAAATTCTGGTCTAGCTGGCTTGCCGCCATTGCTCACCCGTTTAACCCGATCAGAGCCCGCTCGTTGAAGGCTCTGATCGGGTCCCGCTGGCTTAAATTCGCGCCCTTGACCCGTTCCTGATACCCAGTCTTGAAATCATGCTTGCAAAACCGACCTACGTGAAAGAACTGCTGAGCCGATATACGGCTGGACAGCGAGATTTTCGGAATCTAAACCTGATTGCCGCTAATTTGAGAAACCTAAACCTAAGCGGGGCCAACTTCAGCGGCTCCAATCTAGCCAAAGCCAATTTGACCGGGGCCAACCTGAGCCAGGCCAACTTAACCGATGTCGTGCTAACCGGGGCCAATCTGACAAATACCAACCTGACTCGGGCAAACTTGACCAACGTCAGCCTGAATGACGTTGATTTAAACCGGGCGATTTTGCGCAGTGCTATTATTCCTCAGTCATCCTAGACACTGAAAATACCGTTATTTTTAAATGACCCCAGAAGCGATTCGGCAGCTTTCCCAAATTAGAGACGAATTTAACACCCTATTCTCAGCGGCGATTGGATTGCCGGTCAGCATTACGAAGGGAAGCTCTCATTCTAGCAATGCGGCTAAGATTGCCTGGGAAGATCGTCACCACAGGCAAAACTATATTTGCCTCTATGCCTGCATCGCACCCGATGAGCTGCTGCCAGACCGTCCCCTCATCCTCCGTCTCGGCGTCAACAAAGGATTGGGAGTCGAAGCGGCCCGGCGGGGTAAGAAATCTCAGCAGACCAGCCAGAAGCCGCTACGATTTGAGCTCACCCTTTTACCCGATGAAGTCCTCAAGGTTGTCCCCTGGGTGATCAGCCTGCTACAGTCCTACGATCAGGGTTCAAGTTTGGATATCGCCCCACCCTGTCGGCTCAATTTTGATACCCTCGACCAGCTGGTACGGCAGGGAGCCTGGACCCAGCGGGCAGCCTGCCGTACCCAAGCGCATGCTTCCCAGGCCCTTGAGAATGTTGATTTTGAGTTAACTGACGAACGGCTGACTAACGGTTGACCAACATACGTTAGATTTATGGGCATTCAGCCCTTTTCGATTTTTCTGCGGTGTGATGACGGCTGCTCGATTTAGAAAACGCACGGCTCCGATTTTAGCGATACTGCTGGGGCTGCTTCTATGTGGCGGAATGCTTCAGGTTGGCGTGGGTTTGTGGATCGATCATAGCTGGTTTTCTGCCCTGGGCTATGGCCGGGCCTGGCGGCTCAACCGGGCTGCTCCCTGGGGCTTAGGAATAACCGTTTTTGTCAGCACTGCCCTGTGGTTAGCAATCAATTTGCGGGTCGCCTGGCCTAGGCCAAAGCAGCACTGGCGGGGGCTGATCGTCGTCGTCGCCAGCGCGATCGCGGCCGCTGTGACAATGTCTCGCTGGTTTCTCGTCCTGGTGGCGCTGTTTCAACAACGAGTGGGCATTGCCGATCCGATTTTGCAGCGCGACATTAGCTTTTATCTGTTTAGCCTGCCGCTGCTGCGGCAGCTTCAGCTGTGGGGTTGGCGAGTCGGCGCTTTTACCCTTTGCCTGATCGTGCTGTGCTACAGCGTTCGGCTACAGCGGCTGTCGGCCCGGGCTCAGGAGCGGCTCGGCCGTCAGGCCCAGCGGCATCTGCTGAGCCTGGGCGGTCTGATTTTGCTATTGCAGGCGGCCGGGCACTGGCTGGCTCGCTATGTGCTGATGTATTCCAATCGCGGCGCTTTTGCCGGGGCCAACTATACCGATGTCCATGCCCAGATGCCGGTCGATGGGCTGCTGGCCGGGGTCGCAGTCGCTGCCGCGATCGCGCTATTTTACCTTGCCCTGTTTGCCCCGGAGCTAGTCTATCTCAAATTTTCTGCGGGCCAGCCAGAGTGGTACTGGCAGCCTCAGCAGATGACGGCACTGCTGCTCGTGTTGGGTATCTATGGGCTGATGGCGCTGGGCGGGGGCGTCATTTACCCCGACCTGGTGCAGCGAATTGTCGTTGTCCCTAACGAACTAGAGCGCGATCGCCCCTACATTGAGCACAATATTGCCTTTACCCACCGGGCCTACGGCCTCGGCGAGGTCGAAGTGCGGTCCTTTCAGGTGAAAGACAATCTCACCTCTGAAAGCCTCAGCCGTAACCAGGCCACCCTGAAAAACATCCGGCTGTGGGACAATGAGCCGCTGCTCGCCGCCTACCGACAGCTCCAGGAAATTCGGCCCTACTATCAGTTTCCCAGCGTCGATGTGGACCGCTATCCGATTGGCGGCAGCCTGCGCCAGGTCATGCATTCTGCTCGCGAGTTGGACGATGACCTGATCCCCGAACGGGCCCGCACCTGGGTTAATGACCATTTTTTCTATACCCACGGCTACGGCCTAGCGCTTAGCCCGGTCAATGTTGTGACCGAAGTAGGGCTGCCGGACTTTTTTATACAGGACATCCCACCGCGCGCGACTAGCCCGGCGGCGGCGGCGGCATTTCCCCTGGACAATCCGGCGATTTACTTTGGCGAACTCACCGACCACGATGTATTCGTTAAGACCAAGGCCCAAGAGCTAGACTATCCCAAAGCAGAAGCTAATATCTACGCCACCTACCAGGGCACGGGTGGGCTACCGATTAGCCAGTTCTGGCAGCGACTGGTCTATGCCTGGCATTTTGGCGACTGGCAGATATTGCTCAGTCAGGAACTTACCCCCGAAAGCCGCTTTCTATTCCGGCGGCAGCTCAGCCAGCGGGTAAAAACCTTGGCTCCCTTTTTGCAGTATGACCAAGACCCCTATCTGGTAATAGCCGACAGCGGCCTTTACTGGCTGATCGACGCCTACACGACCAGCCGCTACTATCCCTACAGCGAACCCACGCCAGATAACGAGCTGAACTACATTCGCAATTCGGTAAAGGTCGTGGTAGATGCCTACAACGGCAGCGTGGACTTCTATCTGGCCGACCTGCAGGATCCGATTATCGGGCTCTATCAGCGGATCTATCCCAGCTTGTTTAAGCCATTAGCCGCTATGTCGGCAGAGCTGCGATCGCACATTCGCTACCCCAACGACCTGTTTGAGGTACAGACCCAACAGTACGCCACCTATCACATGAGCGACGCCCAGGTGTTCTACAACAAAGAAGACCCTTGGCAAATTCCCGATCAGCTTCGCCAGGGAAACCGACCGGGCGGTGAAGGGGGCAGTTCCAACTGGCTGCTGCGGCCAGATACGCCCAGCCCACCGCCCACGTCTAAGCCGATGCCGCCCCACTATCTGATTTTGGAACTCTCCGCGATTGAGGCCGCTGGCAACCCTGATCGCGCCGCTCGGCCTAGTTCCGACCCCAGCGCAGAGTTTGTCCTGCTGTCGGCCTTTACTCCAGCGAATAAGCAAAACCTGATCGCCTGGATGGTGGCCCGCTGCGATGGCGAAGCCTATGGCAAACTTTTGGTCTATCAGTTTACGCGAGAAAGCCTGGTATTTGGTCCCCAGCAGGTAGAAGCCCGGATTAGCCAGAACCCGGCCGTGGCTGAGCAAATCTCGCTGTGGAACCAGCAGGGCTCTCGGGTAAATCGGGGCAATCTGCTGATTATCCCGGTGCAGCAGTCCTTAATCTATGTCCAGCCGCTGTACCTAGAAGCCGAAGACAGCAAGCTGCCCGAGCTCACCCGGGTAATTGCGGTTTATCGCGATCTCGTGGCGATGGAGTCCAGCCTGGAACAGGCCCTGAAAGCGCTGTTTGAGCCTTCAACTGAAGATGTGGCCGTCTCAAGGCGGTAACTCGCCCCGCTGTTTCAGAGCAGCAAAACAATCCTATCGCCATGTTTACAGGCAATAAGTGCAAACTCAGCTGGGAAACGGCATGGCGCTGGCTGGCCCCGCCGCAGTCTAGCCGAGATAGCTGCGAACAATATGCCAAAAAAAGGGTCAGGCCTTCCGACCCAACCCCTTTTTCATGTCTGAATCCTGAGGCCCTTGAGCCTCAGACTAGTTCCGAAAGCGTTTCAAACGCTAGAACTTAGTAGCCACCGCGAGAGAAGTTATTTCTGCCGCCGCCGCCGCGATTTTCACGGGGCTTCGCTTTATTAACTTTCAAATCGCGGCCCATCCATTCAGCACCGTCAAGGGCTTCAATGGCCGCCGCTTCCTCAGCCTCACTATCCATTTCGACAAAACCAAATCCGCGCATGCGGCCTGTTTCACGATCGGTCGGTAGCTGAACTCGCTTGACCGTTCCGTACTCTGCAAAGGCAGTTGACAGATCGGCTTCTGTAACCTCGTAGGAAAGGTTACCCACGTAAATTGACATAAATTTTCTCCAAAATTAAAGGGAAGTCGAGATCGAAGTTTCGGAGAGAAGCCTGTCAATGGGAAAAACGTGATTACCCGTTAGTTCTAGTAACAAATGCTGCAGCCGATATCTATTCTCTAGAGAGCATTGTATCACTTTATCTAAAGGATGGTCGGGTACAGCGAATAGCACCCAGCTAAGCCCAGCTGGCTAGAGCTAGAATCAGTTCTGTCAGGGGACTAGTCGCCTTGCAGGCGAATTTGATTAAGGTTAAGTTTTCTTAACTTTGGCCAGCGTTCGCAGCTGAGAGCTAAGCGATTCGGCTTGGCTGTAGCGCACAGACTGAGCTATTGCTACGGACGTTTCGCGGTATTACGCAGCAGCAGGCTCACCATTGCCCCTGCAGCCAGCGAGTTGAGAAAACCTACCTACTTCAAGGCTTCGGCAAAAACGCAGCGGCCCATGGAAAGGTCAAACAGGTGGAGGCCGTATTTAAGCGAGAGTTCTTCGAATACTTGCAGTCCTCTGACGCTGTTACCGTTAGCATCAATCGGTGGCGAGAACGTCGCTATTCCGGCTTTGCCCGGAACGACGGCGATGATGCCGCCTGACACACCGCTCTTGGCGGGAATGCCGACCCGATAGGCCCATTCACCGGCGCGGTTGTACATGCCGCAGGTGTACATGACGCTAAGAATATCGCGCACATAGTCAGGATTTACCGCCTGCTTTTGGGTGATGGGCTGTATGCCCTGATTGGCCAGTGTTGCCGCCATCATCGCCAGGTCGTGACAGCTGACCATGACCGAACATTGCTGAAAGTACAGATCTAGGGCGACCTCGATGTTCTGGTCGATCATGCCAAAGTTGAGCATTAGGTGGGCCATGGCCCGATTGCGATGCCCGGTAGAGCGCTCCGACATGAAGGTCGGCATGTCAATAAAAACCGGATTGCCCAGGTAGCGCTCAAACATAGCCAGCAGATGGTTGAGCTTATCTGTAGGATGTTTGCCCTTAATCAGGCTGGTAGTTGCGATCGCGCCCGCATTAATCATCGGATTATAGGGCCGCTTGGAATCCTCATCCAGCCGAATCAGTGAATTAAACGGATCTCCGGTCGGCTCTACGCCCACTTTTTCAAACAGCGCTTCCCGGCCATGGTCTTCTAAGGCCAAGCCATAGGCAAACACCTTAGAAATAGACTGGATGGTGAACTGCTGCTGCACGTCTCCCACTTCAAACACCTGGCCGTCGGCCGTGACCACGCAGATGCCAAACCAGCTGGGGTCGGCCTTGGCCAGTTCGGGAATGTAGCTGGCAGGGTTGCCCTGTTCTAGGCTGCGATAGCGACTGTGAAGTTCTTCAAGAAAGGTCTGGAGTAGCGACATGGCAAGCAAAAGACGCTCCTATGCAACAGGGGTTAGGACGCCTTGGCAAAATTTGCCGGGTCCTGGTCGCGGCGGTGGCGGGTGGGCAGAGGTAGACTCTGGCGGTCACCAACCCGAGCGGCTGTTGCTTCTAGGGCTTCCCTCAGACGCTTAGCGGCGTAGATCGACATATCTCGGGGAACGTTAATGCGATCGCGCAGATAGCGTAGGGCTAAATCAGACTCCGCAGGCGGGGTACAGGGCTCTCCAGTGATTAGGTAGGTCAGCGCTGCTCGCAGGGCTTCGTCGATTATCTCGTCATCGGCAGGATTGACTCGAATAATGTTGGCGCGATGCTTAATCACTCGCTGTAGCGCCTCCGCTCGGGAATGTTCCGGCTCTGGGTAGGTGGCGTCGGGCAGGCCCATCCAGGGACCGGTATCGACTCGGGCCTGATTCATTTGCGTCTGAGGATCGCGATTCTCATAGCAGCCGCCCATCTGCGGCGGCAGGTCGTGGGCGTGGGTGTGAAAGTCGCTCTGGGTGCCGCGATAGGTGGGGCGGCTTTCCATCGCGTCAAACCAGCTGGCAAAGCCGGGGTTCTCTTCCCGCAGAGAGTAGCCTTTATAGTAGAACAGGCTGGCGTTCATCCGCTCGACGTAGGGCGTAAAGAGCACGTCGGCAGTACCAAACGTTTCCAAAAAGTAAGGCCCCGGCGTCTGAGCCAGCGCCTCTTCAACCTTCGCTACAACGCTGACAAACTGTTCTCGGCTGCGCTGCTCGGCCCGGTCTGATCGGGCCGGAGAACAGAGCCAGCCGCACCAGGCTCGGAACAGCAGCCGCTCTAGCCGCCTGAGGGGCAGCACGTCAGGATCGGTCATGCCCTGTCCCAGGGGACCAAACTCGCGTTCCAGAGCCAGCAAAATATCATCGCTTTCAGTAATCAGGCGACCGTCTAGCTCCAGCGCTGGCAGCATTCCCGAGGGCACTTTACGCTTGTACCAGCGCTCTTTTTCGCCGTAGCAAAACATCGTTACCTTCTGAATCCGATAGGGAATCTGCTTTTCCTCAAGCCACAGCCAGACCTTCTGGCAGTAGGGACACCAGGCATGGTTGTCGCGGTACAGCGTGATCCGCACATCTGACTCGGGTTGGCTAAACAGCCGCAGCTGAGCCTGAGCGTTGGTCGGCCCGTTGACGGTGTCGATGTGGAAATCGGTTAGGGCTGCTAGCTCTGGCCAGCTTAGGGGAGCAGTCGTCATGGGGGAGGTGTCCTTTCCTTACTGGTTGCGCAGCGCTGATGATGTGTAACCGAATCCTACCGCGCGAAGCACTGATTCGTTTGGGGGTGACTGACTCTGCTGCTTCCAATCGTCAGTCAGCAGGCCCGAGAATCCCCAGTCTTCTTCATTGATCTCTTGAATGACCACATGGATGTGTTCAGGCTTCTTCCCAAGTACACGAACGAGAGAATTCGTCATGTCTTTAACCAGCTCTGCTTTTTGCTCTCTGGTAGCGCCCTTTGTAATCTGAAGATTGACATATGGCATGATCGTTTTAAGCGGCATCTCTAGTAGAATAGCGCCGCGATGGTTTCCTGAGCGATGTAGGAGAGCTAGACAATCTGGAAATAAGCAGTAGAATCACTGGAATAGCTGACCATTCTGGCTGGCGACTGAGACATTCAGTCAGCTGCTGTACGGCTTGTTCAGTGAAAAGGACTTCTTCTGTCATCACTATTAGGGCTGCACCGGTCTGAATGGCGTCGGCAACCGCTTGTACGGTTGGCGCACTGATGCACACTAGCCCCTGCGACTCTAAAACCTGACGCAACACCGTGGCGTTTCGCCCGACGCGAGCAGACAGTACGATATGGCATCGATGCTTTGGCGGGTTGAAAGGACAGTGTCGCTGTGCATTCGCTTCAATCAGGTTCTCGTCTTCACCGACATAGCTCGGTACGCCAGATAAAATGCCGGTAAACTGGCTCAGGGGTGCACCAATTTGAATGCCGCCGGGCTGGAGTCGAACTTCTCGGATGCGCCTTTCGAGAAAACCATAGCGCTTTTTGTAGACATTTAAGGCCTGACGAAGCGCTCCTCCGGCCTCAAAATGCCGCAGTAGGAGTACGGTGTCGGCTTGATAGCTTACATCTACGGGGACAGCGAGAGCGGAGCCGACTATCCCGTGCTGGGCGACGGATAAAAGCGTGAGTACCCCACGGCGACTGAGCATGAGCAGCAGCTGATGCATCTGAGCAACTAACCGCTCTTCGCTTGGCATCGAGTTGAGATAGCCCGTTAGCGTATCGAGCTAGGATAGTCTTACCGGTACCGGGAGCGCCGTTAACAACGTATATTTCTCCCTTTGGCAATCCTCCCCATATTATTTCATCGAGTGCTGAGATCCCAGTAGAGACCCGTGCAGGCTGAGTATTCTGACTTGCCATGTACCTTGCTGGACTACTTTAAAAAATAATACGTTTTGCTAATTCCTAGTTTATCATTCGCCTACGTCCCTCGAGAGAGATTCAGCTTGGGCTTTAGTCGTCCTTGATACAATGGCAGGATGTCGCTCTTGTGTGTCGTCTATGCCCACCCCTAAGCAGCTCGCCCATTCCCTCGCCGCCCTTGCCAGTATGGGGGACGAAGCCAAGCTGGCACAGCTACTGGAGCAGCTCAATCAGCTGCCGGTTGAGACGCAGCAGGCTATCCGCCGGGTGGCGATGACGACGGTGGAGCGAGCCTCGACGGGCAAAGAAGTTATGCAGCGGCAGTTTCAGCAGCATCCGCTGGCTGCTAGGCAAAAGCCTGAGCCTGGAGCTGGCTCAGAATCTTAGGCGGAATCAGCCTATATCTGAAGTGCCTGACCCCAGCTTTGCCACTCCCGGCTTTGTCGGGTTGGGTAGTCTGCCAAAGAAGCCGGTCATCAGCCGCAGGGCGAGCCGCTTCAGCGGGGCGACTAGGTCCAATAGCCAAATGCTCAAGCGGCGAGCTATCACCAGCGGCAGCCACTGGTTGGAAAAAGTCCGGTTCAGCAGGTCCGTCAGCCCTAGCGTCACCCAGTTTTCGGTACGCCGCCAGCGCTCATAGCGTCTGAGGACGGTGAGGCTACCCACGTCTTCGCCCTGCTCTGCGGCGCGCTGTAGGACTTCCGCTAGGGCCGCCGCGTCGCGAATGCCCATATTCAGCCCCTGGCCGCCGACCGGATGGCAGCAGTGGGCCGCATCGCCGATTAGCGCCAGCCGAGGCTGGATATATTGCCGACACTGCATCAGCCGCACTGGGAACAGAAAGGGCTCATGCATTAGGGCAACCTCGCCTAGCGAGTCGCCCAGACGCTGCTGGAGTTCGGCCATGAACTGCGATCGCGGCATCGCCAGCAGCGCTTCTGCTTCCGCATGGGGTGCCGTCCAGACGATCTGGCAGCGGTTTTGGGAGATCGGCAAGATGGCAAAGGGGCCGCTGGGCCAGAATTTTTCGTAGGCGATCGCGGCCTGGGGCAATTTCGGTTGAACCACGGCGGTAATGCAGGACTGCGAATAGGGCCAACCCTGGGTGTGAATACCGGCGGTCTGGCGAATCTGCGACTGCGAACCATCGGCTCCGATCAGTAGCTGAGCCTTGAAGACATAGGGCTGCGTATCTTGCTCCAGCAGCAGCTTCACGTCTTCACCGCTGTCTAGACTAGTGAGGCGAGTCGAGCACCAATAGTCCACCCTGTCTGACTCACTCACGGCTCGCTGTAGCGCCGCCATCAGCACCGAATGCTCTGCCGAATAGTAGACCGCATCGCGGCGGGCGTCTTCAGGCCGAAAGGTAATTACTTTGGGATAGTTTGCGTCTGATAGCTGCACCTGCTGAAAAGGGGTCAGCTGCGGCCCCACCTCAGCCCATAGCCCAAGCCCGCGTAAAATTTCGGCTGACAGCGGTGAAAAGGCGTAGGCCCGCTGTCGCCCGGCGGCCTGCTCTGCCGTCTGCGCTTCGATTACCGCAACGCTCAGGCCCGACTGACGCAGCCCACAGGCCAGGGTGAGGCCAACAATACCGCCGCCCACGATTACCAGATCATAGGTCTGATGCTGGGGCCGGACGCGATCTCGGTCGTCAGCCAGGTCAGGAACTTGGACGATCATAAAGTGCTAAAATTTGTAAACGAGGGTAGACAGAAAGAGCTTTTTATATTATTGCTCATATTGCTTGATTTATCAACGATATTTGTCAATGAATGCCTTTTCTAGCGGCTGGGCCTGACGGGCTGTGCTCCTAGGCATAGGCGACGGCGATGGCAGCCTCGGACAGTTCAAAATTGGCAGTGACCGACTGCACATCGTCCAGATCTTCGAGGGCATCCATCAGCTTGATTAGCGCCTGGGCCTGGTCGCCGTCGGTGACTTCCACCGTGTTGTTGGGAATCCAGCGCACTTCGACCTCCTGCACTGGGTAGTCTTGGGCCTTGAGCAAATTGCTAAGGGCTTCGAGCTGGTGGGGCGGGCAGAAAATCTCAGCGCCGGGCATGTCTTCATCTACCTCGGTGAGCTCATAGGTTTCGGCCCCGCCTGCCAGCGCCACCTCTAGCAGTGCTTCCTCATCCAGATCGCCGGTGACGACGGCAACCCCCTTCTGGTCAAACATCCAGCCGACGCAGCCGGTTTCACCCAGGTTGCCGCCGCGCTTGCTAAAGGCCGAGCGCAGGTCTGCCGCCGTGCGATTGCGGTTGTCGGTCAGCGCTTCGATTAGCACGGCGACGCCGCCGGGGCCATAGCCCTCATAGCGGATTGCCTCCAGGGCGTTATCATCGCCGCCCAGCTGGCCCGAGCCTTTCGCGATCGCGCGGTCAATATTGTCGTTGGGCACGCCTGCCGCCTTGGCCTTGTCAATCGCCGTCCGCAGCTGAAAATTGTCGTCGGGGTCGGCCCCACCCTGCCGCGCTGAGACGATAATTTCCCGCGATAGCTTGGCAAAAACTTTGCCCTTAACCGCATCTACTCGGGCCTTCTGCCGCTTGATGTTGGCCCACTTACTATGACCTGCCATGCCGCTACTGAACTGATAAGACGAGTAACCAGTTTATCGAAATCAGCAGGGGACCTCAATCAGCGAGCAAATTTCCACGCGAGAGTAGGCAAAAGACCGGACTCCCCTAAAGTTGGGACCGCTCCGGCTTAAAGCCGAGTCGCCCTGAGCGCCGCCCCAATCAGGCCGATATGCTGATTCAGCACGACGTGAACCGGCACCTGAGAGAGCAAATGGCTAACCCGGCCCTTGTGGTTAAAGGCGCGAATAAAGCCCCCGGCCTTGATAAGCTCAATATTCTTCGCCGCGACACCCCCGGCGATGTACAGGCCACCCCGAGGCAGCAGCTTCAGCGCCAGGTTGCCCGCCTCCGCGCCGTAGGTTTCGATAAACATCTCCATCGTTCGCTGGCTGAGGCGGTCGGTCTCGGCCAGGGCCGCCTGAGAAATTACCGCCGCCGGGTCAGTCAGCTCTGAGCGCCTGCCCGCCTGCCGTTCCCAGGTCGTTACCACCTCGGCGATGTCCGGCGTTTCGGGAATGAACATGCGATCGCGCAGAAATTGATAGATCGAAATAATCCCCTGCCCAGAAACCACCCGCTCTACCGAAACCCGCGCGATTGAATGCTTATCTAGCAGATATTTCAGCAGCTGAAACTCGAGCTCAGAGCGGGGAGCAAAGTCGGCATGGCCGCCCTCAGAGGGAAAAATATAGTATTTGCCTTCCTGGTGAATCAGAAAGCCCTGCCCTAGACCGGTGCCAGCCCCGATGATGGCAATCGGCGCGGTGTCGGTATATTCGCCCTGCTGGAGGGTGAATATATCGTCGGGCTGTAGCCCCAGCACCCCATAGCCGACCGCTTCAAAGTCATTGATTAGCTGCACCCGGTCGAACTGGAGCTCTTCAGCGAGGCGGTCACCGCTCAGCGACCAGGGCAGGTTGGTCAGCTGCGAGGTGTTATTGACAATGGGACCCGCGATCGCGAAACAGGCTGCCCGAGGTTCCACCGACCTGACCTGCTGGCCTGCCGCTTCTAAAAACTGCTTGACCATCGGCGCTAGTCCTTCAAAAGCGCCGCTGGCGTAGCGATTTTCATAGACGGTTTCGAGCCCCAGGTGGCGCGTGGCTAAATCCTTGATCGCACTGTCTTCGGCCTGCACCAGCCGTAAGATGGTCTTGGTGCCGCCGATATCTCCCGCTAGCAGTTGAGTCATGGTTGGCTATAGGCTGTCAGCTTTACAGTTCTAAGCATACGCAATCCCCCAGCTATCGGGCGTCTACTGTTAGGACGGTTTACATTTTAGAAAAATTAATCCCAAGATGACCGCAGCCCGTATCACAGCCTTGTTTGGCACGATGCTGATCCTCGCTATTGTCCCTGGCCCCAGCGATGTTGCCGTAGTCGCCAGGTCAATAGCCGCTGGGTTCAGACATGCCCTGCTGATGGTGGGCGGCATCCTGCTGGCCGACTTCCTATTCATTTTCCTGGCCATTTACGGCCTAGCTACCGCTGCCGAAAGTATGGGCAGCCTATTTACGATTGTGAAATCCCTCTGCGGAGCCTATCTCATTGGACTGGGAATTGGCTCAATCCGGTCAAGGTCCAAGGCTATGGGCACCTCTAAATTTAAGGGATTCCCTCAGTTTTCCAGCTTTTTGAGCGGTCTGCTGATTACTCTGGGCGATCCCAAAGCAATCCTGTTCTACATGGGTCTGTTCCCAGCTTTTGTAGACCTGGCGAACATATCGACTGCCGAAATCATTACCATCATGCTGATTGCGACAATCACTGTCGGCGGCGTTAAGACCGCCTATGCCTATCTAGCCGAAAGCGCCAAGCTATTTTTTGAGCACCCCCGAGCTCGAAGAACGCTAGACATTGCAGCCGGAGGAGTGCTCATGGGCACGGGCCTATGGCTGCTTTTGAGGAACTAACCTGGCTAGTCGTGCGCACAGGGTAAGCGCAAGAATCAATAAAGACTACCTTATTGAGAAAAATGACTACTCCTATGTCAACAGGGCAAAGCTATTGAGAACGGCAAGTACGAAAAAATGGGGCTTCTAGTCACTTCCGCATCGCCCGAAAGCCAATGCACACTTTGGATACGATTTTCTTGCGCTTACCCTGGTCGTGCGCATAAGCTTTAGATTCACGATCGTATGCCGTCATCGCTTCAGGTATCTTCGTTGTATACGCACTCTGAGCCACGCGCTTATGAAAATACAGATCCAGAAATGGGGGAATTGTTTGGCCGTTCGTATTCCCGAAGCAATCGCCCAAGAAATGGGTATCACTTGCGGTTCAATGGTTGAACTAGCGCTCGAAAGAGGTAAACTCACTATTCGACCAGCGGTAGATTCACCGTTTTCCCTCGATGAACTGCTGTCTGAAATCACAAAGTCAAACATTCATAGCGAAATAGAGACAGGAGCAGCCGAAGGAAATGAGGTCTGGTAGATTCAGGGCCGCTGTAGCCGAATCGTTACGGGCTAATCGATACAGATGAACTAGTTTATCCGAATGGGTCGGCGGGTACTGGTGCATGAATGGTGGAATTTTTGGTTTCGCGATCGCAGAATCACCAACGGCCCCACCCTAGCCGAATTCTGGGGCGCACCGCAGGATCATCAGGAGATTCCCCTACGCATTCTGCGATCGCAGAAGTCCCCAGAGGCTGAGAGCTACGTCTCGAAAACAAATTCGCCTAGATCGATGCTATAGTTCGCCTACCGCACAGTGTTAGCCCTCGCCATTCCGATTTATTTCGCGCTCAATAATATCTTTAACAAACTCTGGTAGTTCCTTTTCTAAACTTGTAGATTTTTGCTTTAGCCTTTCGTGAATTTCAATATCGTCGCCTTCCCAAAGAAGGTCTATTCTTCTAACCTGCCGCATTGCAATATGTTCATAATTTTCTGGGTATGCCCAGTAGCAAGTTAAGCAAATTGACTTATCTTTGATATTGTTCCAGTTTTCACAATGTTCACATGACCAGGATTTAGCACGATTCGCGGAACCACAAAGCAGCATAAAATTTTCTGGATCTAAATCTGGCTCACCGGCTACTTCAAAAGGAACACGATGATCAATTTGCAATTCACGCTCATCTACTTCTTCAAGATAGATAAAACATCTGCATCCATATTTACTGATTAGTGCCTCCCTAATCTGTTTAGATAATCCCGTTCTTCCAGAAAGGCGAGTAAATCTTGCCTTTCTGACATCTCCGAACCTATATGCAGCTATTTTTCTGCCATCGCTTCCAGTGACTCGAAAAGTTTCCAGCGGAATACCATTTTCTCTAACGTCTCTAGCCGCCCTTGGAGGATAACTATAGCCGTAGGTTTCCTTTAGCTCCTCAGTTGTAATAAATCCGTGTTTCAAAATATGATCAATAACTACTTTCGGCCTCTTTGCTGTTATTGAACGGCAGAGTTCTAAAAAGCTATCTGGCAGCTGCTGCAAATTCTCCATGCTTTTCTAAGAGAGTTAACTGCTCGGATTTATTGCTAATATAGTTGAAATCCTTGATTCGAATGCTTGTTGAGTTTCCGGATAAACCCGATGACAAATACAGCGATTCAGTTGTAATTTCTTCCTTGCCGAGCAGAGTTGACTGTGATGATCTTCCAGTTTCGATTTCAATTCTTTTTAGATTTAAGTCTGAAGGAAGAACCTTTCCGAAAGCTTTATCACCCAATCTGCCATCATAACTGATAGCAAATGCGGCCCCTTTTTGATTTAGCCGCTCAAGTTCTAATACAAAATCGTCAAAATTTATTCCAGACAAATATCTTGAATCTCTATTCCCGCATACCCCCTGATATGGAGGATCCATATAGATAAAGTCACCGTCCTGAATTTGGGATAAGACTTCTCGGTAATCCAAACTTGTAAACTTACACTTACTCTTGAGCAGGCTAGATACACCTAATATGTTCTTCTTCATTCTTTCAGGTCGCGTTCCTTTGCGTCTTTTGTCAGGGCTTTGGTTGAACAGACCTTCGGAATTGTAACGTACCGAACCTTTAACACATCTTGTTAGCAAATAGAGAAACGTTTTTGGATTGTTAGTTTTATTGAATTTTGATCTAACTTCGAAGTAATGAGCTATAGAATCGTCATGTTGCTCGTTCCACAACTTCAGGTAAAAATCTGCTATATCATCTGGGCTTTCTATCGCCAATTCCAACAATTCAATCAGAGGCTTGTTTAGGTCATTCAGCCAGAAATCTTGGGCAATCTGATGTGCTGCAGCGGCAACACTAATCGCAGCGGTTCCAGCAAAAGGTTCTACTAACCTATTTATTCTTTGTGGCAAAAACTGAAGAATGTAGTTCGCTAAATTCCTCTTGCTGCCTTGATATTGAATGAAATGAGGAAGGTTGGACATCACGACACAAGAACAAATGATCTTGTAGAAGTCTATCACATACGCAGGGCCTGTGGCTCAAATCAAGTTTATGTCACGAATAAGGATTGGTCATGAGATAGCTAACAAAGTTTTGTAGAATTTGTCAATGAGTTTGATCGATCTGACAATCCCGTTCAGTTAAATAGTTGGCCATGAAATTTAAGGTGAAAGCGCCTGGCTTTGAGCAGACCTATGAGCGCTGGACGGATGCGCTAGCAGCTGCGAATGGGCTCAAGCCGGAGCTGAAAAGCTGGTTTAAGGACATTCGGATTTTTGCGGGGGAAGACCTGATCTGGGTGTATAGCAAGCTGCGATCGCACCCCGAATACATCGGCCCTGGCACCTACAATCGGCTGGCCCGGCTGTTTATTGCTGAAGCCCAAGATGAGGCCGTGCAGTCGGCTCAGGCGGCGGCAAGCTGGCAGATTCGGCAGCATCGCCTGGCCTGGGGAGAGCGCACCTATCTGATGGGCGTACTTAACGTGACGCCGGACAGCTTCAGCGACGGCGGCCAGTTCAACGTCCCGGATGCGGCGCTGCAGCAGGCGCGGACGTTGGCCCAGTCGGTGGATATTCTAGACATTGGCGGCCAGTCCACCCGCCCGGGAGCTGAGCAAATTAGCCCAGAAGCCGAGCTGGAGCGGGTGCTGCCGGTGATTCAGGCAATTCGGGCAGAGGCGGATGAACCGCTGCGTTCCGTGCCGATTTCGGTCGATACAACGCGGGCCGCCGTGGCCCGGGCCGCGATCGCAGCCGGGGCCGACATCATCAACGACATTTCTGGCGGCACCTATGAGCCCGAGATCCTCAAGGTGGCGGCGGAGTGCGACTGCCCGATTATCCTCATGCACATTCGCGGCACCCCCGAGACGATGCAGCAGCTGACCGACTACAGCGACCTGATGGACGAGATCGCTGAGTTTTTTGTCACCCAGACTGAGAGAGCCCAGGCGGCGGGGATTCCCCGGCATCAGATTGCCCTCGACCCGGGCATCGGCTTTGCCAAGACGGCAGAGCAAAATCTAGTCATTCTGCGATCGCTCTCCCAGCTCCGGCCTCTGGGCTGCCCGCTGCTGGTTGGCCCGTCGCGCAAGCGCTTCATCGGCAAAATTCTTGATCAGCCCGACCCGCAGCAGCGCGGCTGGGGAACGGCGGCGGCCTGCTGTGCCGCGATCGCTCAAGGAGCCGATATTCTCCGCATTCATGACGGGGCTGAAATTCGCGATGTGGCCCTAGTGGCAGATGCGGTGTGGCGGGGCATCTGATTTAATATCACTTGCACGAACGAAAAACAGGAGGAATCCTCACCCATGAGACGATACCGGTCGGTAGTGGCGCTGATTTTAGCCGCGATCGCAACTTTCATCGTAAGCTGCGGTCCCAATACCGCAGCAGAGCCCCCGACTTATACCCCCGAGAAGGTTACTCAGCTGCGCAACTACACCCGCCGCCTGCTGACGGCTCAAGACCGGCTGCCAGAGCTAGCGGGCTATATCAATAAAGAAGACTGGGTCAACGTCAATAACTTTACCCACGGGCCGCTGGGCGATCTGCGCGAGCAGATGGCTCGCCTGACTAACCAGCTCCTACCCCAAGATCAGGATAAGGCCAAGGTCTTGAGCAAAGAAGTTTTGGGACATCTGCAAAAGATTGACGATGCTTCTGATGCTCGCAGCTATGAGCGGGCCGCTGAGCAATACAGTGAATTCCGGTCTGACCTGCAGGTACTGCTCGACCTGCTGCCGGTGGGCGCAGTTCCCCAGATCTCTGAGCCTGAGGCCAGCGTCTATGAGATGAGTACTCCGGTAATCGAGCCAAACAATCCCCGGCCTGAAGCGGAGGATATGGTGACAACGCCCATCCTGCTAGACGATGGCCCTAAGAACAAGGCTTCCCAGCCGGTGAAGCTGCCGTCTGATGCCGATTAGTAGGCTCGGCAAGCATGACTGAACGTCAGCGTCGAGTGGTGGTGATTGGCTGCGGGATTGTTGGGGCAATGATCGCCTACGAACTTAGCCAGGATGCCACCCTCGACGTTTTGGTTTTAGACCGACAGCCGCCCGCTCAGGGCGCAACCGGAGCGGCACTGGGCGTGCTGATGGGAATTATCAACCACAAGGTCAAAGGCCGCAGCTGGCGACTGCGGCAAGCCAGCATAGAACGCTATCCCAGCCTCATTGCCGAACTCGAAACCCAGCTCCAGCGCTCCGTTCCATTCAATCGCCAGGGCATTGTTAGCCTTTGCTTTTCCGCCGAAAAGCTGACCCGCTGGCAGTCGCTCCAGGCCATCCGCGCAGAGCAGGGCTGGCCGCTGGAAATCTGGTCGCCCGCACAGCTGAAGGAACGCTGCCCGCAGATTGAGACGGCGGGCCTGGCCGCGGCAATTTATTCCCCCCAGGATGGACAGGTACATCCGGCGCAGCTGACCCAGGCGCTGGTGACGGCGGCTCAGCAGCGGGGCGTTCGATTTAACTGGCGGGCTGAGGTGACTGAGCTGATGGCTGAGAGTTCGCACTGCCAGCGGGTCTGTACGACTCAGGCCGAACATGACGCAGATTGGGTGGTGGTTTCTGCGGGACTAGGAGCGGTTGGGCTGAGCCAGGTCGCCCAAACTTCCCTACGGATGATTCCAGTTCTGGGACAGGCGATGGCGATCCGGTTGGCGGCGACGCTGGGCGATCGCGATTTCCAACCCGTGATTAACGGCAATGACATTCATCTGGTGCCCAACGGCGACGGCCATTACTGGCTCGGTGCGACGGTGGAGTTTCCCCCCGATGGTGCCAATTCGCTCGCAGCTGTGCCGCAGGCCGAACTGCTAGAGGAAGTTCGTCAGGGCGCGATCGCCTATTGCCCCACGATCGCTCAGGCCCAAATTACCAAAACCTGGACAGGTTTCCGTCCCCGCCCCAAAGACCAGGCCGCTCCCGTCATCGCTCCGCTCAGCGGCTACGACAATGTCATCCTCGCCACCGGTCACTACCGCAACGGCGTTCTGCTCGCCCCCGCCACGGCTAAGCGGGTGAAAGAAATGATTTTGAATGCGTGAGTTTAATTTTAAGTTCAAGCCTATAGCTGCGGATCCCCAATCGGTGGATGCCAACCCCCGCGAATCCAAAGGCGACGAGCACGCCGAATGGAGCCTTCATCATGGCTTTCATCGTTCATGTCTAACCGTTGAACCGTAGCACGCCCAATGGGAGTGATGCCTACAATTCTTTGCCCATTAGTGGACCAGGTAAAATGGTCTGACCACTGATTTTGTCTAGGATTAAAAAGTGCAACAATCGTTTGAGTTTCAGGATCAATGCCCTCTGTAAAGTTATAGCGGCGACCATTGCAACGGTGGCAGGCAAGGGCAAGGTTTTCCTCTGTGTCGAGCCCGCCCAAGGATTGGGGAATAAGATGGTCAAATGTGAAGAGAGAAGCACTAGCTTCTTCAGAAGAATGGCAATATTCGCACAAAGAGTTAGCCCGCTGGCGAATACGCTGACGTCTGGCAATGCTGATGGTCACGAATCAGCGATGACGCGGGCGTTGATGAGAGTGAAGATACGGTCGAGTTCCATCATGCCTGCCAATTCGGCGGCTTCGTCTGAGGTGAGGATATCAGCTTTTTGGCGGTCAATGAGCGCTTCAAACCGGGCTTGAAGGCCATCGGTAAACTTGAAAAGGCTAAGTCCCCGCACTTTCTGTATCTGAATATCACCTTCAACCCAAGAGGAGGGCTGTACCATCGTCTGAGTGATCATGGCTAGCGATCCTGCTGCATACATTCCCCCCATTTTACTTGAAGGAACTCACCTATTTTGCATAAGCTCACGCATGGACTCAGGTGAGATCGCGGCTTCGAGTTGCGGGGCCATAGTACCCCTTCTCGGTCCGTATGAAGCGTGATAGGCGCGATCGCAATATCACAATGCGGTCTAGCTACTGCTCCATGATCGGGTTAAGCCCATCATCGGCTGAATCAGGTCGCTTCAGCAATCGACATTTCGACAATGATATTGTTAGTACAGTTCTTCAGTACAGCAAGAGAACAAAAATAACTTGGCTGGTCAGTATATTTGACAAACTTTGTGCGCGCTGACGGGCTGGGCTGCTGATTTGGGAAAGTTAGGGCAGAGTCAGCGTAGAAGTGTCCTATCAAGTAGTCAGAGTGATTAAGTTGAGTTAAACGCAGTGAACTTTATCTTAGGAAAAAGGGTCTCATGATGTCTTCTGTTCTTTTTCTATTGCTCTTTTTGGCCAGCTTAGGATTGATATTGGTGGGCGGCATCATCAGCCTGATTATGCCTTTCCAAGAGAGTGTCGTTTGGGGGCTGCTTTATCTGTTCGTTCCTTTCGCGTCGCTGGTCTTCTTAGTCAAGTTCTGGCATCGTAAGTGGGTTCGGAAATCTTTCTTTATGGTTCTCTTAGGCTCCTTTCTGATGGGCTTCCTATCTGCGTTAGCGCCGAGCTTTACCCCGCAGGATGAATTTGCCACATCAGAGCCTTACTCTTCTGAATATGCTACGGCGGAAAGCACTGACAGTTTGCCTCAAGCAGCGGTGTCGCCAGCTGCGGCTGCTCCAGTTGATCAATCGACGGCGTTCGCGATGCGATCAACGCTGCTACTGAGGCCTCACAGCGGACTCAGACAGCTACTTCTAAAGAAGACTGGGCTGTAGTAGTAGGCGTTTGGCAGAAGTCAATCGATCTGCTGGCTGCGGTTCCACCGGAAGACCCCAACTATGCGACCGCTCAGACAAAGATTGGCGAATATAAAAACAACCTTGCCTACGCCCAAAATGATGCGCAGTAACAGCGCGCTTTGCTGAAAGAGCTGGCCCTTTCCCAGAACGGTGCCAGAATATGGTCTCAAGCTTCAGGGCTAAGTACCTGAGCATTAAAATTTACATAGAAGGAATTGTCATTCCGAGCATAGCGAGGAATCTCTCAATCACTGACGCTGCTGGGATAGATGCCTCGACAGGCTCGGCATGACATCAGGCTCTCCTTTGCAAAAAATGTGTAATTAACTTTGTTCGACTACTTATATGCTGGCAGCGAATAATCGGCAGGCTTCACGCCATGGGTAACTTGGTGAATCATCCAAAAGTCTTCGGTTCGCACCGACTCGAAACCGGCGGCGCCCATCCAGGCGTCTAAGCTGCCGCTGGCATATTCTCGGATGTAGGGTTCTTCAAAGATATCGTTTAGCCAGCCGGCCCAGCGTAGGGTGCGCTGATTGCCGTCGAGGATGGCGATTTCTCCCGCTGGCTTGAGCAGTCGATGGCTCTCCGCTAGCACCGCCCGGGCGACGGATGGCGGCGTTTCGTGAAACAAAAGAGAGGCTGACACCAGGTCAAAGGAAGCATCTGCAAAGGGAACCTGGGCCGCATCTCCCTGTATCCATGTCACCGATAGTCCTTCAGCGGTAGCCTTTTGCTCGGCGACAGCCAGCATATAAGGCGACAGATCCAGCCCGATCACCTCAGCTTTTGGAAACGCCTGCTTGAGTAACAGCGTCGTGGAACCGGTGCCGCAGCCCAGGTCTAGAATTCGTCGGGGCTGGCCTTGAATAGTATCAACTAGGTTCTGACGCACCCAGGTTTCATTCGGCGGCAGCACATATTGGGTAATGGGGTCGTAGGTGACGGCTGCGTCCGGTGACAGATAGCCGCCCTCGATGCCGTGAAAGTTGCCGGTCTGATAGTAGTCTGGATAGCCCACCGCGCCAAACTGGTCAGCTGCGGCTGCCCAATCGACGCTGCGCCGCAGCTGAAGCATGGCCTCACGATCTAAGAGCTGCCCCAATACGGGTGCTAAAAACCGTTCAAAAAGCGTATCTTGACCCGTTGCCATAGCTGTTTCGAGATTGCCTGCCGTCATCAATCTAGCGCATCCCTTCTAAACTATGAACAGGAGGGCTAGGCTGCAACTAGGATCATCGCGATCGCGGCCAGCCCGACCCCAAGCCCCTGGCGCAGCGTCAGCGTTTCATGCAGAAACGCGATCGCCAGCAGCACCGTCAGCACCGGATAGAGCGCCGATAGGCAAGAAACCAGCGTCACCGGCCCTTTGGTCACCGCCGTTAGAAAGAAAAACGCGCCGAGAAATCCCAGCACGCCGGTACTCAGCGCCAGAGCTGAACCGATGGGGTGAAAATCGAGTTGAAAGCGAACTCGGGTCAGCGCTAGGACCGCGACTAGCAAACCGCCCGCAACCTCATAGACAATCGCATCCTGCGGCAGCAGATAGCGGGTGGTGATTTTCGGAATAAAGCCCCAAAGCCCCCAAAAGACAAAGGTGCACAGCGTGGGTAAAATCCAATCTCTCATTGTTACAGCTGTGCTCCGGCACTTAAGCTTACGGCTATCAGCATAAATCCTATCGCTAGCTGACATCCTGCGGACAGCGGTATGAAAATCGCGATCGCGACCGCTATGATAGGGTCACTGCCTCTCAACATCTATCGCCCTAGGGGTTTAGCCAGCACAATCGCTATGAATGAGCCAAAAAGAAAGGTTGTTGAGGTCGATGCCGCCACGCTGATGCTGGTGATTGTGGCCGCGCTGCTGATTCCGCTGCTGCTGACCGGATTTTGGTTTCAATAGCCGCAGCTACGAACTTGACCCGGCTTGGCTCAAATCAGATATACTCAGCTATTCTTGTGCAAAGGTATTGACCGAGGTTGGAACGCTTGCCTCAAGTGAGTACCTTCCAGAACAGCGTGAGGCATGATGTATGTGTGGCATTGTTGGATACATTGGGACCCAGCCTGCAAGCGGCATTCTGATCGAGGGGCTGCGGAAGCTAGAGTATCGCGGCTATGACTCGGCGGGTGTTGCTACTATCTCTGAAGGGCAGCTGCAGCGGACCCGAGCCAAGGGTAAGCTACAAAACCTCCAGGTCAAGCTAGAAGGGCTAGAAGACCCGGCGCGGGTAGGGATCGGCCATACCCGCTGGGCTACCCATGGCAAGCCTGAAGAGCACAATGCCCACCCCCACACCGACAGCAAAGAGCGGATTGCCGTCGTCCAAAACGGCATTATCGAAAACTATCGCGAGCTGCGCGCAGAGCTGAAAGCGAAAGGCCACCAGTTTCGCTCTGACACCGATACTGAGGTTATCCCCCATCTGGTCGCGGAATATCTGGCCCATCCGCCCGCCGACAATCAGCTGGGCCGCCAGTCGCCGCTGCTAGAAGCCATGCGCCAGGCCGTCAACCGCCTCCAAGGAGCCTTTGCTCTGGCCATGGTGTCGGCCGATTTCCCCGATGAGCTAATCGTAGTGCGGCAGCAGGCTCCCCTGGCGATTGGCTTTGGCCAGGGCGAATTTTTCTGCGCGTCGGATACGCCTGCGATCGTGCCCTATACCCGGGCCGTACTGCCGATGGACAATGGCGAAATTGCTCGGCTGACGCCCCTGGGCGCTGAGGTCTACGCCTTTACCGGCCACCGCCTCAAGAAGCATCCCCTGACGCTGAACTGGAACCCGATCATGGTGGAGAAGCAGGGGTTCAAGCATTTCATGCTGAAGGAGATCTACGAGCAGCCCGGCGTCGTACGCGCCTGCCTGGAAGCTTACCTAGATGAAGGCTGGAGCGCCGATCAGCAAAAATCGCCGGTGACGATGGCGATCGCGCCTGCCCTCCTAGCCGACCTCCAGCACATCCAAATCGTTGCCTGTGGCACCAGCTGGCACGCCAGCCTGGTGGGCAAACATCTGCTGGAGCAGCTAGCGGGCATTCCTACTTCGGTGCACTACGCCTCAGAATTTCGCTATGCGCCCCCGCCGCTGATGCCGAATACGCTGACCATTGGCGTCACCCAGTCCGGCGAAACGGCCGATACCTTGGCAGCATTGGAAATGGAGCAAAAGCGCCGATCCGAAAGTCCCGAAGCGGCCGATCAGCCTCGCCTGTTGGGGATTACCAACCGTCCAGAAAGCTCCCTAGGCCGACTCTTGCCCCACATCATTGATACCCACGCCGGAATTGAGATTGGTGTCGCAGCGACGAAGACCTTTTCGGCCCAGCTGATGGCCTTTTACGTTCTGGCTCTAGAGCTTGCCTATCAGCGTCAGACGCTCACCCCCGCTCGGCTGGAGGAGATTGTCACAGCGATGCGTCAGCTTCCGGCCCAGATGGAGCTGGTGCTGGAAAGCCAAGAACGCTATATCGAAGAGCTGGCCCACGAGTTTTCGGAAACTCAGGACTTCATCTTTATTGGTCGCGGCATCAACTATCCGATTGCCCTAGAGGGCGCCCTGAAGCTGAAGGAGATCAGCTACATTCACGCCGAGGGCTACCCAGCAGGCGAGATGAAGCACGGGCCGATTGCGCTGCTGGATGAGAAGGTGCCGGTGGTCGCGATCGCGGCCCCCGGCAGCGTCTACGAGAAGGTCCTCTCTAACGCCCAGGAAGCCAAAGCCCGCGATGCTCAGCTGATTGGCGTTGCCCCGATGAACGATGCCGATGCCGAAGAGACCTTCGATTCGCTGCTGCCGGTGCCGGTGGTAGACGAGCTGCTGTCGCCGGTGCTGACGGTGATTCCGCTCCAGCTTTTGGCCTATCATATTGCCGCCCGGCGCGGCCTGGATGTGGATCAGCCTCGAAATCTCGCTAAGTCGGTCACGGTGGAGTAGCGGTCGTGATTTGGTAGCTTATTCCGTAGCGATAGAGTGGCTCGCAGTAACAGCAGCCGTTGCTGTGAGCGCTCGATTAGCGATGCTCTAGGCCATCCAGGTATTTCATCACCATTTCGTAGTTGGCGGTCAGGCCCTGGTCTAAAAAGAGGGTAGCGGCCCGGCGCAGATCCGCGATCGCGCCCTGACGATCGCCCATATTGGCTTTGACCAAGCCGCGATCGCCGTAGGCCCGAGCGTGATCTGGCACCTGCTCTAGCACCAGGCTATACTTTTCAACTGCCGTAATATAGTCCGTATTCTCGGCTGCAACTGCCGCTGTGCGAATTAAGGCATCGACTGTTAAGACAGATGTGTTGTGCTGCATAGCTAGCTCTACATACCGTGGGGCAATCCAACAGTACAAGCTTTCTAGAGCTCAAATTGAGTAGTAGGTTACAAAATTCGCCGAATGTGACAACAATACGACCCACTTCTCAGCTACAGCTACAGCTTAATCCCGCTCAGCTGCTGCCGAGGGTCTTTTGTCCGGCTGTCGCGAATTTTTTCGTAAAGCTCACGCTCGGTATCACTTAATGACTTAGACGGGGTAATCATTACCCTCACCAGCTGGTCAGTGCGTTCCCCTTTAGGCTTAGGCCAGCCTTTCCCTTTCAGCCGCAGGGACTGCCCGGAGCGAATTCCAGCGGGCACATTCATGGTAACGCTGCCATCGGGCGTCGGTACCTCAATTTTGGCCCCTAGAACGGCTTCGTCAGGTGTAATCGGGACTTCGCAGACCAGGTTATCGCCTTCAAACTGGAAAAAATTGTGGGGAATCAGTTCCACGATTAAATAAATATCGCCCCGCTGCTGATTATAAGGATTGAGCGTTCCTTTACCCCGCAGGCGAATCTTGGTTCCGGGCTTAGCCCCGGGTGGAATCCGCACATTCACCACCTCGCTGCCAATTTGCAAGCGCTTCTCAGAGCCGTTAAAGGCTTCGCTAAGGCTGAGCCGAATGCTGGCTTCCTGGTCAAAGTTGGCCTGGCTAGCGGTGCGGGGGTCAAAGCCAAAGCCGCTGTTACCAAAGCCGCTTGGACCCGTCCGAGTGCGATAGCCATAGGTCGAGCCACCGCCTGGCGTCGCACCGCCGAAGCCAGTCCCAAAGCGACCCAGCAGCTCGTTGATAAATTCGTCAAAGCTGCCATAGGCACTGAAGTCAAAGCCGCCATAGTCGGCCCCACCTGGAGCCGGGCCACCCCGGGCCGCCTGTTTCCAATATTGACCGAACTGGTCGTATTTCTTACGGTTCTCTGGATCTGACAGCACTTCATAGGCTTCGCTGACTTCTTTAAAGCGAGCTTCGGCCGACTTGTCGCCAGGGTTTACGTCAGGATGGTATTTGCGCGCTAGCTTGCGGAAAGCCTTTTTGATGTCGTCTGCGCTCGCCGTTTTACTGACCCCGAGAATGGCGTAATAATCTTTGAAGTCAGTTGCAGCCATCAATCATGCCCTCCTAGTTCGGCTTTACAAATACCAATTGCCACCAGTTGCCCCAGTTGCCCCAGTTGCCCCAGTTGCCCCAGTTGCCGTAGAGTAAACCAAAATTCCCTAAACATAGGGTAGCAAAGCCCCCTGTGCTTCGAGGTTCGGTTTTGAGGTTCGGTTACGGTTTAGCTCTGGGTTTAATCCTGGGGCTCGTCCCACTGGCCGGGGGCACGCCCGTAGAGGTCGGTGAGATAGCTGAGCTGCTCGCGAATTTTGTGGGTCAGCACCGATTCTTCAAACCGCCATTCCCAGTTACCTTCGGCTTTTCCTGGCGTATTCATGCGAGACTCGCTGTCGCGGCCTAAGAGATCCTGGAGCGGTATTACGGCTTGTTTGGCAACGGAACCCAGGGCTAGGCGGATCATCGACCAGTGGACGGTCTCCGGGTTGAAGGCACCGATGTAGGAGGAAAGACGCTCTTTTTCATAGTCTGTCCCATTTTGAAACCAGCCCACGGTCGTGTCGTTGTCGTGGGTGCCGGTGTAAATGAGGAAATTTTCACCGACGTTGTAGGGCAGGTAGGGATTGCGGTGGTCCGAACCAAAGGCAAACTGGAGGATTTTCATGCCGGGAAATTCAAACCGGTCCCGCAGCGCCCCAACTTCGGGCGTAATCGTTCCCAAGTCCTCAGCCAGAAAGGGTAGCTTTCCCAGCTTCGCCTCGACGGTTTCAAAAAAGGCGTAGCCTGGCGCTTCCACCCATTCGCCGTGGATGGCTGTATCCTGGTCGCCGGGAACCGCCCAGTAGGACTCAAAGCCGCGAAAGTGGTCAATCCGGATCAGGTCGTTGTAGTCTAGCTGCGCCTGAATGCGCTGGAGCCACCAGCTGAATTCGGTTTTTTGGAGTTCTTCCCAGTTATAGGTGGGGTTGCCCCAGAGCTGCCCGGTTTCGCTGAAGTAGTCCGGCGGCACCCCGGCCATCGTAGACGGTTTCAAGGTGTCCAGATCGAGCATGAAATTTTCTGGGAAGGCCCACACGTCTACGCTGTCGTGCGCTACGTAGATCGGCATGTCGCCCACAATCTTAATGCCGTTTTGGTTGGCATAGCGCTTCAGGTCAAACCACTGGCGGCAGAACTCAAACTGCATGTACTTGTGATAGAAAATCTCGGGGGCGAGCTCTACCCGCTTGCGGTCTAGGGCGTCTGGTTCACGCCGCGCGATCGCGCTTTCCCACTGGCTCCAGCTAGCACCGTTCTGCTCGCCCTTGATCGCCATAAACAGGGCATAGTCCTCCAGCCAGACGCTCCGCGCTTCGCAAAATTGGCTAAACGCGGTCTGGGTTTCGCTGTCGGCCCGATCCTTAACCCGCTCTGCGGCCTTCCGCAATCGGCCCAGCTTAAACGGGATCACCCGGTCAAAGTCTACGCGCTCGTTGGGGAAGGGCGACTCGATCAGCAAGTCTTCCGGATCTAGCAGCCCATGGGCCTGAATCGTCTCCAGGCTAATCAGCAGCGGGTTGCCCGCCATCGAAGAGTAGGACATGTAGGGCGAATTGCCATGGCCGGTCGGCCCCAGGGGCAAAATCTGCCACAGCTGCTGCTTCGCCTCAGCTAAAAAGTCAATGAATCGATAGGACTGTAGGCCAATATCGCCAATTCCAAAGCGCCCAGGGAGAGAGGTCGGATGCAAAAGAACGCCGCTGGTCCTGGCTTGAGTTGAAGACATAAATTAAGAAGGGTTTGCCGCCGAATCCTATCGACTTTAACACGGTTGTTTGGAGGGATAATCTGCTTTTGGAAAGAATGCGTCATGAATTACCGTAATCCTGCCCCGACGGTGGACCTGATTATTGAAATGCGCGATCGCCCCCACCGACCCATCGTGCTGATCGAGCGGCACAACCAGCCCTACGGCTGGGCCTTACCGGGTGGCTTTGTGGACTATGGCGAAGCGGTCGAAACGGCAGCAGTCCGAGAGGCTGAGGAAGAAACGGGCCTGACCGTCACCCTGATCGAACAGTTCCAGGTCTATTCAGACCCGGCCCGGGATCCGCGCAAGCATACCCTCAGCATTGTCTTTATCGCAACTGCGGTGGGAACACCTGCAGCTGGAGACGACGCTAAAGCCCTCAGCCTGTTCAACCCTTGGGAAATTCCGACGAAACTTTGCTTTGACCACGATCAGATTCTTCAGGACTACTGGCGCTATCGTCATTATGGCATCCGTCCCCAGTTGAGCATGAATTGAGCAGTTGACCGCTGAGGCAGCTGAAGGGCGATAATGTGGCTGACCTTCTTGATACCCCACTATGACCCGTCACATTATCCAAACTGACCAGGCTCCCGCCCCTGTCGGCCCTTACAATCAGGCCATCGTCGCCTCGGGTGAAATGATCTTTGTTGCCGGGCAAATTCCACTGGATGTGGCAACCGGCCAGATCGAAGGCAGCGACGCCGCCGCCCAAACGGAAAAAGCAATCCAGAACCTGGAAGCGATCCTGGCCGCCGCTGGCGTTAGCCTGGCTAGCGTGGTCAAGACCTCCGTTTTCCTCAGCAATATGGACGATTTTGGCGCGATGAACGGCGTCTATGCCAAGTATTTTGGCGATCTAGATGCCCCGGCTAGAGCCTGCGTGGAGGTGTCACGGTTGCCCAAAGATGTGCTGGTCGAAATTGAGTGCATTGCGGTGAAGTAGTTGACGTTTTTGGTGGCCCCTGTTACATTGCTGAAAGCAAAGCATTTTTCGGGCATTTTTGGGTCATGCAGAAATCAACCCGCCGATTTTACTTTTGGTTTAGCCCGGTTCACTGGAGGTGAGCCCCATTTTGCATGGGCTTCCAGTGAACCGCAGAGATAGCCCTCTGCGGTTTTTGCTTTTTTAGCCCGCTTTTCCCCTTTACGCTTTACTGAATTCAAGCCGACGGCAAATGACGACTCTAAACTGGCAATTTGGATTTTTTTACGCCCCGCCAAGCTCTGGGTAAACGGTCGCTATGCCAAAACGACTTGCCCGGAGCCCCAAGCTTCGGGCTTTTTCATGAGCTTTCAATTATTCCAATTCTTCTCAAATACCCTAAAACACCCCTCCGGAGACTCCCATGCAAGACGCCCAGCTCGCAGCCAAATCCCATCCCCAGCACCGTACCGAGATTGCCCTGACCGACAGCATCAGCGTCGGTGGCGAAGCCCTGTTCATCATTGGTGGTCCCTGCACAGTCGAAGACATGGCCCAGATGGAAACGGTCGCCACACACCTGCTGAATGCGCCGGTGCAGGGCCTACGCGGCGGCGCATTCAAGCCGCGCACCTCGCCCTACAAATTCCAGGGGCTGGGTGAAGCTGGGTTAGAAATTCTGGCAACGGTGCGCCAGCGCTATGAGCTGCCGGTGGTGACTGAGGTGATGGCCATTGACCAGATTGACGCCGTTGCGGCCCATGCCGACCTGCTCCAGGTAGGCAGTCGCAATATGCAGAACTATGACCTGTTGAAAGCGCTCGGCCAGGCAGGCAAACCCATCCTACTCAAGCGCGGCCTCGCGGCAACCCTAGAAGAATTCATCATGGCGGCTGAATATATCCTCAGCCACGGCAATCCCAACGTGGTTCTCTGCGAGCGCGGCATTCGCAGCTTCGACACCTATACCCGCAACGTGCTCGACCTGGGGGCCGTTGTCGCCCTAAAGCAGATTACGCATCTGCCGGTGATTGTTGACCCCAGCCATGCTGCCGGCAAGCGCGAACTGGTGCCCGCCCTGGCCCGCGCCGCCGTTGCCGCCGGGGCCGACGGCCTGATTGTGGAATGCCATCCCGAGCCCGAAGCCTCAGTTTCTGACGCCCGTCAGGCGCTGTCGCTGCCGGCGATGGTTGAGCTAGTCAACAGCCTGCGACCGATTGCGGCGGCGGTGGGACGCCGCGTTCCTGAGGCGACTCGACTGCCTGAGCGCCAGTTGATTACGGTTTAGACAATCCGATCATTGTGAAATCTGCACAGGTTATGGAGCGAAAGACTGGAGCGCCTTACCTTGAATTTTCCCACCGGGATTCTTAGGATGCGGTCAGGCTAATCGTTCTCTTCAGCCTAGGGATTCTATGCAGACGCACTATAAGTACATCGTTCTGGGCTGTGGCGGCATTGGTAGCGCGGCCCTCTACTGGCTTTCGCGGCGGGCCGGCGCAGAGGTGCTGGGAATTGAGCAGTTCCCCCTGTTCCATTTTAACGGCGGCTCTCAGGACTATTCTCGGATTATTCGCCTAGCCTACCATCAGGAAAAATACGCCCGGCTCACGCCCTATACCTACAAGGCGTGGGAGACTATCGCTGAAGAGTCCGGCATTTCCCCGGTCATTCGTACCGGCGGCGTGCAGATTGCCTTTAAGGACAGCCCCCACCGGCAAATTGTCGAAGACTATGCTGAAGCGATGGATCGGGCCGATATTCCCTACGAGCGGCTGGATGGAGATGGATTGCGCGATCGCTTCCCCCAATTCCAACCGCAAGCAGACGTCGTTGCGCTATACCAGGCCCAGACTGGCATCGCCGATCCCTCCCGGGGCAACGCGATTCACGTTTCCCTGGCTCGGGGCTACGGTGCTAATATTCTGGACCATTGCCCGGTGATTAGCATTCAGCCTGACCCCAGCGGTGGCGCTCTGGTCAAAACCGAACAGGGCGCGTTCACTGCCGAAAAGCTGGTGGTCACGGCGGGAGCCTGGACGAACGAGCTGCTGGCCTCCGTCGGTATGAGCCTGCCTCTCACAATTACTCAGGAGCAGGTAAAATACTACGCTACGCCCCACCTCAAGGAATTTACCATAGGCCAGTTTCCCATCTTTCAGTGGAAGGACGAGGCCAGCTACTACGGCTTCCCGATCTATGGCGAAGTCGCCACTAAAGCCGCCATTGACGCTTCAGGTGACGTGGTGACGGCTCGCACCCGCAGCTTTGAGGCCAACTCCATCCGCGAAAGCCAGCTGGATGATTTCCTGGCGGCCAACATTCCCAACTTCGTCGGGCCGAAGCGCTATACCAAAACCTGCCTCTACACGATGCCCCCGGATCGCGATTTTGTCATAGACCAGCTGCCGCAGCATCCCCAGATTTGGCTCTGCGTTGGCGCGGGTCATGCCTATAAGTTCGCCAGCCTGCTGGGTCAGATTCTCAGCGACCTGGCGATTGAGGGCGCCACGCCCCACGACATCTCACCCTTCCGGATCACCCGCCCGGCTCTGACGGAGCCCGATTTTGTCCCGGCCCTGAGAATCTAGCCCAGAATTTCGTTCAGAACGGCAGCAGAACAGAAATAGCTGCTGACGGCATAATAATCAGTAATCTCAAGCCGTTTGCCAGCCGCTCTGCCCATGCTGACCGTTCGTGAAGCCCTAGAATTCCCGGTATTCGCCGAGGCTCGGCTAGTGGCGGGGGCGGCGGGGTTAGACCGAGAAATTCAGTGGGTGCATGTGGTAGACCTGGTTCATGCCCACTATCAGTGGCAGCGCCAGGGGGTTCTGCTGCTGACGACCGGTCTGGGCCTGCACCAGCAGCCCGAACTTCAAGAAACCTTCATTCCAAAGCTCAATCAGCTGGGATTTTGCGGCCTGGTGCTGAGCGTCAGTCACTATTTCGACCAGGTGCCCGAGCTGATGCGGCAGCAGGCGGATGCGCTGGGTCTGCCGATTATTGAAACCTCGCCCGAGCTGCTCTTTATTCAGGTTACCGAGGTCATCCTCAATCGCCTGGTCAATCAGCAGCACGACCTGCTCCAGCAGTCGGCCCAGCTGAGCCAGCGGCTTACTCAGCTAGTCTTGCAGGGGGCTGGCCTGAGCGAGCTGACCCAAACCTTGGCCGCTTTGCTGCACCGATCCATCACAATCGAATCGTCGCGGTTTCAGGTACTGGCGGCAGCTCAACAGGGTGAGGTCGATCCGGCCCGCAGCCGCAGCGTCGAACAGGGCCAGACGACCCGCCAGCTAGTAGAGCAGCTCACCCAGGCCGGAATTTATACCCAGCTGCTAAAAACGATGAAGCCGGTACAGGTGCCGCCGATGCCCGAGCTGGGAATGACGATGGCCCGGATCGTTGCGCCGATTATCGTGAAGCGGGAAATCCATGGCTATATCTGGATGATTGCCGGTCATGCCCCGCTGACGCCGCTGGATGAGCTGGCCCTGAGCCACGGGGCGACGGTAGCCGCGCTGATTTTATTTAAAGAGCAGTCGGTGCGGCAGGCCGCGATCGCGCTTCAGGGCGACTTCTTTACAAGATTACTCAATGAAGAGGCCGGTTCGGTCGCGCTGCAAGAGCAGGCCCAGCAGCTTCACTATCGGCTCGACCGTCCCCATCAGGTTTGGATCATTCACAGCACCCAGGCCCAGGTTGCCGACTCCTTAGAGAAGCCGATCCGTCACTGGCTAGAGCAGCAGCGGCAGCCGTTTTTGCTTTTTCCCCGCGATCGCGGCTGGGTCGCTGTCGTGGAATGCGAAACCTCCCAGCAGGGACTAGCACAGGCGACTGCAATGGCAGAGTCCCTGGCCAGGGCAACGCCGCTCTTAGTCGGCATCGGCGACGTCAGCCCGCCCGCTGCGGTTGGAAATATCACCCTCCAGTCCAGCTATGAGCAGGCCCAGGAAGCGCTGCATATCGCGATCGCCACCGGGCAGCAGCAGGGCGCGATCGCCTTTCACAACCTCGGCATTCTCCATTGGCTCTACCGCCTTTCGCCCCAGGAGCGGGCCGTTAATTCCTACCTAGCCCAGCTCGAAACCATTTTGGCCTACGACCGCAAACGTAACGGCAATCTGCGAGAAACCCTGGAAAGCTATCTCGACCACGGTGGCTCGCTAGCGGAAACGGCGGCGGCTCTGCATATTCATCGCAATACTCTGCTGCACCGCCTGGAGCGGATTGAGTCGCTCTGTCAGGTCAGTTTGAAAGAGCCCATGCAGCGGCTGAATTTCTACGCTGCGATCAAGTGCGATCGCCTCCACCGGCCCTGACAAGCGGAGGGATTTGTTTAGCAGGCAGATGAAACTGATACAAATCGTCTATCAAGTTTATTTTGATCTGTGATTTTCCTCAGGAGATTCCTGCTAAGCCATGCCAGGATAGAAAAAGAGACTTTAGGAATCTATCGCATATGGCCTCGTCAGCGTCGGATACGGCTCGGTTTCGTTCGGCAACTGAGTTTCCCAAAAGTATTCAGGGGTTAGGGCATGAGCAGGCGAATACACTTTACGCGGAAATGCGGGACTGCCTGGTCTTTACCAATCGCAGTCGCGCCCAGCTGATTCGCAGAAATACAGAGCATAAGGACACAACCCTCCAGCTGCGAGAGCGGATCCGGCATTTTCAGGGCCTGATCGACCAGCTGCAAAATCAGAAGCTGGCTCAGCTTCAGGAAAAAGAATTGCTGATTGCCCAGCTGGCCTCTGAGATGGCGGAGATGGGTGCCCAGCTAGATGTCCTGTCCGATGCTTTTGATGCCGTCGGTGACCCAGAGGCAATGGTTCAGACTCACTGGGGCTATGTCGCCTTTCCGGGCCGCTTCCTCCAGCTTGTGAAGGCGGTTAAAGCCGTTATTCTATGGTGGAAGCGTAAAGATGAAGACGGCGAGCTTTTGAGGGGTGACCCCCAGCCTGCTTTACCCAGCGACAATGAAGAGGACAGGCGCGATCGCCCCCAGCTCTATACGGATCAGGCTTCGATCAATCGGTCGCTGTTAGATCCCTAGGGGTCAAACGAGATAACCATCATGGGTAAGCAAAAAATAGAACGATTGCTGGCACAGCTGCAAGGTAACCACAGCCAGGATATTCAGAATGCAGCGGCCATTTTCACCGTGGCTCAGGGTGCTGTCAAGCAGCTAGATCAGATAGACAGGGCAGCTCCAGCGCAAACTGTTCTTCCAGCCGCGCCAATATCACTGACGAAGGCAGACCTGGAAAGCCGCTATGGCAAATTTAACGCCTGCCGAAAAGCTGCGAAGCAAGCAGGAATCACCTTCAGTAAAACCCCCAGCTGGTCACAGCTAGTCGCTGCCTTTAGCTACCTGGAGGCTTGTCAGTCCTGCGTAGATGCCTATCTACAAGACCATCCTTGCCCAGATCTTAAGGGTGTCAGGCTTAGCCTTAGGTTAGGGAATTAGCCGGAGCAGCCGCTGTCGGGCCAGTCGCTTTATCTGCTTAAGACCATAAAGAAGCAGCCTTCAATCATCGAAGGCTGCTTCTTTGCGTTTCTAACGCAGCAAGCGACTGGTTTGAACGCTGAGACTGGTACCTAAGCCCACTTTTTGGCCATTAGCTCGGCCAGGTCTACCACCCGCTGGCTGTAGCCCCACTCGTTGTCATACCAGGCGATGACCTTGACCATGTCGCCGTCTAAGACCAGGGTAAGGCTAGAGTCAACCGTCGAAGATTCGTCGCTCTTGCGATAGTCAACCGAGACCAGCTCTTCTTCTGAATAGCCCAGAATTCCCTTCATAGGGCCGTTAGCAGCCGACTTCAGCGCTGCATTGACCTCTTCGGCGATCGTCTTTTTCTCAACTTGGGCAACCAGGTCCACAACCGAGACGTTCGGCGTCGGGACGCGCAGGGCAATCCCGTCGAGGCGACCTTTCAACTCAGGAATCACAATGGCCACGGCTTTGGCAGCACCGGTCGTAGTTGGCACAATATTGAGCGCAGCGGCTCGAGCCCGGCGCAGATCGCGGTGGCTCGCGTCTAGCAGGCGTTGGTCACCTGTATAGCTGTGTGTCGTCGTCATCGTGCCTTTGATAATGCCAAAGCTGTCGTTGATGACTTTGGCAACCGGCGCCAGACAGTTGGTTGTACAGCTGGCATTGCTGACGACGTCGTTCTTGTCATGTTCGTAATCCTGTTCGTTTACACCGATGACGTAGGTGCCGATGTTGGGTCCTTTGCCCGGAGCCGTAATCAGGACCTTTTTCGCTCCCGCCTCGATATGACGAGCGGCGCCTTCAGCGCTCCGAAACACGCCGGTAGACTCGATCACTAGGTCAATATCCCAGCTTTTCCAGGGAAGGTTGTTAGGGTTGCGATCGGAGCAGCACTTCAGTGGCTTGCCGTTGACGGTGAGCGTATCGGTGCCGGCGCTAATATCCGCGTCTAAACGACCGAGCATCGAGTCATATCTGAGCAGATGGGCATTGGTTTTGGGGTCAGAGGTGTCGTTGATTGCGACAACTTCTAACTGACTATTTTCTCGGGTCAGCCAACACCGCAAAAAGTTCCGGCCAATGCGACCAAAACCGTTAATGGCTACTCTAATCACTACGCTTTACCCCTGTCTTATTGATGTCCAGATTCGTTAGTAATAAGCTAAATTATCATACCGCATTGTCTGTCTAAATTCGAACTATTCCTGGTCAAAGCTGAGCTATAGCCAGGGCAGAATTTATTTCATCTCACAAGAGAATTTTAGTGCTTTGGCGCTAGGGAAATGAGCTATTATTTCAGACTTCCGAGTTGAAATTTGGGTAATCTTCAAGGCAGGCTTTGGAATTGGGCTGTCCGTCCAGTGTAGTCACCCTGTACAGATATAGGCTCTTGGGCAACTATGCGGGCATTGATTATCTGCGGCGCGAAAATCCAGGAGATGCCGTAGCCATTTTGAATTTTCCTGGTATGATACGCCTGATATTGCTGTGGTGTGGTGTGTGAGGTAGTAATTATGCTGAATTCAGTCGATTTCAGCGGTAGACCGTTTCATTTCATCGGTATCGGTGGAATTGGCATGTCGGCCCTCGCCTATGTGCTAGCCCAGCAAAATTTGCCGGTCTCCGGATCGGACCTACGGCTAAGCCATATCACCCAGCGATTGGAAGCCCAAGGCGTGCATATCTTCTGGTCTCAGGTGGCTGAAAATCTCTCATTCTGGACCCAGGGGCTGCCCCAGGTGGTCTGCTCAACGGCGATTGGCCAGAGTAATGCTGAATACCAAGCTGCCGTAGAGCTAGGCTGCCCCATCTTTCACCGGTCTGACATTCTAGCGGCGCTTATGGAGCAGCACCAGGGCATCGCCGTTGCCGGTACCCATGGCAAAACCACGACCAGCAGCATGATTGGCTACCTGCTATTGAAGGCGGGACTAGACCCAACCATCGTGATTGGCGGAGAGGTCTCTGCTTGGGAAGGCAATGCCCATGTGGGTGAAAGCCGCTATATGGTAGCCGAGGCCGATGAGTCAGACGGTTCCCTAGCCAAGCTAACGGCTCAGATTGGAGTCGTGACAAATATTGAGCTCGACCACCCCGATCACTACAGCAGCCTAGATGAAGTTGTCGGCATCTTCACCGCATTTTCTGGCCAATGCCAGGTTGTCGTAGGTAATCTTGACTGCCCGACGGTGCGTGACCGGCTGCGTCCCACGGTCAGCTACGGTCTGGGGACGGGGTCGGATGCGGACTATGTTGCAGATAACATTCGAAAAAGCGCTCAGGGCATGACAGCTGATGTCTGGGAGCGCGGTAAGCGGCTGGGCAGGTTGGACCTGCCGCTGTTAGGGCAGCATAATTTGAGCAATGCGATGGCCGCGATCGCGGTCGGTCGTCTGCTTGGTATCGATTTTAGCCAAATTGCGACTATTCTGCGACAGTTCCAGGGGGCGCGGCGGCGGTTTGAGCGGCGCGGCTATCATAGCGACATCCTATTTATAGATGACTACGCGCACCACCCCAGCGAAATTCGGGCCACCCTGGCTGCCGCCCAACAGCAGAGCAGCGAGCCACTGCGCTCAGGTCAGTCACGGCGGGTGGTAGCGGTCTTCCAGCCCCATCGCTACAGCCGTTCGGCGGCGCTGCTGGATGAGTTCGCCACCGCTTTTGACGACGCTGACCAGGTGATTGTTACCGACATCTACGCGGCGGGAGAAGTCAACTGCCATCAGATTAGCGGTGAGCAGGTACGGGATGCGATCGCGCTGCACCATTCCCAGACCGAATATCAGGCCAGTCTCGAAGCCGTTAAGCAGCGGCTCAGCAGCGGTCTACGGGCCGGCGACATTGCGATTTTTCTGACCGCAGGTAATCTCAATCAGGTCATTCCCGAGGTGATGAGCGGCTTTCAGCAATCTGCCTCGTCGCCCCAGGAAGCGCTAATTAACTAGCATGAACCCATCGCTGATTGATTCTCAGCTCAAATGTGAGCTCAAAGCCAACGCCTCACTCGCCGAGCTGACCACGCTGCGAGTCGGCGGGGCGGCTGAATGGCTAGCCCTACCGCGTAATCTGGCGGAGCTAGGGGAGAGCTGGCGCTGGGCAAAGGCCGAGGGGATGCCAATTGCGTTGTTGGGAGCTGGGTCTAACCTATTGATTAGCGATCGCGGCCTGCCAGGACTCGTCATCTGCACGCGCTACCTGCGGCAGACTCGATTTGAAGCGGAATCGGGTCAGGTTACGGCCTTCACGGGTGAGCCCTTAGCGACGCTGGCCTGGAAAGCGGCCAAGCACGGCTGGCGCGGGCTGGAGTGGACGGCGGGAATACCGGGCACCGTCGGCGGTGCCGTCGTGATGAATGCCGGGGCACAGGGTAGGGATACAGCGGCTGTCCTGGTGAATACATCAGTGCTGGAGTTGGACGGTAGCTTTACGACTCTGGAGCCAGATCAGCTGCAATATGGCTATCGCAGCTCGATTTTGCAAACGGACTGTCGGCCGGTGGTACAGGCAACCTTTCAGCTCCGACCCGGCAGTGACCCGGCGGCCGTCAAGGCCGATACGGCAAAAGATCTGGCTCAGCGTCACAGCACTCAGCCTTACCATCTGCCCAGCTGCGGTAGCGTTTTTCGCAACCCTCTGCCGCACAGCGCCGGACAGCTAATCGAGCAGGCGGGCCTCAAAGGGTTTCAAATCGGCCGAGCCCAGGTGGCCCAGCGCCATGCCAACTTTATTGTCAATCTAGGCGGCGCTAAGGCCAGCGATGTCCTAGGGCTGATTCGGCATATCCAAGCTGCAATTGAGCAGCGGTTTTCCGTTCAGCTCCAAACCGAAGTGAAGATCATCGGCGAATTCTAGCCGCGCTGAGGCTTTTTTACTGGACTTTGGCGCTGCGATTGCAATCAGTAGAATTGCAATAAGTAGAGATGAGTCGTACCATGCCATATAGTTTGACGTCAACTTAATGTTTCAATTCAAGCGGGCAATATGAATAAAGGGCAGGGATTTGGCTTTGGCCTTGGCAAGATGAAAGAGCTGACTGAAGCTTTCAAAAAGGCTCAGCAGGTGCAGGAAGGGGCCAAGCGTCTGCAAGAAGAGCTGGAAAATATGGAGATCGAAGGCCAGGCCGGTGGCGGCCTGGTCAAGGTTTACATGAGTGGCAACCAGGAACCGCTGAGCGTCCAGATTACCGATGAGGCTCTGAATGAAGGGGCCGAAGTCCTCTCAGACCTGGTCAAGGCGGCGATGCAGGATGCCTATAATAAGTCCACGGCGACGATGCGCGAACGCATGGAAGAGCTGACCGGTGGGCTCAATCTGCCGGGTCTATAGCCCTTTTCCTCCATTGCTAATGCTCCATGCCCATTCGCCTGCTGTTTGTCTGTCTCGGAAATATCTGTCGTTCTCCCTCGGCAGAGAACATCATGAATCATCTGCTCCAGCAGCGTCAGCTGGAGGGTAAAGTCGTCTGTGAGTCGGCGGGGACGTCAAGCTACCACTTGGGCAGCCCACCCGACCGGCGGATGAACGTAGCTGCCCAGAAACGAGGGCTGACCTTAGTGGGCAGCGCGCGTCAGTTTCAGCCTGAAGACTTTTCGCAGTTCGATTGGATTCTAGCGATGGATCGCAGCAACTATCGGGATATCCTCTCGCTTGATTCGACGGGCGCCTATCGTGAGCGGGTCAGGTTGCTCTGCAATTTTTGCCGCGATCGCGATCAGCAAGAAGTTCCTGACCCCTACTACGGCGGCGAAGCTGGCTTTGACAATGTGATTGAGCTGCTGCTCGATGCCTGCAACGGGCTGCTTGATTTTCTCGAAAGTCAGCAGCTGGCTGGGGGAAAATCTGAGATATCTGATATTTAATCTGGTCGGCAGACAGACCGCTGGCGGTCTAGATCCAGTCAGACCGCCAGCGGTCTAGGCCCGCCAATCTGCGACTCGAGTTCAGAAATGCTGCCAAGGCTGAGTCACAGATTGGCTTAAATGAAAAAGCTTTATAAAATTTAAGGAAACCTGTGTAAGCATTTCCGGATTGAGCTGCCGAGCGTAAAGTTTAGGCTTTGAGCAGCCTCTATTCTAGAAAGTTACGCAGAGTTACATTACGATTTGGCTAAACGGCCACGTTGAAGACGGTCATGTCACCCAACCCACCCGAGTCTGAAAAAGGGAATATTCTGGTTGTCGATGACAATCCGACAAATCTCAAACTGCTTGCCAAGCTTTTAAGTCAGCAAGGCTATACGGTCAGCCAGGCAGCCGACGGAGAAGCCGCGTTAGCAATAGCCACCGCCCAGCTGCCCGACCTGATTTTGCTCGACGTCATGATGCCTAGTATGGACGGCTTTGAGGTGTGCCAGCGGCTAAAAGATAGCTCTCATACGGTCAATATTCCAATTATTTTTCTCAGCGCCCTCGATACTCCGATTAATAAGGTCAAAGCGTTTCGTAACGGCGGAGCCGACTATATTACCAAGCCGTTTCAATTTGAGGAAGTGCTTGCCCGGGTCCAGTATCAAATGGAACTGCGGCTTGCCCAAAAGCAGCTCCGGCAATTCAATATAGAGTTGGAAACTCGGGTACGGGAGCGGACCCAGCAGCTGGAGCAGGCCCACAATCAGCTGATTGAGCTGGCGCTGCGTGACCGGTTGACCGGGCTGCCCAATCGGGTCTGGTTCGTAGAGCGCCTGGAGCAGGCCATTGAGCGGTCCAAGACTTGTCAAGACTGTGACTTTGCCGTACTTTTCTTAGACTGCGATCGCTTCAAAATGATCAACGATTCGCTGGGTCATAGCGTTGGCGATCAGATGCTGCGGGGCGTAGCCGAACGACTATTGCAGCTGCAGACCCGCTATCCCAGCACCAGCGAAATCGCTCGCTTTGGCGGTGACGAATTTGCCCTTTTGCTTGTCGGCAGCTGGGATACGGAAAAGGTGACCGAGGTGGCCGATCGGCTCTTAGACAGCTTTTCGCAACCTTTTGAGCTCGCCGAGCGAGAAATTTTTATCAACGTCAGCATTGGTATTGTCTGGGGACAACAAGAATATGACGCGGCCGAGTATTTGCTACGCGATGCAGACGCCGCTATGTACCGCGCCAAAGCCTCTGGAAAAGGCCAATATCGCTGGTTCGAGCCCGCTATGCATAAACGAGCGGTGCAGCTGTTGCAGCTGGAGACCGGGCTACGCCAGGCACTCGATCGGCGCGAATTTGTGGTTTACTACCAGCCCATTGTCGATTTGCAAACCCGCAATATCATCGGACTAGAAGCGCTGGTACGGTGGCAGCAGCCTGGACAAAGTCTGATTTATCCCGATGACTTTATCCCCTTTGCTGAAGAAACCGGGCTGATTGTCGAGATCGGCGACCAGGTGCTCCAGCAGGCCTGCGCCGATCTGGCGCAGTGGCAGCAGCAGGGGCTGGTCGATCAGCACTTTACGATTAGCGTCAATCTTTCTAGCCGTCAGCTGCTGCAGCCCAATCTTTTAGGGCGGATTGGGAGCATCCTGCAAGAAAACGGCCTTTCTTATAAACAGCTACGCCTGGAGCTCACCGAAAGCTCTATCATTGACAATCGGGCCTTTGTGGATGGCGTACTACGGACCCTTAGAGAGCGCCATATCCAGCTCAGCATCGATGACTTTGGCACCGGATATTCGTCTTTGAGCTATCTCCATACGCTGCCGGTCAGCTGCCTAAAGATTGATCGATCGTTTGTTAGTTCGATTACAGCCAATCCTGACAGCCTGGGTATCGTTCCTCTAATTTTAAATATCGCTCAAACGATGAATATGCAGGTGATTGCCGAAGGGATTGAGTCGGAAATGCATCTCCAGCAGCTCCGTCAGCTGAACTGTAGGTATGGTCAGGGCTACCTCTTTCACTATCCCGTCCCCGCCGAAGCCGTACCGGTTCTCCTGGTGCAAGCGGGCAATCGCTCGAGCCGCACGGCTGAGCCGGTTTAGCCGCTGCTTAGCCTTGCTATCGGCAGCTCGGCAGCTCTCTGGGGGCGCTTACTGGCGAAAGTTAAAGTCGTACCCGGCATACTCGTCTCCCTCATACAGCACAACAAACCAGGTACTGGGGTCGAACGCCAGTGGATAGGCTTCCCTCTCAGACTCAGCCCCTTCCCGAACTGAAATTGGCTGCAATAGGCAGTAGGGTTCCAGCACAATTCGGCGCACGGCCTGCTTGGAAGACCGCTCGGGGATGGCCAGCAAACGAGAGAGCTGATCGCGCGAAAGCTCTGCCCCCGACTGGATCACCTCTTGACAAAGGCCAGTATCGCCAGCGCCGGTATAGCCAGCGTTAAAGCGGCTGGCCTGGGGCTTGAGCTGAGCCGGGACAAACGCTAGCAGAGCTAAGACCGCCATAGCGCTACCCGCTAGCAGAGCCTTGTGATGGCCGCGATCGCGCCTTCTCCCAGTTGGCTGAGGACTTTGCTGAACGGCCCGTACCCTAGACTGCGGCGGCTGTGACCGGGCAGCCTGCTGCGAGGATAACCGCGATCTGGGATGGGGCATACCCGGATGCGGATTGCCACCATAGAAGGGCGGCTGGTAATGATCGCGCGGATGGAGCATGACTCACCTCTAACATTCATAGGACTCAATTTGTGGGGCTCAATCTGCCTGACTCAATCCCTGGGACTCAACCTTTTGGATTAACTTAATAGTAGTGCATTAATAGTACAATTGAACTATTTATAACCTTTTCTCCAAGATTCTTTAAACTAGTTGTGTATCTAGCCGACCTCACCGCGATTTCACGTCTGTCATGAACCGCACCCTGGTCTGGTTTCGCCGCGATCTACGGATCGCCGATCACGCGCCGCTCTACCGGGCGGCGCGGCGCGGCGCGGTGATTCCAGTATTTGTATTTGACCGAGCCCTGCTACATCATCCGGAAACCGGCGCCGCCCGCGTGCGTTTTATGCTGGACTGCCTCAGCGCTCTGGATGACGATCTGAGCGAGCGCGGCGGGCGGCTGATTCTGCGCTATGGCGACCCGGTCAAAGTTTTGCCCGAGCTTGTTCGCCAGACCGGCGCCGACGGCATCTACAGCTATACCGACTGCGAGCGGATCTATGGGCGCATGCGCGACGCCCGGCTAAACCGGGTACTGGCCGAGGCTAACTTAAAAATTCGCTGGTTTGAACCCGTCGCTAGCGCGGCAGAGCTGATGCCCTATCCCCACTACCGTGACTGGTGGTATCAGGAGATGCGATCGCCCATGGTGCCCATTCCGCCATCGGTAACGGTGCCAGAAGACATCTTCAGCGAACCGCTGCCTAACTTAGCCCGTTTGGACCATCTGGACGATGGGAAAGCGGTGCCCAAGTGCGGTACGGCCGAAGCCCGCCGCCTGCTCCAGGAATTTATCGCCGAAAAGGCCGACCGCTACTACTGGCGGCTGTCCTACCCCAGCGCCGAGGCGACGACCGGGCTGAGCGCCCATATTAAGTTCGGCGCGATCACGATCCGAGAATGCGTGCAGACGATCTGGCAGGCCCAGGATGGGGGCGATTACCGGGTCAGCAATAGCTATCAGCAGCTTGTATCGCGGCTGCGCTGGGGAAACGGCTTTACCCAACGGTTTCGATATCTCCCCCAGCTTGAGCTGCGATCGCTCTATACGCCCTTCGACGACGACGGCTGGGAATTCGACGAAGCCCTTTACACCGCCTGGCAGCAGGGACAAACCGGGTTCCCAATCATCGATGCTGCCGCCCGCTGCCTGCAAGCAACGGGGGGGTGGCTAGCGCTCAACTTTCGCAGCCGGGCGATGTACGCCAGCTTTTTGAGCAATCTGCTTGGGATTGACTGGCGCTACGGCGCGCTGCATTTCATGCGCCACCTGATTGACGGCGACTGCCCGATCGATCACTACCAGTGGGCAATGCAGTCGGGCGTGACCCACTGTATCGACAAGTCCTGGACGCGCATTTACAACCCTGGTCAGACGGCGGTAGACCGCTGCGACCCCGAAGGCAGCTTCATCCGTCGCTGGGTGCCCGAAGTCGCCCATCTGCCCGCTGGTCAGCTGGGTAGCTCACCGCCGGTTTCAGGCTATCCGGCCCCAATCGTCAGCTATGCCCAGGCCCGGCAGCGGCGCATCAGTCAGCTAGAGCGACAGCGCGATCGCATCCTCACCGCACCCAATGTCGTCCCCTTCGTCACCCGCCTGCCGCAGGACCTGACCCCCTTTGGCGCCGACCGCTATCCCAGCGAAGTCGCCTGGAGCCGATTACCCAATACAGCGCTATTCCCTGCCGGGCTCGATCTCGATCAGCTCAATTTAGAACAGGCCAAAACCCTGCGCACCTGGTTCGTAGTCCATGTCGATTCTGGCGCTTGGGCAAAGCGGCAGCGATCGCGCCCCCGGTCCAAAAGCCCTAGCGATTCCCAACAGCTCAGCCTGCTCACCAACCTACTCTAGGTAACTTCGCTGTGCGGGCTTGGGAACCAAGCCCCTGCCTACCCACCCCCCATTTCCCCATCACGCGATCACTCCATCACCCCGCCGCCTTGGATACCGCTGCATCAGTCGCTGTACTTCCCCAGCGTGATAAGAACTCCGGGTCAGCGGCGAAGCCACCACTTGGAGAAAGCCCAGCGCTTCCCCCGCTACCCGCCACTGCTCAAACTGGTCTGGTGGAATAAAGGCTTCGACGCCAAGGTGCTTTTGGCTGGGCTGGAGGTATTGGCCAATCGTCAGAATATCGCAGTCTACCGCCCGCAGGTCGGCCATGACCTGACGCACTTCGGCATCGGTTTCGCCCAGTCCCACCATGATTCCCGACTTGGTATAAACCCAAGGCGCAAGCTCGCGACTGCGCTGGAGCAGTTCCAAACTGCGCTCATAGCTACCCTGGGGCCGAGTCCGGCGATAGAGCCGAGGGACAGTTTCAGTATTGTGATTGAGTACGTCTGGCTGGGCTTGAAGCAGGGTGGTCAGAGCCTGCCAGTTGCCGCACAGGTCTGGAATCAGGACTTCAACCGTCGTCTGAGGCGAGCTCTGACGCACCGCCTGGAGGCAGCGGACAAACTGTTCGGCGCCGCCATCGGGTAGGTCATCGCGGTTGACTGAAGTAATCACTACGTGGTTGAGCCGCAGCCGCCGGACGGCCTCGGCTAGTCGTTGAGGCTCAGTCGGGTCAAGCCCTCGCGGCGTTTTATCAAAGTCAATATCGCAGTAGGGACAGGCTCGGGTGCAGGCGGGACCCATGATCAAAAAGGTTGCCGTCCCGGCGTTGAAACATTCGCCAATGTTGGGACAGGAGGCTTCTTCACAAACGGTATTCAGGCTGAGGTCTTGCAGGATGCTTTTGACATTGCCGATGCGCTCCCACTGAGGAGCCTTGACCCTTAGCCAATCTGGTTTGACGACCACCACGCTACCCTATCTGTTGAGTTCCTTCCAATCTTAGCAAGTTGCTCGTTCAGAGCCCCCGTTCTGGTTGGGACAGCGCTAAGGTAAAAGCAGCTAGGCCCTACGGCAATATGCTGCGCCATCCCCCCATTATTCGCTGTTTCGTCACCCTTTGTTTTGGCTCAGCTGTGCTGCTGGCCGGATTGGAATGGCATCAGCTATCGATAGAGCCTCGGGTGGCCAGCCCAACGGCGGCGCGATTGCGGCTTCAGTTCGCTAGCCTGAGCCAGTGGAAAAGCTATCGGCAAAGACAGCATATTGATGCCGCCGCCGATGTCGCCGACAGCGAGCCAGCCGCGACCGTTAGACTGGTGGTGCGTCTCGCTTCGCGGCAGCTGGAGGTCTACGAACAGGATCAGCGAGTCAAGCAGTACGACGTCGCCATTGGCAAAGACGACTGGCAAACCCCGGTAGGTGAGTTTGAAGTCACCCAGATGCAGCAGCAGCCTGCCTGGCAGCATCCGATCACCAAAGCCGTAATTGAGCCAGGGCCAGACAATCCGTTAGGCCCCCGCTGGATTGGCTTTTGGCAGGAAGACGGGTCTCAGATTGGCTTCCACTGCACCAATCAGGAAGAGCTGGTCGGTCAGGCCGTCTCCCATGGCTGTGTGCGGATGCGCAACTCGGATATTCAGGATCTCTATAGCCGGATTCAGCTGGGCACGCCCGTAAGCGTCATCCCGTAGCGATATCAGCTATACCAGCTCTTTTTCGGGCTCAAACTTATGGGCGTGATCGTTGAGCAGGTCGCTCACCTGGCTGAGGAAGCCATCGCCTTCAGAGCGCTTGAGACTGTGCCGGTTGGGGAAGAAATCAGGCTGATTGAGGTTCCGACCTACTGCTTTACTGACCTGCTCAGCAATCAGCCCGGCCAGTTCAATACGGGCCTTTTGCCGCTGATAGTCGGCGCCTTCCTCCGTGGTCGCATAGAGAGGCGGCAGCCGGTTAAGGGCATAGGCGGCGATATCGCCCAAATCCAAGGTACTGCCGCTAGTGGATTCAATTTCGGCAACCTGAGCGATCGCTTCGGTCAGCACGAGTTCTTCCATCACATTGATAAACTGCTTGCGGGGTACAGCCACCACTTCGCCCGTGAGCAAACAGCTCATTAGCCGGTCTAGCGCCACGTACTCATCGATTGAGAGCTCGGCAGCCGTGTCGCAAATTCGGCCTACTTCTGACTCCATCGCCGGACTAAGGTAGCCATCGTGCAGGGCCTGTTCAACAATTTTTTCAATGCTACTCATGCGGCTTAAAACTCCGTTTAAAACGTCTGCTTGAGGGGGTGGTCTCAGCTGAACGCGTTATTCAGCTTCCCAACGTTTTATTAAGGTTCCCCGACTTTGCAGCGCTAGCACATGAATTAAACAGACTTCATCAAGTTCCGTAATTTTTGGGTCTTCTTCGGAGGCTATCTAACACCGCTACTCGACGCCATCGTAGCGCCAGGGCACCGGATCGACCGCGACGCCGTTGACATAGAGCCCCCAGTGCAGGTTGGGACCGGTGGCAAAGCCAGTTGCCCCCATCCGGCCAATCAGCTGCCCGGCCTCAACAAAGTCGCCCTCATTAACCTCAAAGCCAGAGAGGTGAATCATCACGCTGGTAACGCCCTGGCCATGGTCAATGCCAATCGTGTTGCCGTTGAGCTGAAAGCCGTCGGCGACCCGTCCGACCAGGGCAATGCGGCCAGCCGCTGGGGCGTAGATCGGCGCGCCGTTGCCTTCGGCATAGTCTACGCCTCGATGGTAGTAGTCTTCGGCAAAGACGCCGTTGTAGTAGCGACGCAGGCCGTAGAGCGAGCTGACCGCACCCCGACTGGGCCGTTCCATCGGGCCGTCCCAATATTTTTCGGGCGTCGTCAGGGCCTTGAGGGCATCCATCCGGTCAAATTCATAGTCCGTACCTTCCAGACCGGCACGCCCCGGGGAAAGGGTGATGGACTGGGTTGGGAAGCTGCGGTTTCGCAAGCCGACGGCGATATTATTAGTGCCGCGATCGCCGTTCACCCGAATGTCTATCCGCCCCGGCTGGTCTAGGGGACTGGTGGGAATCAGGGCGCGAAAGCGGTTTTCTTCTAAGTCATAGGCGGGATAGTCCTGCCCGCGAGCGCTCACCGTCGGTGGCTGACCCGAGCCCTGCACGATGACCGCGATGGTGTCTCCTAGCGCTGGGCTGCTGGGCACAACCTGAACCGAGTATGCCGCCTGGGCGGGTCGCCCCAGAAAGCTTAAAATAGCCATACTAGCAGCCAGTCCGGCGAGCAAAAGCCGGCGAGCCGAAGCGCGTCGCCAGACCCAAAGGGAGAGGCGAACAGGCAGCACTGCAAAAAACGCGGGGTGGACCATAGCAGGAAATATCGCTGAATCACTAGCGATATTTTACAGAGCCACTGCGAACTTAACCAGCCGTTTTGATATACGCGATCGCGCCCCGCATCAGAATCGTATTCTGGCCGCTGCCGTTGAGGCAGACAGCGTTGTGGTCCTGCCACTGCACCTGCCCGGTCAGCGTATCGCCGGTCATCAGCTTAATTTCAACCGACTGGCGATCGCGGATCATCATCTGCACCTGACGGGCGCTGGGTAAGCCCGTATCGAACTCGGTAGACATGATTTTTTAAGTGAGGTTTGCCCCTTTAAGTTACCCACCTGAGGCTGGGTCAATCATCTGTTCTAAGGCGGTTTGCAGGTCCTGGGTCAGGGTCTGAACGGCAGCACGCGCGCTGCGGCGATTTGTCCGGTAGGCAGGCCAGCGTTCGGTGACGGAGATGGGCTCGCCTACGGTGATCTGCGCCCGGCGGTTGCCCAGCCGGGGGCGGCGGGGCAGCTTGTCGCCCCGGATGCGAGCCAGCATATCTGAAATCAGCAGCGTGGTTTCGGCAAAGCGCTCAAAGGTCGGTTTAGCTGGAATATAGGTGCCATCGACGGCGACGAAGCATTCGACCAGGCGCATATGCAGCAGCCGCAGGCTGGCCTCCTGGGCAACCCAGTCGGCCAAACCGCGATCGAGGGGGGAAAGCTGCTCCAGGTTGGGCAAGTCTTCTCGGTAAATGTCCGTCCAGCCCGCCTCTTCTAGCCGCCGACAGCGGTCTACAATTGTGCCGGTGGGGGGCAGGTGAAAATAGCTCTCAGCAGTTTGCAAAGCGTTGTCTAACAGCAGCTGGAGCCGCTCGGTGAAATCCAATTCGGCGGTTGTAGCGGGTTTAGTCGCGCTGTAGCGGCCATAAAACTGCTCCATCCGACCGAGTAGATGCTCTCCTAAACGCATCAGCCTGGGGCTAAATACTTTTTCTGGAAGGACATCTCCCGGCTGAATCGGCTGGGGTGATAGGCCGCTATCGGCTTCTAGCCGGGTCATGAGCTGGTCTAGCCGCCGCCAGTTGGGTTTCACGTAGCTATAGCGAATCCCGATAGGCAAAATCACAACGGCTTCTGGCCTTGCTGCCGCCGCCAGGTCTTCTACTGCCCAAAAGCCCATCTGGGCCACCCCTGGCTCAAACGGGCCGAGCCGTTCACTATGACCGTTTGTCGCCCCCTCAGGCGCGACGGTCATTGGTAGCTCGCCGTTAACCAGCAGCTGCCGAGCTTCCTTCAGCCCTTTCCAGTCAGGACGCCGTCCGCGCCGGACTGGAGTACCGCCAATGTGAGAGAGAAACCAGCCCATCCAGTCCCCTGCCCACAGCGGCATACCGCGCTCGTAGAGAAAATGCGTATGTAGCGGCCTCTGTAAACGGATGCCCTGCTGGCGGGCCGCTCGTGGGACTGCCCGCGACAGCAAATACAGCCCCAAAAGCGGATCTTCAACCTCGACATGGCGAAAGGCCAGCAGCAGCCGCATTTGACCCGCCTGAAACTGTTGAAGTAGTGGCACCAGGGTTTTGGCCTGGTCTACCTGAATCTGGGTGATGCCTGCAGTCAGCCAGGGCCGAGTCCGAAATCGCAGCAGCAGCGGCAGCGCCGCGTGGGCTAGCCGGATCAGCAGCGGACTGTAGGCTGAGGGGATGTACTCGAGCGGCGGCTGCACCTGCTGGACAAACTGCGGCAAGACGAAACTCCTGATCAATACGGTAGGGACACAGTCGCCAGACAAAGCAGACTGCTCGATGGGTATTGTCCATTTTGCAGCATTCGCACTCCTTTTCGGGCTCACTCTAGCGGCAGGCTATCCCGGTTGGGTGAAGACAGCGGCAATCGATTGCTGAACGCCTAGCTTGCTCCGAACATAAGCACAGCCAGCAGCTGCCAAACGCCCCAGCCTGCCGCCGCGCTGAGGATACATAGGCCAGGCATGAGCCAGGCCGCCGCTTTTTCAGAAAAGGCTTGAATCTGCGTCGAGCCGCTATATCCAATCAGTAGCGTGTGGGAACCGGCAAATAACGTCGCAATTAGCTCCGGCCCGGTACCAAACTCTCGCAGATAGGGGCTAATCAGGGCTAAAATACCCATCGGCAGAACCATCGCTCCGGCCAGAAATACATCGCCTGACCAGCCACTGCGCCGCCGCTGCCAGCCCCGCGCGATCGCTAGGCCCGCTGCCAGGGCCAAAAACGCAGCCCCGCCGCTGATCCAAAGGGCCACTGCCGCTTGCCAAGTTGCACTCTGCGTGAGCTTGTAAAGGCCCACCGTAAAGCCAATATCTGCGACAACCGCCAGGCTGTTACCCGTCATCACCGCCTGCTGCCGATCGAGCCGAGCATAGGCCGACAGTATCTCCCCAGTCGGGTTACTCAGCAAGGTGAATAGCAAACTCACAAACGGGCCAACTTGGACCCAGCCCAGCGCTTTGGTTGTGGCTATCCGCCGCCGGTAGGTCGGCATGGTTTGATAAATATGATCCTGGAGCCGCTGATAGCTAGCCATATCTCCTTGGTCTCGATACTGGAAGGCCGCAGTTTGAAAGTCAGCTATGGCCTGAGGAGTTTCCTGGATATCCTGATGGGCCAGGCCGCGCTGATAGTAGGCTTTGGTATTATCAGACTCACGGCGGATGGCTTCAGTAAAGGCCGCGATCGCGCTTTGGGTATAGCCCAGCCGATAGCGGGCCAGCCCTTGATAGTAGTAGGCTTGGGACTGGTCGGGGTCAAGCGCGATCGCGCTCTGACAGTCTTCCAATACGCCCGAATCGTCCCCTAGCACGTAGCGTACCTGGCCCCGCCGCATGTAGGCTTCGGTAAACCGCGGATCGAGCCGGATGGCTTGGGTATAGTCGGCTAGTGCGGCCTGATAGCTGCGCGAAAGGGCATGGTAGACGCCACGGATGTAAAAATCGTGGGACGTTTCGGGCGTTGCCGTAGGGTTGCGAATGTCGTCTGGGTTTTGGGTTTGGTCGTAGCGCTGGCGTCGCACCTTATCGGTCAGCACCTCATAGGCTTCGCGCAGTGCCCGAAATTTATCCTCTGCCTTGGGATTGTTGGGATTGAGGTCGGGATGGTAGCGCCGGGCTAACCGCCGGAACGCAGCCTTGATATCAGTGCGGCTGGCGCTTCTAGAAACCTGGAGCAGACGATAGTAGTCGTCCCGAGAATCTGGCCGAGAGTCTGGCATTGGGAGCAGCTGCGAGGGTAAGTCGGAGACCTAGAAACTGGATTTAGACCCTCGCCCCTATGCCTGGGTTCCGTTTGGGCCTCATCCACATTTGGCAGATTCCCACATTTTAACGGGTTTAACTTCTACTGCTTAGAGAGAATTGCTTAGATTTTGCTGAAGCTGAGCAAGCACAGGGCTAGCGGGTCTTTGCTAGGACCCCAAATCAGGTATTGCAAATCCTGTGTATGCGCTGCTAAATGAGATCGCAGCGTCTCCGCTTTCTCATGGGCCTGAAGCGCGTCTGCTCCCCATAACCCGCTCCGCCCGCCGGGTCGCAGCAGATTAAACGTCTGCTCCACCAGCAGCCAGTCCAGCCTGAGCTGATTGCGTACCCGGCGACCGTTGACCTCGGGGCTTTGGTGCGCGTATTGCTCAGCCCGATAAAAGTAGTCCGTAATAAACGAGAACTGACTCTGGTAAAACAGCCAGGCCTGACTCAGCTCTGGATCAGCCCGAAGCAAAGCCTGTTTGGACGTTTTAAAGGACTCTGGGCTCAGTCCCTTATCCTGGCCCAGATCGCGAAAATGCTGAAAAAACTCCTCTGTGGTCGGCTTCACCCGATCGTTAGGCAGAGCTGAGAGGATAATGTCAAAGCCGCCATGCTGCTCTAGAATTTGGTGGAAATGGTAGCCCCAGTGGAGGGGATAGAAGATCTCCAGATCTTCCTGGGTTAGCAGGCGGCGCTGGGGCCGGTCGGTGAGCTGAGTCTCTCGATATTGGATTCCCAACGTTTGGCTGAACTGGTTGAGCAATAGCTGATTGAGCTTATCCTGGGCGGTGCGGTCGAGGCGGCTGATATGGTCCCGCAAAAATTCCAGCTGGGCATATTGGGGAATCTCATGCAGCTCCACCAGCAGCCGGGTCTGACCCTGGTAATGCTCTAGGCTAATGTTTTTTTCGGCCAGGATAGCGCGATAGCTGTCAGCGGCTAGCGGCTGGAGCAGATTGCCCTGAAGCGCAGTCCCGGAACCGACAATCCGGTCAAACCCAGCCGGATCAACTCGGATCAGCCCCACCAAGCTATTCCCTATCAGAATATTGAAATCCAGACTCGGCAGCGGCTCCACCGACTGCGGCGACCGGGCCGTAGCGACTAGCCGGGCCAGCAGCTGGAGCTGCGCGGTTTCAACCGCTTCGGCCCGCAGATCGACGCCGTAGAGGTTCTGCCTGAGCACCCGCCGCTGGATTGCCTGAATCAGCTCAGGATGCTCGGCCTGTAGGCCCTTGAGCCAAATCAGCAGCTGGCTGTCCTGGGTTTCATGAATGCAGCCGATCAGGGCACAGTAAAGCTCGGTCAGTCGCTGATGCAGAGCCAGTAGAAACATTCCCGACCCGCAGGCCGGGTCGAGCGCCCGCAGCAGCGGCAGAATCTCCTGGATCAGGCGGCGGCAGAGCCCAGCGTCGCCGTCAAACAGCTGGCCGTTGAGGTCAGCCGTTGAGGGTAGCCCGAGCTGTTGCAGCAGCCAGGGGGTAAGGACGCGATCGCACCCCAGCTCAGCCTGCTCAGTCAACGTCGCAACGCCGTCAGTTTTTTCGGCCCAGTGCCAAGCCAGCACCTGTCCCAAAGCGGGAGACCCCCAGGGATTCAGCAGCGGCGCTGCCCCATCGCCGCTCAGCCAGACCAGTGCCGCTTCAAAGGGGCGATCGCAGACTGCGATTTCAGGATACTGGCGCTCCAGCCGATGCGGGCCAAACAGGTGGCCCAGGTAGGGCACCTCGCCCAGCGCTGCCCGGAAGACGGGCGGTCGCTCCGGCGGCGGCAGTGAGAAGCCCTGACGCAGCAGCTTCTGCCAGCCGTCGATAAAAAAGCGATCTGTCCCTCGCTGCTGAATCTGTCCCAGCTTGTTCTGTAAATACCAGCGATCGCGGTCGAGCAGGCCCTGCCGCTGTAAAATCTGCACAAAAATCAGCCGCTTCAGCAAAACGGCCGCATACCCCTGTCGGTCGGCCTCATTACTCATCCCGCTAGTGCCTTCACTGAACGCCTGCAAATGCAATTTGAATTCGGCATAGCGCGGTGCAGTCTCGACGGCTAGCGTCAGCGATTCGGCTGTTGTTAGCTGCTCCAGTCGGGGCTGCCAGAGGTCGGCGGGCTGACCCGGCACGTATAGCAGGCTGTGCGGTTGCTCAAAGATCTGCCAGTACCAGAGACTGCGGTAGTGTTCTGGGTGGGTAAAGATTAAGAGCGACTGGGCTGAGGCCAAGGTCTCGTAAACCTGACGCTGTACTGCCGCCGATAGCGAATCCTTAACCTCGACCTGCCATACCGTTGCTCCAGCACGACTGGCTAAACTCCGATAGCGAATCGAGGGGCTGTGCTTTCGCCACCGCTGAGAGGGCGGCTGAGCCCAGCCTAAAACCTGGCTAAACAGGACGTCTAGACGCCGCGATCGCAGATATTTCTGAGCCAGCGGCCAATCGTAGCCCATGGTCTCCGGCCCCGGAGCTATACAGTAGTCTCAGAATTGGCTAGCTCGCGCTTCTGGGCGGCTAACGCATATTCTCGAAATCGCTCCAGGTCAGCCTGCAAAGTCGAGGTCACCACCCGGTCAATAAACGAGCTGTTCATCAGCAGACTCAGAAAGCCCGGTACCGCGTAGGAAATGGTCATCTTGACCGTACTGCTGGTTTTATGATCGTAAAAGCGAATGGCCCCGCGATTGGGCAGCCCATCCACTGACTCCCACTGGATAATCTGTCGCGGCACCACCTTCAGCGTCCGCGACAGCCAGGTAAATTCCCAACCGGTGGTATTCAGCGTCCAGCGCGAGAGCTCGGGCTGATCTTTCAGCACCTTTACCGAGTCAATCCACTTCATCCACCTAGGCATCTGCTCTAGGTCAGACCACAGACTCCAGACCAGCTCCATCGGGACTTCGACATCGGTATGGACGGAATGTTCAAGCCAGGTAGCCATAGGGCGGGACGATTAGAGGAGCGGGGACTGATTCACATGCATTCTAAACTAAGCAACTGCCAGCGGCTCTGCCGTGGGCTCCGATACCGCTGACAAAATCGCGGCTGCCGCCTGTCGCCCTGACATCGTAGCGCCTTCCATGCTGTCGATATAGTCTTGCCAGGTATAGCTACCGGCCAGGAAGAAATTCTCGACCGGCGTTTTTTGGTGGGGCCGATAGGGATCCATCCCCGGCGCTTCTCGATAGAGGGACTTGGCCAGCTTGACGACGTTATACCAGGTCATGTTCAGCTCTCGAGAAGCCGGAAAGAGGTCGTGGACCTGCCTCAGCACATGCTGGGCAATGTCGGCATTGCTTTGTTTAATAAACGGATCGCCCGGCGTCAGCACTACTTGCAAGAGCGAACCCTCACCGGGGCGGTAGTAGTCCTTGGGGCTGCTCAGGGCCAGGTCGGCAAAGCAGGAAAAGTCAGCGTCTGCCGTATATAGCAGGTTATCAATCCCGGCTGCCTGCTCCAGCTGCTGGCGCTTTGTCGCGTCCTGAAGCTCAGTCACCCAGCCGTCAAACCGCAGCTGTACCGTCGCCACGGGAACGGCGTCAAGCCGGTAGATATTGTCAAACTCGGGCCAGCGCCGCCAGCTCTCCGGCAGCAGCCGCTGAATTCCGGGAACGTCGCAGGCGGCCAGGTAGGCATCGGCAGTCACCACTGACTCAGCGTCGCCGTCGGTAATCAGCAAGCCTGTGACCCGGACGCGATCGCCGTCATCAAATAAAATCTGCCGGGTGCGACGGCGGGTGTGAATCTTGACACCGCGCTCAGTCAAATAGTCCACGATGGGCTTAATTAAATATTCCGCCGGTGAGCCCGCCAGCAGATTGAGCTTGGAAGCTTCGGTTTTGGAGGCAAACATCTGAAAAATGGTCAGCATACAGCGGGCCGACATATCCTCCGTGCCGATAAAGCCCAGGGCGTAGGCAATCGGGTTCCACAACCGTTTCAGGCTGCCTTCGGAGCCGCCGTGCCGCCGGAACCAGTCGGCAAAGCTGAGTCGATCAAGCGCCCGAATGTCGCGCATGGCTCCCTCAGGGTCCACCAGGCCGCGCACCACCGGGCTAGTGCCGAGGGCGATAGAGTTTTGCAGCTTGTCCAGCAGTGAAAGCTGAGACGTGGTGAAAAATGCCTTTAGCCCGTTGAAGGGCGCTCCTAGGGCAAAGCGAAAGTCGAGCATCCCGGTCTGGCCGCCGCGATTAATAAAGGTGTGGGTATGCTGCTTCGGCAGTAGGTTGTCAAAGGCCCCGACTTTTTTCATCAAAGCGAACAGATTGGCATAGTTGTAGAAAAAGACATGCAGACCCATTTCAATATGATTGCCGTCTTTATCAACCCAGCTGCCCACCTTGCCGCCGACGAAGGGCCGCGCCTCATACAGCTCTACCTGATGGCCGGCATCGGCCAGGTCTACCGCCGCCGCCAGCCCCGCCAGTCCAGCTCCCACAATCGCAACTTGCATTCTAATTCGCTGTCCGTATCAAAATTTGTCTGCTCATTTATTGTAAGGGGGCGAAAGGGTAACTCTCAGGCGAAACTGGAGCTATGGTACCAACAAATATTCCGGCGAATATTCCGGCGGGCAATCCGGTTCTACAAGTTAACCCAGCCAGCGATCTCGAGGGAACCGGCACAGTCCAGTTTCCGTTCAAGACGATTACCCAGGCCCTAAAGCAGGCCCTAAAGCAGGCCCTAAAGCAGGCACTGAGACAGGCTCAGCCCGGCGTTATCATTCAGCTCGCTGCGGGCACCTACCAGACTGAGACGGGGGAGCAGTTTCCTCTAGACATTCCCAGCGGTGTATCCGTTGTGGGGCAGGGTCAAGTTTTGATCAAGGGCGGCGGCAGTTTAGCGACGGCGGACTTTGGGGCTCAAAACGTGGCGGTGGTGCTGCGCGATCGCGCCCAGCTCAAGGGCGTCACTATCACCAATCCAGTCAATCAGGGCACTGGACTTTGGGTAGAGGCCGGGACGCCGCTGATTATCCGCAATCGCTTTAGCCAATGCCGCCAGAACGGCGTCATGGTTGCGGGCAACGCCCGTCCCCTGCTGCTGGAGAATGAATTTGTCGAGAATTTGGCCAGCGGCCTGTATCTGGTGCGCTATGCCAAGGGCGAAGTGCGGCAGAATCGGTTTCGCCGTTGCGGCTACGGCATCGCCCTGAGCGATCGCGCTGCGCCCCTGCTGTGGGCCAACCAGGTCCAGCAAAACCGCATGGGCATCGTGATTTCTCGCCAGGCTAGCCCCGTGCTGCGCCAGAACCAAGTGTCTGAAAACCGCGAGCTGGGATTGTGGGTCAAAGATTCGGCCCTGATTGACCTGGGCCAAAGCCAGGATCCCGGTGAAAACCGATTCCAGCATAATGGCCCGCTCGATCTGCGTAGCGAGGCTGCCACGCCGATTGTGACCGTCGGCAATCTGCTCAGCCCAACCCGTGCCCGCGGTCGGATTGCCTACCTGGCGAGCGAAGTAGCCGACGTCAGCCCGACGCCGCTGCTAGGACAGGTCAGCCCCAGTCCGCTGCCAGCGCCCCCCAGGCCGGTCGGTCCACCCGACGCCGGTCTCGACCCTGGCAATCTGGACAGCCGCTTTGCCGATTTGGTCGGCCATTGGGCCGCGCCCTTTGTCGAAGTCCTGACCGATCGTCAGCTGGTGCGGGGCTTTGCCGACGGCAGCTTCCGCCCCGATCAGACGGTGACCCGAGCTGAGTATGCGGCCCTGATGCTGGCCGCCTTTCCCCAATCTGCGACTCCGAACAGACGCAGTTCTGCCGCGCCGTTTGCCGACGTGCCCCCTAGCTTTTGGGCCAAGGCGGCAATCGAGCGGATGCGCAGCCAGGGCTTTATGTCAGGCTTTCCCGATGGCACCTTTCGGCCCAATGCGCCCATGACACGGGTGCAGGCGGTCGTAGCGCTGGTGCAGGGGCTCGACCTGGGGGAAGGCCGCTCAGACCAGCTGCTGGTCTACCGCGATCGCGCTCAAATTCCCAGCTATGCGGTCGGCGCGATCGCGGCGGCCACCCAGCGCCGACTGGTGGTCACCTATCCCGACCCGGCCCAGCTTAGGCCGATGCAGCCGATTACCCGAGCTGAGACGGCGGCCCTGATCTATCAGACTCTGGCGGCCCTGGAGCAGCTGCCCCAGCTGCCGTCGCCCTTTATCGTACAGCCCGACCGTCCCCCCGGCTTTACCGACCTGGCGCGTCACTGGGCGGAGCCGTTCGTTCAGGCCTTGGTGCAAAAAGACTGGCTCAGCGGCTTCAAAGACGGCAGCTTTCAGCCCGAGACACCGATTACCCGAGCCCAGTTCGCCGCGCTGCTGGTTAAGACGTTTGAGCCAGAACCGCAGCGCCCGGCGTCCCCTTTCCGCGATGTGTCAGCTGACTTCTGGGCTGCCGAGCCGATTCAGCGGGCCTATCAAGCCGGGTTCATGTCTGGCTTTCCTGACCTCACCTTTGCCCCTGACCATGCTCTGGTCAAACTTCAGGTCTTGCTGGCGCTGGTCAGCGGGCTGAAGCTGGCGACGCTGGCTCCGGTGAACCTGGCGGTGCTCGACGTTTATCGCGATCGCGCCCAAATTCCATCCTATGCCCGCGACGCCCTATCAATTGCCACCCAGCTTGGGATTGTCTTTAACTATCCCGAAGTCCGGGAACTCGACCCCAGCCGGGTGGCCGCCCGAGGTGAGACAGCGGCAATGGTCTATCAGGCGCTGACATTGATTAACCGGATGCCCGCGATCGCGTCGCCCTACCGCGTCAGTCGGGCGCTAGCCGAGCCGGAACCCAGCTAAATCGATTCGCGCTTGGTTCAATAAAATGGAAAGATAGATATTTAACCTTAGTTAGTGTAAGTATCATGGCTGAAATTCAATTCGCCCAGGGCGTTGCCGAAGAAGTGATCCCCGACGTGCGGCTGACCCGCGCTAAAGACGGTACCGACGGCACTGCGACCTTTTACTTCGACCATCCCAAAGCCTTTGAAGAAGGTATGGAGATCACCGGCATGTATCTGGTAGACGAAGAGGGCGAGTTGGTCAGCCGCGACGTCAACGGCAAGTTTGTCAATGGCGAACCGACCGGCATCGAGGCGGTCTACGTCATGCGTAACCAGGAAGAGTGGGATCGCTTCATGCGCTTTATGGAGCGGTATGCTGAGCAGAATGGGCTGGGCTTTACAAAGAGTGAAGAGCAGGAGGGGGAGGGGTAGAGAGTAAAGAGTGAAGAGTAGAGAGTAAAGGGTAGTGGGTAGTGGGTTGCGGCCCCATGCTGATGCGGCTGGGGCGGTGAGCTGTGCGGTGATTACCGTGAGCGATAGCCGCACAGCTGAGACTGACCGTAGTGGGCAGCTGATTCAGTCTCGGCTGGCGGCGGCGGGGCATCGGCTGGGGGACTACCAGATTGTGCCAGATGAACCCGAGCAGATTCAGTCCCTGCTGGAATCACTGGTATCCCAGCCTGATTTGGGAGCCATCATTCTCAGCGGTGGGACTGGTATTGCCCGTCGGGATACGACCTATGACGCGATCGCGCCTCTGCTGGAAAAAGAGCTTCCTGGGTTTGGCGAAATCTTTCGTTCCCTCAGCTATCAGCAAATTGGCTCACGGGCGATCGCGTCACGCGCGATCGCGGGGACCTACCGCAATACGCTAATTTTTTCCCTACCGGGCTCTAGCAAAGCCGTCGAGCTGGCAGTGGATGCGCTGATCTTGCCAGAGCTCTCTCACCTGGCTGGCCTACTTAAGCCGGATTAGGCCTTCCATAACGACATGACATCCAAAGGGTCAGTCATCTTGCTGCTTGGCCCACTGTGCGAGAAGACGCTTTGGTGTCTCCATCCCAAGTCTTGCTTTTAGAACAGGCTATTGCGTATACATAGTTTCTAGAACGTTTGTCCTGTCTACGTTTGGCCCTCGTCGAGCCGCGCCGCTGCCAGCCATACCCCAGTAGCCCCAGTCCTACCAGAGCAACCCCTGGAATCATTCCCGGTTCCGGCACCGGCTCATAGTCAAAGGTTTCTCCCATCAGAGGCGGCACTAGGTCAGGCGAGCGTCTGAACATCGTGGCCTGCTCGTAGTCATAGGCATAGCCGATAATCTCCGATTCGCCGAAGTAGTTGCCCATAAACTCCAGCGACATGGGAATTCCTTCTTCCGAATAGCCCATCGGCACGGTAATACCCGGGACGCCGAGAATATTCGCCTCAAAGCGAGCGGGCAGACTGCCGTAGGTGGCATAGACTTCAGACGCGCCTTCGCCCTGGGGCGGTGCCAGATAGTTCAGCGTGGGAAAGACAAAGGCATCAATACCGCTGGATTCCATGAAGTCTTCGTACTGTAGGGTGCGCAGAGCATCGATTGCGTCTAGGGCCTGCTCCACGTCTGGCAGCTCTTCCCAGGGCTTATCTTCACCGGCGGCAATCGTATCGGCGATCGCTTTGACATAGCCGTAGTATCGATAATCTTCGCTGTAAATATCTAGCAGGTCTACGAAGGACTTGATCTTGTCGTCGTCGTAGCCTTTGACCAGCTGCTCGTAGTAGTAGGCGCGGCTTTGGAGACTGCGATCGCTATCAGTGGGATAACCAAAAGGCGGATTCTCATTCACTAAGAAATCAATAAACCAGGTCTCGTGGGCGGGGATATCGACCTCGCGTAGCGTCGCCCCCTGAGCCTTCAGGGTTTGCTTCGCGGTTTCAAAAGCGGCAGCCACCTGCGGGTCGAGCGGAAAGCTTTCGCCCTTGGCCGGGTCGCCTTTGCCGATGTAGGGTCGCGGCAGCCCTAGCACCTTGCCTTCCAGAGATGTATCGCTGAGAAAATTTTGATAGGAATCGGGCTTAACCGCCTCAATATCGGGAATGTAGGGATTCCAAATATTGGCTGGGTCTGGGGCCACCAGGGCATCCATCGCCGTCGCCACATCGGCCACGGACTTGGCCATGGGGCCGACGACATCCCGTTCTGTCACTAGGGGCCAGGTGCCATCGACCGAGATCAGCCCGGCGCTGGGCTTCAGCCCTACCAAGGCATTGTGGGTGCTCGGGACTCGGATAGAGCCACCGGTCTCACCGCCCATTCCCAGCATGGCAAAGCTTGCCGCTACACCGGCCCCGGTGCCGCTGCTCGACCCGCCCGGCGTGCGGTCAGGCGCGTAGGGGTTGATCACCGGCCCGTAGGCTTCGCTGATGCCGTCGTAGGAAAAGGCCCAGGTACTCATGTTGGCCTTGCCCAAGACGATGGCTCCGGCTTTCTTCAGTCGCTCAGCCGCAAAGGAGTCGTCATTGGCCGTAAAGGTTTTGAGTTCCTCAACGCCATTGGTCGTTTGCAGGTCTTTGACGTCGTAGGAATCTTTGATAATGACGGGAATACCGTGCAGTGGCCCCACCTTTTTGCCTTGCTGCCAGAGTTTATCGAGCCGAGCAGCCTGATCGAGCGCTTTGGGATTGATCACCGGAACGGCGTTGATGTTTGGCCCGGCCTGGTCGTAGGTCGCGATCCGATTGAGATAGAGCTGGGTCAGTTCGACGCTGGTTAGGGCATCTGCCTTAAAGGCCGCTTGCACATCGGCAATCGAGGCGTCTTCTAGAGAAAAGGTGGCTGCCTCAACCAAGATAGGCCAGAGCCCTATTCCCAAAGATGGAACCATTAGCAGAAAAGCGCGCTGAGCAAAATGGCCCATCGGTATTACCTCAGTAAAATTGCTGACTGAGGCGAATGCTAAGAATTCGAACCGCCTGCTTTTGTAACGCAGCAGACTCTACGGGATTTTACGGAGCTAACCTCATCCAAAATTTATATACGCTGTGGAATCGTGAAGCTTGAGGGGATTTATGCTGGACTCAGAGTTGCCTGAGAAGACAGATGCGAATTTCTTTCATTCTGATTGCGATCGCGCTCGGCAGCCTGACCTTATTCAGCTATTCAACCCTCCAGTCCCAAGCTGAGTCGCCAGTCGAAACGGAGACCGCAATGGCAACCGTTGTTGGAACGTTGACCTATTCGGGCGAGCGAGATTTGCCGGAAGGCGCGATCGCCTATATCACCCTCGCAGACGTTTCCCCACTTCAGGACAGCTCGGCTAGTATCCTAGCCCGCCAGACAATCACTCAACCGGCCTCAAACCCTATTATCTTTGAGCTCATCTACCGGTCTGGTCAAATTAATCCGCGCCATCTCTACGCCCTTCAGGCCCAAATCACCCTAGACGGACAGGTGATCTACCGCAGCCGCTCCGCTTATCCAGTCATTACCCAGGGCCATCCAAACCGCGCTGAGATTCGGGCTGAGCTAGTAGACTAAGCCGATCCCCATCCAAAGGCTCTGGATCAATTGACTCTGTTCCGTTATAGTAAGTACATCTACTCATCAGGATTGTTTATGTGCGGCATTACCGGCGTCTGGGGCAGCTCTGACTCGCAGAGCGTCAAAACCATGATGGAGACGCTGGTGCATCGAGGTCCCGACGCCGATGGGCTGTTTATATCGGCAAACGATTTAGGCGTCCTGGGCCATCGGCGACTGAGCATTATGGACCCCAAAGGCGGGGATCAGCCGATTTATGGTGACAGTCGCAATCAGGCGATTGTGGGTAACGGGGAAATCTACAACTTTCCGCAGCTCCAGCCCGATCTGGCTCAGCGCTATTCGTTTACCACTCGCAGTGATACCGAAGCGATTCTAAGGCTTTATGAAGACCAGGGCACGGCCTCGGTGGAGCAGCTTGATGGCATGTATGCCTTTGCCATCGCCGACCAGACTCGGCTCCTAGTCGCCCGCGACCCAATTGGAATCAAGCCGCTTTACTATGCCGAGGAAGACGGCCGGTTTATCTTTGCGTCGGAACTCAAGGCGATCGCGCAGCGCTGCGATCGCGTCCAGGAATTTCCCCCCGGCACCTACTTCGACTCAGACAGCGGCTTTTCTACGTTCTATAGCGTCCCTGATATTCCCCCTGACCAGGACGCCGACCCCGAGAGCCTGATTCAGGCCGTGCGAAAAACGCTGGAAATGGCGGTGAAAAAGCGGCTGATGAGCGATGTACCGGTGGGCTGCTTTCTCTCGGGTGGGCTCGATAGCAGCCTGATTACCGCGATTGCCAAGCAGCATCTGGACGAGCTCCACACCTTTTCTATCGGCACTGAGGGCAGTCGTGATCTAAAAGCGGCCCGGCTGGTGGCAGAGCATGTCGGTACGATTCACCATGAGTATGTGATTACGCCCGACGAAGTAACCGCTCTGCTCCCAGAAATTCTGTATTACCTGGAATCTTTTGACCAGGATCTAGTGCGCAGCGCCATTCCCTGCTACTTCACCTCGCGGCTGGCGGCGGAGCATGTCAAGGTTATCCTCACGGGAGAAGGCGCAGACGAGCTGTTTGCAGGCTACACCTACTATAAAAGTGTGCCGGACGACGATACCCTACATCGCGAGCTGCGGCGGTCGGTGATGACGCTGCACAATATCAACCTGCAGCGGGTGGATCGAATGACGATGGCCCATTCCATTGAGGGTCGGGTGCCGTTTCTAGACCTGGCCATGATCGAGCTGGGTCAGCGGATTCCTGCCAGCCTGAAGCTGCGGGGCGAGCCCATCGTCGAAAAATGGATTTTGCGCCAGGCGTTTACCGACCTGCTGCCGGAGGAGATTGTCTGGCGGACGAAGGAGCAGTTTGACGAGGGCAGCGGCACCGTCGATTTACTGGGGGACATGCTCAGCCAGGTGATGTCTGAGTCTGAGGCGACTGAGTATCAGCAGAAGCATAGGCGCGATCGCCTTCGTTCCGCCGAAGAATGTCACTACCATCGCCTGCTGATGGAAGCCTACGACCGGCCAGAACCGGTTTTAGCCAATGTCGCTCGCTGGGCCGAGCGCCCGGTTTAGATTCGCTGGGCCGAGCGCCCGGTTTAGATTCGCTGGGCCGAGCGCCCGGTTTAGATTCGCTGGGCCGAGTGACCGGTTTAGGCAAAGGTTTCAGCTCAGGCAAAGGCTGGGACTAGGGATTCAGCCCAGACATCCCCAGCGATTGATGAGAAGATACAAACACGCAGATTTTACAGTTCACTGACTTTAAGGAGGTCATTTATGACAGCTACAGCAACTCGCTTTCCGATTGATTTAGGTGCCTATCAGCCCCTCAAATTAGATCCAGCTAACCCCAAGCTCAGCGATGAGCAGCGGAAAACGCTCCAGGCCAATATCCAGCTCTGCCGCGACACGATTGTCTTCTTCACCGCTACCGGCGGAGCTAGGGGCGTCGGCGGTCACACCGGCGGGGCCTACGACACGGTCCCCGAAGTCATGATCCTAGATGCCTTTTTCCGGGGCAAGGCGGATCAGTTTGTGCCGATTTTCTTTGACGAAGCGGGCCACCGCGTCGCGACTCAGTACCTGATGGCCTCGATTTACGGCGAGCTACCTGCTGAGAAGCTAGTGCAGTATCGGGCTGCCGGTTCTACGCTGCCAGGCCATCCCGAGCTGGGGCTGACGCCTGGGATTAAGTTCAGCTCCGGGCGTCTCGGTCACATGTGGCCCTTCGTCAACGGCATTGCCCTAGCGAATCCGGGCAAAACCGTCTTCTGCCTGGGCTCAGACGGGGCTCAGCAGGAAGGCGACGATGCCGAAGCGGCCCGTTTAGCCGTCGCTCAGCACATCAATATCAAGCTGCTGATTGACGATAACGACGTGACGATCGCGGGCCACCCTTCCCAGTATCTGCCCGGCTTCAGCGTCAGCCGCACCCTCGAAGGCCACGGCCTGACCGTTCTGGAAGGCGATGGCGAAGACCTGGACGGCCTCTATGCCCGGATCTGTCAGGCGGTCGATACGCCCGGCCCGGTCGCAGTGGTCAATAAGCGCTCGATGGCGGTTGGCATTGAAGGCGTCGAAGGCACGACCCACGGCCACGATGTGATTCCGGTCAAGTCAGCGATTCAGTACCTGGAGTCGCGCGGTCAGGCAGCGGCAGCAGACTTTCTTAAGGGAATTGAGAAGCCCAAGCAGACCTATACCTTCATGGGGTCCTCGGATAAGGTCGGGTCTAACCGCAACGTCTTTGGCGAGGTGATGGTTGAAATTTTGGGGGAGATGAGTGAGCGCGATCGCAAAAACAAGGTCCTGGTTGTGGATAACGACCTGGAAGGCTCCTGCGGCCTCAAGCAAATCCACGATGCCTTTCCTGAAATCTTCATCAGCGGCGGCATTCAGGAGCGGGGCAACCTCTCGGCGGCGGCGGGCTTCGGCATGGAGGAAGGCAAGCAGGGCGTGTACGCTACCTTTAGTGCCTTTTTGGAAATGAGCATTTCCGAAATTACGATGGCGCGGCTGAATAAGGTCAATCTACTCTGCCATTTCTCCCATTCCGGCATCGACGACATGGCCGACAACACCTGTCACTTCGGCATCAATAACATGTTTGCCGACGGCGGGCTAGACGATAGCTACCCCAACAGTCTCTATTTCCCGGCGGATGCCAACCAGATGCGGGCCTGTGTAAAGGCGGTCTTCAACGACCCGGGGCTGCGATTTATCTTCTCAACCCGCTCTAAGGTCCCCATGGTGCTGGACGAATCCGGCAATGAGATGTTCGGCGGCGACTATACCTTTACCCCTGGCAAAGACGAGGTAATTCGCGAAGGCAAGGCGGGCTATATCGTCTCCTTTGGCTCAGCCCTGTATCGAGCCATCGATGCGGTTGAGCGGCTGAAGCAAGAGGGCATTGAGGTGGGCTTGATTAACAAATCAACTCTGAATGCCGTAGACGAAGACAGCATGGCTAAGGTCGGCGCGGCTCCCTTTGTGCTGGTGGTGGAAGAGTTCAACCGCCGGACGGGACTGGGCAGCCGGTTTGGCTCGCTGCTGCTGGAGCGGGGACTGACGCCGAAGTACGCCCACCTAGGCACCCATGAAGAGGGCAGCGGCGGACTGTGGGAGCAGTTCCCTCATCAGGGCCTCGACCCTGAGAGCATCATGAAAAAGGTGAAGCAGCTGATGAAGTAGGGTTGGCTCCTATCGGCGGCGGTTTGGTCAAGCTGAGCACAGACTTGGCTTGAACGCCGCATAAATAATCAGGGAATTTACTGAGCCTCTATTCGGAGCTCCCTGAGCTGATGAATCTACCCCGCCGTACCTCCGCTACCCGCCGCAAGTTTCTCAAGCTGGTGGGTCGAGCCGGGGGCACTGCTGCTGTACTGACTACGATGAAGGAGCTGGGTCTGCTCGGTCCTGCTGACGCTGCCGAACGTCCGCCGCTGCCTGCTCCGGGTTCGGGGACGGGAACCCAAATTGCCATTCTAGGCGCAGGGCTGGCCGGGATGACGGCGGCCTATGAGCTGTCTAAGGCTGGGTATGACTGTAGGATTTTGGAGGCTCGCGATCGCGCCGGGGGCCGCTGCCAGACCATTCGCGGCGGCGACGTTGTTAAGGAATTTGACAGCACCCAAACCTGTCCGTTTGACACCGGCGACAATCTCTATCTCAACCCCGGCCCGGCCCGCATTCCTTACCACCACGATGTGATTCTGGGCTACTGCAAGGAATTTGGCGTGGCTCTGGAGGTGCTGGTCAACGAAAACCGAGCCGCCTACTTTCAGGACGACAAAGCCTTCGACGCTCAGCCGGTACTCAACCGCAGAGTGATTAACGACAGCCGTGGCTATCTGGCAGAGCTGTTAGCCAAAGCTGTGAGCAAAAACGCGCTGGATCAGGAACTCTCCGAGATAGACCAGGAGCGCCTGATGGACTTTATCCAAAGCTACGGCAGTCTGAAGGATGACTATACCTACAGCGGCGCGAGTCGGGCAGGCTATACCGATACGCCAGGCGCTGGCCCCAACTCCGGCACGCTATACGAACCGCTGGGGCTATCGGAGCTGCTCAAGTCAGACTTCTGGAATTACAAGCTGCACTTTGGCGAGGGCTTTAACCAGTCTGCGACGATGCTGGCTCCAGTGGGCGGTATGGATCAGATTGCCAAAGCCTTCGAGCAGCAGGTTGGCGAGATGATTGAATACGGGGCCGAGGTCAGCCAGATTCGCAAAACCGCCTCAGGCGTTCGGATTGACTACACCGATGCCACCGGTTCTGAAAAAGCGCTGGAGGCCGACTATGCCATCTGTACCTTCCCGCTTTCAGTGCTCGCCGGGGTCGAAGCGGACTTCTCACCGGCCTATGCATCGGCGATTCAGGCCAGCCAGGGAATCTATGCCAAAGCCGCCAAAGTCGGTTTCCAAGCCAGCCGCCGCTTTTGGGAAGATGACTACAACATCTACGGCGGCATCTCCTGGACCGAGCAGAATATTACCCAAATCTGGTACCCCTCCAACGGATATCACAGCGACACCGGCGTTCTGGTCGGGGCCTACATTTGGGACAATCCCATCGGTGAAGCCTGGGGACAGCTGACGCCGACTCAGCGGTTGGAAAAGGCGATCGCAGAAGGCTCTGCCATTCATCCTGACTATGCTGAATACGTTTCTCCCAACACAGGGATCACGATTGCCTGGGGTCAGGTGCCCTACAGCCAGGGCGGCTGGGCCGAATGGGAAGATGAACAGCGCGAAAGCGTTTACCCAGTCCTGCTCGAACCTGACGGCCCGATTTATCTAGCGGGCGAGCATCTGAGCTATCTGACCGGCTGGCAGGAGGGTGCAGTGCGATCGGCGTTGCTGACCGTTGCGGCTATCTCAGAGCGAGTTCAGATAGTTCAGGCTTAAGAGGCTACTGCTTCGTAGCAGCCTAAGCTGCACTGGTACGAAGCACATAGAGTAGGTCGGCGTAACATGAAAGTTAAGCGTGTTCTGAATTGAAAATGCATACAGCAGAGACGAATATGCAGTTTGCGATTTGCATTGAGGGTGAAGAAAATGGAGATTTAGAAGTTTGGAAAGTCTACCGAGTTCTACCGGATTCAAAAGCAGAAAAGCTAGGCTGTCTTCGAGTCATTGATGAATCTGGCAAAGACTATCTCTATCCGCAGAGTCGGTTTGCGTTTTTAGAATTACCTGAAGCAGCGCGGAAGAGTTTGCTAGCGGCAGTTGAGGGCTGAAGCTTGTATCATCTTCGGGCTGATGCCTATCTCCATCAGCCCAAAAAGCCGGGAAATGTTCTTTGAGTGGGCCTTACTGCCTGCTGCTTAGCCAGAAATTTGCCTTAAACCCTTTTGTGAAGGATTGCCCTATGAACTGGAAAAGAATTCTTTTGAGTCTGCTTGTCGCTTTTGGCATTGTTATCAGCCTGGCCCAGGTCTCTGCGGCTCAAGACATTACCCGCTACCCGATTCCCAACTCTGACTTTCCCATTGCCCGAGCGGTCGAGCTCCCGGCAGATGCGACCCTGGTCTACGTTAGCGGTCAGGTGCCATCGGTTATCGACGAGACTGCTGATCCCAGCAGCGTTGAGGCGTTTGGGGATACAGAATCCCAGACGGTGAGTGTCTTAGAAAAAATAGAGGCTACCCTAGACGACCTGGACCTGAGCATGAGCGACGTGGTCAAAATGCAGGTTTTTCTGGTTGGGGATCCTACTAACGATGGGATGATGGACTTCTCCGGCTTTATGGACGGCTATACCCAGTTTTTTGGGACCGAAGAGCAGCCCAATCTTCCCGCTCGTTCAGCCATGCAGGTAGCAGGACTGGTCAATCCCGGCTGGCTGGTCGAAATCGAAGTCGTCGCCGTCCGCCCTAGTTGAACTTTTCTTCTGATGTCATGTTGAGCGAAGCGAAGCGAAGTCGAAGAATCCGGCTCTCTTTTCCCGAGGGGAGAAGGGCTGGGGATGAGGGCTCCGGTGCTGATGGCTGGTTCGTTATTAACATGCACATCCCTAAGGATGCTTAGCCCGACAGTTTTTCCTTGACTAAAGCTTGCACCTTCCCGCCGTCTGCCTGCCCCTTCAGCCGCTGCATGGCTGGCCCCATGACTTTACCCATATCGCGCGGGCCGCTGGCGCCAACTTGAGCAATAATTTCGTCAACTACGGCTGCGACTTCATCGTCCGATAGCTGGGCAGGCAAGTACTCTTCGAGGATGGCGAGCTCCTGGGCTTCTTTTTCAGCCAGATCGTCACGCCCGGCGTTGGTAAATTGCTCAATCGAGTCGCGGCGCTGCTTAGCCAGCTGAGTCAGTACGGCTAGCTCTTCGGCTTCGCTCAGCTGATCCTGACCCTTAGCGCGAATTTCGCTTTCCTTTTCTAGAATCACCTTTTTCACGCTGCGAACGGTCTCCAGCCGGAGTTTGTCCTTGGCTTTCATCGCCGTTTTAATCTCTTCAGAAATGCGGTCTTTTAAGCTCATCGTTTTGTCCTATTCCGATTGAAAAGGGCGCACCGACTGTACGCCCTTCCTACATTTTATTCTGCTGATCGCTTTGGGGATCGGGGCTTAGTATTCGGGCACCGACGGATCGACTTCGCGACTCCAGGCCAGGATTCCGCCTTTGACATTGGTTCCCTCGATCCCGGCCTGCTTCAGAAGGGCTAGCGCTTTGGCAGAGCGGCCCCCCATCTTGCAGTGGGCAATCAGCTTATGCCCGTTGAGCAGGCTGCGCACCTCCTGAATCCCATTGCCGTTTTCAATTTCGGGCAGAGGCACGAGAACCGAGCCGGGGATCTTGGCAATCTCGTACTCATTGGGATTGCGTACGTCGAGCAGCAGATAGTCGTCGGCTTTGCTATCCAGCAGCGCCTTTAGCTCAGTTACTGACATTTCAGCTAGCGTCGCCTGCTGTTTGGCTTCTTCGGCCTTAGCTTGGGGAATGCCGCAGAACTGTTCGTAGTCAATCAGCTTATCAATCACCGGGCGCTCTGCTTGGGGCAGTGGCTTCAGCCTCAGCTCCCGGAAACTCATATCCAGTGAGTTATAGACCAGCAGACGACCGCTGAGGGTTTTGCCCTGGCCGAGGATAATCTTGATGGTCTCGGTGGCCTGAATCACGCCGATCATGCCGGGGAGGATGCCCAAAACGCCGCCCTCCGCACAGGAAGGAACCAATCCCGGCGGCGGCGGCTCGGGGTAGAGGTCGCGGTAGTTAGGGCCTTCTTCGTAGTTGAAAACGGTAGCCTGTCCCTCAAAGCGGAAGATCGAGCCGTAGACGTTGGGTTTATCTAGCAGCACGCAGGCATCGTTGACCAGGTAACGGGTAGGGAAATTATCCGTTCCATCTACTACGATGTCGTAGGGTCGGAAAATATCCAGCGCATTTTCGGCACTCAACCGGGTTTCGTATAGATCGACCTGACAGGCGGGATTGATCTCCAGAATTCGGCTTTTGGCTGATTCAATTTTGGGTTTACCCACCCAGGACGTGCCGTGGATAATTTGCCGCTGCAGGTTGGAGCTATCGACCCGGTCAAAATCGACGATCCCAATTCGTCCAATCCCAGCCGCAGCCAGATAGAGCAGCAAGGGCGAGCCCAGGCCACCGGTACCGACGCAGCAGACGCTAGCGGCTTTCAGCTTCTTTTGACCCTCCAGACCGACTTCAGGCAAAATCAGGTGGCGGGAGTAGCGTTCGTACTCCTCTTTATTCAGTTGGATTTCATCCAGGTTTGGATTCAGCATGTGAGTTGAGCAGAAAAATTAAAGGGTAAGTTTAGACTGGTACGAAGGTGCGCTGTAGGCGAAAAAACTAAGTTGAAACCGGCATCCGGTCAGTCGCCGCGATCGCGTTCGAAATCCACATCGGCTCAGGCTGAAACTGATGGGCAGCATCTAAAGCCCAGTTTTGCAGATCGGCTGCTCTGCCGTGGCGGACTGAAACAATACTGTAAGAATATTCGGCCCAGGCCAGGGCGCGATCACACTCCGAGGGCACCGCCGCTGCGTCCGGGTGAGAATGGTAGACGCCGATGATGCTGAGGCTGCGATTGCGAGCCTCTCGCTGCACTCTCAATAGCTCGCGGGGATCAATCCAGTATCGCCGCCGCTTGCTCTGGACATCCGTCGCTTCTTCGGTGAGTAAATTCTCTGCAACCTCAGGATCCCAGCTATTGTCTAAGGCGACTAGCTCAACCAGCTGCTTTTGGCTCGCCGAATTCTGGCCTAGCTCCAGCTGACCCAGCATCAGACCGCAGCACTCTTCGGGATAGCTGCGCTCGGCGTGGGCTTTCATCTCAGCAATATGCTCTGGGGTCAGCGCCAGCATGGTGGTCGATTGAATAGGTTCAGATTCTTATTCTAACGGTTCCCGACGGATTTACTGCGGCCTAGACCAAAGCAGGCGAGTCATTCTGCAATTCGCTCACCAGCCGATCGACAACCTGGTCCAGTCCAACCGAGCGAGATGCTTTGAACAGCAGCCTGTCCCCAGGCTGAATAGACTGCTTGAGCTCGGTTAATAAAGCGTCTTGAGTCGAAAACTGCTGATGGACCATCGTGCCTGCTCCCTCACTGAGAGCTGCTGCCGCTTCGGGGTCAGCCAGGATCAAAAGCCGGTCGATGCCAAGCGCCTGGGCGGCTGCCCCGACCCGCCAATGCAGTTCTGCCGAATGGTCGCCCAGCTCTTTCATCGTGCCAAGTACCGCAATTCGCCGCTGAGCGGGCTGATCGGCGAGCAGCTGCAGGGCGGCGGTCATCGACTCAAATCCGGCATTATAGGTTTCGTCCAGGATTAGAATGTCTTCACTGAGCTGATAGCGGCGAGAGCGACCGGCGGGCATCTCTACCGAGAATCCGTCAGCCAGCCTCTGCCAGTCAAGGTCGAGGGCCTGGAGAGTCGCGATCGCGGCCAGCAAATTCAGCGCATTGTGCCGCCCCGGCAGCGGCAGCGGCAGTGATACGCCGGCGACTTCTAAGGTTGTTGCATCGAGCAGCCGCCCACAGATATCGCCTCCGGTAAGCCCGTAGGTAATCTGACGCCCGGTCCAAACCTGAGCGGCGGTTTTAATCAGACGGTCGTTATCGTAGTTCAAGACGGCGATACCCTCGGGACGCAGCTCTGCCAGCAGCTCACATTTAGCATTCGCGATCGCCTGCTCCGATCCCAATCGCCCAATGTGAGCCGTGCCGACATTCGTGATCAAAGCCACATCGGGCTGGGCAATCTGAGTCAGCAGCGCAATCTCACCGGGGCCGCGCATGCCCATTTCAACCACGGCATAGTCATGGCTGGGATCGAGTTCGAGCAGCGTTTTAGGAACGCCGATTTCGTTATTGAAATTAGCTTTCGTTTTGAGCACGCTGGCCTGGGTTGCGATCGCGGCAGCAATCAGCTCCTTCGTCGTCGTTTTGCCAACCGAACCCGTGATTGCAACCACGGGGATCGCCAGCTGCTGTCGCCACCAGCGTCCCAGGCTCTGATAGGCTGTCAGCGTATCCTCAACTTCCAGTCTGGGGATCGAACCGTCGATGACGCCGCGTCTGACGACAGCCGCAGGGGCTCCCTGCGCGATCGCCTGCGCGACAAAATCATGTCCGTTGAACCGCTCTCCTTCTAATGCGACAAAAAGCTGACCCGGCTGAAGACTACGGCTGTCTGTCGTGAACCCAGTTACGGACTGCGCGAGTTGTAACTCCGATAGCTGCCGTGGCATCGATGAAATGACTGTCGTTAGCTGAGATAGGGGAATGCTAAAAACCATATTTCCTTAGAGCGTATCCTGGGTCTATAAGCCTGTTTTCAAGCTGTAATGATATCAGGATGGCCGATTGTGCAGCCGTCAAAATGGGGTCGTTCAGGTTAAGAAAATTTAGGTTTAGCCGTTGAGTAATGGCTTTCTCTGGGAAAACTAAGCGCTAAACAATCGTCGGGCGTATGCTTTTTGACCAAAGGACTGAAAAAAAAGCGGTTTCGTTCCGCTTTAGCAGATAGTTTGCTAACGTTCTATTGTCAGATCTACGAACATGCGCGTCAGCTGACTCGCTATCATTCTCCAGGTGCCCAACCATGACCTCGCCCAGCCGTTCCGAACAGCTTACCGCTGACGTTCCAGAAACCCGTGTTGACTCCTCTCAACTGGTCGAAACCTATGCCGAAGGGCTGATGGATGACCTATTTGAAGATGTCGATCGGCTACTGGAAGGGGACCTCAGCGCCTATTCTGAGCTCGGCTTACGACCTGAATGGGCACCTCAGCAACCACTCCGGGGCGGCGCTGTGACGATTCCTGTGACGCTACTCCCGGCTCTGCAAGCCGCTTCAGACCTATCGGAGCAGGTAGAACCTGCTTCCCCGCCGCCTAGCGGCGAAGAGCTGACCCAGCAGCGGCAGCTGACCTATTTGACGCTGGCCGCCATTTGCCTATCAATTCTGGCGGCTTTGGGATTTTGGCTCGGCCAGCAGCGCGGCGATGGGCTAGTAGGCGGCCAAACTGTGGAAGCGCCAGCGCCAACTGAGGAAGAAGCGTTTATTGCTTACGCCCAGCAGTCGCTGAATACGATTAGTGGTCAGTCTGTGGCTCAGCAGGCATCAGCTGGAACGGTTTTAACGGTACCCGTTCCAGCCCCGGTTCCCACGGACGCTTCAGCTCCTCCTGCAACCAGCAACCCCAGCAATGGCGTGATTGAGCGAGTCTTTGTCCCTGTCTATCAGCCGCTTCAGATGGCGGCTCCAGCCCCCTCCGTTAACGGCCCGCTCGCTGTTCAGCAGCTGCCTGTGCTGCCGGGACGCGGAGTCGCGACCGTCCCTGGCGCAACGACTCCAGCGACGTCAAGCACTATCCCCAACATTTCGCCTAACTCGACTGCGGTACTGGTCGGTATATTAGAGCTAGGTGAGCGTTCCGCTGCCCTGTTTGAAATCAACGATGCTCCCCAGCGAGTCTACGTTGGTGAAAACATCGGTACTACTGGCTGGAAGCTAGAATCGGCAAGTAATCAGGAAGTGATTGTCAGCCGGGATGGGCAGGAACGCTCGATCTATGTTGGTCAGCGGTTTTAACCGACTCTTTCGCCCCTATGAGCCTATTTGACGATTTCAGCCGGTTTTTAGAAACGCGGTTAGACGAGTTTCTGCGTGCGAACCCCCACCTTGAGCTACAGGCAATCGAAGAGCAGCTGCGCGGTCAGGAAGAAGACGCGATCGCGCTCCTGATTGATCTCAAACGCCGCGAAAAGCAGCTCGAAGAGAGTATCCTTTCCACCGCCCAGGAGATCCAGTCCTGGCATCAGCGAATTGAGAAAGCCAAAGCCGCCAATCGGCTGGATTTAGTTGAACCCGCCCAGGCCAGAGAAGCGGCGCTGCTGCGTCAGGGTAATCATCTCTGGGGCCAGACCAAGGGCGTCAAAAGCCGGATTGAGCAAACCACGGCTCTGAGAAAAAAGCTGCACGACCGGCGGCAGGAAGTCAAAACTAAAATTGCCCAGGCGCAAGCTACCCGCAGCACGCCTAAGATGGACTGGAGCACCACCGGCTGGAACCAAAGCCCCTACGACCTGCATAGTCAGACGGTTGACCCGCTAGACGAAACCTTTAAGCGCTGGGAAGCCGAAGAAGAGCTGGCCGACCTGAAGCGAAAAATGGGCAGCTGATTCCCTTTTTACCCTAAAAGCTCGGGCTTATTCCCAATCGCCCGATAAGACTTCGACCGGCTGACCGTCGGCAGTCACGATACTGAGGGCAAGTTCGGACTCGTTATCTACCCGGTCAAATTGGATAATTTGGACGCCAGCTGGGGTCGGTTCCACTGTCATCACATAGCGATCGCTTTGCCACTGTAGGCCGGTAATGCGATGACCCATCAGCCAGGTTTCAGCGGTCTCGCCAGCGTTGATTTGCTCAGTCGCTTCTGGCTCGTAGCAGTTCCAAAGCTCTTCTTCTACGGTCCACAGGCCCGAGAATGTTACCGGCTCCATCCGAGCGCTGAGGCCATAGGTCGTAAAGCTGACGGCCTGATGCTGCCAAAAGCTATCTGACACAGACTTGAGCGGCTCTTCCTCTAGCCCCTGGTAGCGGGGATCGGAGCCGACCTGCTTGGTCTGATCGGCTTCATTGGGGCGTTGCCAATCAGCGGCTTCGGCACAGACGGCATAGCTGACCTCGGTGCTGGCTGCGGGCTCTGAATCGGTAACGGCTGGCTCGGCGGCAGTCGCGGCTGTTGCCGCGATTGGGGTAGCTAAAGGCAGGTCTGAGTAACTCTCGCTGCCAGCCGAACTCTGACTGACTGAGCTCTGACTGGGACAGCCCATGACCACAATGGCGCTCAGTAGTGAAATCCCAACCTGGCTAAACCGCTTCAATCGCCGCGCATTCATTATTTTTGCCAATATCTCTAGGTATGATTTTTTTGCCGTGGGGCAAAGAGCTTATGAGAATTGATAGTAATAGGAGAATCAGATTTTCACTGATTGATCCCTGAGAAAAGCTTTCAAGCGGTCAAAGTGACTTGAACTTGAAAGCGGACTGCTAAAGAAGGCATCTAGGCAAAACTGCCTGATTGACCTGTGACTGGCCTAAGAGCTGGCCGGTGATTCAGATCAGGCTTCTAGTCAATCGGGTCAGGCAAACAGACTTGATGGTCAAGCCCCAGCTTGGCGTTGGGCTCGCCCAAGCTGGGGCCGCTTGGCCGGGCTGACTTACCAAAAGCTGAAATCATTATGAGGGGACGGTTCAAGCTAACTTTAAAGAATGGGACAGTTCTTCAAAAACTAACAACTGTCTTCGCAAAAGAAAGCTTTGCAGCGGAATCAGCCGAAACTAAGCGCAAATGTCTGTACAATTCCTGGCCGATCACCATTACCCCTATTCTAGGGCGATACCGTTAATTCTTGGATAAAGCTCTGTTAAGGAAATCAGTAGGATTACTGATTTTTTAACGTTGTTATTTGAGCTGGCCCTGATTGTTGGAGTATGTCTCAAATAACGCTGATAAAAAAGAGCGGCCCGGCGATCGCTTGAGGAATACCAGCGGCGATTTGGGCTTGTCCATAGGCGCTGATTGCCTGCAGCGGACTCAGCTCGATTCGGTCTTCTCGCTGGAGTTGGTAGAGCTGTTCGTCTAGCTCTGCCCGGGTCAGAGGCGGCTGAAGGGCATCTCTGAGATGAAAGATGGGCAGACCGTTTTCACTCGCGAGCGTTCGATCGAGCTGCTGAATGGTCTGAAGTACGGTAGCCGCAGTCGGCTTAACCTCACCTTTGGGATCGTCCTGCTGAGCGGTTTCAGGCCCTCCGTTTAGCTGCCCCATAAACTGGCGGAGAAACCGCAGGTAGCTACTTAACAGGTCGCCGCTGATTGAACTGGCTGAGCCGTGCGGCTGCCAGTCCTGCCGCAAAAATTGCTGCCCCGCTGCCGTTAGCCATGCCTCCTTAATGTCGATTTTTTTGATCTTGACCAGGCCGCGCTGATCCAAATTTCGAACCAGCGCCAGCCGCTCGAGAGATGAGACTTTTCGGTGAATTTCTTCCGGCCTAATCGCCCCCGACTGACAGGAGCGCAAAATCCAGAGCTCTGAGGGGGTCACGGGTAGGCTGGTCGTCCCGAGGCCCAGCAGCATCCGACCCGCTGGCGCGATCGCGAACCTCACAATCTCACTCGTATAGTCCACCAGACCCAGCTCACCCAGTCGACGGCAGATCCGATCCGCTGCGGTGTTCTGGGGGCTAGACCTGAGCTGCGCGATCGCGGTTCGATAGCCAGGATAACCCAATAGCCGGAGTACAAATTTCAGCTCAGCCGGGGAGAGGTCCATACCGTGAGCAGGCGACTAACTCAACAAAAACATATGTTCTAGTCTAAGGGATCGCTGAACTGTTTTTGAGCCGACAGCGTATTTCGCTCCCAAAAATAGCCGCCAGCATAGCCTTGAATAGTGCGATCGCGCTCAGCTAACGCCAACCGTTTTTCAGCTAAGCAGCAGTAGAGCGGCTCTTTTTCGATCCCGACGTATTGCCGATCGAGCTTCTTGGCCACCACTGAGGTAGTGCCAGCACCCAGGAAAGGATCCAGCACCACCGAGCCCACCTGACTACTGGCCAAAATCAGCTTGGCAATCAGCTTTTCTGGCTTTTGGGTAGGATGATCGGTATTTTCTGGCATTGACCAAAACGGCACTGAAATATCCGTCCATATATTAGAGGGATGAGTTACGCGGAAGCGGCCTTGACCCGTTTCCTGCCAGTCTTTCGGCTGCCCCTTGTCATCCCGGTAGGGCGCAACTACCCGCCGCTTCAGCTTAACCGCCTCCAGGTTGAATACATACTGGTCAGACACCGTGCCAAACCAGACATCCTCCGACGCATTCTTCCAATTGCTTTTGGCCCCACGCCCCTTTTCCCGTTCCCAGGTAATCCGATTCTGCACGATAAAATACTGCTCGAATACTTTGTAAACGGCGTTAGAAGACTGCCAGTCGCAGCAGATGTAGGCCGATGCAGTAGGCTTCAGCAGCCGCACCAGCTGACTGAGCCAGGACGCGAGCCAGTCTTCGTAGGCAGAAGGAGATAGCTGATTGAAGGCGGTGCCGTTAAAGTCCTTATGGCGGTTGTAGGGCGGGTCGATAATTAGTAAATCGACCCAGCTGTCTGGCAGGTGAGGCAGGGCTGCAAACAGATCCTGACAGATGGTCTGGTTAAGCAGTGCCGTCACCAGCTGAGGAGACTGAAGCGTCATTAAACGCTGGCGATATTGACTGGATTCAGCTTCGCTGAGACTCAGGGTGCGGTTGTTGGGCGCTCTTTTTTTAGGCTGCAAAGCTACCTGGGGAACGGGCCTGATAGACTGCTAGCTTATCAAGCCAGAAACGCTTTTAGATAGAGAAAAAGGCCGATGCATTAGACCCTTTACGGCAAAGACGACGTCATTGTAATCCCAGTCACTCTTGTCGTCTTGAGCTTTGTCCTCAAAGCCTAGCAGCAGGTATTCGCCGGACTGATAGACGGTCAGATGCTCACGGCCAAAAGGGTTTTTTGCTAGCGTCTGCGCCGAAAACTCTGCCTAGAGGATTCTGTAGAAAGAAGCTAAGCATTGTGTCTCCGGCAAAGTTACCGAGCTTGACGCCTTCGCCCACCGACATTCTGCCCGTGCTCTCTTCCTTGATGCTGTATTGAAAAGCAATGTCGCCGAAGAGGGTGGTCATGGTTTGACCGCCGTCGGTCGAAAACTTCAGCGTAAATTCCCTATATCGGTGCCCTTGGTCAGCCGTTTGCCGAGCCGTCAGCCGCCCGATCTGCTTCGGCATCTACCCAACCCCTTAGAATAGATAAACTAGGGCAGTATTTATCGTGCCCAGCTCGCTAGTTCATTCGCCAAGCCCTATGTTTGAAGCCCTCTCCGAAAGATTTGAGTCCGCCTGGAAATCGCTGCGCGGCCAGAATAAGATTTCCGCCGCCAATGTTCAAGAAGCGCTGCGGGAAGTGCGGCGGGCGCTGCTAGAAGCAGACGCCAACCTCCAGGTGGTCAAAGACTTTGTGGCGGAAGTCAGTGAAAAGGCCCAGGGGGCTGAAGTCGTCTCTGGGGTCAGCCCAGACCAGCAGTTTATCAAAATTGTCTACGACGAGCTGGTCTCGGTCATGGGTGAGACCAACGTGCCGCTCAAGCAGGTCGTGCCGGGACCGACGGTCGTCCTGATGGCAGGCTTGCAGGGCACGGGTAAAACCACGGCAACCGCTAAGCTAGCGCTGCACTTGCGGAAGCAAGAGCGGACGGCCCTGCTGGTGGCGACAGACGTTTATCGCCCCGCTGCGATCGACCAGCTGATTACCCTGGGTAAGCAAATCGACGTTCCCGTATTTGACCTGGGGACGGATGCTAACCCGGTCGAAATTGCGCTTCAGGGCTTAGAGCAGGCCAGGGCAGACGGAGTCGATACGGTGATTATTGACACGGCGGGTCGGCTGCAAATCGACCAGGCGATGATGGGCGAGCTGGCTCAGATTAAGGATGCCGTTCAGCCCCACGAAGTGCTGCTAGTCGTAGACGCGATGACCGGTCAGGAGGCGGCCAACCTGACCCAGACCTTTCATGAGCAGATTGGCATCACCGGCGCAATCCTGACCAAGATGGACGGCGATTCGCGCGGAGGAGCGGCGCTCTCGGTACGACAGATTTCGGGTCAGCCGATTAAATTCATCGGGGTCGGTGAAAAAGTTGAGGCGCTACAGCCTTTTTACCCTGAGCGGATGGCCTCGCGGATTTTGGGCATGGGCGATGTCTTGACCCTGGTCGAAAAGGCCCAGGAAGAGGTAGACCTGGCCGATGCCGAAAAGCTTCAGGAAAAAATTCTCTCGGCTAAGTTTGACTTCAACGATTTTCTGAAGCAAACCCGCCTGATGAAGAATATGGGCTCTTTGGCGGGCATTATGAAGCTAATCCCCGGCATGGGCAACAAGCTCTCGTCTGACCAGCTCCAGCAGGGCGAGCAGCAGCTCAAGCGCTGTGAGGCCATGATCAGCTCGATGACGCTGCAAGAGCGGCAAAACCCAGAGCTGCTGTCGGGGTCGCCCAGCCGTCGCCGCCGGATTGCCCGGGGAGCGGGCTACGGCGAAAAAGACGTGGGCAAGCTCGTGTCTGATTTTCAGCGGATGCGGACGATGATGCAGCAGATGGGTCAGGGCAATATGGGCATGCCCGGCATGGGCGGCGGTTTCCCTGGTATGGGCGGCATGGGCGGCGGTATGCCAAGCATGGGAGGTGGCCCGCAGCCCGGCTGGCGCGGCGGTAGTGGTGCGACGAAGAAAAAGAAAAAGGGCAAAAAGAAAAAAGGATTTGGCACGCTCTAACGTCGCTGCTTTAACAGCGCCGCCGGCTCAGCGTCTCACCTGACCAGATCGTCTAAATTAGCTTTACTTTTCGGGCAGTTGGGCAACTATGACATTGAGGCATGGGGTCTTGAAGGATCGCTGGCTGGCCGTGAATCTATCGCTGCTGCTGCCTGGCTTGGGACAGTTCTATCTAAATCAGGTTCTGAAAGGAGCCGGGTTTGTGTTGGGTTTTATCACTTGTCTGGGCTGGGCGGTTTGGTCCATCTTGGCTGCCAATGGAAATACGGTAACTGGGCTCTGGCTAGTTGCGATCGCGGCTACTATCTACGGCTTCAGCCTGGTCGATGCTCACCGGGGAGCACAGCCCGTCTCAATCCAGTCCTCAAAAACGAAAAATGTCTGGTACGGCGTCTTTCTCTCTCAGGTACTCCCGGGTCTGGGACATCTATATTTAGACCGCGCCCTAATCGGCGGCCTCTTTCTCATCCTCGGCGTCGGCCTGGCCCTGTGGGCTAATACGCAGTCGGCGCTGATCCCGTTGGCCTGCTCGGTCTGGGCGGTCGCGACCTATCATACCTTCCGCAGTGCTGCCCGCAAGGTAGCGACTTCGCTGGGGCTGATTTTACTCATTTCGCTGGGGCTGCTGTTTACCCGGCTGACCCTCGGGATGGCCCCGGTCTGGTTTTCTCAAGCCGTCGAGCAGTGCATCGTGCCGAGCGAGTCGATGCTGCCGACCTTGAAAGTGAGCGATCGCATTTTTGTCCGTAAGGCTGCCGACGACCGCCCGAAAACCGGCGATATCGTCGTTTTTCGGATTCCTAAAGAAGCTGCTACTCTGCTTAGAACCTCGCCAGACACGCTTTTTGTAAAACGCATCATCGGCCTGCCGGGGCAGCAGGTGCAGGTTTCTGCTGGCCAGGTTTGGATCAATCAGCAGCCTCTGGCAGAACCCTACGGCCCGATGCCTGTAAGCTACGAATGGGGACCCGCCATCATTCCTAAAAATACCTATTTTGTCCTGGGCGACAATCGCGACGCCAGCGCCGACTCCCACGTCTGGGGGTTTTTGCCCGCCGCTGACCTAGTGGGAAATGCCTATAAAATTTACTGGCCGCCCAGCCGGATTCGGCCTTTGAATTAGTTTGTCAGGCTAGAAGGGAGGCATCAGCTGATCGCTGATGTGGATTTGGTGAACTGCGCGATCGCGCGATGAGCCATAAACAGCGGGCTAATCAGGCTGGAGACATACAGTGTCATCTCGCAGGCCGCAACGTCGTCCTGAACTACGGCGCTGCGATACTTTAGCAGGTGCCGGAGGATTTTACGGACATCGTTGGCAGCGTAAGCCAGCAGCATTAGCGGGCGCTGCCAGGGAGAGACGCTGAGCATGCGGGTACGACAGCGGCTGTAGCCAATACCGCGGCAGAGGCTCTTGAGATAGGCACGGTTCAGACGCTGACTGGGAATCCGGTGAAAAACGCGCATGTGGGGGTTGTACCAAACTTCCCAACCGGCTCGTTGAATATGTAAAATCGATTCGAGGTCTTCGCCGGTAAGCATGCTTTTCCCATCCCGACCGGTCAGGACAGGTTGTGGCGGTACATGGTCGAGCCAAGCCTGCCGCCTTACCACCATTCCGGCTCCGGGAGGAAGCACCTTCTTTTCAGGCTGGTAAATTTTCGGTTCGGCTCCGCGTTCGGTCAGGGCTAACAGCGCGGCGATGCGCTCAAAATTCGGAGGGGGTGTCGTTTCAAACTCGCCTTGAATACGACTGCCGTAGACGCCAACTTGAGGATACGCCTGGCCAAACCGGTACGCCCCTGTGACCCAGGTCATCGCCGGCAGATTGTCGTCGTCCAGAAATCCAATCAGCGGACTGCGAGCCGCACGCACTGCCGTATGCCGGGCATAGCCAGCCCCCTGCCGAGATTCGGTCAGATAGCGCAGCGGAAAGCCATCGGGCCAGATTGCCTGGTAAGCTCGCACGACTTCGGCGGTTTGATCGGTGCTATTGTTATCGACAACAATCACTTCCCAGGCAATCTGGGAGGTATTGAGCTGCCAGCGCAGGCATTCTAAAACTGCCGGCAGCCGATGCTCGCCGTTGTAGGTACAGATAGCAACGGTGAAGTCGAGTTTGACCTGCTCGGGAAAGACTTGACTAAATAGGTGCCTGACCGTCGAAAGCTGAGTGGCTGCTGCCGGAGTTGTCTGGTTGATATTCACTCGCCAAGCCCAAATATGTGACGAAGTCATAGAAGTAAATAGCCTTTTAGCTGTAAATTACTTCTAGTGCCCACTTAGCTCAGATTGCCCGCTGCACCGAACGGCCTAACAAGTTAAAGTTTTCTACACAAAAGCCGACCCGCACTGCGACAGGTCGGCTTTTGCATCATTAGTTTCAGGAGCTGAGTGGTACAGACGGGTGCGACGGAAATATAATGTAGACTTACGAACCGAGAGAAAAGCCGTACTGGTTAATTTTCGACCAGAATTGGGGCCATCTCCCTGAGGTATATTTAAGAAGTTTGTTGAAAGCTGCTGGAGTTATTTCAACCGGTTCATTGGAACAAAGCGATTACCCAGTCTGGCAATATCGGGACGTGGCAGGGATCAGGCTTCTTCCGAGACCCTAGAGCGCTTGCCCAGGAGCTGATCGCGCAGATGCTTGATGCGATTGAGGGAAGTATCCTTTACGGGGCAATTGTCATGCTATCTAAGTTGCTCTTTGCGGTATGCAGCTTGAACATGCGCTCTGCGGTAAACTGATAAAATAAGAACGGAACACGGGGTTTAAGATGGCAATAGCCCAAGTAACTTTAACTGAGTCACAAAGTCAAGCTATTCAAGCCCTGAGCCAGAGCAAGGGCAAGACACCGGAAGACATACTGCATGAGGCTATCGAACAGTTCTTAGCGCGGCACAAAATAGAGAACCGATTAGTCGCTTTGCGGCAGGCACGTGGCATCTGGCAAGGGCGACGGGATTTGCCTGATTTTGCCGAGCTCAGGAGCGAGTGGAACAGGTTCGAAAAATAACGCTTCCCATGTCTGAACCTTTGCTTCTTGACACAGATGTCATCATCGACTATTTGCGTGGTCAGACGGATGCAGTAGCGTATCTTGAAGGTCTCACCAATCCTCTTCTCATTTCAGCAGTCACAGTAGCAGAGTTATATGTCGGTGTGCGTGAAGGTGAGGAGCGCGAGGCACTGGATATACTCTAGCCGGTTCGGGCTTGAACTAATTCTATAGTCATGGTGAAATTGAGTTAGCCCACCCAAAAGACACCGCGGTCATGATTCAACTAGAGTTCAGCGAAGCCGACATTAGCGCACTTGAATACGAGCGCTATCACCACCCT
>NZ_JADEXG010000072.1 GCF_015207255.1 Vasconcelosia minhoensis LEGE 07310
TACCCATGTTTTGAACTTGTTAGGGTGACGATACATGGCTCTGGGCTCTGCCGCAGAGCTTTTTGTTTGTTGTGCTTATTGATACATCCTTGCCAAGCGCTTTTTGTCCCGCTTTAAGTTGATACCCGACCATCCTGCACATTCCCAACGTCAACTCCCGCGAGAGCACCAAAGACAAAATCAAAGAGGTCGAGCACATTATTGAGGAATTGGGGGAGTGGCAGGGGTGCGATTCAGCAACCGGCTTTCAGCTCGTAAAAAACCGCCGACGTCACGGTGATCAAGATTGCCGACCTGGTGGACGATGACCCCAACAGGCGTGACAAGGTCGCCGCTGCCTTAAAAGATCCGACTCAGAAAAGCAACCGTGACCATGTCGATATCATCATTGCTCTGGGTATGGCGAAGGAAGGCTTCGACTGGATCTGGTGCGAACACGCCCTGACCATTGGCTACCGCTCTAGCCTGACGGAGATTGTGCAGATCATCGGACGTGCTACCCGCGATGCCCCTGATAAGACCCGCGCCCGGTTCACTAACCTGATTGCCGAGCCAGATGCTGCCAGCGAGGTCGTTACCGAGGCAGTTAATGATACTCTAAAGGCGATCGCGCCGCATCCGCTCCTTCCGGCAGCACCACCCGATGCTCCGTAGAGCGAAACTGGTCATTCGTCCACCGCTGCATCAGGTCGCCGGTGTTGACCAGTACGGCCTCGGGCGAAGCCGGTGCGGCGATCCAGCGACCGGCGCGATCGCGCAGCTCCAAACCGCCAATGCCGTTTTGAAACAGCAGAGTAATGCTGCCAAAGTCCGTATGGGCACCCGCCCGCACCTGCTGCGGCTGCGGGCACAGGGAGGTCAGCGGCGGATAGTGCAGCAGCCTGAGAGTTTGGTTATGGTGCTGATGGGTATTGACCAGCGTTCCAGAGCGCAGCTTCAAGGCCGCTTCTAGGGTTGCCAGGATCCGATGGGCCGCTTCTAGGGCCGACCGATGGAAGGTCAGCACGGTCTCGCGGAAGGTGGGGTCGTCCTCAGGCCAGCGATTGACCTGCTCAAGGGCGCGCTGGCCTTCGGTGTGATCGAGCTCCCAGCCGGTGTCCAACGCTTCCTTCAGGTCTCCCGGATGGTTGGGGTCGAGGGTCTGGCGGTTTGGCCCGACGTAGCCTCGGTTGGCCGCCGAGGTGGTCCAGGCTAGCGCCTGCTTATCTGCCGCAGGTCGGGCAAAGAAGTCAGCCATCGCTGCGAACAGCCGATTGCGCAGAGCAGCCGGAATTCCGGCATTGCGGACGTACATGAAGCCGATGTCGTGGAGAGCGGCATAGACCGCTTTGGCCACGGCTCGCTTACCGGCAATCTCGTCTTCCACGACCGGAGCAAAGTCGATCACCGGGACGGCAGCAAGATCGATTTCAGACTGGATTATCGACATGGATGGCTCATGGCGACGACAGCGACGAATCTCTAGGTAGCTGACCCAGGATGATCGACAAACTGGAGCGTATAGGCTTGCTTGAAGTCGAGGTCAGCTGGCAAGACGCCCGCCTCGACCATCTTGTCGAAGAAGCGCTGCCAGCGCTCCTGACTCATCGTCCCTAAGCCGTGATCGAGCGCATCGCCGGAGCGAAAGATGCCATACTCGTCAAATTTGTCCAGCGAGAACGCCATCAGCTGATCGGACTGCTCTTCATTTTCTGCCTTAATCAGGGCGTTGCCGGGCTCAGGATCTTCGAGGTAGCTCTCGTAGCCCGCGATCGTCGCATCGACAAAGCGCTGGACGAGGTCCGGATTCTCGTCGATCAGGCGGCGGGTGGTATCAATCGTATAGGCATAGGCCCCCCAGCCGTTATCGGCCAGCAAAATGCTCTCAGCCTCAGCCCCGGCCTTCTCTAAAAAGTAGCCGTCGTTCGTGATGTAGCCCTGCTGAGCCATGTCCTCATTCTCTAGAAATGTGGCAAAGCTGTAGTCGTAGGGACGCAGCTGCTCATCGGTGAAGCCATACTCAGCCTTGAGCCAGGGCCAGTAAGCCACCCGACCCGCCGTCGGCACTCGGATCGGCGCGGCTTTGAGCTCCGAAAGCTGGTCGTAGACCCCATCATGCACCACCAGCGTCTGCGGGTCCTTCTGCATCATCGCCGCCACCGTCACCAGGGGAATTCCCTCTCGCACCGCATTTAGGGAACTGAGGCTGTAGCCGGTCTGAAAATCTGTCACGCCGCCCATCAACAGCTGCGTGCCGTTGACGTCTGGCCCGCCCTGGCGAATGGTTACGTCGAGACCGTATTCTTCATAGATGCCGGTGGCTTTGGCCTGGTAGTATCCGCCATGCTCGGCCTGGGCATACCAGCTGGTACCGACGGTCACCGGGTCTAGCGCCTGTGGACCTGCTGCGTCGCTGTCTGCGGGTTCGGTAGCCGATTGTTCGATAGCCGATTCGCTGGTACAGGCGGCGAGAATGCCCGTGCTGACGGCTAGAGAACCGTATTGAATGAATTTTCGGCGATTTATTCTGAAACGGTTGCTTTGAAACATGCGCATTGATTCAGCTAAAATCTTCGCCGCCCGATACGGCTAGCCTCTTTCAAGCATAGAAGCTTTGACAGTCCACGTACTGTAGCAAAAAACACCCCGTCATTTTGTCACGGGTCAGCTAAGCGACATCCCATCTACGCTGTGGCCTAGCGCTGTGGCAAATTTCTCGAATGAAAAATTTCGTATCTCCTGACACAATTTGATCGGCCTGCCCCTTGGTTAACTGGGAGAAATCTATCTTGACTTACCCATGGTCAGCACCCTCACGCAGTCTCAATCCCTGGTCGAGCAGGCCAAAGCCCAGGGCCTCCGATTCTTTCTGGTCTCCTATACGGATCTGCTGGGGGGCACCCGGGCTAAACTCGTCCCCGCTGCGAAGATTGCTTCCGTGGAAGCCGAGGGAGCCTTCTTCTCCTCCTTTGCCTCTAACCTGGGCCTCGGCCCCGATGCGCCTGAAATCGCCGTCATCCCCGACCCTGCCTCTCTGATTGTGCTGCCCTGGGAGCCCACCGTCGGCTGGGTTGCCAGCGACGTTTACTTCGACGGCGAGCCCTTTCCCGCTGCGCCGCGAATTATTCTCAACCGGGTTTTAGACCGCTGTGCTGATCAGGGCTATACCTATAAAGCCGGGATCGAGGCGGAATTTTTCCTGCTAAAGCAAACGCCCGGCGGCTATGAGATTGCCGACGATAAGGACACCGCCGAGCGGCCCTGCTACGACCAGCTCAACCTGATGCGCCAGTTTGACCTGATCTCCACCGTCGTTGGCTATATGGAAGATCTGGGCTGGGAGCCCTACCAGTGCGACCATGAGGATGCCAACGGCCAGTTTGAGCTGAACTGGTCCTACAGCGATGCCCGCACCGCCTGCGATCGCCATGTCTTTTTCAAATATATGGTCAAGACCCTGGCCGAGCAGCGCGGCTACGTAGCCACCTTTATGCCCAAGCCCTTCAGCCACCTCACGGGCAACGGCGGCCATGCCCACCTCAGCCTCTGGCAGGGCGGCACCAACGTTTTTGCCGATGGCGCCGACGAGGGCGGTCTTTCACCCCTGGGCTATCACTTCCTCGGCGGCGTGCTGGCCCATGCCAAGGGGCTGACCGCGCTGTGTAATCCCACGATCAACTCCTACCGACGCCTGGGGGCCAGCGCTACCGCTTCGGGCAGCACCTGGACGCCGCGCTACGTCTCCTACGGCGGCAACAATCGCTCTCACATGCTGCGCATCCCCGAAGCCGGACGGTTTGAATGCCGCCTGATCGACGGTTCGGCCAACTTCTACCTGGCACTGGCGGGTATTCTGGCTGCGGGGCTCGACGGCATTGAGAAAGAGACGGACCCCGGCCAGCGGATTGACGAAAATATGTTTTCTCGCGGGGCCGAGTTTCCCGACCTGGACACGATTCCGACCAATCTGGCTGAGGCGCTGGCCTGCCTGGAGCAGGATGCGCTGCTGACCGATACGCTGGGCGAACTGGGAAAGAAGACCTTTTTCGAGTTTAAGCACAAAGAGTGGGACGCCTTCAATGCCCAGATTACGTCCTGGGAAATGGCTCAGTACGTGAACATCTAGGGAGTTGTGATTAGGGAGCTGCCATGCCTGGCTCAATTTACACCTACAGCTTTCCGACGCGAATCCGCTTTGGTCCCGGGGCGCGGCATCAGCTGGCGCAGGTCCTGGCCGACCTGGGCGTGACCCGATCGCTGATTGTCACCGACCGCGACGTGGTCAAGCTGCCCTGGTTCGAGCCAATTGCGGCGGGGCTGAAGAATGCGGCGACCTTCAGCGGCGTCTGGGGCAACCCGGTGCTGTCTCAGGTTGAAGCCGGGCTGGCGGCGCTGCGGGCCTGCGGCGCGGATGGAATTGTGGCAATTGGCGGCGGCGCCCCGGTGGATGTGGCGAAAGCGATCGCGCTGATGGTTCACCATCCCGGCCAGCTGTTTGACTACGAAGACGGCAAGCCCGATGCGAGGCCAGTCGATCAGCCGGTGCTGCCGATTGTGGCGCTGCCGACGACGGCGGGCACCGGCAGCGAAGTCGGTCGCAGCGCCGTCATTTCTGACGATCAGACCCACGCCAAGAAAATTATCTTCGACCCGCAGCTGCTGCCGCAGGTGGTGCTGGCCGACCCCAAGCTGCTGCTGGGCCTGCCTGCCAGCATTACTGCCGCGACTGGCATGGACGCGCTGACTCACCTGGTCGAAGCCTTTCTAGCCAAGGGGTTTAACCCGCTCTGCGACGGCATTGCCCTGGAGGGCATTCATCTGGTGGCCCAGCATCTGAGAGACAGCGTGCGATTTGCCCGGCGGCGGGCCGCTGGAGAATCGGTTGACACTGAAGCTCATCTGACCGCAAGGGGTGGGATGCTGAACGCGGCGATGATGGGCGCGATCGCGTTTCAAAAAGGGCTCGGCGTCACCCATTCCTGCGCCCATGCCCTCTCGACGGTCTGCGACACCCACCACGGCCTGGCTAACGGCGTGATGCTGCCCGCTGCGATGCGGTTTAATCTGGCTGCCGCGCCCGACGCTTTTCTGCGAATGGCCCGCGTCGTAGAACCCGGCGCGACCAGCGGCGTAGCCTTCATCGACTGGATTCTCGCCCTGCGAGCCGAGATCGGCATTCCGGCGACGCTTGCAGATCTCGGTGTTAGCCCAGAGCAGGTCGATAGGCTGGTGGCGGTAGCCCTGGACGACGGCTGCCATCCGCTCAATCCCCGCCCCGTAGCTAAGCCTGACTTCTATGCAATCTACCGAGATGCGTTCGCGGCCTAAGCGATGGCAGACCTTTCGATTATTAACCCGGCTACAGAAGCGCTGATTCAAACCCTGCCGACGGACGATACGGCAGCGGTGGCGCAGAAGGTCAGCCAGGCCCGTGCGGCTCAGCCAGACTGGGCGGCGCGATCGCGCTCAGCAAGAATCGAACCCATCCAAAAGTTCAGAGATTTGCTGACCGAGCGAGCCGACGCTCTGGCCGCAACCCTGACCGCAGAGACCGGCAAACCCATTTCCCAATCCAAAAGCGAGATTCTCGCAACGCCCCAGCGGATTGACTTTTTCATTGAGAATGTGGCCCGAGTATTGGCCCCCGAGTCGGTCTATCGGGAGCCCTCGCAGGCGCTACCTGGCACGGGTGAACTAGAAGAAATCATCTCTACCGATCCGCTTGGCGCTGTTGCCAGTATCTCTGCCTGGAACTATCCCTATTTTGTCGGTTCAAACGTCTTTATCCCGGCTTTGCTGACCGGCAATACCGTTTTATACAAGCCTTCCGAAATTGCCACGCTGACGGGACTCGCGATCGCGGATCTCTTCCATGAAGCGGGCATCCCAGAAGACGTCTTCATTCCCGTGATCGGCACCGGTCTAGCCGGAGCGGCGCTATTGGAACAGCCGATTGACGGCGTATTTTTTACCGGTTCCTATAGTACCGGGCAGAAAATTGCGATCGCGGCTGCCCCTAAGCTGATTAAGGTGCAGCTAGAGCTTGGCGGCAAAGACCCGGCCTACGTCTGTGACGATGTCGATGTTGCAACAGTGGCGGCTGGCCTGGCTGATGGGGCCTTTTACAACAACGGTCAAAGCTGCTGTGCCGTTGAGCGCATTTATGTTCATGCCGATGTTTATGAACCCTTTGTAGAGGCTTTTGTCCAAACGGTACGCGCATTCAAAATGGGCGACCCCACCGACTCTGATACCTACCTGGGGCCGCTCAGTCGTAAGCCCCAGCTCACCGTCCTAGAACAGCAGATAGAAGATGCGCTAGCCAAAGGTGCCAAGCTACGCTGCGGCGGTCAGCCCAGTAACCGCTCGGGCTGGTACTTTGAACCTACGGTTTTGACTGAGGTGACCCATGAGATGACCCTGATGCGGGAAGAAACCTTCGGCCCGGTGATCGGCATTCAGCGAGTCAGCGATGATGCCAGCGCGATCGCGCTGATGAATGATACGGCCTATGGGCTGACGGCGGCGGTGTATGGGAGGAATCGCGATCGCGCCCTCCAAATCCTCAGCCAGGTCAGCAGCGGCAGCGCCTACTGGAACTGCTGCGATCGGGTCAGCCCCCGCCTACCCTGGACCGGTCGAGGCCATTCGGGCATCGGCTCAACGCTTTCAGTCGCAGGCATTGATGCCTTCTTACAGCCGCGGGCCTGGCATCTGAGAGCGGGATAACTGTTGAGGGGGTGACGATTGGGGTCGGTTTAGATTGTTCAAAAATGGGCCATAAAAAACGCTTCAGATCGCCTGAAGCGTTTCAAGAGGTTTTTTTAGCACAGCTGAACAAACTCTAGACACCCTGGTACCTATTGGCAGGCAGTGAACTTAGATAAAGTGAGCTAGTAGAGGTCGAGCCATTCAGACCAGGGGTCGCCGCTGTAGGGCTGTACGCCTGTGTTGGGGTAGGAATCATCAGTGGGGCTGAAAATGCGCCCGGCTGCTTCCATGAGATATATCAATGCACTATTGAATAGAGAGACTGCTTTCATAGCGATTCACCTTTTTAGAATATTGACCGACGAGGGAAACAATCGTTCATTCGCCGCCGGGGATAAAAATGGCAATTCGAACCTTTTAAATCCTTGTTTCAACAAGGGACTGAACCGGATACCGTACGTAGAATGGACTTAATTAAATCATAGGGCCTGACTTCAGCGCTGCAGCGGAGGACTGACGATTCTTTACAAGATTTGCCTGGGGAATAGCTTTGTTGCACTTTTTCATAAGGCCTGTCAGGACATGTAAAGTTAAGAAAACAAAGGAAGCACTTTGGGGCGATCGCCATGCCTAATCCTGGCAAAGTTTACCTGGTCGGAGCCGGGCCAGGTAGCCTCGCCTATCTCACGGTGAGCGCGCGGCAGCTTTTGGCTGAAGCCGATGTCCTGGTTTACGATGCCCTCGTCGATCTGTCCCTGCTCCAGCAGGTGTCACCCACCTGTGAGCAGATTCACGTGGGCAAGCGCGGCGGCCAGCCCAGCACGCCCCAGGCTGAAATTAATCGCTGTCTGGTAGAGCAATGTTTGCAGGGTAAAACCGTCGTCCGGCTGAAGAGCGGCGACCCGTTTATCTTTGGCCGCACCGCTGCTGAAATTCAGGCTTTGCAGGCCGCCCGCTGTGCCTTTGAGATTATCCCTGGGATCTCGTCGGCGCTGGCGGCACCGCTGCTGGCGGGCATTCCGCTGACTGACCCCGTGCTCAGCCGAGGCTTTGGCGTATTCACCGTCCACGACTTAGACGGACTGGACTGGAGTGCGCTGAGCCGGTTGGAGACGCTGGTATTGCTGATGGGGGGACGCAGGCTACCGGAAATTTGTCAGCGCCTCCAGCAGCATGGGCAGCGGGGAGAAATGCCGGTAGCCGTGATTCGCTGGGCAAGCCAGCCCCAGCAGCAAGTCTGGCAGGGAACGCTGCTGAGCATTTCGCAACAGACCCGAGGAGCGCGGCTGTCGCCCTGCATTATTGTGATCGGTGAGGTCGTCCGTCTGAGAGAATATTTGCAGCCAGCGGTCAGAGCGATGCAGCCTTTAAAATATAAAACTATTTTGGTGACTCGCGCGGCCAGCCAGTCCAGCCGCTTCACCGACCTGCTGACGGCCCAAGGGGCAGCGGTGATCGATCTGCCCGCCCTAGAGATTCGACCGCCGACCAGCTGGGAGCCGATGGATAACGCGATCGCGGCCCTCCCTAGCTTTGACTGGCTGATCCTGACCTCGGCCAACGCGGTCACCTTTTTCCTCGACCGGCTGCTGGCTGCGGGCGGCGACCTGCGGTCCCTGGCCCAGCTCAAAATTGCCGTCGTCGGTCAGAAAACGGCGACGGTGCTGCGTCAGCGGGGACTGACGCCAGATTTCATCCCACCGGAATATGTGGCAGATTCGCTGGTGGCGCATTTTCCAGCAGCGGGCGGCCTGAAAGGGCTGAGGCTGCTCTTTCCGCGGGTAGAAAGCGGCGGCCGGACGGTGCTGGTGGATGAAATGGCGGCGCAGGGCGCAACCGTCGTCGAGGTACCGGCCTACGAGTCGGTCTGCCCAGCCCATCTGACCGCAGCCGGAGAGGCGGCGCTGGCCCAGAATCAGGCCGATGCGATCTCCTTTGCCAGTTCAAAAACGGTGCGGCATTTTGCCCAGCTGATGCAGCAGGCGTTTGGCCGCGACTGGCTAGGACGGCTCGATGGCGTCGCGATCGCGTCCATCGGCCCCCAGACCTCCCAGGCCTGCGAACAGCAGCTCGGGCGGGTCGATATCGAAGCCGCAGAATATACCCTCGAAGGCCTAACCCAGGCGATTGTGGAATGGGCAGACGGATCATCGGCCTAACCGGCGGCATTGCCACCGGCAAAAGCACGGTCTCAGACTATCTCGCCACCCGCCACGGGCTGCCGGTGCTCGATGCCGATGCCTATGCGCGGCAGGCGGTGCAGCCGGGGTCGCCGATTTTAGCCGCGATCGCGGCTCGCTACGGTCCGACCCTGCTGCAACCCGACGGCAGCCTTAACCGGTCTCAGCTCGGTGAGATTATCTTCAGTCAGCCGGCCGAAAAAGCCTGGGTCGAGCAGCAGATTCATCCCTTTGTGCGGCAGCGGTTTACTCAAATAACCGAGCAGTTTCCCACTGAACAAACTCTGGTCTACGCAATTCCGCTTTTGTTCGAAGCAAATCTAACTCATCTAGTCAGCGAAATATGGGTTGTCACCTGTCGCCCCGAGCAGCAGCTGCGGCGGCTGCGCGATCGCGCTCAGCTTTCTACCGACCAGGCGCAAAGGCGAATTGACAATCAGCTACCGCTGGCAGAAAAGGCCGCGCAGTCCGATGTCGTGCTGGATAATAGCGGCAGTCGGGAGGCACTATTCCGGCAGGTGGATGGGGTCCTGGAGGGGCTGGGCCGCACTGACCAGCGACAGCAGCGGCCCTAGCTGCTCTTGGCCGTTGAGGGCCAGATCGCTGTGGCAGAGAATAATCCGCTCGGTGGCTCGGCTCAGCAGGTCTCGCAGGATGCGCTCTAGCCGTTCTTCATGGGCCGCTTCGATATCGGCAGCGGTGAGCGGTCGGCCTGACCAGTCTTGTAAAAAAATAGGGGCACCCAAGAGCTCGTCCTTGCCGGTGAGCCAGCGGGGTGAACCCGCGTCTAGCCAAAACTGCCAGCGGTGGGTAAGACGCTGGGCCCGGTATTGAAATACGGTAGCCAGGGTGACGCCCTGGCGGCCAGCCACCAGCGGCTTCACCGGGTAGGGATTCGCCGAGACCGCGCCGCTCTGGAGCAGCTGGATAAAGCGACCGACGTCGCTGAGCTTTGAGCTTTGGCCCGGCTGGGGCAGGCCGCCGTAAAGCCGCAGCCGCTCTTCAACTCGCCAGAAATACTGAGCCGTTTCCATCAGCTCTCGCAGGGCTGAAAGCTGGTCGGCAGGCAGATAGTTACCCCGCCAGAGAAACTGCTGAATCGCCCGGTCGAGCAGGGTAGCGGCATTGGCCATGAAGCGCTGCTGCCGCTGCTGTTTCTGGCTTTCAATCCACTGGAGCAGGTCGGTATAGGCCTGGGTGGCCTGGTAGCCGAGCCGGTCCCAGCGCGGAAAGGTCTCGACCGGCAGCAGGTGCGGATTCTCAATATCGGGGACATAGCAGTAGTCGGCAATCAGCTCGGCCCGCACCGGGTCGATCCGAATCAGCTCAAACCAGGCTTCATCGCCGCTCTGGGGGCGCTGGCTGAGGACGACGAGCATTTCGGCCACGGCATCGCGGTCGATCAGCCGCCCCAATCCGGGATAGATCAGCGCTAGCAGGGTCAGCAAAGCGCGTATCAGGGGCGAGCTGATCAGCGGCCGCTGATCGTTTAGCGACTCAACCGCAATCCCTTTGCTGGTGAGAATCTCGGCCAGGCTGTAGCGGGCAATCGGGTCCAGGCCCGGACCAATCACGGCGACTTCAGCCGGATTGACCTGCCGACTGTGGACGGCGGTGATGATGGCTTCGGCTAGCTGCCTCAGGAGCTGCCCCCGGGAGGTGGTTTGGATCAGCGCGATCGCGTCCGGTAGCTCAGGCAGCTGTAGCGGATCGCGGACCCAGGCAACCAAGGTATCTGCCCAGGTATGGCCGAGCCCATCGGTCGCGGGCTGGGAGAGTTCCATCCTCTCGCAGCGTTCCGCCAGGGGAGCCAGCGCTTCAGGGTCTGCCCCTAAGCCGAGCCGCACTTGGCCCTGGGGATTGTAAGTAAACAGGCAGGGGCGCTCTGCTGCCAGGAAAACAGAGAAGAGGGAATGCGCGATCGCGGGATACTCATCCAGATCGTCGGCGAGCACGCCGCTAAATCGCTCCAACAGCTGGGCCTGATAGCGGGGCAGCGGCAGCAGATGCCGCCAGTACAGCTCGGTCATTAGGCCGTAGGTCAGCAGCCCCCGCGCCAGGCACCAGTCGCGCCAGGTCAGCAGGGCCTCGCCCAGGGCGGACCACAGTGTGGCTGAGCCTAAGCTCGGCGGCATTCCGGCCTGCAAGAGGGGAGCAATGTCCTCTGCCGGAATGCCCGCCAGCGCCGCGAGCTGGAGAAAGTCGAGGGTGTGACGGACGGTTTCGCGATCGCGCCAGCCCTCCACCTGCAGCGTGCCGTCAGCCAGCGCTGGCTGCCAGAGTTGCGTCGCTAGCAGCTGCTCATTCTCCGGCCGCAGCTTGAGCGGAAACTGGGCCTGCAAGCCGAGCTGCTCGACCAGCAGCGGCCAAAAAAGCGTGACCTCATCTTGGATAAAGCCTGCTGGCGTCGTCGTGATGTAGGCGACACGGCCTTGAATTTCATTCACCAGACGGTTGGCCAGGGCAATTCGATTATCGCCGTTAGCCGCAAATACCAAAAAAGGCTGCCCGGCATCGTCAGGCAGCTGCAAAAGCCGCTGACTCAGCTCAGCCGTCTTGCCACTCCGCGTTGGTCCTGAAATCCACCAGGCAGTCATGATAAAGACCCGTTGCTACTGCTGCATCTCAGTATAGGCAGGTCAGTAGGGCATGACCGCTCAGCGGGCTCCCCGATAGTCTCAACGACCTAATTCGCCAAGGTAATGCGGCTGCCCATGATTATTGCTGCGGCTAGTCGGGAGTTATTATGGAAGCATCGCTAGGAGGTCAGAATGACTCCAGTATTTAACGGGCAAGCAACTATCATCCGTACAGAACGTGGACTCACGATCGAGGGAACGCGGATTACGCTCTACGATGTAATGGACTACGTGAAGTCTCAGTATCCACCTACGTTGATTGGCGATGTTCTTAGCCTTGCAAATGAGCAAGTGACGATAGCCTTATCCTACATTGAGATGAATCGGGCTGAAGTTGAAGCGGAGTACCAGCTTGTTTTGCAGGAAGCAGAAGAAATTCGGCAGTATTGGGAAGAGCGTAATCGTGAGCGCTTTGCAGAGATTGCAAAACTGCCGCCACCGCCGGGTTGGGAAGCCGCCTGGGAAACACTTCAGGCCCAGAAAGTAAGACAGCAAGCAAAGCGCAAGTCCCAGACGTAATTTTTCTGGTAGATCATATTGGTAGCATCACAAGATCTACTTCTCCTGGTTTTCTTGAGTGATCACCATAGAGAGAAGTTTGAGTTTGGCCTACAAAAGGGCGTCGCTCTTCGAAAATTTGTTTATTAGGGAACGCCGCTTTCAAAGCCTCGATAGTTGCGTTTAACGTAAATTCGCGGGCATCAGTGCGAACAACAACAACGGCCTCTTCCTTCATTCGTAACGCAGCGCCTCCAAATACTCCTGCTAAGAGAGAACAATAATCCGACCGCGACTCGAATTTTTTTTGCCACCGACCAGTTAGACGCCTTGGTAGTGGAGGTTGCCCGAGCATCCACAGCCTAAGCCACTGATCATAATGATAGTTTGTGATGCCGCAGTAAGGCGGCGAAGTAAACAAAAGATCAAATGGTTCGGCAAATGCACGTCGTTGGCAATTAGAGCTTAGTAGGCGTAAGCTATCCCCCAAAATAATTTCACCAGGAAGATCTGGTTGTCCCTTCTTGTACCGCCATGTAATCCGTTTCTCCAAGAATGTAATGGGATCTACTTCCGGCGGCATCATCTGCCGTTCAGCCCACCACCGTACAGCGTAATCAGGTGCCATAGCTTTGCTATCTCGCATCTGGTTTGACAAAGCTGATGGCCGCTTACCATGTAAGTAGACAAGTATGAACGCCATTAATGTACGATCTATTTTGCTTTCTCGCCAGCGCAGCTTCTCACGTGCTACTAAAAGAAAGCGGAGCACATCAGTTGAGTATGCCCAGTGAAAGAAAGTAGGCAACTTTGCCTGCTCTACATCTACTCTAGCTACCTCATTTCCGATTTCGTGCAAACGCTTAACTACCCGTCCTTGCGTAGTAGGACGCAGTTTGACTGAACTGTATACCCAACCGACAGGATTAATCTCAATACCGCACCCCGTTCGCCCTTTTGCTGAGGCGGCATAGATACTAGAACCTCGACCTACAAAAGGATCGAATACACGGCCACCGGGTTCTGTATATTTCTCTATTACATCAAAAGCGAAATCTACTGGGAACATTGCATAGTAAGGTCCTATACTAGCCCAGCGCTCCACAGCTGTTCGAAAAGTATGAGCTCTGTGCTTCGGCTTTGGAACCATATCAATTGAGTCTTCCACTATGGTTCCTCTTCACTCATAAGACTCCTCGCAAGTTTCTCTAATACCTCTCGCCCAAGATTGAGCGGAATTGCGGCCTCTGCATTAGCTGAGATCAGAGGACCTATCGCATTTGGGAAGCGAGCTGAGAACGTAGCATCAAGCAAACTCATCGCGTCCGCAAGCCGCGGGAAATGGCTAATGTCTCCGCGCGACAGGTTACTTGCCTTTTCTGTTAAGAACGGAAGTGAAGCGACGATCCGAGCACCTGAAGCGGTTTTGTAGAAGAACTTTCGTCCAAAGTATGTATCCTCGCCAAATGGCTTGTCCCCTATAGCAATGTGATTACGGATGTACTCGTTTGTAAGAAGAATTGCCGATTGTGGTTTAAACCTTGCCTTACCATTGGAGTGACGCGTTGGTGCGTCTAATACCTCGTAATGATCTACGAACGTACCGCTCTTTTCAACTCCAATTAGCAAAAGATCTTCGTTGATTATCTTACAAGCTTCCTCATTGATTCGTTTCAATTCATGATAAATTGCTTGGCTCAACCATGCCGGATGTCCAAATACGGCAAGCGGCCCATCAAGAATAATAGCCAGATTCTTGAGTAGTCGAAAGCGACGTGGCTTTCGCTCAATCCAACGAAGAAAATTTATTGCCCATACTCGCTCCCATACCTGCATCGCTTCAGCGAACATTGCTCCACTTTTACCAGTAGGACTAAGCCCTTCGTGAATGCGTAAGGCGTCGGTTGAGTACCACGGTCGCTGCTGCTGGCATGTGCATTTTGACTCACCCGATGATACAGGGATGTAAGCTGCGGCATCCGGGCAGTCATCGTAGGGGCATTGCTGTGATCGCCCGCTGGGCTTGTAGGCTAGGAGGGCTTCGTAAGTTTCAAGCAGTGTCTCGCCATCTGAAAGTGGGCGCTTATCCTGAATAGATTCGAAAAACACACGGCGGAACGAAGCCGTAGGCGTTGGCTCGTTATCCACAACTACGTTGCAGCCGGGAAGTGCGCAATCGATACTACCTGCCTCTTCTGTGCGACGCGAGTCAAGAGGATCTACTGGGCGACTTCGATCCAGCTCACGTTGTTTTTTGACGTCTAAAATAACTGAAGCTACTGTTAGATATGCTAGCTCGGCACCAGGGTAACCATTCTCGACAGGAAGCTGATGATAGCTGCCATCTACAGCAAGGACAAGGTCGGGTAGCCATCCACTTGGTTGCAGTTCAGCCATTAGAGGCTCTACCTCATCTGCGCTATTATCAGGCATTCGCTTTTTGCATCGGCAAACGATTTCTTGAACACGTTCACTGTTCGCGATCCGTGTAAGCGGCTTGTACCCGGCAAATTCGCCTTCATAAGGCATTAGTTACTTTCCTTGGAGTGGGCTTCAGGGAACGAGATTCGGCTGAACTAACCGAAGCTGGAATTCTCTTACCTGTACTGGTATTACAAAGGGATTAGAAATTGTTTTAATTCGGAGAAAACCTTTGTCTTGAGCTCGGAGAATTGAACCTTCAAAATCTGCAAAATCGTAGAATTTTCGTAATTCTCGCGTTTCGTCGGTGTTATTAAGATGACCGATGAACCAATTTGCAGTATTTTTAAGGATATTTTTTTGAATGCTAGATACCTCCTGCGTTACGTAGATTAATCCAAGATTATATTTTGCACCTTCCTTCGCTGTGCGAACCCATATATCACGATAGTCTGTTTCGCGATCCGAAGGTAGCAAGTTGTGTGCCTCCTCAGCATATATAATAATGTCTGGAATTTCTTCTTTCGGCTTTCCTTGACGGAAAGCTTCCTTGTTGCTGTCAAAGATCTTCTGCACTATTCGCCGCGCCGAGGCGTTATTTACGGCCTCATCGCCGCTGGACTGATCTACGATTACAAGCTTACCACTAGCTAACGCATCATAGATATCATCGGCATAGTCCGTTGAAGTGCTTGATGTATGCTGAGGACTGACTTGTCCTATCAGTTGAGCGCCGTTCGGTCGCGAGATCATCTCTAGAATAGCTCGGAGCCCTCCGTCAGCCCATTCCTCACCGGAGGAAGAATTATCAATGTAGTTATTTTCAAATGCTTTATATTCTTTTGTACTCGTGAACTTGTAGAGGGTACTGAAGGCAATATAAAGTTGAGCCCAACTCGGAGTAGGGTTGGCAAAAGTCCTGGCTGCCATGGTATACTCAGGCTCATTTTCTCCTGCTTTCTTTAAGGACTCAATGAGCTCTTTGTTGAATAGCCTCGTTGTCGAAGGAGTTATATTAGAAGGTGCTGTAAGGCCTGCCTTGTTAAGAAGCGTACGGTAGGCAAGCACGCGTCGATTATGACGAGTCATCGCGCCACGATCGCTAGATGATGGAGTTTCAAAAGTAACTTGCTGGAAGTTCTGGATGTACTTCGAATCCTTGTTAGGTAGCGTACTGTCGATAATCTCCTTCCCAATAGATAAGTTTTCATCTATGTGAAAGTTGAGGAGCATAAATTTTCGATTTGGGTCATGAGGATGCGGAAGGATGCCATAGGTTATGACGTCTCCTGCCGCTCCGTCTTCATTTGCGCGCCACACATTTTTGAGAGCATTTGGTGCTTCGCCGCCCGCATCTTGGGCGTTAGCGTTTGCATATTCTCCGTTAGGATCAAAAATAACCTGTCCTACCCGCTGAGGAGATTGTTCGCCATAACGAAGGTCAAACACCGCCTTGGCGATTATCTTAGTTGTGTTTGACTTCCCTGTCCGTGTCATTCCGAATAGCGCACTTTTCTGAGCTAGGAGATCCTCTGGTACTACAGTCACACGTACATCACCAACTCCTTGAAAGGATCGATTCGTTGATGCGTATCGTACCTCTCCAATACCAACACCAGCACCGCTGCTCTCGCGGTAGTTGACAATTCGCCTCAGCGCCTCGCCATTTGGCTTATACACCTTAAGCCCGCGGTTGGGATAATAGTTCGAGAGGTCGGCTCCAAATCGGAGGAATAATCTTGTATCGTCTTTGGCATTTGATGGGCTTAGATAAAACGTTCCAATCACACGACACCGTACGCCTGCGAAACTCAAAAGCCCTGCCGTATGATGATCCATTACACTAGCGTCATCCCAATGTCCCTCACTTGGACCAGCTACTTGCCTTGCAGCTTGTACTCTTACCCTTGTAGCCTCATCGTCATTAGGAAGTGGAGCTGCATCCATCACTCGGAGCAGTAGGACAGAACTATCTTCGTCCCGAAAATCGAACGGCTTATCCGGTGTAATTCGCGTTGCAGCAAGAAAGCTCAGACTTGGAATACCACCAACTTTTTGACGATGTGAATCGTGAATTTGTACAAGTGCAGTTTCATAGCTCGATGAAAACACTTCTCCAACGTACTGGTCTTTCTGAACCAGTTCTCCGAGCATTTTCCGAGCTTCGCGCTTAGCTTCCCCGGCTTCGTAATCGCCAATTAAACGCTCAACCGCAGACGGGGGTGGAGCAACTACATCGTTTTGACTCTGAAACAAATCTGTTTGAGTATTAAATGGATCTGGAGTCATTATGACTATTGAGCTAGAGGATTGTATAAACGCAAAGATAAGCGATGGCTAGTATTCGCGCAACCGTACTAGTAGTCAGGCACACTGAATTCGACAGGCTAGGATGAGAGACTATAGATACCCCCTTATAGGTGCCTGACGATGCCTGACAAATACCTCGTAACCTTGACCTCAGAAGAGCGGGAAGACCTAAAGCAGCTGACCCGCCGGGGCACCCTTTCGGCCCGCAAACTGAAACGGGCTCAGATTTTGATGCTGGCCGATGCGGGCCATCCCGATGAGACCATCGCTCAAATGCTCCATGCGGGCGTCTCCACCGTGCATCGCACCCGTCAGAAATGTGTCGAAGGGGGCGTTGAGTTTGCCCTCAAAGAGCAGCCCAGACCCGACAGCCAGCGCAAACTCGATGGCAAAGCCGAAGCTTTCTTAGTCGCTACCGCCTGTAGTGACCCCCCTGAGGGCCGAGCCGAGTGGACGATGCAACTGCTCGCCGACCGGCTGGTCGAGCTCAAGCTAGTTGAGGCGATCTCAGGGGAAACGGTACGACGCACCCTTAAAAAAACCAGCTCAAGCCTTGGCTGAAGGAGCAGTGGTGTTTTCCAACGGTAGGGGCCGACTTTGTCTGGCGCATGGAAGCAGTGCTCGACCTGTATGCTCAGCCCTACAACCGAGCTGAACCGGTGATTTGCTTCGACGAGCGGCCTTGTCAGTTGATTAGCCAGACGCGGCTTCCTGAACCACCCGCGCCTAAGCGCTCTGGGCGATACGACTACGAGTACAAGCGAGAAGGGACCTGCAATCTGTTTGGCTTTTTCCAACCCCTCACCGGTTGGCGACACTTGAGAGCCACCCGGCATCGAAAGAGCGAAGACTTTGCCCTCTGTATGCAGTATCTGGTCGATGTCCTTTTTCCTGAAGCAGACCGGGTGCATGTCGTTTTAGACAACCTCAACACCCATTCCCCGGCCTCGCTCTATCAGACCTTTGAGCCAGCCGAAGCTTTACGGATTCTCCAATGCCTTCAGTTCCACTACACTCCTAAGCATGGCAGCTGGCTTAACATGGTTGAATGCGAGTTCTCAGTCCTCTCTCGCCAGTGTCTGAACCGACGCATTCCTAGCTTTGAAGAACTCGCTCAGGAGGTCTCCGTTTGGGAGCAGCGGCGCAATCAGGCTAAAGCGACTGTCGATTGGTTATTCTCGACCATGGATGCGCGCACCAAGCTAAGTCGCCTCTATCCCACTCCTAGCCTGTCATAATCTCTGTGGCTTAGTACTAGAGTCTAAAGTCATTCGATTACCTATGCCTAAAGCCAATGCAATTAAGTTAAAACTGGTAATAGTTCAGCACTGTCTAAATCGCCTGTTCGCTTTCTTTGTCGAATAGGTGGAAGCGGCTGGTGTCGAGCTGCAAATCCAAGGTGTCACCGGCGGTGAGTTTGGCTCGGGGGTCGAGGCGGGCGATGAATTCGGTGTCGTCGGGAAGGGTGCAGTAGACGATGGCTTCATGGCCCATCAGCTCGACGACGGAGAGCTTGGCTCGAATGGGAAAGGGCTGAATGCCTGAGGGGGCATAGGTGGAAGTGTAGATGCCTTCGGGGCGGATGCCGAGAATTAGGGGGCGGTTAACGTATTCCTGATAGCGCGATCGCATTTCCTCCGGCACCGGCAGCGTCAAACTGCCCGCCTGCACCTTCAGCTCGCCATCCTCAGCCTGAAGGGTAGCGTCAAAGAAATTCATCGACGGGCTGCCCAGGAAACCTGCGACAAACACATTATTCGGGTGCTCATAGACATTCTGCGGCGTATCAACCTGCTGCAAAATACCCTGATTCATCACGGCAATGCGGCTGCCCATCGTCATCGCTTCCGCCTGGTCATGGGTAACGTAGATAAAGGTCGTGCCCAGCTTTTGATGCAAGCGGCTGAGCTCGGCCCGGGCCTGCACCCTCAGCTTAGCATCCAGGTTCGACAGCGGCTCATCCATCAGAAAGACCGCAGGATTCCGCACAATCGCCCGGCCAACGGCCACCCGCTGCCGCTGCCCCCCCGAAAGCTGCTTCGGCTTGCGGTCGAGCAGCGGCTCAATCCCCAACTGCTTAGCCGCAGACTGGACGCGATCGCGCATCTCAGCCTTCGGCACCCCCTGTAGCTCAAGGCTAAAGGCCATATTCTCAAACACGCTCATGTGGGGATAGAGCGCGTAGGACTGAAACACCATCGCAATATCGCGATCTTTCGCCGGAGCCTGATTCACCTGGCGATCGCCGATATAGAGATTGCCGCTGGTAATCTCCTCAAGCCCCGCCAGCATCCGCAAAGAGGTTGTCTTACCACAGCCCGACGGCCCGACCAGCACCACAAACTCCTGATCGCCAATATCCAGATTCAGGTCTTTAACCGCAACATAGCCATTGTCGTACTGCTTTGTAACTTGCTCAAAAACAACCCTTGCCATAATTCCCTCTCCTGCTGTGCTTTATGGGCTTGGGAACCAAGCCCCTACCCACCCACTACCCCTTCACCGACCCCGCTAATAAACCGCGCACAAAATACCGCTGCAAACCAAAAAACACCAGCAGCGGCACAATCATCGAGACAAACGCCCCCGCCGTCAGCAGATGCCAGTCCTGACCGCGATCGCCCACCAAATTCCTTAAAACCAGCGTCACCGGAGCCACGTTCTGATTGCCGCCTAAATAGACCAGCGCCACCAGCAAATCATTCCATACCCAGAGAAACTGGAAGACGGCAAAGGACGCGATCGCGGGCATCGACAGCGGCACAATCAGCCGGGTAAAAATCTTCAGATGCGAGGCCCCGTCTACCTCTGCCGCTTCAATTAGGTCCCGCGGCAGAGCGCCAATGTAGTTGCGCAGCAGGTAAATTCCCAAAGGCAAACCATAGGCCGCGTGGGCCAGCCAAACAGCCAGAAAAGTCCCCGACAGATTGAGCTGGGTATAGGCCCGCAGAATCGGGATTAGCGTCATTTGCAGCGGCACCACCAGCAGCCCGACAACGGTAACAAACAGCCACTGCCGACCGGGAAACTCCATCCAGGCCAGCGCATAGGCGGCAAAGGTGGCGATCGCGATCGGAATCACCGTCGCTGGAATGGAAATCACCAGGCTATTCAGAAACGCCTGCCCCATGCCCTGGCTGGTGAGCACGGTGATGTAGTTTTCCAAATCAAATTCGGCAATCCGGCCCGGCTGCCAGAAAATGGTCCACCAGCCGCTTTGCAGCAGCGCCTCCTGGTCGCGCAGGGAGCTGATCAGCAGGCCAAAGGTGGGGACAGTCCAGATTACGGCAATCGCAACGACTGCGATATGAACCGGCGTTTTAGCCAGAAACTGCTCGATGGCGGAGGAATTTTTCGCCTGACGGCGGTTGTCTGCTAGGGTCATCGGCTCTGCTCCTGCTCTCGGAAACGACGAATATTCACCACCATAACGGGGATTACGGCCAGGAGAAGGATCACCGCGATCGCGCTACCCCGACCATAGTTGCCGTAGTTAAACATCTCTTTGATCATGCGGCTGGCGATCACGTCGGTATCCAGGTTGCCACCGGTCATCACAAATACGATGTCGAATACCTTCAGCACCAGGACCACAATCGTGGTCGAAACCACGAGGATGGTCGAGCGAATCATCGGAATCGTCACCCGCCAAAAAATCTGAAACTCATTGGCCCCGTCCATCCGCGCGGCCTCAATCACATCCTTTGAGATGCCCTTCACCGCCGAAGACAGCAGCACCATGCAAAAGCCGGTATAGAGCCAGATCATGATGGCAATCAGGGCAAAGTTATTGATCGCCCGGTTAATCAGCCAGCCCACCGGCTCATTCCCTAGAGATACCCAGATCGCATTCAGCAGCCCGATCTGCTCTTGCCCGGCGGGCTGAAAGGCATACATAAACCGCCAGATCACACTCGCCCCGACAAAGGAAATCGCCATCGGCAGAAAGATCAGCGATTTGGCCACCGGCTCATAGCGCACCCGATCAACCAGTACCGCAATAATCAGCCCTAGCCCAACGCTAAAGCCCGTAACTAGCACCAGCCATAGCAGATTATTACGAAAGACAATCAGCATGTCCGAGTCTGTAAAGGCAAAAATGTAGTTTTTTAGCCCGACAAACTCATCCGAACGGCGACCAAAAAAGCTGATATAGAGCGTGCGCAGCGTTGGCAAAATCAGATAAACCAGCAGCAGCAGCAGCGCCGGACCCACATAAATCCAGGGCAAAATTTGCGTTCTAACCCGACGCGGCAGCCGCTCAGCCAGCAGATTCAGCCCGTAGAAAATGCCGATCACGCCGCCCGAGCCAATCAGAATAGCCGCGATCGCGCTCAAAATCCGAACTAAGTTTGAAGACCCTTCCATAGCAAACCCAAGCGACTCTTACCCAGCAACCTTCCGCAGGGGCTTGAAAACCGAGCCCCTACCTACCCGATCACTCCATCACCCGATCACTCCATCACCTACTCCTCCGGCCAGCTCTGCTCAATATCCGACAGCACCTCATCGGCAGGCGTGCCGGCCACATAGTCTACGATACCAGACCAAAAAGTCCCGGTTCCCACCGCTTGGGGCATACTGTCTGAGCCATCGAATCGAATCGTCTCGGCATTCGCCAGAAACTCAGCTTCCTTCTGGCTGACCGGGTCGGGATAGGCATCGGGTGAAACTTGCAGGTGTGGCGACAAAAATCCGCCTCGCCCAGCCCATATCTCATGGGGCTCGGGTGTGGCCAAATATTCCATCAGGGCACGAGCGGCAGGCGTATCGTTAAACATGCTGAATATGTCGCCCGCAACCAGGACAGGGACACCATACTGCTCGTCAATGGCAGGTAGCAAAAATACATCGACATCCTCGCCGAGCTCGGCGGCTGCGGGGAAAAAGCTAGCAATGAAGTTGGCCTGCCGATGTAGATAGCAGTTGGGCGGGTCTGTAAATAGGCCCTGGGGCGAGTCGCCGAACGGCGTACTAATAGCGCCGACAGTTCCCCCCACTACATAGTCGGGGTTGAGGATGATGTCGCCAAACCGCTCAAAAGCATTCTGCACGGGCTCCGCATCAAAGGGAATTTCATGATTCACCCACTGGTCATACCCTTCCGGCCCCGCTGTCCGCAGCATAATGTCTTCGACCCAGTCCGTCCCCGGCCAGCCGGTGGATTCTCCGCTCTCTAAGCCGATGCACCAGGGCGTCCCACCGTCGGCGACGATCTGATCGCTGAGGGCAATGAGCTCATCCCAGGTCTCAGGAACGTCGTAGCCCGCTGCCTCAAACTCGGACGGACGATACCAGACCAGGCTTTTGACCGAAGCCCGATACCAGATGCCGTACATTTCACCCTCTACGGTGGCCAGCTCTAGCCAGTTTTCGGGATAGGCATCCTGGAGCGTCGCCTCGTCTATAAATTCGGTAATCGGTATCAGCTGTCCCGCCCGGGCAAAGTCGTCCATCAGCCCGGTTTGGGGAAACATGGCAATGTCTGGCGCATCGCCAGATTCGGCTCGCACCTGCAGCAGCGTGGCAAAGGCATCGGTGCCTTCGTAGATCACGTCGATGCCGGTCTCTTCCTCAAACGGCGCAAGGGCTTCTTCAAGCTTCTCTTGCTGGTCGCCCACGATCACGCCCAGGACGGTCACCGAGTTTTCGCCGCCGCCCGCCGTTTCATCGCCGCCACAGGCTGACAGCAGCAGGGTTAGGCTCAGGCCCAGGGTCAGTCCTCGGCGAATTGGGTTATTCATGGGTCGGTATCCTTTTGCGGTGGTTAGGTGAGGATAGTTCATTGTTAACCATAGGGGGCGGGTGGGGATCATGGCAAAGG
>NZ_JADEXG010000015.1 GCF_015207255.1 Vasconcelosia minhoensis LEGE 07310
TGATATTCAGTTTTGGCTCTCGCTGACTCAACTGTATGCCGCCTACTCAATCAATGCTCTCAAAACTTTAACTCATGTACTCGCACATGCTCTCAATCAACATAAAGTATTAAGCCTGAGTAGTTACCCTCACTTTTTCTAAAACCGCATGTACTTGAGCAGCAGGCAGCTTTGACATCAGAGAGTGACCGGACGAGTTGCCGCCCTAACCCTCTGGAGTACGATAGCAATAGAATGCGGTAAACCAGTGCAGGGATTCCCATGCAAACGACCACACTTTACGACCAAGATTTTTACGGCTGGACTCAGCACCAGGCAGAGTTGCTGCGCTCAGGTCAGCTCAGTGAACTTGATATTGAAAATCTAATCGAGGAGATGGAATCGTTGGGCAAGCAACAACAGCAAGAGCTACGTAATCGCCTTGGTGTTTTGCTGGGTCACCTCCTTAAATGGCATTACCAGCCAGGGGCGCGTTCCAAGAGTTGGGTTTACACCATCAGAGAGCAGCGTCGAAAAATTCAGCGTCATCTGAAAGAAAACCCAAGTTTAAAGCCTTATCTAAGCGAAGCGATCGCGATTGGCTATGAAGACGGCCTGGATCCATTGGGTCGAGAAACACCCTTAGATCCAGATCAACTCCCCCAATCCTGCCCCTTTACTCAAGTGGAAATCTTTGAAGCGCCAGTAGACTGGCAGCCGTAATCTGAAAGTTTTCCGCTTAGCTGCCTGACTGATAAGAGGTTGTTTGAAAAGGTATTGGCCGTGATGCTTTACACCTTGGATCCTCCTAAATCCCCCTTCTCAAGGGGGACTTTGAAGGCTTGCCCCCCCCTTTTTAAGGGGGGCTAAGGGGGGATCTAGTACGTTTTGCCACTAACAAAAGGGTTTTAAAACATACTCTAAACATCTATCAAGGGCGGCTCCCCGAACTCCAGCGAGATGTCCAGTTGGCAAGTTTGTTTACAAATGACGAGGAGTAAAATGGCAAATTTATCTGAGCTTTTCACCCGACCGACAGGCGCTGGGGGTAATGCCAAACTTGCGTTTAAAGGCGCTGGCAAACTTGGCGGCATTCGCGTAGCCCACCTCGCTGGCAACAGCCGCTACCGTCAGGTGGCCTTCGTAGAGTAACTGCCGCGCTTTTTCTAATCGACAGAGTTGTGAATACCCAAATACTGTGGTGCCAAATACCTGCCGAAAGCCCTGCTTCAGCTTGTTGTGGTTCAGGCCCACTTCTCTGGCAAGCTCCAGCACCGATGGCGGGTTATCCAGACGACTGAGCAAAATGTCTCTGGCCTGGTAGAGGCGATCGCGGCGATCGCCCGTCATACAGAGCAACGCTCGCGCTTCTGGGGCCTCTCTGATCTGGTCTAGCCGCAGCGCGATCAGTTCGATGACCTTGCCTTCCAGATACAGCCAGCGGGTTAACCCCTGGTAGGGGCAGTGCAAAATCTGATGGATGGCAGACTGCATGGCTGTTGTCGTTGGCTGCACATGCCGAAACCGATGCTGGCTAGGTTGAGGATTTTGAGCGATTTGCCTCAGGAGCGGCGGTAGTGCGTCAAACTGCTCACCCACAAACGTTTCAAACAGGTCAGCATTGATATGAATGTCAAACTTGAGAACTCGCTCACCAGCTTGCCAATGAACCTGACAACCATCTGAGCAGCGCCATTTTGCCAAGAAGAAATTGTGGGCAGGCTGTATTTCTTCCCGACGATTATGACCCGAGAGCATGAAGCTGCTCTCCAAATACTGATAAGGATCACAGGGTTCGTCCTCGCCGTAGTCCACAACTAAGTCGTCTTGCAGCGTGTAATCATCGATTAAGACATTCAGCCCTGGCCGCAAATCTACGCTCTGCCGATAGCCCTGACTTTTTCCAGCAGCGTCGATCAAAGGAATCGTCCAGGGTTGGCGAATCGACCGGGTTTGCTCAGCTTGGGGGTGCTGACTCAAGGCTTCTGGGACAGAGAGGAATAGAGTCACGGGATGCAAACTGTACGGGGACACAGCTTAATGAGATTTACTCTCATTAATATACCATGCCTTTATGTACCGCAGCGATCTGGTCACAAGTTGAGACTCGACATGAGTGCCACCATCTTGCCCAGGAAACGATTCGGGAGAACGGTTACCTTGGGCATATCAATAGAGTTTTGGTGATGTGAACTGACACTCACGGGTCGCTCACTTCGAAACGGCTTTTCAGCATTGCCTACGCTGGAATGGGGCTTCAAGTCGGAGTCCTCAGCCAACCCTAGCAGGCAGTCAATCGTTCATGGAAGTAAAGGCTATCGCCCTGCCGACAGCCAGCCTGACGCAGAACGGACTAAACTAGCTGAGGAAAGAGTTGGCGCAGCGGTTGCGGGCCAGGTTACCCTGGCCTGAGGAAAGTCCGGGCTCCCTAAAGACCAGACCTGCTGGGTAACGCCCAGTGCGGGTGACCGTGAGGAGAGTGCCACAGAAACATACCGCCGATGGCTGCGGGGCGCGATCGCGTCGCCGCTGCACAGGTAAGGGTGCAAGGGTGCGGTAAGAGCGCACCAGCAGCATCGAGAGGTGCTGGCTCGGTAAACCCCGGTTGGGTGCAAGGCCATAGGGGCTATGGTTGGTCTTTTACCAGCCCCGATTAAGCGCGCCGCTAGAGGCGTCTGGTAACAGGCGTCCCAGATAGATAACCGCCTCGCTGCTAGGTCAGTGAGAACAGAACCCGGCTTATGTCCAGCTCTTTCCGCCTTTTTTTGACTCAGGATGATGACTGCCGAGATTGATCCGCGCCGCCAACGCGACTTAGAAAAGTTGATTGCCAAGCTGGGCCTTAGCTTAGACCTACCACCGGGAATCGCGATTGACTGGACACAGCTGCACCTGGCGCTGGTCGATGCCTCATCGGCGGAGCAAAATAATCAGCAGCTAGAGTTTCTGGGCGATGCGGCCCTGCGGCTGGCGGCGGCGGCGTTTTTGCTAGAGGCCCATCCGACCATGAGCGTCGGTGAGATGGCGGCAGTGCGATCGCAGCTAGTCAGCGATCGCACCCTCACCGGCTTAGCCGACCGCTATGGCCTGGAACGCTACCTGCAAATTTCCAGCAGTGCTGCTGGCGACCGGCCCGGTCGTCCCCGCCGCCTGGCCGATGCGATGGAGGCAGTGCTCGGGGCGCTCTATCTCAGCGTAGATGACCTTAGCCTGATCCGGCCCTGGCTCGACCCTTTCTTTGACCACCAGACTCGGGAAATTCAGCAGGATCCGGCCCGGCAAAACTATAAGGCAGCCCTCCAGGAACTAACCCAAGCTCACTACAAATCGCTGCCTCAGTATCAGGTGCAGGAACTGAACCAAACTCACGGCGACCCGGAACGCTTTGCAGCTGAGGTCTGGTTTCAGGAGCAATCCTGGGGGAAGGGAAACGGCCCCTCGATTAAGCAGGCTGAACAGGCGGCGGCGCGGCTGGCGTTTGGGAAGTTACAGGCAGCGTTAGAGGATGGTGGGTAGGGGGTGATGGGTGAAAAGGCAAGAGTAAAGAGGAGTGAGTAGAGAGTAAAGAGGAGTGAGTGGATAGGGGATGGGGTAATGGCGTGATTGGGTGTTTGCGAAGTGTCGCTTTACAGGATATATGTGTCCTTGGAAGCTAGCCTTGTCCTGTAAAGTAGCCTTCAGTAGAGGGGTGATTGACGCATAGCACCGGGAGGTTACTACAGATGAAGCCGATTATTGAGATTTTGCCCGATCGGGAGGCGCTGATTGCGCGGACGGCTGAGCTGATGGTGGATCAGATTCGGGACGCGATCGCGGCGCGGGGCCGGTGCAGTATTGCGCTGTCGGGCGGTAGTACGCCGAAGCCGCTGTATCAGAAGCTGGCTCAGGCCGACCTGCCCTGGCAGCAGCTGGTGATCCTCTGGGGGGATGAGCGCTATGTGCCCCATGACCACGCCGATAGCAATGCCCGCATGGCTCGTGAAGCCTGGCTGAATCAGGTGCCAATTCCGCCCGAGCAAATTTTACCGATGCCGACGGGCTCGGACAATCCCAGTCAGGATGCCGCCCGGTATGAGCAGACGCTGCGGCAGCTGTTTGACCAGCCAGCGGGAATACCTGCGGTGGATATCATTTTGCTAGGCATGGGCGACGATGGCCATACCGCCTCGCTATTTCCTCAGACAGCGGCGCTGACGGTGCGCGATCGCCTGATTACAGTTGGGAACCATGACGGTGACCCCCGGATTACGTTTACGGTGCCGCTGATCAACCGGGGCCGTCACGTGCTGTTTTTGGTGGCCGGGGCTAATAAGCAAGACGCGCTCAGCCATGTCTTTGGCAATGCCGATGCACAGCACTATCCATCTAAGCTAGTTCAGCCGCAGGGGGAACTGCGCTGGCTGCTCGACCAGGCAGCAGGAGAAGGCATTCCAGCGGGAATGCGTTAATCGAGAAAGTCCTATGATTACTTGCCCAAACTGCAATCATCAAAATCCAGAAGGGGCCGTCCAGTGCGAAGCCTGCTATACGCCTTTGCCATCGCTGGTGGACTGTCCTAGCTGCGGCAGCCCGGTGCAAACCAACGTTAGCTTTTGCGGCCAGTGCGGGGCTGACCTGCGGGGTCGTCCGGGGTCGGGGTCGGAGTCTGAAGCGGCCACCGTCGATGTGTCATCGGAGCATAGAGCGCCGGACGGGGGGCTCGATGACGAGGTCGAAATTCCTGATTTGCTGCCGCCCGACCCGCTGATTGCCATCGATCCGGCGATGGATCCGATTATGAATCCAGCAGGAGATCCGGTGCCGGGGCAGGCTGAGGGGGTGACGCCAGCGCCCAGTGGCCCAGCTGCTGAACCAGCTTCTGAGCTCAGTCCGCCTGCCCCGCAGGAACCGCCCCAGCCCACAGAACCGCCCAGTCAGCCGCCTCGCCCAAAGCCCAGCAGCGCAACGCAGCTCCAGGTTTCGCAGGCGCGGCTGCTGCATGTACAAACCGATACGCCAATTGAGCTGCCCAGACAGCGATCTGTGATTCGAATTGGGAAAGCTAACGATCGGAGGCCTCCAGACATTGACGTCTCAGGATTTCCCAATTCTGAAATCGTCTCACGGGTACATGCCGACCTGCGCGTCGAGGGTGACGTTTACTACCTAGAGGACATTGGCAGCTCTAATGGCACCTATGTCAATAATCTGCCGCTCCCCTATGGCAACCGCCATCGGCTGCGACCAGGCGATCGCTTTTCTCTAGGCAAAGGAGATAAGGTCAGCTTTATCTTTCAGGAAAGTTAGACTGTCTAGGATTCAAGCGCGATCGCATCTGGTTTCATTCAGCTACTAATACCGTCCCATCTGCCAGCAGCACTGTGATTACTCTTTCTCTGCTCAATCCGCTCAACCAAGCTTCGATGCAGCAATGGTCGTTCGAATCGTCCTCCGTGATTCGCATCGGGCGCTCATCAGATAATGACGTTGTGCTCTATAGCGCCGTCGTTTCGCGCCACCACGTTGAAATTTGCCAGGCCGAAACCGGTTGGGAGGTGCGCAGCCTGGGGACAAATGGCACCTATGTGGACAATAAGCGAATCAGCCAGGCTCCCGTTACGGATGGAACCATCGTCCGGCTAGCTCGCTCAGGCCCGACGATCAAAATTAGCGTCCCCCCGCAGCCGAGCCGCTCGGTTTCACAGATTCAGGCTCTGCTGGCCAAGTATCAGCGGACTGCTGATTAACCTTTTACCCTATTTAACTTAATTTTTACCCTATTTAACTCAATATCGATATTCAACAATCGGCCAACCGCTGATTGGCAGCGTCTAGGTCAAATTTGGCTGGGTCAAAATCGCTGCCAACCCAGTCCCAAAGGGTGACATAGTCAGGGTCGTCAGTATCGTTGAGCCGCTCTAGCAGATCTAGGTAGCCCCAGAGGCCGCCGCTGTTTTCTGGAGGGCAGGCCATGTCGCCATCGAGGCAGAACGGCAGCGGCGGACCGCTGTCATCCGGCAGGCTGGGGTCGAACTCGACCTGGTGTAGCCAACCAGCCTGAAAGTCGTAGAGGTAGGAGAACCGAGCCGGGCAGTCCTGGAGCATCGTCTCCGGGGGTAAGATGCGTTTGCCCTGGCCGAGCTGAAAGCGGTAGTCGTGCAGGTTTTGCCAGCCCATGGCAAGCTGCAAAATGGGGTGGAGCTGTGCCAACGAGAGCTGTCCTGGAATGATCACCTGTCGCCAGATTGGCGGATCGCTATCGACCAGGGTGACCTTGAGCAGATAGGTTTCAGTCATCATCGGCTGGCGGGGCTATAGCGCTGATCCATGCTCGACCACCCAGTCTTCGCCCAGCTGAATCGTGATGTCTGACTCCAGATTGCCGGTGCTTTCCACCCGAATTTCGCCCACGCCCAAAAAGTGCTGAATGTCGTCGGCACTTTGGACATCGCCCCGCTGGGCCACAATTCGGGTCTCGCTCAGCGGCTCGTGCCAATCATAGTCGAGAAAGACATTACGGTAGCCGCTGTCGTAGAGCGTGTCGATCAGCGACTGGATGGCGAACTCATCGCCAGTGCTGTCCTGAATGGCAATGCGCAGATAAGACGGATCGGCAGCTTCCGCCAGCTGCGCCTCGCCTGGGCCAAAATATTGGGCCACCATAGCGTCGATTTCGGCATAGTTGGGCAGCCAGTAGCTCAGCTCATACTCTTCTGGGCCGCTGAAGTCGCCCGGCAGCATCAGCATCTGGACGTTCGACCGATTGGTTTGACCGGCATAGCCGACCAGCGCGGCCAGTTCTTCTACGGTCAGATTCGTATCCACGTGGGACTGGATCACCGAGAGAATCTTGGGCAGTCGGGCAATGGTTGCAGGCGTCAGCGTCTGCTCAATCACCGCTCGCATCAGCATTTGCTGGCGCTGAACCCGGCCAATGTCACCATTTTCGTCGTAGCGGAAGCGCAAAAACTGAAGGGCCTGGTCGCCGTCTAGCCGCTGCTCGCCTTCTTTCAAATTGATATAGAGGTGCTGGCTATCGTCCTGGTACTTCATGTCTTTGGGAACGTTGACCTCGACGCCGCCCAGCGCGTTAATCAGCTTTTCAACCCCCTGCACGTTGATTCGCACATAGCGGTCGACCGAAACGCCGCCGAGCAGATCGCTGATCGCCTCGGCGCTGGCTGCCGGGCCGCCCTCTAGATTAGCCTCGTTGATTTTAGTTAGGTAGCCATTTACCTCAGTGCGCGTATCCCGAGGAATCGACATGACTACGAGCTGATTGGTGCGCGGGTTAAACCGCAGCAGCAGCATGGTATCGGAGAGTCCTTCAAAGGAATCGACCAGGGAATGGTAGCCCAGGTCATCGTCGATTAACGTGCCGTCGTTAATGTCCGAACTGAGAACCTTGACCCCCATCACCAGAATATTGACCGAGCGAGTAAGGCGCGGCAGCCGTAGGCTATTGCCGGTCGAGATCGGCCCCTCCTGGTTGAAGACGGCTTCTTCTTCAGGCGTGAGCTCACTCTGCAGCAGCGGCTGAGACCCCAGGGAAACCGCCAGCATCGCTCCGGCCACCGCCGAAATCGTCGCGACTCCCGCCAGCGCGATCGCGGCTCCAATCCAGCGCGGCACCCGAGCAGATGATTTTTGAGGTTCGGAGATGGGCTTGCGTTCTGGCATTCTCGGGGGGGACACAGACAACCTCTGGAGACAGCGGGGCGATCGCGGACCGCCTATTTGTAGCAGCATGGTAGCAGCATTTTTCCAAAAGTTTGGAGAACTTCAGAAAAACCGGCTTTTTTTAGATTTATCCTGCAATTTCTGCTAAGAACTTTCTTCTAATAACAAGACAACCCGATCAGGGCAGCCGTCGGCTCAGCTGGGTCACGCCCGGCAGCCGCACCGACTGCTGCCGCCACACGCGCACCATTAGCCCAATATTCACGAGAAAATAGCCCGACCCGACAAAACTGCTGGCGATCAAAAACCGCAGCGACGCCGCCGAGGAGAGCTCGGCCCCGGCCCCTAACAGCACCGTCGCCACAATCCAGCCCAGCCCTAAGGTCACAGCCAAACGGCTGACGCTGCGCTCCTGGCCGCTGACGCCCTGGTAGAGCGCCCAGGCCGCTGGAAACACGCCCAGAACAGGGATCAGATAAAAAAATAAACGCAGCTTTTGCTGCGGCTCATCGCGGTAGGAATCCTGTGTCATGGCAATTAATAGCCTGTGATGGCCCATAGTGGGTAAAAGGTCATCCTAAGGAATCCCAAAAAAGGACGCTAAAAATCAGGCCAGCGCTCTCAAACAACTCCCCCACTCCCTCACTCCCCTACCTTCCCACTAAATCCTTAAACCAGTCATCCCCCCAGATATCCTCAAAGGTTTCATCGGCCAGCGCCTCTTGCTTATAGGACGGCTCCAGCCGCACGGCCTGCTGAAGGTTCTCCAACGCCAGGTCGGGATTACGCTGGAGGGCATAGCAGATCGCCTTGTTGTAGTAGGACTTGGCATAGTCGGGGTCGATCCCAAGGGCTTTGTCGAAGCTGTTTAGGGCATCGCGATCGCGCCCTAGCTTAACCAAAGCATAGCCGCGATTGTCCCAGGCTTTGGCCGAATCGGGGTTAAAGCGGGTGGCCTTATCAAAGGAGCTGACGGCGTCTTCGTAGCGCTCTAGCTCGGTCAGGGCCAGACCCCGGTTGAGCCAGGCCACTGCGTCATTGGCCTGAATTTCCACCGCCTTATCAAAAGACTCGAAGGCCGACTGATGCTCCTGCAAAATGCCGTAGGCGACACCGCGATTCACCCAGGCTTCGTGGTAGTCGGGGTTGATCTGGATCGCCTGATCGAAAGCCGCGATCGCCTCTTCCCGCTTTCTTAACCGGCTCAGGGCCATGCCCCGGTTGAGCAGCGCTTTGGCGTCGTCGGGCTGGTTGGCAATCACCCGGTCAAAGGCTGTCACCGCGTCCTCATAGCGGCGCAGCTCTCGCAGCACCAGGCCCTTCTGATACCAGGCATCGGCGTTTTCCGGGTCGAGCTCGGTCACCTGATTGAGTGCGGCCAGAGCTTCCTCGGTTCGGTCAAGCTCGCTCAGGGCCTGGCTGCGGTTGAACCAGAGCTGGGGATTTTTGGGCTGAATGTCAATGGCCTGGTCGTAGGCCGCGATCGCGCCTTCATACTGCCCCTGGGCCAATAGTCCATCGCCCTTCTGAATATACTCATCAGCAGTCAAGAATAGCTCAGGCCGATTTTCCTGGAGCCGACTGACTTTTTCAGACAGCGACTCAAGCCGAGCTTGAGCGCTGGAGACAAAAGAATCAGCCAGATACTGCGGCGTCACCTCGCCGAGCTGCTGCATAATCTGCGCTTTCTCGCGCTGCGCTTCATCTTGCAAGGCGGACAGCCGGGCCGCGATTTCCTGCTTCACCTGGCTCAGCTCTGCAAAGGTCGCCGCCTGCTGCTGGGCCAGCTGGGCCTGTAGCGCCTCCAGCGACTGGGCAAACTTATCCTCAATCTGGCCGAGCCGCTGCTGAGCGGACTGCTGGCGGCTGGCCGCAGACTGAGCCAGCTCGCCCACCTGGTCGCCCAGCTTAGCGTCGAAACTATCGAGCTTGTCGATCACCAGGTCGCGGCGGCCAAAGACGGTATTGCGGACTTCGGTCAGCTCCTGGGTAAAGTCAGACTCAATCTGCCGCAGCGACTGGAACAGCTGCTGCCGTTCTTCCCCCAGACCCGCCTGGAGCTGATTCAGCGATTGCAGGTATTCAGACTCGATTTGCTGGAAGCGCTCCAGCGCCTGCTGCCGCTGCTGGCTGATTGCAGACTGGAGGTTGTCTAGCTGGTCGGCAAAGTCCCGAGTGGTGGCCTCCAGCTCGCCAAAGCGCTGCGCCTTTTGCTGGTTCAGGTCGCTGCCCAGATTGATGACCTGAGTGCGGAAGCCGTCAGCCAGGGTTTGAATCTCGCTAAAAATCTGGTCACGGTTGTCGGTGAGGAGGGACTGGAGCTGATTAATCTGCGCCTTGAAGTCGCTCGCAACCCGATCCATGTCGCCTAGAATCGTGCCCTTGCGCCCTTCCACATCGGCCCGCAGGGTGGCAAACTGGGTCAGGAAGCCGTCGGCAGACTGGCGCAGGCTCTGCATCATGTCGGCCTTGCGAGCTTCCACCTCAGACCAAATGGCAGCAAACTGCTGATTGAAGTCCTCTGTCGAGCGACGAATGTTCTCCAGCGCCAGATCCTTATGGCCGTAGACGTTGGCCTGGGCCTCGGACATTTCGTGGGTGATTTCGGTCTCAGACTGCTTCAGGTGCTCAATCGAGCGATCGCGCTGTTGCTCAATCTCCGCCTTGGCCTCCGCCTCGACCTGCGCCAGCTGGGGGCGAAAGTCCTCTGTATATTGAGAAAGGGTATCGAAGACGCGATCGCACTCTGCCTTAGTCTCGGCCTGATAGGTGCCCAGCTCATCGGCAAAGACCGACTCCTGCTGGTCGAGCTCGCTAAAGAACGCCTTTTTGCGCTTTTGAGCCGCCTTTTGCATGCCGCTCAGCTCGTCTGAAAAATGCGTCTCGGTTTGGCCCAGCCGACTCAGTATCGCCTGCGCCTGAGATTCCGTATCGGTATGGACATCAGATAGCCGCTGCTCGGCCTGGGCATGTAATGACCTGATCAGGTTAGAAAAATCGGCTTCTGCAGCCTCTAGCTTCTGCCGCAGATTGCCCAGTTCTGCTTCCCACTCCTGGGCGGTCTTCGACTTGAGGTTGGTAATTTCCGCCACCAGCGCGTTCAGGGCATCCCGCTGAGTGGTCACTTCGCGCTTGAAGTCGCTGGTTTTGCCGGATAGGTCCCCCGACAGGTCGTCGGCCTCGGCCAGAATCCGGTTTAGGTGGCGGGTAGCATTGTGGACCTTGTTTTCCAGGTCGGTCATTTCATTCAGCTGCGATCGCACCACCGTCGCCACTTCCTGAATGACCGAGCGTCGCAGCAGCCATAGCAATACGATTCCAACGCCGAGCAATAGTACCAGCGCTCCCAGCAGCAAGATAAATAGCGTCGTCGCCCGGTCGAGAGCAGCTTCGGCCTGCCGCTGCTGCTCCAGCTGCTGCTCCACCAAGGCTTCCTGCTGCCGTGTCTCTACCGTGTCGATGCGAGTCTGGGCTAGCCCCCCTGACGACTGCCCCAATATCAGACAGCCCGCCAGAAAGCCGCCCCTAATCAGGGAAGAAAGCCATCGTATTTCGTTGCGCTGCATAGGCTATACCCTACTCTGGCCTCTGCTCGACTTGTAATTGGCTGCATTACCGCATTCTACCGAAAGCAGAATGAGCAATCCAGCCTTTGCAGCCTACCGGCGATCGCGACCTATAGCTAGCATAGCCGAGGAAACTGGCCTCAGTCGCTGGAGTCGGGCGGGTTAGACATTCCTGGCCAGTCAATGGCCTCGCCGTCATCTTTGTGCCCAGCGTGACGCCAGCCATTCTGATTGGCCGGGAGCTAGATTTAGATCCGGTTAGCATCAGCTACATTATCGGCATGACCTGGTTTGTGTCGGGGTTTGCCACCTTTGTCCAGGTCACTTTTCCCGCCCGTGGTGACCGGCACGGCGGTGGCTTTTCCCGTCTTTTGATTGTCGCGGGCTGTAGTGCCACCTCCAAATATTACAGCGTTTGTAGGGCGAAGCGTGAAACTGCTGCTCAACTCCTATCCGTTCAGGTCATCTCATCCTGCTACTAAAACCTGAGTCGCCATCAAAGCCAGCTCCGGGAATGAGGGTGATAGTATCGATTGGCTTCCCTGATAGACCTTTTCTTCGTAGAGTCCATTGACCCATTCCAGTACGGTGACTTTTTGGGCAGTCGGGTCAACAATCCAATACTCAGAGATATGTCGTCCCGCATATTCAGTTCGCTTGTGGCGATAATCACGATCTTCTTGCTGGGGACTGACGACTTCAATAACTAACGCGGGTGGTGGCATATCGTAGGTAATCAAACGCTGCTTAGACCCCTTAAGGGCAGCAGCTGACGCTTCAGACAGGACCATTAGATCTGGCTGCCGGGCGTTGGCGAGTTTCCCGCTGACGGCAATTTGAGCTTTCATACTCAAGCGATAATAGGGAATGCCAAGTTTCAGGAAGCAGGCATATAAAAATGAAGCGATACGATCGTTGAGGTCACTCTCTGTGGGCATAGCCATCAAGTGGCCATCAACGAGTTCGTAGCGATTGTCAGTACCATCGTCGAAATTGAGGTATTCCTCAAGAGTCATAGGTTTTGTGGCGATTGTCATGGTGCTTCCTGCCGCCTGATTACTCTATGATATCGCCTCAGAGATTGGAGAGTGAGATGAGATACCTGCGGCTTTGCCGCCGTGGAGGGTGCGGGTAAGGTTGAGTTCCATCTGAATGTTACAGCGTTTGTAATGATCGGGTATCGCTAGAGCTGGCGGGGTTTGGCAATACCGTAACCCTGGGCATAATCAACGCCCAGGGTCTTCAGCTTTTCTAAGATGTCCTCATTTTCAACGAATTCAGCGATTGTCTGAATGCCCATCACCTGACCGACCCGATTGATCGCTTCTACCATCGCCGCATCAACCGGATTATCTACTATTTCCTTGACAAAACCGCCGTCAATTTTGATGTAGTCCACTGGCAGGCTTCTGAGATAGCCAAACGATGACATGCCGCTGCCGAAGTCGTCGAGGGCAAAGCGACAGCCCAGAACCTGTAGCTCTTGCATAAACTGAGCGGCCTTGTTGAGATTTGCGATCGCAACCGTCTCGGTAATTTCAAAACAAATCAGCTGGGGGGGAATCTGATGTAGCGCCAGCTGCTCTCGCAAAAAATCAATAAACTGGTCGTCATTGATGCTGGCACCGGAAAGGTTGACCGTATAGAGATAGCTACATTCTGTACCGTCTTGTAAATGTTCCCAGACAGTGCGGTAGTAAGCCCCCTGTTCAGAAAACAGCGTCCGAATTACCCAGCGATCGATGAGATGCATAAGGCTATAGCGCTCGGCAGCTTGAATAAATGCGTCCGGTGAAATCAGGCCTTCTGACTCATCTCTCAGGCGCAGCAGCACTTCATAATGTTCTCCCTCCATCTCGGGATTAGCAATCGAAATAATGGATTGGCAATAAAGACAAAACCGATCGGCTTCTAGGGCCTGGGTTAAGCGATTCACCCACTGTAGCTGCCCTTGCTGCTGTACTAGCTCATCATCAGACGACTGGTAGATATGTATCCGATTACGCCCGCGACGTTTGGCCGCATAGCAGGCGCCGTCGGCCTGAATCATAGCGCAATCGCCGCTCTGACAGTCGGCGTCAATGACTACAGCACCAACACTGACGCCAATCGAAAAACTCTTGTCCTCCCATCGGAATCGGAAATCCTGCACCTGCCCTTGCAGCGACCTGATCACTCGACAGGCCTGCTCTAGGGAACACTGATAAAGCAGCAGGCCAAATTCATCTCCGCCTAGCCGCCCCAGCGTATCGGCCTTGCGAATATTGGCCTGAAAGAGCGTCACAATCTGCCGCAGAAGTTCGTCACCAGCGGTATGACCGCAGGTATCGTTGACAATCTTAAACTGGTCTAAATCTAAGTAGCATAGGACATGAGACTGATGATGCGTTTTCGCCATTTCAATGGCGAGTTCCAAACGCCGTTCAAACTCAGGCCGATTGATGGTCTGGGTCAAGGAATCATGGGTGGCCTGCCAGGTCAGCTGCTGGGAAAGGGCCCGACTAGAAATATCTTGAAAGACGATCACTGTGCCAATCACCTGATTATTACGAGAGCGAATGGGAGCCGTCGAATCGTCAATGGGAATCTCACGCCCATCTCGATGAATGAGGACCGTGTTGGCTGCTAGCACCGTAATGCATTCTTCTGCTAGCACCTGCTGAGCCGGATTGGGCACTGGCTCTCGGGTCGTTCCATTCACAATCCGAAAAACCTCTGTCAGCGGCTGCCCCTGGGCTTCTGCTTGGCTCCAGCCGGTCAAAGACTGTGCGATCGGGTTGAGATACTGAATTCGACCGCGCGCGTCGGTCGCAATCACGCCATCGCCAATCGAATTCAGCGTTACCTGGGCCAGCTCTTTTTCCTTAAACAGATCGTCTTCTGCCCGTTTCCGCTGCATCACCAGATTGAGCTGGGCGGCAGCGGCAGAGAGATTAGCCATCAGGGTTTGATCGACCTGAGCGACCTCAAGCTTACAGAAAATTAACACGGCCAATACTTGATCATCGGCCGTAATCGGAATGCCCAGTCTCGTTTTGAGACCACAGTCTTCAGAAACCGATCGGTATAAAAAGGCCGCTTCAGGGTCCTGAGTGACATCGACCTGCCATTCTGGCTGCCGAGAAGCCCAGACCCGCCCCGCTAACTCCACCCCAGGACGCAAGGTTAAGGTTTCGCTAAGGCGTCGGAAGCAATCCCAAGGGGAACAGTCACAAAGCCCTGCTTGCGCCCTGCTACAGCTGTAAAATACCGGACTGCATTTCAAAAGGCCCTCTTCTGAGTCGGGTATCCAGGCCTCCGCGTAGGCCCAGCCGTAGGTTTCGCTGACCTGGCGTAAAATCAGGCTGATGGCAGCCTCAAAGTCTGCGGCCTGGCTAATGGCCAGCGCCAGGTCTTGCAGCAGCCGGATATCGGCCTGAGCCTGCTTCTCTGCGGTGATATCGGCCTGGACCGCAGCCAGAACGGTGCCGTGCTCTGGGTGCTCCAATATCACCGAAGTCGTTGCCCGGCACCAGAAGGGAGTCCCGTCCTTTTTGACATTTTTAACTTCGTAGGTCGATACCCCCTGGCGACGGATTTCTGCCATGAGCCGATCGGCAACCTCTGCCCCGCTGGCCTCCTCATCGCCATAGTTCAGGAGGGAGACATGTTTCCCCACCAGTTCTCCGGGATCGTAGCCAAAGAGCTGCTCAAACTTGGGATTGGTATAGACGATCTCGCCGGTTTTTGTACTCACCAGACAGACCCCCTCACCCATATTTTTGGCAATCAGGCCCTGCAGCCTGAGGTCGCTTAGAGCCTGTTTGCGAGCGGTAATATCTTGGGCCACAATTAACACTTGGTCGGCGGCCAGGGGTGAAAAGGTTCCCAAAAAATGCACCGTTCGCCCCCGGACCGTTAGACTGTATTCGCCTTGAATGGGCTGTCGAGCGGTCAGCGCCTCCTGCAGATAGCCCAGGATGGTGTCGGCCTGAGCCTGGGGCAGGCTCTCATGCAGCGTTTTACCGAGCATTTCAGCGGCGGGCAGGAACAGGCTGGTCGCCCGGGTAGACAAAACTTTTAAGCAGCGTCCCTGGACATCCCGAATCAGGACGACATCGGTCATCGCCTCAAACAGTGCCTGACTCTCGGCCTGATAGGCTTGGAGGTCTAACGAGATCTTTTTAGATTGGGAGATGTCCTGAATCTGAGCAATGAAATACAGCGGCCGTTGATCCTGATCGCTGACCAGAGAGACGCTTAGGAGCACCCAGACCTCATGCCCCTGCTGGTGAAAGTAGCGCTTTTCCATCTGGTAGCTGCGGATCTCACCGGCCAGCAGCTGCTGGACATAGTCTAGGTCGGCCGCTAAATCAGCCGGGTGGGTAATGTCTTGAAAGGTCAGGGCGAGCAGTTCAGACTCGGAATATCCGACAATTTCGCAGAGCGAGCGATTGACCTGAAGCCAGCGCCCATCTAAGCCCACCAAGGCCATGCCGATCGCGGCATAGTCAAAGGCGCTGCGAAATTGGGCCTCACTCTCATGCAAAGGGACTAGGACTGCCTGACAATGGGTAGATCTGTCTAAAAAATCGAAAGCGAGTCCATCACCAGCCTCGGTCATACCTGAATATGCTCCGATTCTCTAGGTAAATTTATAGGCAAATTCACAGAAAATACCCCTCTACTCAAGAAGTTACCCAAAAATATTCCCAGAATTTCAAAATAGCAAAAGAATTTACGGAGTAGGGCACAGCTGGCAGGGTTTCCCAAGCAGGGTATGTGTGCGCGCTTCAGCTCCCACCGATGATCCGTTAGCTCAAACGGCTCCCCGCTTTCCAAGCCTTCAATCAGCAGTGCCTCTACCCGTGCTTGCTGAGCCAGTCACGCCTACAAGCCGATGGGGGGATTTGAACCCCCGACCGCTCGATTACGAATCGAGTGCTCTACCACTGAGCCACATCGGCAATTTCGAGAGTTAAGTATAGCAGTTCGCCGGGGAGCATGGGCAAGGCCATCTGGGGACGGAAGCTGGCACAATGGAGGCAGTCCTACCGTCCGAAAATTTGATGGCCGAACCAAATCTGAAGCGCTCTAAGTCTGCGAAGGGGACTGCCCAGGAGTCTTCCAAGGGACCGCCCGAGGGCATGAGCCAGGAAAAATATGCGCGGCTGCTGGCCGAGGCCAAAGCACCCTATAAGGGGCTGCGTAAGTTTATCTATGGCGCGGTCGGCGCGTCAGGCTTGATTGGCGCGTTTGTCTTCTTTGGGAAGCTGCTATCGGGTCGGGATTTGGGCAATACTTTTGCTAATTTTGCCTTTCAGGCTGGGCTGGTAGCGCTGATGGTGTTTTTATTTCGGCTAGAGGACAGAGACGATCGCGCAGACTAGCGTAGCCAGGCGTCCAGTTCTATTGGTTCATGGCCTTTGGAATACGGCAGCGATTTTTGTCCGACTGCGGGCCTATTTAGAATCGAGGGGCTGGCCCGTCTATGCCTTGAACATGACGCCCAGCAACGGCGACGTCGGGATCGAAGTCCTGGCGCAGCAGGTGGCTGCCTTTGCCCAGGTTCACCTGAATCAACCTTTTGACCTAGTCGGCTTCAGCATGGGCGGACTGGTCTGCCGCTACTACGTGCAGCGGCTGCGGGCCGGGCAGGTGCAGCGGCTGGTCACGGTCTCAGCGCCCCACCACGGCTCGGCATTAGCTTTATTTCGGTTCAATCCGGGCGGACGCCAAATGCGACCGGGCAGCCGTTTTCTCAGGGACTTGAACCGGGATCTATCGGTTCTAACCCAGCTCCAGTTCGTCTCCATTTGGACACCGTTTGACGCGCTAGTCGTTCCAGCCTGGAGTTCTCGGCTGCCGGTGGGGCAGGAGCAGATTGTGCCGGTGTGGAGTCATAATCGGATGGTTTGGGATCAGCGGGGGATGGGCGCGATCGCGGCGGCCTTATCCTAAACCGCGACGGTGTCTCCGACTTTGGAAAATTGGGTTTCGCCGAAGATGGCGCTGGCGTGGCGGTAGAATTTGAACTCTAGCAGGTTGTGGAAGGGGTCTTCTAGGAAGAAGGTGCGATGTTCGATGCGGGTGCCTTCGAACCGTAGGCGGGGCTGCTGGTAGAAGGTCAGGCCGCGTTCCTGAGCCCTTTCTAGCAACGCTTCCCAATCTGACTCTTCCAGAAAGGTAATGCCGAAATGGCGGGGGTAGATGCCGCGCTGGGGCGTCAGCGGTTCGTGGGTGAGGTGGGCAACCAGCTGATGGCCTTGGAAGTTCAGAATTAGCGAGCCGGGTCCCTGACGCCCGGCTTCGCAGCCCAGGCCGTCGATGTAGAAGTGCTTGGTGTCTTCAAGGTTGGTAATTGGGAAGGCGGCGTGGAAGATGGTGTTTTGCATCGGTCAGCAGGGACAAAAGCTACAGGTCTCGAAAGGTCAGTACCTTAACTTTAGCATCGGCAGTTTTTGCAAACTGTTCAGCCGCGGTCTCGATTTTTTGCAGCTGTGCGAGCGCTAGGCTACAGGGCATACCGAATTTGGCCTGGACGCGATCGCTAGCAATCCGCAATGACTCGCGCGATCGCGACACAAACTCTGTCAGCGGATAGTCCTGTCCCGGTTCGAAGTATTTTTTAACGACCAGGGAGGGGGAGTAGCAGGTTTCTTGGGTGCCGTTGGGCCATTGGATTTGGAAGTTGGTTTCGGGCATGGGGTGGTGGGTGGTGGGAAGAGTGATGAGGTAATGGGGTGTTCGCGAAGCGTCGCCGTAGGCGTTAGGGGGGGCGTAGGGGCATGGTTACCGTGCCCGTACAGGGATGAATGGAGAAAGAGGGAAGAGGGTGGATGGGTGGGGAGTTTATTGAGGGAATAGGAGCTGGGTGTAGAGGGTTAGGTGGAGTTGGGCGGTGTCTTGCCAGCGGTAGCGATCGCGCAGGGAGCGGCTGGCGGTGACCCAGGCGTTTACGGTTTGAGGCTGGGCTAAATTTAGCATTCCTTGGGCGATCTGATCGGTATCGTTAGGATCGACCAGGCAGGCGGTTTGGGGTGATAGGTATTCGGTGAAGGGGGTTTGGTTTGCGGTGAGGACGGGCAGGCCAGCCGCGATCGCTTCTAGCACGACCAGGCCCCAGCCTTCCTTCAGCGACGGAAAGACAAAGCCGGCGGCGGCGTGGTAGAGGGCGGGCAGCTGGGCGTCGGGAATAATGCCGGGGAGAATCAGCGATCGCGCATCAATCCCGAGCTCGGCCACCGCGGCAAAAAAATCGGCGCGGTAATCCTCGTAGTCAAACAGCGTGGCCCCACCGGCAATCACCAGCTGAGCTTGGGGGAGATGTGGCAGAACCTGAGCAAACGCCTGCAGCAGCCGCAGCGAGTTCTTGCGCGGCTCGATGCCGCCGACGGTGAGATAGATTGGCTGGCCCGTCAGTCCTAGCTCGGCTTTCAAATCAGAAACATTCTCTGGCGGGGCTGAAAAGCGCTGCCAGTCAACGCCGTTGAACACCCGAAAGGGCTGAATTCCATAGCGCTGCTCCAGCTCCTTTTGCCAATAGTCGCTAACGCAGAGGCAGCGGTCGGGCAGGCGAATCGATTTCTCCTGACAGTCCTGTAAATAGGGACTCTGGAATGCCTCGATGTGATGCACCGTGCGGACGAAGTGGGGGAGCTGACCCTGGTCTCTCAGCTGGGCCAGCGCATTGGCGCTGAGGCAGTCCTGTGCATGATAGATGTCATAGCGATCGCGATGCTGCTGAAAGTAGCGAACGAACTCCCCAATCCGCTGCTGAATCAAGGCTTCGATACCCTGATCACAGGGACTTGCTGGAACCAGCGCTACTTTACTCAAGAGAGATCGCCCAAACCCCTGCCCGGTTTTATCGAGGGCAAAAACGCAGGGCTGATGGCCCAAACGATGCAGCGCTTCTGCCAGCTCCAAGGTATGGATGACGCTGCCGCGAGGTTTGGTAGCGTAAGTGAGTAGAGCAATTTTCAAGAAAGCAGCGGAGATAACACCGTAGGGGCAGGTGTCACACCTGCCCATGCAGAAAGTCTGAGGTCAGACAGCCATTTGAGTCAAGGGGGTCTGTTCCCAATTCCAAAAGAGGAAAACCTCAGGTGAGCTTTGGAGATAGATCCGAGAGCCCTCTGTAACAGCGCCGATGGGACAGCAGGTGAGGTGGCTATCCGTAGAAAACAGCGTTTGAACAGCCCGAACATTTTTTGCCGGGACGCTGAAGAGAAAGCCAAAGCTGGGAAAGCTAGTAAGCCATTTTTGCAAAGGGACATCACTAATCTGGGGAAGCGCTGCTAGATCCAGCACCGCACCGCACCGGGAAGTCTCTGCAAGCATCAGCAAAGTTCCCACCAGTCCGCCCATGCTGATATCTTTGCCAGCCCGGCAGAGGCCGGCTTCAGCCAGCTGCGGCAGCCGGGCGAGGTCGCGGCGCAGCTGTTGCGGGTCGGCCCGGGTCGCAGCGTCCCAAAACGGATAGTCGCCATAGTACTGACCCTGAAGGTCAATCACCAGCATTAAAGTGTCTCCTGGCTGAGCATCAAAGCTAGTCATCAGCTTCTCCGCTCGGCCTAAGATAGCGACGGCGAGGTTGCTGTGGGGACTGTGACAGTTGGTATGTCCCCCCACAATGGGAATGTTATACGCCTGGGAAGCTGCTTTCAGGCCCTGCCAGAGCGGTTCACTAGCTTCTGGAGAGCGGCTCCAGAGGGCATCGACGACCGCGATCGCGGTTCCGCCCATCGCCGCAATGTCAGAAAGATTGACCATAATGGCGCACCACCCGGCAAACCAGGGGTCTTTTTCAACCAGCTGGGGCGACATGGCTTCCGCCGCCAGCAGCAGGTAGCCATCCCGGTCGGGAATCGCAGCGCAGTCATCACCTAGCCGAATTGCGGCCCCGCCGGGTAGGTAAACTTCAGGGGAAAGCGCCCGAGTAGCGGTTTGAATATCCTGCTTGTGCAAAATGCTGAGAGACTGTTGGAGCTGGCAAACGAGTTCCTTCAGCATAGTTCTGACCTAAGCCACAAATTGGCCCGACCGCAGCGGACGCGGCTCGCCGTTGGGCGGATAGCAGGCGAGGTCGGCTTCCATCAGGTGATGGGGCCGCTGGCAAATGTCTATCTCTGCCAGGCTGCACCAGTGCAGTCGGCGGAAAAATCGCACGTTCTGAGCCTGGACTGTGGCTAAAAAGCGATCGCACCCCCACTGGTTTGCCGTTGTCACTGCTTTCTGGATCAAACCACGACCGACTCGCCCGCCCTGCCGAAAGTCAGGGTGGACGCCGAGCCGCCCGCCGTACCACAGCCGGGGTTTACGCTCGTAGATACGGACAATGCCGACGATGCGCTCAGTGTTTGTTTGATCAGTGTTTGTTTGATGTGAGACTGCAACAATCGGATAGGCCGTCGCGTCGGTTGCATCGCGATCGTCTTCAAACAGCTGTTGTTCCTGACAGAAAATCTCCTGACGAAGCTGGTAGTAGGCGGCGATTTCGCGGTCGGTTTGGGCGAGTTTTAAGGTGGGGCGTGGGGGCATGGGTAGAGAGTAAAGAGAAGGAGGGTTATTCGAAGGTTGAGAGGGCTGAGCAGGCCCCGCATTTGGCGCAGCCTGCTTTCATGTCAGAGGAGCGTAGGCCGCGGCGGCGCAGTTTTTCGCCAATGACCTGGTAGAGGTCGAACATGAAGTCGCTGCTGGGCGGGGCGTGCTGGGCTAGGGGGGTGCCGCTGACGGGGACGAAGGGAACGACAAAGGGATAGACGCCGAGGTCGATCAGGCGATCGCAGGCGGTGAGCAGGCTGGCTTTGCTGTCGCCGAGGCCCGCTAGCAGATAGGTGCTTACCTGACCCCAGCCAAAGACTTTCACCGCCGCCGCAAAGGCTTCGTAGTAGTAGCTCACGGGCACTTTGGCCTTACCTGGCATAATCCGCTGGCGCACGGCGGGCTCGACGGCCTCCAGATGCATACCCAGGCTGTCTACTCCAGCAGTCCGCAGCCGCTCCAACCAAACAAAGTCATTGGGCGGCTCACACTGGGCCTGGATCGGCAGATTGACTCGGGCCTTGACGGCGCGGGCGCAGTCGCTCAGGTAGGCCGCACCGCGGTCGGTGAGATTAGGGGTGCCGGTGGTCATGATTAAATGCTCGACCCCATCCAGGCGGACAGCGGCTTCGGCCACTTCTGCTAGCTGCTCTGGTCGCTTGCGAGCGAGAGTGCGACCGGCGGCTAGGGACTGTCCAATGGCGCAGAACTGGCAGGCGGTCTGGCGATTGTCGTAGCGAATGCAGGTTTGCAATACCGTCGTCGCCAGCACGTTGTGGCTGTGCAGCAGGGCAATCTTCCAGTAGGGGGTGCCGTCAGCGGTGGTGAGCTGGTAGAACTGGGGCTGGGCAGGGAAGTCTACCGGCGCGATCGCGCTACCATCCCGTTCCAGCCAGGTCTGAGAAGTCTGATCATTCGCTTGCAAACCGTAGGGCGACCGGGCTGCGCCTTCTGTAAAGACCGGCACCATCACCGTAGTCTGGCCTACCCGCACGGCCTTGTGGTCAGAGGGACCGGCCCCGCCTTTGCGACCGGCTGCCCCGACCGGGTCGGGGCTGAGCTGGAGTCCTTGGGATTGGAGTTCGGTGATCAGCCGTTGGTGGTTCATGTTGGCGTTGGCGAAAAATTAGCGATCGCGTCGGTGCCGTTAGCCAGCGCTTCGAGCGGCTCTGACGGCGCGGGCAGATCGGTCGGCTCCGGTTCGCTCTGGGAAAAGCCAGAGTAGGCTTTGGCATTTAGCCGCAGCTGGAGCAGGTCGGGGCGAGCATAGTGGCCGACGGCATCCATCATTCGCTTGCGCTTGGTGATTAAGGAGAAGTCGAGATCGGCGATCGCGATGCCCTCACCCTCCGTAATCGGGTCGCACAGCGGCACGCCTTCGGGGCTGATGATGGCGGTGTAGCAGCCGCCCTTCAGCACCTTTTGCAGCGGCTCGCTGGGAGCGATCTGCTCGACCTGCTCGGGCGTCAGCCAGCCAGTGGCGTTGACCACAAAGCAGCCCGCCTCCAGCGCATGATGCCGCACCGTCACTTCAGTCTGGTCGGCAAAAATCTGACCCACCATCGAGCCGGGGAACTGGGCACAGTGAATCTGCTCATGCTGGGCCATCAGGCTATAGCGAGCGAGCGGATTGTAATGCTCCCAGCAGGCCAGCGCTCCCACCTGCCCCACCGCCGTCTCAACGACCTTGAGCCCGGCCCCGTCCCCCTGACCCCAGACCATACGCTCGTGAAAGGTGGGCGTAATTTTTCGCCGCTTCAGCAGTAATGTTCCATCGGCATCGAAGATCAGCTGACTGTTGTAAAGTGAGCCGTTGGCCCGCTCATTCACCCCCAGCACAACTACCAGCTGAAACGATTTTGCCGCCCGACTGACGGCTTCAGTGGCAGGGCTGGGCACTTCTACCGCCTGTTCGTAAAGCTGCATGTGGGCTTTACCCATCAGTACCGGCGGCATCACAAATGAGAAATAGGGATAGTAGGGTACAAGCGTTTCTGGAAAAACAACCAGTTCTGCACCCTGATTAACGGCGTCTGCGATCGCGTCTAATACCTTTTCCAGCGTTCCTTCCCGGCTGTAGAGCACAGGCGAAATCTGCACGGCAGCGGCGCGAACGGTGCGGCTATAGTCCATTACATCGTCCAAGTATCTAAAATAAAGGCCCCTTCTTTGCGATGCACCAGCACAATATCCAGCACGTCTAGCGGGCTAATCGGGGTAATCCCAGGGATTAAAGAAGGCTCACCATGACCGTACAGGGCCTGGAGCGCAAAGCGGCAGGCATAGACTTTACCGCCCTCTTCCATAATTTTGACCAGCTGATTGTTGAGCGCCAGATGGCCAGGGAAGGCCTCATCAGCCAGCTTAGGGAAGCCCCGCTGGACACCCAAGGTGACGCCCGGACCGTAGAGCAAAACCGAAGTCTCAAAGCCCTTACGAATCAGCCGAGTGGCCTGGAGCAGGTTCACTAGACCGATAGAGCCTTCAAAGGCAACCGTATGAAAGGTGACCAGCGCTTTCTCTCCCGGCTCGGCCTGTACGTCAGGAAAGACTTTATCCTCGTAATCAACAAAAAAGTCGCCGGCTTTGTGCGCGGGAGCAGTTACTTCAGGCATCTTCAATAGGTCCTCGAATTTGTTCGCAGCTTAAAAGGTCTAAATCGGGAGCTCGGTAGTTGTTGCTACAAACTAAACGGATCTAGTCGTTGAGACAGGTGAACAAAGCGAAAACAAAAAATTCTGGGCTTGACCTGTCCAAAAGGACAGGTATTATCCAGCAGCTGCGGGGGTTACCCAGCCCGCAGCCTGTCTATAGGGTTAAACCTGAGGATTCCGTAGCACAGACAACAAGAATTCACCGCCGCTACTTTTATCGTTGGGAAAAGTGGACAAGACAGCCAACCCATTTATGCCCGAATATTCACCGGTAATTATCATTGGCGGCGGCCAGGCCGGGCTGTCTATGAGCTACTGTCTGAAGCAAAAGGGGATAGAACATATCGTTTTTGAAAAAAACAAAATTGGCTACGCCTGGCAAGAGCAGCGCTGGGACACGTTTTGTCTGGTCACGCCAAACTGGCAATGTCAGCTGCCAGGGTTCCCCTATCCAGGTGAGCGACCCCACGGGTTTATGCCCAAAGACAAGATTGTTCGGTACCTGCAAGACTACGTCGATTTCTTTCAACCCCCGCTTCACGAAGGAATTGAGGTCTTTAAGGTTTGCCGCAGCGACACAGGCGGGTTTGAGCTGGAGACGACCCAGGGAGGCTACCGGGCTGACCAGGTGGTAATTGCCGCTGGCGGCTACCATCGGCCTAAGATTCCCGCGATCGCGCAGCGCCTGCCCGAGCACATCGTCCAGCTGCACTCATCCACCTATAAAAATCCCGAATCGCTGCCGGACCAGCCCATCCTAGTCGTAGGCACCGGACAGTCGGGCTGTCAGATTGCCGAAGACCTGCATCTGGCAGGCAAGCAGGTGCATCTGTGCGTGGGTAGCGCGCCGCGATCGCCCCGCCGCTACCGAGGCAAAGACGTGGTCGATTGGCTCGACCAGATGGGCTACTACGACATTCCCATCGACGAGCATCCGCAAAAAGAAACCGTTCGCCACAAGACCAATCACTATCTGACCGGACGCGACGGCGGCCATGAGATTGACCTGCGCCAGTTTGCTCTGGAGGGAATGCAGCTCTACGGTCGGTTGGACAATATCAGCAGCGGCCATCTGGAGTTTCAGAACAACCTCAAAGAGAACCTGGATCACGCCGACGAGGTGGCTGAGAGCATCAAGCAGACGATTGACGAATTTATCGCAAAAAATCAGCTCCAGGCCCCCACCGAGCCGCCCTACGAGCCGGTTTGGCAGCCCGAGAGTGAAATCCCCAAGCTCAACTGTGAACGGGCTCAGATCGGCGCAGTGATCTGGTCAATTGGCTATGGCATCGACTTCAGCTGGATAGATATTCCCATCTTCAACGGCGATGGCTACCCCGGTCACCATCGCGGCGTCACTAACGTTCAGGGACTTTACTTTCTCGGCCTCCCCTGGCTCTACACCTGGGGCTCAGGCCGCTTCTCCGGCATTGCCCAAGATGCCAGCTACCTGTGTGACCAAATCGCCCAGCAGGCGAAAACCTTCCACCCCAATCCCACCCGTCAGCTCAACGAAGTCGCCATCGGCTCCTAGCCTCCCAACTTCACATCACCCCCAACCCCTACCGCAAAACTTCACGAACCCTCTTCCCTCTTCCCTCTCCACTCTTCTCCTAGCTACCCACTACCCACTACCCCACTACCTCACTACCCCATCACCCCATCACTCCATCACCCACCCCCTTACCGTCGCCTGAAACACCGCCTGAATCCGAGTTCTCACCATTAGCTTGCTGAGAATATTCTTGACGTGAAACTTAACCGTGCGATCGCTAATAAACAGCCGCTGGGCAATTTCGCGATCGCGCATTCCTGCCGCCAGCAGCACCAGCACATCCAGTTCCCGTTCGGTCAGCGGTGAGTCGGCGCTGTTCTTCGCCGCCCCCTGGGCCGCAGGCAGGTAGGGCAGCTCTATCCCCACCTGAATCATCTTTGAGTCCGGTCCGGTGTAGGTTTGGAGCTGACCGCCCAGAGCCGCTGCTGCGGATCTAAATTCGTCAAGCTGATGGCCGAGGTTGGCTGGGCTCGTCTCCACGGCCAGCAGCGACTCTAGCATCACGGTGTCAGCCGCATAGACCAGACGGCAATAGTAGCAGGGGAGCTGCGCCAGACGGTGGGCCAGCTTGAGGAATAGGTCGGTAGCGGCAGCCGTCAGGGGCCGTTCAGTACCGAGCAGGCTGAGCTTTTGCTGGCCCAGGATAGCGGATATCTGCTCTGATAAAGCGCGGCGATCGGCTTCGGTCGGCGTAGCCTGCTGATGGTTTAGGGCAGCTGCGATCGCGCCCGTCACCGACAGGCTGAGAATTTGCAGGACTTCCAAAAACTCAGCCGCCATCGCCTCCCGGCTAAACACCGCCAGCACGCCAATTGCTTCCTGCTCAACCATCAGCGGCAGTCCGGCAAAGCCCTGAATCCGATTCTCTATGGCCCAGGCGCGGTCTTTTACCCAGTCCTCCTGGGCCAGCCGATTGCTCAAAAATGGAATGCAGTTGAGGGCAATTTTACCGACCTTGTAGGCCCCCATCGGCACCCGGCCAAAGTCCCCATCCAGCCGCGTATAGAGTCCAGATGAAGCCACCAGCCGCAGCTCGCGCCGGTCCGGCTCAACCAGCCAAAGGCGGGCAAAGACGCAGCTAAACTGCTCGACCAGGCCATCGGTGAAGCAGGCCGCGATCGCGTCTGCATCCAGCGACCCGGTAAACCGTCGCACCAAATCGCCGCCTAGCTTCAGGTCGAACAGCAGGCGGGAAGCGTCTAGGGTTTGGGCGCTTAGTTCAGTCAAGCCAAAGCCGCGAGTATCCTCTTGCTTTCATTGAGGCTCAATTTTCCAAAGGACTTTGTAGCTCACGCTACTGGCCCTGCCTAACTGCCGCTTAGATCTAGCCTTACAATGAGAGCAGTCGCGAAGGCAGGGTGGAGATGAGTGTCACGTCACAAAGGATGTCGCTGGCAGAATACCTAGCCTATGACGATGGCACAGAAACGCTGCATGAGCTGGTGAATGGGAAGCTAGTCGAAATGCCGCCAGAGAGTAACTTGAATCAAAGAATTGCGTCATTTCTGCTCGCTTACTTTTTACAGCTCGGCGTTCCCTATGACTATTTGAGAACAAAGATTGAGATTGCGGTCAGCGGCTCGCGGGTATCGGTGCGGCTGCCCGACCTGATGCTGCTGTCTGAGGAACTGGCCGCCGCTCTGGAAGGGGCCAGTCGTTCGACCGTGCTGATGGAGATGCCGCCACCGTGCCTGATTGTGGAAGTGGTGTCGCCGGGGCAGCGCAATGTTGACCGCGACTATCGCTACAAGCGGTCTGAATATGAGGCTCGGGGCGTTGCCGAATATTGGATTGTAGACCCTATGGCCCAACGAGTCACGGTACTGACATGGGTCAATGGTCTGTATGAGGAAGCGACGTTCGAGGGCGAGACCGAGATTGCCTCAGCGCTGCTGACCGAGCTCGGGCAGGCAGACGCGCTGACGGCAGCGCAGGTTCTACTCACCAGTACAAGCGACTAGTTGAAAGTCGTACTCATAGCGCTGGCTGGGTTGTGTCGGCATCCAGCGACCCGGTGAATCGCCGCACTAGAGCGCTGCTCAGCTCCAGGTCAAACAGCAGATGGGACATGTCTGAGGTTGGGGGCTCAGTCAAGGCGAAGTCGCGGGTAAACCGATTACGATGGTTGAGGCTTAATTTTAAGTCAGTTTTGTAGCCAACGCTACTAAGGTTCGCCGTATCGGCGTCTGCCCCCTGTATGTTTTAAGTGAAACCGCTATTCCTTTGTCCCATGCCTTACCTTCCCCGCCGCCGCTTCCTCTACCTTTCTGCTACCACCACCCTGGCCACCCTGGCCGCCAGCTGTACCGGCAGCCAAAAGTCTGCAAACACGCGCTTCGACCCCGGCGCGACGACCTGGGACGAGGTGGTCGAGCTGGCTCGCGGCACTACGGTTAACTGGGCGATGTGGGGGGGCAGCGACCAGACCAATGCCTATGTAGACAATTGGGTGGCCGACCAGCTCCAGACCAAGTACGACGTTACTCTCAATCGGATTCCTTTAAACGACACCGTGGAAGCCGTCAATAAAGTCATCGGCGAAGTGCAGGCGGGCGTGACCGAAAATGGCAGCATTGACCTGATCTGGATTAACGGAGAAAACTTCCGCACGATGAAGCAGGGCGATTTGCTGTTTGGCCCCTTCACAGACAAGCTGCCCGCGATGCAGTACTACGACACCAGCAATGCTTCAGTTGTGAGTGACTTCGGCCTCCCCATCGATGGCTACGAAGCGCCCTATACCGGTGCCTTTTACATCATGGCGGCGAACAGCAATCAGGTGCAGAATCCGCCTCAGAACTTTGACGAGCTGCTGACCTGGGCTAAGGCCAATCCGGGCCGCTTCACCTACGTCGCCCCGCCCCAGTTCGACGGCAGCCGCTTTTTACTCACGGCCCTGTACGGCACGACTGGCGGCTACGAACAATACGCCGGAGCCGAATTTGACGAGGCGCTGTGGAATCAAAAATCCCCGCAGGTGTTTGAATATCTCCAAGAGCTCGAACCCTACCTCTGGCGCGAAGGCTCGACCTATCCCCCTACCCAGAGCCGCCTGCAAGAGCTCTTCGCCAATGGCGAAATCTGGATGCTGCCTGCTTTCACCGCTCGGATTGCGGAGGGGATTGCTACCGGCCAGTTCCCGGAAACGACTGAAGCTTTTGCCATGCCAGGCATTTCCTTAGACGATCCCTCTTTCACGGCTATTCCAGTCAATGCCAGCAACCCCGCTGCGGCAATGGTGCTCGCCAATGTTCTCTCTAGCCCAGAGGGCCAGCTCCAGAAATTCAAGCCCGAGGTCTGGGGCGACCCGCCGCTGCTAGATCGCGCTCAGCTGCCGCCAGACCTCAAGCGCGAATTCAATCAGGTGGAAGAGCAGTACGGCATCCCGCTTCAGGAGCTGTCAAAAGATACGGTGCCGGTTGTGAATGCGGAGTATACGACTCGGCTAGAGGAAATGTGGGCGGAAAAGATTGCGGTATAGAGCGCTAGCAATCAGATTTATTACACTGGGATTCAAGAGGTGAACTGAAATGGTCAACGCATCCCCAACTCTGATTGCTGATGCTTGGGTAAAAGCGACCTGGGACGAGTTCTTAGCCCTAGCCGAGCAGCCCGAGCTAGAAAAAGCGCGGTTTTACTACGATTCTGGCCGGATGAGGATTGAAACCATGCCTATTGGGTCAGCCCATGGCCGAGACAATGGGACTTTGGCCGCTTCGGTGAGCCTATATGGAACGCTCAAAAACATTCGCTACGTCTCGTTCCTCAACAGCAGCTTTCGCAAAGCCGGTGAACGCGAGTGTCAGCCGGATCTGGCCTTTTACCTTGGACCGGAATTGCCGGATATCCCACGCAGCAATAGTCCCGTCGATGTCAATCTATACGGCCCGCCTACTTTAGTGATTGAAGTATCCGCGACGACCCTAAGTGATGACCTGGGGCAGAAGCGTCTGCTGTACGAGCGGCTAGGCATACAGGAATACTGGGTCGTGAATGTAGAAGCCGCGACGGTGATTGCGTTTGCGATCGCAGACGGCGGCAGTCGGCAAATCCAGGTTTCAACTGTCCTACCCGACCTATCTTTATCAATTGTCGAGGAAGCCCTACGGCGCAGCCAGTCAGAGGACGACAGCGCCGTCAATCGCTGGCTATTGCAGCAGTTTAGCGCTTAGTAGGCAGCTGTGCGGATGGCTGAGGGCTTGCCATTAAGCTTGCTCTCATCCGTCATGATAGCTATTGTATTATCCTTTAAACTGCCTACCCCCCAGAGTCCCTATGATCTTCAAAGAACGGCAGTCTCGTGACAAAGGCGTCATCGAAGCTGGTCGCCTGATGGAGCTACATCTGTATCCCGGCAACCAGTGCAATCGAGAATGCGACTTTTGCACCGTTTTTGGCGCGCCCAAAGGCTGGTATACCGAATATACGTCCGAGCATCTAGACGCGACGCTGCGCCAGGTGCTACTGCATGGGCAGGGGGCCGTCAAGTTTTTCGGCGGCGAGCCGACGCTAAACCATGAAAACGTGATCTGGGCGATCGCGTATCTCCGTGAGCAGGGCTTCCAGGGCGCGATTGTGATTTACTCCAACGGCATCCAGGCCGACCGGCTGCTGGAAGTTCTCGAATCTGACCCGCTGGATAAAACGACGGCGTCGCTGAACTACTCCATTGCCACAGGGGACGGCGCGCCGCAGATGCCGCTTTCTTCCCTGCGGAAGCTAGAGGACTATGAGCAGGCAAATCCGGGCGCGATCGCGATTGGCCATCCCGACATCGTCGATTCCGGGCGCGGCGTCGATCCGTTTACCGGCGAAGAAACCCGGCCTAAGGTCGCCCACCGCTGCCCCCACTGCTACCCGGTCCTCAAAACCAACGGCCAGTTTCACGCCTGCCCCTTTGCGGTCGAAAATTCCGCGCCTCACTTTCAGATTGGCAGCATTCAGGATGACCCCGAAACCGTTGCCGATAATTTTCAGACCTTTCTAAACTGGCTCGATACGGTACATGAGCCCTTCGCCATCGAGCAAGACCTTCCAGCCTGCACGGTTTGCTGGCAGCATCTAAAATCGCTTCCGCCAGCACAGTTCAAAACCACCCAATCATCATCAGTTTAGGATTTTGAAGATAGACAAGTCCAAGCTAAGATGTTTCTCCGAATAGCTGTTGACTGATCAACGGAGTGAGGAGCGGTTTGGACCTGCCATTGATAGCTGCAAAACAGTTTTGCAATACCGAAATGGTCGATGTTCAGCCCCTGGGCAACGGCAATATTAACCGTACCTTCCTGGTGACCGCTGCTCCGACTGAGCGCTTTGTGTTGCAGCAGATCAATACGCAGGTATTTCCGCAGCCGGAGCGGATTATGCAGAATATTCGCGTGTTTACAGAGCATGTGCGCGATCGCGTCCAGACCGCTCCTTCCGCAGACCGTTGGGAAGTCCCTCAGGTGCGCTTAACCCAGGCGCAGCAGCCCTACTGGATCGATGCTGAAGACGCTTTCTGGCGAGCCATCAGCTTTATTGAAAATACCCAGACGGTGGACCAGCTCCAGACCCTAGATCAGGCTAGTGCGGTGGGTGCTGGCTTGGGCCGGTTTCATCACCTGATTAGCGATCTGCCCCCTGCAAAACTAGCCGATACCCTCGAAGGCTTTCACATTACGCCGCGCTACCTAGAACAATATGCGGCAGTACTGGCCAAAACCTCTCCCCCGCCGACGGCTGAAGTCACCCACTGCCTTGAGTTCATCGAGGCCAGGCAATCCTGGGCCAGCGTGTTAGAAACCGCCAAAGCCCAGGGCAAGCTGCCGCTGCGCCCGATTCACGGCGACCCTAAAGTCAACAACGTTCTGCTCGATGCCGAGACGGGACAGGCGGTGGGCCTGATTGACCTGGATACGATTAAACCCGGGCTAGTTCACTATGACATTGGCGACTGCCTGCGCTCGGGCTGCAATCGGCTTGGGGAAGAAACCGAGCAGTGGGAAGCGGTCCGGTTTGACGCCGACTTCTGCCAGGCAATTTTGCAAAGCTACCTGGCGGCGGCCCGCTCCTTTTTTCAGCCTGCCGACTATGACTACTTGTATGACGCAATTCGCCTGATTGCCTTCGAGCTGGGGCTGAGATTTTTTACCGACTATTTAGCGGGCAACGTCTATTTCAAGGTGCACCATCCAGAACACAATTTGCTGCGGGCGCTGGTTCAGTTCCAGCTGACGCAGAGTATAGAATCGCAGGCCGAGACGCTGCACCAGCTGATTCAGGAGCTACGATGACGCAGCCCTTTCGTCTCTATCCCTTTGCTACCTCGCCCGACCTTCAGCTCACCGGCAGCATTGCCCGGGCTGGAACAAATTTCGCGATCGCCTATCAGCTCCAGGGCGACATAGACAAGCTCGTAATGCCGCCAGCCAAGGATCACCCCTCGCGCCGCGATCGCCTCTGGGAGCATACCTGCTTTGAGTTTTTCCTAGCCAGCCCCAAGGCAAAACCCTACTGGGAATTCAACCTGTCTCCCAGCGGAGACTGGAATGCCTATCACCTTACAGACTACCGCCAAAATCTGCGACAGGAAGAACGGATTAATACGCTGAGTTTTGTGATGGCGCAGTTCCCTTTGGAAGCGGCCCCATCAGCAGGCCAAACTTACCATCTCAGCCTCGACCTCGACCTGACCCCGCTGATCGCACCCCATCAGCCGTTAGCAGTCGGCATCAGCGCTGTAGTCGAAACTCCTAGCGGCATCACCTATTGGGCCTTGACCCATCCTGAACCTCAGCCAGATTTTCACCGCCGAGACAGCTTTACGCTGAGATTGTAACCTTTCATCACTGGTCTTCATGTTAACAGGCAGAGTACGCCCAGATTTAAAACTTTGCTTTGGACGATAATTCTCTATCTAAAGAGCCATAGTATTGGGTACAAAATCCTTCAAATTCATCCATTACGAGATAAAACGTCTCATTCGATACCTGTTACTGTTAGGTCATCTTACTAGCAGCCCCCACCCAGCTAGCCTATACCTGGCGAGAGTCGTGGATGAATCAGCCCTCAGTTGTGACCTGGAAATTAGAGGCAGCGCAGGCCGGTACGCAGCTGCACCTTTGCCACAGCGGTCTATGCATGGATACCACGAGAGCGTTTGTGAGTCCTGTTCATTTCTGGCAGGGACAGACGCAGGCGCAGATTGGCTCTCAGAATGGGGCTCGGATGACCGGATTAGCGGCTTTCGCTTTGGATTTTGAAGGCGAATGGGAGGAGCGACTTGCCCAGCTTGCTGAAAAATTGCCAGACCTCAAATGCTACATACCTGAGCGCTAGTTCTACAGCAACACCATGAATCTGATTGCTTTTCTACTGCGATCGTCCTGGGTGACGTAATGCAGCCGAACGCCGTTGGTTTGGAGATAGTGATGCTGCATCGTGGGATGGCCTAATTTTCGAGCGGCTGAGCCTGACGGTACTGCTGAAGCCGCTGCGCAAATCCGGCGGCGGCAATTTCAGCAGTGGTTTGCAGAGCCTCTGCCGTCATCCCATCGCGCGCACTGCCAGAGAGCCCCACCAGAATCGTAACGACATAGTCCGCCAGGGCATCGACCCGGGGGTCTATCAGGTCGGGGGCAGCGGCGGCAATGCGATCGCGAATCCGCTCTCGGGTCATGCGCCGAAAGCCAGCGGTCAGCGCTTGAGCCTGGGCGTCGGTGCAGTTGCGGGTGCCGTCGATAATCAGACAGCCAGGCCGCTCAGGATTGGCCGTATAGATCTCGGCAGCGCACGCAAACATCTGGCCGATCACGACTTCTAGCCTATCTTCTATCGCCAGCACCTCGGGCAGCCAGCCCCCCGCCACCTGGGCATAGTGCTGGAGCGCCCGCTCAAACAGCTCGCACTTACTGCCAAAGGCGGAATAGAGGCTGGGCGCGGTAATCCCTATCGTCTTGCTCAGCTCGGCTACCCCAACGCCGTCATAGCCCCGCTGGTGAAATAGATCCATGGCAGTTGCGATCGCGGCCTCTAAGTCAAACCCTCGAGGCCGACCGCGTCCCAGTATTTTTTTAGTGGTCACTAGCTTATTCTCGATTTTCCTGCTATCTTTCTATAGTAGTCGATACAAAAACGGGAAATTATGGCGACGTTAACGGGCAAAAAGGCTTTAGTCCTGGGTGGCAGCCGCGGCATTGGGGCCGCCATCGTAGAGCGGCTAGCCGCAGATGGGGCCGAAACGACCTTTACCTATGGCGGTTCGGCCGAGGCAGCTCAGGCGCTAGCCGATAAAACCGGCGCGAAGACGGTTCAGGCCGACAGCGCCGATCGCGTCGCGGTCGGTAAAGTCATCGCCGACCGGGGGGCGCTGGATATTCTGGTGGTCAATGCGGGGGTTGGAGTCCTGGGTCCGGCACTGGAGCTTGACCCTAAAGCGGTCGATCGGATGATCGACATCAACGTGCGCGGCCCCTACCACGCAGCGGTCGATGCGGCGCGGCAGATGCATGACGGCGGCCGGATTGTGATTATCGGCTCGGTCAATGGCGATCGCATGCCCTTCCCCGGCGGTGCCGCCTATGCCCTGACCAAGTCGGCGGTGCAGGGGATGGTGCGCGGCCTAGCCCGAGATTTTGGCGATCGCGGCATCACGGTCAACAGCGTGCAGCCCGGCCCGGTGAATACGGATCTCAACCCAGAGGACGGGCCGATGAAGGAGCTGATGCATTCCTTTATGGCGATTAAGCGCCACGCCCAGCCGGAGGAGATTGCTGGAATGGTGGCTTATCTGGTCGGGCCAGAGGCGGCCATTGTGACAGGAGCGCAGCACTCCATTGACGGCGGCTTTGGCGCTTAGGACGGGCTGGAATAGGATTCAGAGATAGCAATCGGGGGACGGCTTCTGCCATCTCCCGGCTTGGGAGCAGCCCCACCCTGTCGTCATCGCGCCGCTGACGGGGCTCAAATACCTCACCCAGCGACTCGTCCTCACCCCTGGGATACACTAGGATTCTAGACCTATAGGGTCAGCATTGCTCACCCGCTACCGCCCTATGATTTTGTCAACGCTTGACCTCAAAACCATCATCGACCTCACCGATGAGCAATTCCATCAGCTGTGTGAGGCCAACCCTGGAGGTTGTATTCGAGTAAACCTATATATTAACTATATGGAGAAATTATGCCAACCCCAGAACAGATTCAAAAAGATATACAAGACTTGCCAGAAGAGGCACAGGCTTTGTTAGTAGACTTTATACAAATTCTCAAAAGACGTTATTCCGAAACTGTCCAGAAGGAGCAGCCGTTAGATCAACCCATCTATGAAAAATTCAAAGAAAGCGGGCTTATAGGCTGTGTATCTGCTGAAGAAAATTTATCAGAAACTTACAAGCAGGTGCTTTTTGAAGAATTAAATACAAAGTATGATCATCGTTGACACGGGCTTCTGGTTGGCCTTAGTCGATCAAAAAGACACCTATCATCAGATCTCTAAACAGGCTCTTCAAAAATATAACGAACCCTTGATCACAACTTGGTGCGTCATGACAGAAACTTGCTACCTGCTGCTGAAACGTAAAGGGGTTCAAGCTCAAACTAACTTTATCAATGGCTTTAACCAAAACCTGTTTACAGTCTTCAACCTGGAGCCTCAGCATGGCTTGCGGATGGAACAGCTCATGCAGCAGTATGCCAACTTACCAATGGACTTGGCTGATGCCTCCTTAGTTATCCTAGCTGAGCATTTAGGACATGGGCGTATTTTTTCAGTTGACCAGCGAGACTTCAACGCTTATCGCTGGAAAAACACCTCTCCCTTTCAAAATCTGCTGTTTGAGTAATGACATATGAAATCGATGCGCCCCTTTCGCAAGGTCTCTATACCGAAATTGCATTGATTGCAGCGGACTATCTAACCATTCCCCATGCGGCAGTGGTTGTTATGCCCCGGCGAGGACGTAATGGTGAGGAAGCCACTGGCCTAATCCTCATTGGCGGCATCGGCTTGGGTGTCTCCCCAGCGTTCTTTCATCTGGCTAATTTTTTCCGCTGACGGGGCTTTACCGTAAGTTAGGCTTTCAAAGCTTAAAACATTGTTCTCGTCGTCAAAGAAATCTGGATCGAATCGCTGTAGGATTCTCTCCACATAGAATTCCATACATTTTCTTTCAAGCGTTTTCGGCTTTAGAGATTCCATGCGATAAATCGGTTCGCCAGTATTCCGAACAGGCCTATTCTGGCTATCTCGAAAAAAGCCGAAGTGGCGCAAGCAGTTCAGGACCTCGCTGATTTTTTCTCGCGATAACCCCAATTCTGCTTTCATCTGATCTCTTAAAGTCCTTGATATTTCGTTAAAGCTGCTCGGCACAGCTTGAGCATCCATTAGCCTGATCAGCTGATCCAGAATGCTACTGCGATGTTCCGGCGCTAGATTGAGCCGCTGTTTTTTAAAGAAGCTTTCAAGGATATCATCGTCAGCGGCGGCTGGGATAGTCAGTTCAGCCTCTGGGTCGTCATTGTCATCGATTGAATGAAGGTCTGCGCGGACTGCCAAAGTGCTCTGGATCCGGTCTAAGAAATTGTTTTGGTCTGCAACGGTAAAATTCCAGTTTTTATTGCGAAGATAGGCTTCTGATTCATCAATATCCAGCACCACAAAAATGGCCTGGTCAGAATCCAGTTGCAACCTTTCCCGATGCCGATTAAATTTCTCTATGCCTTGCTGGTAGTGCTGTCCGGCCTTGCACTCAATCAGCAGTGGTTTTCCATCCAACAGAAAAAACAAATCCAGCTCTGACGACTCTTCGTTTGCATATACAATTTTTGGATTTCTAAGATACTGGTAGCCAGCCCCAGCCGAATCAAGCAAATCAATGACTTTATGCGTAATGAACCGCTCAAACCAGCCCCCATCGAAAAACCCCTGTATATCTGAACGCCGATAGGAAGCAGCCAGGATATAATCTGAGCCCTCTGTTTTTTTGACAAATCTTCCGATCGATAAATAGTCGCACGACCTGAGCTTTTTAGATATTGATTGTGAATACGCTTTGCCCTTGAGTCATAGCCCTCCAGGCTGAAATGCACTCTTTTGCCGACGCTGTTTCTCAACTTCCAATGAAATTTTTTCAGGATAGAATAGTTATCTCCCAGGTAAAGGGATAGCCCGTCTAGTAAAGCATCGACTTGAGGGTCTGGCTCGTAGTAGTTCTCCTCTTCGACCTGATTGCGTTCAAACCACTCAATCACTTTCTGAGCCGCTTCCCCGGCTGAAAGTTCCTCCGGGTCTTCGGCCATCGGCCCAGTCTGCGCCTGTGGGTTGCTGCTAGCCCGTTCTGCGCTGGCCGGTTTGCTGACCCGTTATAAGCTGGTGAACTGCCTTCTAATCTCTGATTCCAATTCTGCCAGCCTGGCCTCGATGCTGCTGACGTCCTCCCGATTTGAGCTGGGCTGTCCCGATAGCGATCGCAAATTTTCTTCAATCTGATCGATTTTTACCTCATGCGCCTGCGTCGTGCGCGCGATTCCTTCGATCGTTCTACTGGCTTGACCAACCAGATGGGCCGACTTAGTCCGCTCGAACTGGCGCTCGCGCTCGGCTGTTTGCTGATTGGCAGCCAGCTGTCTGAGCCGCCGATCCTGCTGAACATGTCCGGCGGCTGCGGCTGCGCCCGTGGCTGCGCCCACAATTGCGCCTTTAGCCCGATTGGGGATTAGCCAAAGCCCAGCTGCACCCAGGAGAATGCTAGAAACCAATACAGTCAGCGTGTTTTTGGTATGATGATTCATGTTTCACCAGCCGCTAGCAATCAGGTCTGCCCACTAACGTCTATTGAACTCGAACTCATCCGGTTAGGCAAATGTTACGACCCGCTAACAGGTTGCCAGAGCCGACTGACTCACGCCGCACCGGGAGTAGAGTTTGCCTGCCGCAACAAACGCCTTAAACAGCGCCTGGCTACAGTCGTTTGGCAGCGACATTTCCGGGTGCCATTGTAAGGCAATTGCCCAGGGATGGTGCTCATGCTCCAGCGCTTCAATCAGGCCATCGGCGGCGTAACCCACGGCGCGCCAGCCGTTTGGAGTCTTTTCGACCGCCTGATGATGCCATGAAACCACCTCGATGCGTTGGCTGTTGACCATTTTAGCTAGCTTGCTCTGCTCTCTTAGCTGCACAATATGGGTCGTTGGCTGGCTCTGGTGAACGCGGTGGGGCACCTGTTCGCCAAAGCGGTCCGGCACGTGGGGAATGAGCCGACAGCCGCCGCTCGCGATCGCCAGTACCTGGAGGCCGCGACAGATACCCAGCAGGGGAACGTTTTTTGCGATCGCGGCCCGAGCCAGCTCAATTTCAAACGCATCGCGCGTTGGATCGATCCGATAGATAGTGCTGTGACCAGCCCCGCCGTAGCGACTGGGGTCAATGTCTCCGCCGCCGGTGAATAGTAAGGCATCCACCAAACCGACCAGGGTATCAATTTGAGTTTCTTCAGGCGGCAGCAAAATCGGGACGCCGCCCGCTTCCCGCACCGCATCCACGTAGTTGGCGTACTGGTAGTACTGCTGGTCTCCGTTCCGACCGTAGGCCGTAATCCCGATCACGGGGGGACGATTACTTTGATTCAGCATGGGTTCCCTGGAGGATAGTTTTGACGACCGCGGGTTCTAATGCTGGGACAGACACGAGCTTGAGATTAGCTTCCACGTGCTCTGGTTTTTTCATCCCGACAAGCGCCGTTGCTATGCCCGGGACGCTGCGGGTAAACTGTAGCGCCTGCTGGCCTAAGGTCAGAGGATAGTCCCTCGCGAAATCCAGAAAAGGCAGCATTTTTTCGAATTCGTCTCCCTGCGCGATCGCGGCGCTGGCAATCGGCGTCAGCCCTAATGTTTCAGCCGCTTGAATTGTGGTAACGCTCTGACCATCAATGGTCTGAGTCGCCTGGTTAGCCCCTTCTAGCATTAGCAGATTGAGCGGCAGCTGAATGTATTCAAAGGCGCTTTTCTCGCTTTTGGAACCCGCCTGAGCGATGGACTGCGCTTTAGCCAAATCAATATGAGCGGGTTGAGTGGAAGGAACGCGAAAAGCATCCCAGGTGGCAATTCCGTAAGCCCCAATTTTGCCCTCGACAACCGCGTTTTCTAGCACGGCAAAGGCTGCCTCCAGCCGTTCATAGAAGACCTCTGGAGAAACCGCTGAAAGCTGGGCTTCTGGATTGTGCAGATAGTAAATATCGATGGTTTCTAACCCCAGATTCTCCAAGCTGCGATGCAGCTGATCCCGGAGGTATTCAGGGTGCATACAGTGCCGCTGCTCAGCTAGGTCAGCCATCGCGATCGCGGCGTTGGGCTGCTCAACATAGGTTTCACGAAACCAGGCTACCCGGTCAGGATGCGGGACAAACCCACCCTTCGAGCAAACAATGATTTCCTCGCGAGCGGCGATTCCCTCATTGAAAACCCGCTGAAGTGCCTGCCCGACGGCGCGTTCGCTGCGCTGGTGGCGGTAGTTAATGGCGGTATCTACGACGTTGATGCCCTGCGCGATCGCGTCTACAATCGCCTGACGCATCAGCCCGTCGGTCTGGTCGTCTATCGGCCCCAGATAGGTGCCAATGCCAATGGAGCTTGCCGTCAGCACCGCCGACTTGAAATGAGACGGGTCACATTGCTGCTGCCGCCGCTGATAGCCCATTGTCCCCTCAGGGGTCGCCCGACCTGAAATTACCATTTGATGACTGAGTTTATCTAAACAACTGTCTCCGCTATCCTATCTCAGCCATCAATGCAGGCTGATCGGTTAAAGCGGCAAGAGACTGGATCAGGGTCTGTAGAAAAGGCTGGGGCTGATGGTGCAAAAAGAAATGATTGCCCTGAAATATCTTCAGGTCAAAGCAGCCGCTGGTATGGTCGCGCCAGCCCGCTAGGTCTAAACTGCTCACGGCGTTGTCCTGCTGGCCGGCATAGACGCTAATCGGACAGTCCAGCGGCCGATCTGGAACATAGATATAGGTTTCCAGCAGGGTGAAATCTGCCCTCAGGCTGGGGAGAAAGAGTTCCAGAATGCTACGGTCTTGCTGGATGGAGGCTGGAATGGCTTCGTAGCGGCGGTTGAGCTCGGTGATAAAGGCTTGCTCCGGCAGCGGATGAATGTGGGGCGTTGCAATCGGGATCTGAGGAGCGGGGCAGCTACAGCAAAAGAGCTGCATTGGCCCCGGTGGCTGCCGCTGTCGCAGCGCTCTCGCTACCTCAAAACCGAGAACAGCACCCATGCTGTGGCCCAGGAAAGCAAAAGGTATATTCAGACAGGGCTCCAACGCCTGAGTTAGCACCGGTAGCAATTGTGCTAAACGAACATAGGGATTTTCCGCAATCCGCTTGCCTCGACCTGGCAGATGAATGACGCAGAGCTCCACCCCGGCAGGCAACAGCGTAGCCCAGCGGCTGTAGGCAGACACCATCCCGCCTGCACAGGGAAAGCAGAACAGCCTCAATCGAGCTTCTGGTCTTGGCTTAGGACACACTATCCAACTGGCGGCTCCCTGGGTCATATTCATCAACCTTCACATTCTTAGGTAGTAAATAGACAATCCTCTAAGGGATGATCTAGTTATGCAATTCAAAACATATTTGAAGTCTACATAGCTGCTTTTGCTGCTTCCATGTATTCTGATCTCACCATAGCTTCGGATAGCTCAAAATAAGGGATTTTTGGCTCCTTCCGAGAAGATGAGCATACGCTACAAGGGCTCCTCTATGATGAGCAATATAATCGATCATGCAATCAAGAATGTCTACATGGGTATAGTCAGCAGGTACAACGGGACTTTCTGGTGAGAAAGACTTCTCAATCTCTTCAACTGTTCTGCTCCCAAACATTTCCACAGCAGCATCCATAACGCCATCGAACAGGACTAAGGCTTTTCTCAAAGAAGTCGAAGCAGCAGCAGCCAAAGGCCACCTCTGAACATCAATGACTGCTCCTAGCGCTCTTTCGTCAGCCATAGTTATCCAAGTCATATCTTTAACTGCTTCGCGTTCGCATAGCGGAGCATAGCCTTCATAAGGGCCAAACATGCCTGAAAGGAAATATTCATTTGCGATGACGACATGTAGAACTTGACTTGCAACGGTCAACGTATCTTCTGTTGGCTTAAAATCGGAATCTTCTTCCTTGAAAGAATCAATCGCTCGATGAAAGCATACTTGATGATCGCGAATTTTCTGCACAAAAGGGTTGGAAAACGATTTAATGGGTGGCAGCGGAGGGACTAAAATTTCTGCAAAGCTCATTTCTGTTCCTTTTCCGGACTAGCTGATTACTTTTAACATTAAGAGAAAATATAATGTATTGCATTAGATCTTTTTTTCTTTGATTAGGAGATTCTTTATCTGTAAGTAGCCTGCAGCAGATTCAGGTAGTATATAAATACTAAGATCGGACTCGAAACCATTTCAGGGTTGCTGAAATAGCTTTCGATAAAGGCGTTGCCAGATTGTAAAATACATTGGAAAACTTATCATGGTTTACAACAAAGGGCTCTTCAAATTCGTAAAGCATCTCTACTAACTCCCCGGCAGACTTATTGAACAGGCCAAGTAGTCTCAACATCGGTTTGGAAACGACCTGATATTGAGGATTAGTACCAGCCTGTATGAAAATTTGATTAATAAACTGGCGAGTAGTCAACGTTTCTGCATTCGGTATATGCCAAACTTGTCCCAAAGCGGTCTCTTCCTCTGCTAATAGAACAAGAGCAGCCCCCACATCTACGATGTAAGTAAACGTGTGTGGCTGATCAAGGTCTCCGAACACTTGGGCAGCGCGTCCCTGTAAGGCTGCTTGAAAGATTTGCTCGCCTACAGCAGAAACTCGCACCCGAGGGCCAAAAAAATCAGATGCCCGCCCAATAGCAACCCGCACTTTACCGGCTCGGTGAGCATCAAGTAAATCGGTCGCCATCCTGGCACGTACTCTACCTTTACGGGTATGAGCCATGTAAGGTAGGTCTTCAGTCATAGGTTCACCCTGCGTTTTTCCATACATATAAAGGTTATCCATGACGACTAACTTGGCCTCAGTGGCTGCGGCTGCTTCTAAAACACTATGCTGAATTGCCGGAAAGAGCTCTGGCCAACGATGATAAGGTGGGTTAAGGGCGTTGTAGACAACATCTGTGCCCTTAATAGCTTCCCTCGCAAAATTGAGGTCGGTAATGTCACCTGCCAAAACTTCGACTGACGAAGGTACTTGCGCTCGACCACTGCGACTGATTAGCCGAACACGCTGCTGTTTGGCCAGCAGATGATCCATAACTGACAGCCCTACTGGACCGGCACCGAGAATAGTATGAAAATTGGAAATAACAGTATCAGGCATCTTTCTATACTCTATATGACACAGTGACAGGTACTAAATTCAATCAGTGATAGCAATCTCCTTGTTGCAAAGGGCTTGTGTCTGTCGAAATAATGGCAGTCTAATCTAGGCAAAGCTTCGAGGACGGATCCGTTCTTCGATTAGCAATCAAGTTTCCTTATCTGCTCAATTAGGAAGAATCTCGCTAGCGCACCACGAAAAATTTAAGTCCTGTCTAAAATATCAAGGCGATTTTGGGATTGCGACCCTCGACAATGAGCGATATGGCAGCCGCTCGAAGTGTCTATTGGTAAAAGTAAAATCTCTGAGCTTGAAGCATATATTCGCCAGTTTGGGGCTCTCTAAATTAAGTTTCATAGTTTAACACCTGCGGCTTCATTTTCCTGTATAGAACAAGACACTGCTGTATCTTTAATGATCATCTTCATGATAAATTAATACAGTTTACTTATCTCCATTGAAAAAACGAAATGTTTTGGTTTAAATGAAACTCACAGCCTATGAGCTTAATAGTCCTAAACTTTCACACAGAAAGAACTATATGCGCTTAGGATTTTAGCAAATTAAGCTAGAAGTATTTATTTGGTAACGATGCAATGAAAGCAACTCAGCTATTATCAGCTTGCACCATTTTGTTTAAGCCTCATGGCTGGGCACCCTTCTGCCTGATTACGGCTGCCTCCGTTTTTGTAAAGCCAACTCCCCCTGCCTACGCTCAAACTTTTTTAGAAGTAGATGGACGCGAAAGCATTCGTTTCGTTCCCGAAACAGTCGATATTTTAGAAAATTTGGGGTTGGACTTGCTTCCGCCTATTTCTACTGCTACGCCAGCTCAGGGCTTCGACTTTGGATTTCAATTTATCCCTCCAGATTCAAATACTTTACGACGCAGCAATTTAGCCTTTGAAGTAATTGAGATAGAGGGAGCTCTCTCTACAGTCCCACTAGGGGGAATAGAATCTTTTGACGCAAGCTTCGAATTTATCGTAAACACTGAGCGACTTGATTTAGATCCGATATTAAGGTTTGATAACTTTTCAACTTTTGTGCCGTCCAACTTTTTTAGCCCAGAGTTTCAAATTTTTATTGCTCAAGAAGATGAGCAGCGCTTTCCCGAGTTCCGCCTATTTGATGTTTCGGTTCTAGGCCCTATCACGTTAGACCCATCGACTCAAATGCTAGTGTTGGAAAACGTTGATTTGAATATTTCTCAAGAGTTTAGTGACTTTCTTCAATCTGCCGGTGCCGAAGTCGATACCACTGGCTTAAAATTTATTGAGGCACGCGGAGATAGAGAGCTTCTAGAAATTTCGACTACAGAGGTCCCTGATCTAAGCAATAGCTTAATTGGAATATGCTTAGTTGGATTTGGACTATTAGTCTCCAAACTGCGCTCGTAATTCTATAGAGAGTACAGTATTTCAGCCTATTAATGATTAACGCTTGGTCTACAAACTAAGAGCTAATCACTAATAGACTACATTATTTTGCTCTTCTATGATGGCCAAGCTTTGCCTCTGTAGCTAGTGACAGTCCAAACATATAGTAAAGCAAGTCCTAATATGCTTGAAGGCTCAGGCACTTTCTCTGCTTCTAAAGGAACAGCTCTTAAGCTTACCGGAAAGGGGAAAGATACAACCCCATATCCATTGCCTACTGAAAAAATAGGATCTTGCACCTGACCTTCTTCATAGACAGCCTGAATGCCTCCGCCAGCATTTTCAACATCTCTCAGGAACGAGCTAGCCAAGCCTGAGAGTAAAGGTGACAGATCGTCTTCTTGCGAAGCAGAGAAAGGATCTGAAAAAATTGCATCGAAATCATCTTCAATGGCTGTCGTGCTGCCATACTCTAAAACATTATAGAAGTCAGAATAGCCGAAGTCGATGAACTTAGTATCTTCGTAAATCAGAAAGATTTCAACATCTTCTGGCTTAGCACTGTAAATTCTTTCCTCTACAGTTGAGTCAGGACTTGCAAACCAGTTTTGGCCTAGCAGATCAGTACCCAAATTCCAAGTTTCTGTGAGGTCACGATCCGTTTTTTGTCCGTAACTTATACCGATCTTGTCCAAGGAAAGATTGTTGCTATTCAGAAAAGTTGAAAAGTTTGCAAATCCAAGAATGTCAGTCAAGCTAGCTGAACGAGTTGCCCCACTAGGAGGTAATTCTGGGCTCGCGTGCTTGCCCGTTGTGTAGTACGGAGCAATATTGCCAGGAGCGTTTTTGCTGATTTCGATATGGCCAACGTCTGGAGCTGAAAAGTCTAGATTGAAAAAAGCGGTAAATCCCTGATTTTGGCTAGGGTCGCCCGTTAGCAACAGTTGATTATCTGACTGTAGGGGACGAGCAGAAATGTTCTTTAGTTGGGTATAGTCATACTGGCTCAGATCAAGATTAGCAGCTTTAGCTGGCAACGATACCGAGATTGCTACGGTACTGCCTAAGGCCAGAGAAGTAAAGACAATTTTCTTTCTCATTTTGAGAATCCTTGATAAAATGTCATAACTCAATCAATGCGAATCCCTGATTTTGGTCATTCTTACCTATTACTACCCTTAGCGATGCCCTTTGACCAAGACAATCGCTAGGGTCAAATACCAAAAGTTAAGCAGTGTAGTGCTAATAAAGACAGCTGATTCAAACAAGCTTATGCCTGAATCACCTAGCAAACTGAGCAGCCACGCGATCGCAACTACAATACCAAACCCGCTAAGCCAAATAGGCAGCTGCCGAGAGCGCAAAACTGCGAGCGATAATAGCCCGACCCAAAGAGCGGTGAACATTTGAACACCGATATACTCACCGACCTTGCCAGCATAGAGGTTAAACGTATCGTATAGAAGTGAGATAGTCTCCTGAAGTGCTGGTGAATTGTCTGATACAACGTAACGATTAGCCAAGTATGGCATTAAAAAGAGCCAGCGTATAATTCCCAGGCTTTTCATAGCGCCGCTTATGATGCCAAAGGCAGTTGCGCTCAGTAAAAGTGGGTTCTGCTTGAGACCAAAATAGCAGTGCAAAACGATTGCAAGTGGTACTAGCAAAATTGCTGATAGAAGGTAGCTATAGTAGCCAAAAACAACGGAGCCCTGATGGGCAACCAATCGTGGTAATACAACAGAAGCTGGCTCATCTAAGCTAGCGGGCCAATCGATAGCCTGACCTAGAACCACAAACGCGGTCATAAAGAAAACAATTTCTAGAACCAGCAGAACGGAAGCAATTTGAGGAAGGTTATTGACGCCAGTCATCACCTGTTTTTGCGAAAAACTTGTGTTCATAGCTTTCAAAGAGAATCCATCATTGACGATTAAAGTATAACTGCGATTTGGAATGTGAATTCTATTTTTTGGTCTGGCTTTGTCTATCGTTTCTCAAAAAACAATAGACAGAAAGCTAGGATCAGGAATGTGAATAGGATAGGCGCAAACAAATAGCGGTTGCCCAAATAGTGCATCGAAATCGCCGATAGGATCGGACCTGCTGTACAGCCAACGCTATAGGCAGCCGTGAATAGGCTACTTCCCGAAGGCAGATCGCGATTCGCAATTTGGCCGCCAATAATTGCTAGGGCCAGAGGAAAAATTGGGCTCATGGCTGCACCCGTAGCAAAAGCGATTAAATATACTACTGGGATGGTATCAACAAAAGATAATCCCAAAATAGAGAAAATAATTACACTTATGCTTACCTTAAGGAGATGAAGTTTGCCTAAACGATCGGCTAGATAGGTAACAGGCAGGGTTGCCAGCAGCCCACCTAAAATAAATGCGCTAAAGGTATAGCCAATTTGGGAAATGGGGTATCCTTGCCGCAGTAAGTAAACTGGATAAAGTGATACCAAAGTAGCAATGGCCACTCCATAGGAAAAAGCGCCCTGTAGAGGTAATTTTATCCGTTTATAGACACCCAAGCGTAAGGGCTGAAAGCGAATTTTTTTCTCTGGCAGGCCAAATAAGATGAATAAGACGCCGCTTAAGATCAGTAAGCTGCCTAGGCTGAATGTAATCTTTGGGGAGTAATCGTAGGCTATAGCGCCAATCAGCGGACCTAGACCAAACCCTAAACTGAACGAGAGGGCATCAATCCCGTTGACTATGGCACGATTGCTGTCTGTGCAAAAGTAGTTAATTGCGGTTTGTCCCGAAACCAGGTACAAACAGACTGCACCGCCCATTACCGCTCGCAGGATGAACCATAGCAACAAGTCATCTGTCCATGGAAACAAAGGAGCTGTTGCAGCCATAAGAGTAAAGCCAGCGATCATCGTTTTGCGTAGCCCAAAATGTTGAAGCAGTTTAGCAACAATGGGAGTGCCGATGGCAATTGTCAAAAAATAAAGTGTTGAGTTTGCACCTATCCAAAGGTCTGAAATCCCCTGCTGAGCCATTAGTGTTGAAATAAACGGATTGAATAAGCCGAGCGAAATTCCTGACAGGAAAGCAACAGCATAGAGAGCGGGTAAACCGCTTGAAAAGGGAGATGTAGAAGAGGAAGCTATTCTTTGCATAATAATTAAGAGCTAGGGACTGGAGGCTGATTTGATAGATTTCAAGAGCAGGTTCTGCATCTGGTCAACATATTGCCGGGCAAGCTGTTGAATGGTATCTGCGCGATAGAAATTTCGTGAATATTCGATTTCTAGTTCCATCACGCCTTCGCTGATTGAGAAAAAGAATTCCAGCAGGGTAGTGCGCTTTTGTTCCGGCAGGGCTAAACGGCGATCGCGGTCGGCTTGGATAAACTCAAAGACCTCAGAGCCGGGGAGGGAGCGATTGCCCAGATAGTTTGCCCTGACCGGGGTAAGCTTTTCATCGGGGTAGAGATGGTCGGGCAGCAGTTCCCCAATCCAGTCGTAGGTGACGCCATTCATGGGCAGAGCGGCAAACTGCTGCCCAATTTGGGCAACTAAGGTCTGCCAATGATCGCCGGAACTCACCTGGAGACCCACTGGAAAATTGACGGCGAAGTTACCGAAGCTCTGCCAGAATACCTGACCCTGGCCCAGGTCTCGGCCATGACTGCGATGGCTGACCACAATCCATTCTTTTTTTGACCAGTCAGCAAGCAGCTGGTAAAGAGGCGCAAGCAATAGCCAATAGACATTGCACCGATAGCGCTGCTTGGCGTCCTGAAGTAAGCGATTCGTTTCAGCCGGCGTTAGCTGAATCTGCTCGCTCGCGGTAGAGGCTTCGATATTTGCCCCTTTGACATAGTCGAACGGGGGTTGAAAGGCGGATGCCTCGGAGGGAAACTGGGCCTGCCAATAGTCGATGTGGCTGTTCAATTCGCCCTGCTGCTCAGCGGTCTGCAGCCGTTGGATGTAGCTGAGATAGTTCGCCGATACCGTCCCATCAGGAGCCGGACCCTCCGACAGCAGCCGATCGTAGGTTTGCCAGAGATCGCGAAATAGGACGCTGCCCGCCAGCAAATCGGCAATCATGTGGTGGGCTACTAAGGTAATGTCGTAGCAGGTTTCATGCACCTTGACGACGACTAACGCAAACAGGGGCCACCGATCTAGGCGCAGCTGCTGAAGGGTCTGTTGAATTTTGAATTCGACGTAGCGATCGCGATCTTCGGGTGCAAAGCAGCTACCGTCGCAGAGGGCAATCTCTAAGGGCGGCGGCTGGAGCAGCTGCTGCCGCCATTGGCCATCCTGCATTTCAAACACCATGCGCAGAGCCGAATGTCGAGCAATCACCTGGTTGAAGGCCAGACTGAATCGGCCCATATCCAGCGCCTTTTGGTAGCGAAATCGGCTACAGCCTGCCCACTGGTAGGGCGGGTCAAAGTAGGTGACAATCCAGCGCTGAGCCGGGGCCAGCGGAAAGGATGTAGCGGCTGACGGCGCATCCGCTATGACAGGCTGAGGGGCGACAGGCTGAGGGGCTAGCAGCGCTTTGCGATCGAGCTTGCCGTTGTGATTTTTGGGCAGCCCAGGCAGCCACTCGATCCGCTGGGGAATCATATAGTGGGGCAGCTTCTCAGCCAGAAACTGTTTCAGCTCTCGGGCGGCGATGGTTTGGCCCGCAAGCCAGGCAACCAGACGCTTTTGCCCAGCTTCATAATCCATCGCGAGGACAGCGGCTTCCTGAACGGCAGGATGGAGGATGAGCGCATTTTCAATCTCGCCTAGCTCTACCCGGAAGCCGCGAATTTTTACCTGGTGGTCGATTCGACCGTGATATTCAAAGTTGCCGTCGGGCAGTTCTTTCGCCAGGTCACCAGAGCGGTAAAGGGTCTCGCCCGGAATGTCGGCAAACGGGTTGGGCTGAAACGTAGACGCCGTGCGTTCGGGGTCTTTAAGATAGCCCTTCGCCAGCTGCACGCCGCCGATCCAGAGTTCGCCCAGCTCACCGGGCGGCACTGGCTGCATCTGCGCGTCTAAGATGCGGATATAGACATTGTCAATGGCTTTGCCAATGGGGATACTGCGCTCTGGCCGAGATTCGATCAGGTGAGCCGTGACATCGATTGAGGCTTCGGTCGGACCGTAAAGATTAGCCAGACCCGTCTTTAATCCATGGCGATCGATCCACTGTCGAATAAAGTCGGCGGGCAGCGCTTCGCCGCTAAAGATCAGCCAGCGCAGGTCAGGAAAGCGCCAGGACTGGTTCGCTAGGGCATTGATGAACTCGCCAAACAGTGAAGGCACAAAATGCATCACCTGAATGCGCTGGGTCTGCATCCATCGAGCGAACTCCCAGGGGTTGAGGACGATTTCTCTCGCTACCGGACAGATGCTTGCCCCTTCCATCAGGGTCCAGAAGAGTTCCCAGACCGAAATGTCAAAGCAAAAAGAGGTTTTCTGCGCCACGCGATCGCCCGGTCGCAGCTGAAAAGTTTTCTGCATCCAGTCCAGTCGGTTCATATAGCCCCGGTGGCTGAGCATCACCCCCTTGGGCCGCCCGGTCGAGCCTGAGGTGTATAGAACGGTCATCAGATCGTCTGGATTAGGCTCAATCGCTGGTCCCGTATCAGCACTTTTAGACCAGATTTCTGGAAAGATTTGCGCGATCGCGCCTGCAAGCTCAAGGGGAGTTCCTATATCCAGAAATAACAGCTGTTGCAGGGACAGCGGTGGCACCAGACAGGTGGACAACGCAGCCGCAACCTCTTGCTCGCTCAGCAGAATTTGAATCTCGGCATGGTCAAGAATGTAGCGAATGCGCTCAGCCGGGTAGTCCGGGTCTAAAGGTACATATGCCCCACCCGCCTTGAGAATGCCCAGGATGCCAATCACCATCAGCGGGCCGCGCTGGGTCATGATGCCGACCCGCGAGTTGGGCTCGACGCCCTGGCTGCGCAGGTAGTGAGCCACCTGGTTGGAGCGGCGGTCGAGCTGGGCATAGGTTACATGCTGACTGTTTTGTAAGACCGCGATCGCGTCGGGGGTCTGTTGGGCCTGCTCAACGATCTTCAGGTAGGGAACTTCAAGTCTTGACATGGGTCTTTATCTCAGTAAATAAATTTAATTCGCTAGCCGCTCGGAGCGCCCCCCAGCCCCCAATTCTGGGGGAGCCCGGAGACTGGCTTCCTCTTTTAACCCACTACAGCCGTTGTTGCCTGTAGACTCTGCCCCATCTCTTGCAAACTGCGACAGCTGAGCAGTGCTTTACGATTGACAGAACCCCACTGTTTCTCTAGCTGGGTGACGATACGGATGCGCTCAAGCGAATCGAATCCCAGGTCGGCTTCTAAATCGAGATTCAGATCTTGCAAGCCGATCGGCGTATGACAAATGTCGGCGGCTACCTGTTGTAGGAGGGCAGCAATCTCCCCGTCAATCGGTTCTTCCATCTGGGGGGCTACGGTCGGCGGGCTGACCTCTGCCAGAGCCCTAAGCTCGGCCTGGTAGGCCTGCATCAGCTGATCGATAGACGCGGCGGCGAAGAAGCTGCTGTCATAGCTGGCAAACAGATGCAGCCGATCGTCAAAAATCTCCTGTAAAACATCGAGAATACCCGCCGCGTTGATGCCCCCCGCCTGATAGTCGGTTACGCTGAGCGGCCCGTACTGAGTTTGCAGCGGCAGATGTCCGGTGTAGGGAAGGTAAACATTCGACTTAATCGCCTCATGAAAAATGGAGAGGCTATAGGATGGCACTTGGCCCGACTCTAAGGGGAGATGATCGCGGAAGGTCAGCCCCATTTTGTAAGTTTGCGCCCGGTCTAGACCGCTGGTTAAGGGACCTTGAATCGCCTGCTGTACCCGCTGTAAAAGACACTCCCAGGACTCCTCGGGCTGAACGCGCTCAAAGCTCAGGGCCAGATTCTGGGCAAAGCTGCTGACCTGCGTAGAGGCATCTACCTGAGGATAAACGCGGCCGCCAGTCGGCATTTGCAAAATCATCTGGGCGCTTTCGCGATCGCACTGACTCAGCGCCCGCAGAAAAGCGCCGGTCAGCAACGTATTCAACGGCAGCCGCCATTCCCGGGTTCGCGCGATCAGCTGCGTCGTAATCCGGCGGTCGAGCTGATAGGGCTGGCTGTGATACTGCGGCAGGGCAAAGCGAAAGGGCTGGCTGTCGGGATTCCAAGAGTAGGTGGTCTGTCCCTGCTGATGGATATACTCGTTCAGGGCCTGGTTCGCGCTTGGCTCGGGTGCGGCGTTCATGGCGGTGACCGTAGCGGCATAGTCCGCTAGGCTTGTGGCCTCAGGCAGGTCAGGCACTTGCCCCTGACAGCGAGCGTGATACAGTTCCAAGAATTCGTGCAGAATAATGTGATTGCCCAGGCCGTCGGAGATGATGTGCTCATTGCCTAAAAAGAGCTGATAAACAGAGTCCTGGAGCTGCATCACCGAGAACTCGTGCAGCGGCCACTGGGTCAACGACCAGGCGTAGTTGAGACAGCGCTGACGTTCTTCTACCAGAGAACTGGCCTGGGCTTCTGGACTGAGCGGACGCAGATCGGTAAAGGCAATCTCTGGCAGCGACGGCTGGGTTAATACCTCCAGACGGAAGTCGCGGAAGCGCTCGGCCTGGGGCGGGATGTGGAAGCGCGATCGCAGCATCGGATGGCGCTCAATCAGGTCCTGCCAGCTCTGCTGAGCAATCTCTAGGTCAAATGGGCCTTCTAGCCGTACGGTGGCAAATAGACTGTTGGAATTGACTAGCCAGTGACCAATCAGGTGAAAGTACTGGCCGTGCAAAAGCTCGACGGGCTGGGCGTCTGTTGTCTCGATCGAAGTCTCGATTATAGGTGACAGTGAAGCTGGTAAGGGTTCTGGCTCAGACTGCCCCTGCCAGGGTTCCAACAGCTCAATCACCGCCTGCAAATGGGGTAGCTGGAGCAGGTCACGTAAGGAAACCTCTTGCTGGAAAGCCTGCTGGGCTGCGGTGGGAATCAGCTTCATCAGACCGTTCATCAGCTGCGTCAGCATGATTGAATCGAGACCTAGTTCACCTTCCAAGGTTTGGGTTAATCCAATCTGCGACGGCTGTAACCCGGTGATTTTTGCTGTAAGTGACAAAACGCGCTGTTCTAGGTCCTGGGCTTCCAAATCGGTCGAATTGTCTGTGGTGGCTTGGCTCAGCAGCTCAGCGGCAGACGTGGCCTCAGCCGGTAAACGGGTAGGCAGCTCGACCCAAAACCGCTGGCGCTGGAACGGATAGGTCGGCAGGGATAACCGCTGGCGTGGATAGTCCCGGTCAAATCCGCGCCAGTCAATCTCGACTCCCTGAGTATTTAGAACCGCAGCACTCTCCAGTAGGGTTGTCCAATCTGGCTGTCCGCTACGCAGAGACGGGAGCCAGCTGCCGGCCAGACCGAGATGGTTGTTTCCCTGATTGATTAAGTTAGGGTCAGGACCCACTTCAACAAAGATCTGACAGCCCTGTCGCTGGAGGGTTTCCATGGCGACTTCGAGGGACGCTGACGACTGTAGCTGCTGGCTCCAATATTGACGCTGAGAGAATTCTTGATCACTGGCAATCTGGCCGGTGAGACTCGATACTAACCCTCGCTGAAGCGGACGGTAGCCGATCTCGGCGGCGCGGCGCTCAAAAGCGAGCATTGCCTCAGCAGCGTTCTCGGCGGACTGCTGCATTAACTGGCCCCGCTCGGCTGCTAGCAGAAGCCCTGCTTCTAGGCTGTAAAGCCCGGCAGCACAGGCAGCGGCATATTCACCCACGCCCTGGCCAAAGACCCAGTCGGGCTGGACCCCCCAGGACTGCCAGAGCTGGGAAAGGGCGTACTCCACTGCGAACAGAGCGGGCTGAGCGTAGGCCGGTTGATCAATTAGCCGAGCCTGCTCTGGCGAGGTGGGATAGAGAATGGCTAAGAGGGGGATGGAGAGGCGCGATCGCAAAATCTCCTCACAGTCCAACAGTACCTGTCTAAAGGTGGGCTGGCTCGCATAGAGCTGACGGCCCTGCTGGACCAGCTGTGAGCCTTCCCCAGTGAACAGAAACGCGACCTTAGGCAGCTGGGATTCTGTCCCACACCAAAGCTCTGGACTGGCCTGACCGGCGCTGAAGTCGGCAAGCTGCTGGCTGAGCTGTTCTGCGGAGCTGGCAACCGCGCTGAGCCGATGCTTAAACCGGGCTCGGGTGGTATTGGCTGTAAAGCAGAGGTCGGCCAGGTTTGTATCTGTATGGGTGAGCAGGTAGAGCTCATAGCGGCTGGCGAGCTGCCGCAGGGCGGTTTCACTTTTTGCAGAAAGGGTCAGCAGATGCAGCGGTCGATCGACTTCAGCCGCAGCTAGGGGCTGGGAAGTCGCCTCTTCGACCACGATATGAGCGTTGGTACCGCTGACGCCAAAACCGCTGAGGCCAGCCCGGCGCGGCTGATTGTCAGCTGGCCAGGGGGTGAGCTGAGTGGGAATAGCAATCGGCAGCCGCGCCCAGGGAATATGAGGGTTTGGCTGGTTAAAGTTCAGGTGGGGAGGGAGGGTCTGATGCTGGAGCGAGAGCACTAGCTTAATGAGGCCAGCGATCCCAGCGGCTGATTCCAGATGGCCTAGGTTAGTCTTGGCAGCGCCGACAAAAAGCGGCTGTTCTGTCGATCGATTCCGGCAAAGTTCCGCCGCTAAAGCTTCAATCTCGATTGGGTCGCCCAGAGCCGTACCGGTGCCGTGGGCTTCAACATAGCTGATCTGCTCTGCCTGCACGCCACTGTTGGCCAGCGCCTGACGAATCACAGCCTGCTGGGCCGGACCGTTGGGCACCGTCAGGCCGCTGCTGGGGCCGTCCTGATTGACGGCAGAACCGCGAATTAGAGCTAAGATGGGGTCGCCCTGCGCGATCGCGTCGCTCAGACGCTTCAGCACCACCAGCCCGCAGCCTTCACCCCGGGCAAAGCCATCGGCCTCAGCATCAAAGGTTTTGCAGCGGCCGTCTCGGGCTAGCATCCGCGCCCGACTAGTGGCCACGAACCCATCCGGCGATAGAGCCAGATTCACCCCGCCCGCCAGCGCCAGATCGCATTCCCGTTGGCGCAGGCTCTGGCAGGCCAGATGCACCGTCACCAGCGAAGACGAGCAGGCCGTATCCACCGCCATACTCGGCCCTTGCAACCCTAGCGTATAGGACAGCCGCCCCGCCGCCGCGTTCAGATGATTGCCGGTGGTGCTGTAGGCGTCGATTGCCGTCAGGTCGCCTGCCCGCGTTTGCAGCTGCAAGTAGTCGTTAACGGTAATGCCGATGAAGACGCCGGTACGGCTGCCGCGCAGCTTTTCCGGCTGGAGTCCGGCATGTTCAATCGCTTCCCAGCCGACTTCGAGCAGCAGCCGCTGCTGCGGGTCGAGATGGATGGCTTCGCGCGGCGGAATGCCGAAGAAAGCCGCGTCAAACTGGTCTACGTTACGCAGGAAGCCGCCCTTAGAAACATATAGCTTGCCCGGCTGATCGGGGTCATCCGAGTAGAGGTTTGCCAAATCCCAGCCGCGCTCAGCCGGGACCCCCGTTGTCGCATCTATTCCACGGCGCAGCAGCGACCAAAACATTTCGGGGCTGTTGACGTTGCCGGGAAACCGACAGCCCATCCCAACTACTGCGAGCGGTTCGGTCTGTGCCTGCTCCAGGGACGTAAGCTTGGCCCTGAGCTCTCGCATGGCTATCAGCGCACTCTTCAGCCGCTCTTTTTGATCGCTGGACGGGGAGGTATTCATGGCGTTGTTCAGGGAATAATGGGTTCAACAGAGATGAAGCTAAACGGGACAGTCCGCAGCCTGGGCTATAGCGAGATTAGGGAGAACCGACAGCCGCTAGCTCCTGGTCTAACAGCGCGGCCAGATCGTCTTCGGAAAGGGCTTCCAGTTCGGTAGCAGGCTCGGGAACTTCAGCTGCTGCGGCAGATTCAACTGGCTCAATTTCAAGCACTGCTTGAGCCAGATAGTCTGCCAGCGTCTCGAGATTGGGATAGTTAAATGCCAGCGTAGAGCTCAGGGTTTTTCCCAGTCCGGCTTCTAACCGACCTTTCAGATCGACCGCCATCAGTGAGTCCAGACCCAGCTCGGTGAAACCCTGGCGTAGGCTGAGAGTTTCTGTCGGAGGCAGCCCGAGAACCTGGGCGACCTCTGCCTTGAGATAGGCAATCAGGTAGGCTTTACGCTGGGCCTGCGGTGTCGTGGTAAGACCTGCCAAAAAGTCTGAGGGGCCATGGTCGGATTGCTTTAGCTCGGCAGCTGGGGTGCCGAGATCGGCCAGCAGCGATCGCGCTCCTTTAATTTCATAAACTGACTTAAAGCGCGACCAGTCAACCCGAGCAGCGGTGATTTGGGCGGTTGCCTGGGACATCAGCATTCCCAGCAAATCCAGGGCGGTCTGGGGCTGCCAGGTCTCTATCCCAACCCGCTTGAGCAAAGCTTGAATCTCGTCAGAAGCCATACCGCCCTCAGCCCAGGGTCCCCAGTTGATGCTGAGCGCGGGCAGTCCTAGAGCGTGGCGGTGATGCGCGATCGCGTCCAAAAAGGCATTGCCAGCCGCATAGTGGCCCTGGCCAAAGGAACCCCAAATTGAAGCAATCGAAGAGAAACAAACAAACTGTTCCAGCGGCATTTTCTGAGATAGCTGCCGAGAGAGCTGATGCAGGTACCAGGTTCCCAACAGCTTAGGCCGCATGATGGTCTGTAGCTCAGCCTGGCTCATCTCAGCCAGCGGCTGTTCGGCCACCAGGCCCGCCGCGTGAAAAATGCCCTTCAGCGGCTGTGCCGAGCCTTGTAGCTGGGCAAAGGCCGCCGTCATCTGCTCCCAATTGCTGACATCGGCCTGCAATACTTCAACCTGGGCACCTTTCGCTTCCAGGGCCTGAACCGCCTGCACGCGCTGAGCAACTTTGCTGTCAGCAGGTAGGTTCGGCCACTGCGATCGCGTCGGTAGCGCCGTCCGACCCAGCAGAGTCAGATGGGTAGCGCCCTGTTCAACCAGCCAGTGGGCCAGGCTCAGTCCCAGGCTGCCAAAGCCGCCGGTAATCAGATAGCGACTGTCGTTTTTGGGCTTAAAGGGAACCACGGCAGACCGTTGGGTAGGTGCCAGGCGAGCGGTATAGATTTGGCGATCGCGAACCGCTAAATAGTCTTCTGCCGCAGCAGTTTGCATTAGCCGCAGTACGATATCGGCCTGGGCCATTGGTGAGTTATCAGCGGGGTCCAGGTCAATTAGCCCGCCCCACAGCTCTGGGTGCTCCAGCGGTAGCACCCGACCTAGACCCCACAGAGGAGCCTGAGCCAGGGCGACAGGCCGTTCAGAAAGGGCTTGGGCTCCCTGAGTGGCTAGCCAAAGCCGAGGCGTTGCCGCCTGCTGCCGGACGGCCTGCACTAGCTGTAGGACACTGCCGCTGCCCAGTCGCTGAGCCGCTTCCATATCAGCCCAACTTTCTTCGGTCAGGTCTAAACTCCACAGATGAACGATGCCCTGACAGGGTTGGGCTGCCAGCAGCGACCGCAGCTGAGTCGAAAAGATCTCGGGCTCAGCCGGATTGAGCACTTGGCCAACCGTCTGAGGGGAGCGATAGGCATAGACGAGTTCGCAGGTTGTTCCCGGTTCGCTAAGGCGCTGGGCTAGGGCCTGACCGACGCCCTGCTGATCGGCAAAGATCAGCCAGTGGCCTGCTGTGGACTGATTTTCTGCTGCTTCAAATTCTGTTGGAACAATCTGCCACTGCACCTCGTAAAGTGCATCTGAGGCTGCGATTGGGCTGGAGAGTTCAGTAGGAGACTGGACTGGGGACTGAGCTGCCCAACGGGAATTTTCCGACTTGACCCAGTAGCGGCTGCGCTGAAAGGGATAAGTTGGTAGGCTCACCCGCGATCGCGGAGTTGGCTCGACGGCTGCCCAGCGAATTGGGGTGCCCTGGGTCCAAAGCATGCCTAAGCTGGTGAGCATCTGCGTCCAGTCCGGCTGGCCCCGGCGCAGGGAAGGTAGCCAGGTACCGCTGCCCGGCGTCCGGCACTGTCGCCCCATCCCCAGCAGCACCGGATGCGGTCCCACTTCTAAGAACAGCTCGTAGCCCTGGTCGGCCAGCGTCTGCATAGCTTTGGCAAAATTGACGGAATGGCGCACCTGGCGTCGCCAGTAGTTGGGCTGGGTGACCTCATGGGTCACTATTTCGCCTGTGACGCTAGAAACGATTGGTACCTTAGGCGGCCTCAGAGCAATGGCGGCGGCCTGCTGCTGAAACGCTGCCAGCATCGGCGTCATCAGCGGCGAATGAAACGCATGGGAGACATGTAGAGGGTGAACGTCGATGCCGTCCGCCTCAAGCTGTCTGAGCACTGACTGTACCGATTCTCCGACACCCGAGATAACCGTATTTTGAGGGCCGTTGATCGCCGCGATCGCAACCGCATCGCCATAGGGCGCGATTGCCTTGCTGACCTGTTCATAGCTCGCAATCACCGCCGCCATCTGCCCTCCAGCGGGTAGCGCCTGCATCAGGCGTCCGCGTTCGACAATCAGCTTCAGCCCGTCTTCCAGGCTATAAACTCCGGCCACACAGGCCGCCACATATTCACCAATGCTGTGGCCCAGCACAATATCTGGTTTCACGCCCCAGGATCGCCACAGCTCAGAAAGGGCATACTCAATGGCAAAGAGAGCAGGCTGCGTATAGGCCGTCTGGTTGAGCGGCGAATGCCCTGTGGGTGGATAAATCACATCAAGAATGGACTGACCCAGCAGAGGTTGCAAAATGCGATCGCACTGTTCCAGCGTCTCTCGGAAAACCGGCTGAGTTTCGGAGAGCTGTCGCCCCATATTCAGCGACTGAGAGCCCTGGCCGGTGAACAAAAAGGCGATTTTTGGCCGACCGGTTTCGGCGATTTGACGACAGACAATCGAAGGTGCTTGGGGAAATGCCTCCAGCTGTTGGCGTAGACCCTCGGCTGAATCTGCCACTGCTGCCAGGCGATGGTCATAGGCCGTGCGCCCCGTATTAGCCGTATAGCAAATATCTGCTAGGGATTGTTCTGGATGGGCCGACAGATGATGAACATAGGACTGCACTAGCTCGTTCAGGGCAGCTTCACTTTTGGCAGAGAGCGTCAGCAGCTGACTCTCGCGATCACAGGCAACCGGCTTCGGTTCGGGGGCTGCCTCCACTAGAAGATGGGCGTTGGTACCGCTAAACCCGAAGGAGCTCAGCCCGGCGATGTGCTTGTCATGCAGCGGCTGCCAGGGCGTGGGCTGGGTAGGAATCTGGATCGGCAGCTGCTCCCAGGGAATGTGAGGATTGGGAGTCTCAAAGTTGAGATGGGGAGGAATCTCCAGATGTTGCAGGGAAAGCACCAGCTTGATCAGTCCGGCGACGCCTGCCGCCGATTCCAAATGGCCGAAGTTGGTCTTCACCGACCCGACGATTAGCGGGCGATCGGCAGGGCGATTGGCCCCAAACACCGCCCCTAAAGCTCTGAGCTCAATCGGGTCGCCGAGGGCAGTGCCGGTGCCGTGGGCCTCTACGTAGCTCACCTCTTCGGGTTTTACGCCGCCATTCTCTAAAGCCCGGCGAATCACCGTCTGTTGAGAGGGGCCGTTTGGCACGGTCAGGCCGCCGCTGCGACCGTCCTGATTCACCGCTGAGCCACGAATCACCGCCAGTATCCGGTCCCCATCGGCCTCAGCATCGCTTAGTCGCTTCAGCATCACCACGCCGCAGCCTTCGCCTCGGGCATAGCCATCGGCCTGGGCATCAAAAGTTTTGCAATGACCATCGGGGGCCAGCATTCGGGCCTGACATTCGTTGATGGTGCCGACCGGTGTGAGAATCAGATTGACCCCGGCTGCCATGGCCAGGTTACATTCTCGCGATCGCAAACTCTGACAGGCCAGATGTACCGACACCAGGGACGAAGAGCAGGCGGTATCGACCGCCATGCAGGGACCCTGAAAGCCAAAGGTATAGGCCAGCCGACCGGCGGTGACGCTAAAGGCATTCCCTGTCGCGGTGTGCGGGTCGATCAGGCTGAGCTCGGTGGCCAGCTGGAAGTAGTCCAGGTTCATAATCCCGACAAACAGGCCGGTCTGACTGTTGATCAGGCTTTGAGGCACGTAGCCCGCCTGCTCCAACGCTTCCCAGCCCACCTCCAGCAGCAGCCGCTGCTGGGGATCCATGCTGACTGCCTCGCGGGGAGAGATGCCAAAGAACAGCGGATCGAACTGGTCCACCTGGTCTAAATAGCCCCCGGCTCTGGCATACAGCTTTCCTGGCGTACCCGGTTCGGGATGGTAGACCTGAACCATCGACCAGCGGTCGTCAGGCGTTTGCCCAATCGCGTCAGTGCCGCTGTGCAACAGCTGCCAGAACTCGTCTAGCGTATTGCTCCCCGGGAAGCGACAGCCCATGCCGACAATGGCGATCGGTTCGACGCGATCGCGTTCGCTGGCCTCTAGCTTTGCCTGCATATCCTTGAGCGCAAGCAGGGCACGTTTAGTCGGGGAGAGGGCGGTTTTGGGGTCCTCAGTATGGCTCATGATGACGATCTCTTCGGTGAGTAAACAGCAGACAAAAAGATTAATAGCGGATGGCTTCTAGCGCGCTCAAAAGAAGAGATTCAGCCTCTTTTTCAGAAAGCGTTTCGACAGATTCACTCGACACCCCGATGGGCTGGGGGATTGGTGCTGAAACCGTCGGTGGGCTGGCAGCAGGTTCCTCCTCAGCCGGGAACAGCGTTTGCACTAGGTGGCCGCCCAGCGCATCCAGGGTGGGATAGTCAAACACCAGGGTGGAGGCTAGCGGCTGCCCTAAAGACTTTTGCAGAGTGTTGCGCAGCTCCACCGAAGTAAGCGAATCCATCCCCAGGTCAAAGAAACCCTGATGCAGGTCAAAGGAATAGGTCGGACTTAGCCTCAGTAGGGTTCTAAGCTGATCCTGGAGGTATTCAAACAGTCCGGCAGCGCGTTCATCTGCGGGCAGTGCTGCTAGCTGAGTGACAATTTCTGCGGCCGAGCTAGTATCGGTTTCTTCAGCAGTCACCAACTCTGACAGCAGCGGCGGCAGGGCTGGAGCCTGGGTCACAAACTGTTCCCACCGCACCGGCACCACGCCTACCTGGGCGGCGGGCTGCTGGAGCAGCTGATCTAGGGCCTGGAAGCCAGATTCGGGCGCGATCGCGTCCAGCCCCAGAGCCATCAGCCGCTGCTGTTCGCGTTCGCCCAGCCGGTCGGCCATACCACCGTCGGCCCAGCTGCCCCAGTTGACGCTGAGGCCGGGCAGCCCGCGCCCTTGGCGGTAGTGGGCTAGGCTGTCTAGAAAGCTGTTGGCCGCCGCGTAGTTGGCCTGGCCGGGGGAGCCCAGCATCGCCGCCACCGAGGAGAACAACATAAAGTGATCCAGGGAGAGATCCTGGGTGAGCTGGTGCAGATTCCAGGCCCCGGCGACTTTGGGAGCCATGACCCGATCGAACCGGATGGGGGTTTGCTGAATCAGCAGACCGTCATCAAGCAGTCCGGCAGCGTGGAAGATGCCCCGCAGGGGCGGCAGCGTGGCCTGAATTTCGGTCAGCACCCGAGCCAGGTCGCCCATGCGGGTGACGTCGCCCTGCAGGACGCGCACTGTAGGGTTGGGGTAGTCGGGGAGGACAGCAGTTTTGGGATCGCGGCGGCTGACCAGCACCAGATGCTTGGCTCCCTGGTCGATTAGGTGCTGGGTCAGCTGCTGGCCCAGACTGCCCAGCCCGCCCGTAATCAGATAGGTGGCGTTGGCCTTCAGGGCCAGCGGTGGGGACTGCTGGAGGGTAGTGCGGGTTAGGCGCGCGACCTGGCGCTGCTGACGGAATGCGATCGCGTCTCCCATCGGCGCTTGCAAATCCGACAGCAGCTGCTCGGCTTCTTGGGGTTGAGGGTCTGCGGCCAGGTCAATTAGGCCGCCCCAAATTTCCGGCTGCTCCAGGGCAATCGCCCGTCCCAGTCCCCAGAGCGGAGCCGCACCCACCTGGGCGACAGATGTCTCGACGGCCTGGGTGCCCCGGGTCACAAACCAGAGCTTACCGCCTACCGCGCCGAGGGATTCTGCCAGGCCCTGAGTCAGCATCAGGCCGGTCTTTACACCAACTGTCTGGGCGGTTTGCAGGGCGTCTGAGCTGCCTTCCTGGGGGATGTCTGCGCCCCAGAAATGAACGACGCCGCGCAGGGGCTCTCCTTGGCAAATCACCGCTTCACACAGCTGCTGCCAGTCCTCAGAACGCTGGGGATTGATCTGCCAAGCTGAGCCCGTCAGCTGCAAAGTCTCCCCGACGCTGACCTGAGTGCAGGTATTGCCCTGCTGAACCAGCTGGCGGGCCAGACCGGCGGCGACACCGCCTCGATCGGCGAGCAAAAGCCATTGTCCGGTGCCATGACTGGCCGCTGCTTCGCGGCTGGCGACCGGCTGGGGCCGCCAGGCCACGCGGTAGAGCCAGTCCTGCCAGGCCGGGCGGGCCAGCTGCCGTAGCGCATCCCGCTGAATGCGTCTGACCTGGAGATCTTGCAAGCGGGCCAGGCACTGTCCGGCCTGGTCGAATATATGCAGGTCGGCCCGGCGAATCGGCTGCCCGGCTTCGGCGGAATGAATTTTGCCGTGAATCCAAATCGGCGATCGCACCGGCTGAAGCAGCTGGAGCTGGCCCACGCCGACCGGCAGGTAGGTCTCCTCACCGTCATCGGGCAGCGTCGCGAACAGCAGCTGAAAACCGGCATCCATCAGCACCGGATGGAGCTGATAGGCGTCTGCCGTATTGGCTGGGACGACTTCGGGTAGCTGTACCCGGGCCAGGGCCTGATTCCCCTGTCGCCAGAGCTGCTGGAGTCCCTGGAAGCTGTCGCCGTACTCCAGACCGCGCGATCGCAGCTGCTGATAGTAGGCTTGGCAATCCACCGACTCCGTACAGCCAGCCTGGGCCGCTGCCAAGGTCAGGGCTGGCGTTACTGCGGCAGCTGGGGCCAGGGTTCCAGCCGCGTGCTGCACCCAGTCTGTCTGGGATTCTGACGAAGCATCAGCGCTGACAATCCGAAACTCACCGGTCGGGGAAACAATCATTTGCACCTGCCGCCTGTCCGACTCGGGCAGCACCATCGCCGCTTGAATCGAGACAGCTTTCAGGCAGCGCCCCGGGGTCTGGGCCGCTGCCGCTAGCGCCATTTCTAGAAAAGCCGCTCCCGGTAGAACGGCAAGCCCGCTGACCCGATGGCCACCGAGCCAGGGCTGCTGCGCCAGGCTGAGCTGCGCGGTAAAGACGGTGTCCTCAATCGCCAGCGGCACCGGCTGACCGATGAGAGGATGTCCTGGATTGGTTACAACTTTCGCCTTGGCTGTTTTCTCGACCCAGTAGCGATCTCGCTGCCAGGGAAACAGCGGCAGCGGCAGCACCCGGCAGCCCGGTGAGAACAGTCCTGCCCAGTGGATCGGCTGACCTTGCGTATAGAGCCGACCAAGAGCGGCCAGTAAAGTCGCTCGCTCAGGCTGGTCTGGCCGCAGGGAGTCCGTCGCGTCAGAAAGCTGGGGCGTCGGACTAATTTCGAGCAGGGTGGCATAGCCCGCTTCGGTGAGGGCCGCTAGCGTTGAGGCAAGATCGTTCGGTGCGGTGAGCGTCTGGCCCCAGTGAGCGGCTGTAATATCAGTCTCGGTAATCCAATCAGCAGCAGCAGTTGAAAACAGAGGCAGCTTAGCTGGGTAGAGTTCGTAACGCCGTTCGATGGTGGTAATAAAGGCGTCGGGCGACTGGGCGCGATCGCATACCAGCCGCACCGCATCGCGCAGCCGCAGTCTGCCCGCCACATAGGCCGCAGCAATTTCTCCCAAACCGTGACCGACCACGGCCTTGGGCTCAATTCCCCAATGCCGCCAAAGGTGGGCCAGCGCGACCTGGATGGCAAAGATGGTAGGCTGCGCGATCGCGGCTTCTGGCAAACGAGACTGTTCCCGATCGGCGGTCAGCTCTGCTAGCAAAGACCAGTCGGCATAGTCGCGAATCAGCGCGTCGCAGTCCTGAATCATGCCGCGAAAAACGGGTTCGCTTTGCAAAAGGGTTTGTCCCATGCCCAGCCACTGAGCTCCGTCGCCCGTGAACACAAAGGCGACCTTGGGACTGCGCCGTTTAATCGGTGAATCTGGCACCTCGTCTAACCGGCTGAGCCGCTGTTGTAAATCCTCTAGTGAATGCGCGACAAGGGCTAGCCGGTACTTGTGATGGGTACGCCGGGCGCTAGCCGTATAGCAGAGATCTTTCAGAGAGACGTCGGGATTCTTCTTCAGCCAGTTCCCATAGGATTGCACTAAAGCCTGGAGCGCCTCTGGCGTATGGGCGGACAGCGGCAGTAAGTAAGCTTCTTTTGAGGGCGAAGAGCAGGGAATCTCAGCCGGGGCCTGCTCTAGCACCACGTGAGCGTTGGTGCCCGCGAACCCAAAGGCGCTAACTCCGGCCTTGGCCAGGCCCGAGGTTTTAGGCCAGAGAGTGAGCGCAGTCTGTACCCGCAGCGGCAGCTGCTCAAAGGGGATATGGGGATTCGCCTGTTGAAAATGGAGGCTAGGGGGAATCTGGCCGTGCTTCAGCGACAGCACTACCTTAATCAGGCTGGCGATGCCGGCCGCGGCTTCTAAATGACCGATGTTGCTCTTCACCGCGCCTAGGGCGCAGACCGAATCGGTGCGCCGCTGCTCCTTTAGCACTTCCGCCAGCGCCATCACCTCAATCGGGTCGCCTAGCCCCGTCCCCGTGCCGTGGGCCTCAATGTAGCTGACCTCTCCCGGACAGACCTTCGCCTTAGTCAAAGCGTCTCGGACTACCGCCGACTGGGAGGGACCGTAGGGCACCGTCAACCCCTTACTGCGACCGTCGTGGTTGATCGCACTGCCGCGAATGGTGGCATAGACCGGGTCGCCGTCGGCCAGGGCCTGGGAGAGCGGCTTGAGCACGACGCAGCCTGCCCCTTCGCTACGCACATAGCCGTTAGCGCTAGCGTCGAATGCCTTGCAGCGACCGTCGGGGGAGAGCGCCTTGAGCTTGGTCAGTCCCAGGGTGCCAATCGGCGAGAGAATAATGTTGACCCCCCCGGCTAGGGCCATGGTCGCTTCCTGATTCCAGAGGCTTTGGCAGGCCAGGTGAACAGCGACCAAAGAAGACGAACAGGCCGTATCCACGACCATGCTCGGCCCGCGCAGGTTGAACGAGTAGGAGAGCCGTCCGGCGACAATGTTTAAGGCATTGCCGGTGAGGTCATAGCCCTGGGGCTGGGTCGCATAGTCTGACTCCACTCGGCTGTAGTCATTAGTCGAAATGCCGATGAAGACACCTGTCTTTGACCCAGCCAGAGTTTCTCTCACCTGCCCGCCATCTTCCAGTGCCTCCCAGGCCACTTCCATCAGCAGCCGCTGCTGGGGATCCATTGAGACTGCTTCCCGAGGAGAGATGCCAAACAGGTGCGGGTCAAAGCGATCGACCTGGTCCAGAAAGCCGCCGTAGCGAGAAGACATTTTACCTGGAACATCCGCATCGGGGTGATACAGCTGAGAGATTTCCCAGCGGTCGGCGGGAACTTTAGTGATGGCATCGACGCCATTACAGAGTAGCTGCCAAAATTCCTGAGGATTAGGCGCTTGCGGGAAGCGACAGCCGATACCAGTGATTGCAATGGGTTCCATGGGAGATTTTGCACAAGGGTGGGTAAGGGGAGTATGGGAGTGATGGGGTGTTGGGGTAAGGGAGTGAGTTTTAGGCAAAAGTAGATAAGTAGATCATCCTAATCATTTGTAGGACTATGTCATGCTGAGCATTGCGCTAGCGCAGCCATGCCCCTTGGGCTATAGCATTTCACGGGAGCCTTTACATATCAAGAGATTCCTCGGCTTCGTTGCTCCTCTGGAGCCGCTTCGCGAACGGAATGACATCCTTGGGCTTAATTGTGCCGACCTACTTAGGTTATTTCGCAGATTTAGAGAATCACGCGAAATGACAAACTTTTAAGCCTGAGTTTCTTCGGCCAGACGCTCGGCTAGTTCGGCAATGGTGGGATAGTTAAAGATTAAAACCGGGTTGAACTCGTAACCCAGCCAGGTTTCTAACTGACCCAACATGCCCATCGCCTGGGCGGAGTCTAGGTCGTAGTTGTCAAAGGGTTCGTGGATGTCGATCTCGTCGGCGTCGTAGTCGAGACGCTGGGCCATTTGGGCGATCAGCCAGTCTTGAATGGCTTCGGCGGAGTGGGATTGAGTGGTTTTAGTGGGATTCATAGGAGTGTGGTTCTAAATAACAAGAGGAACAACAGCAAACAGAGCTGCCCAGGTTAGAACAGCGGCTCTGGCCGATAGCGAGAGTAGTGAGCCGGGAGCTGTAGCCCCTGGAGCTGGAGATGCTGGAGCCGATAGCGGTAGGCCGCCCCGGTGATCAGGTGATGGGCTATCTCTGCAACTCGCCGGGCGGTGGGGTCGGCTAGGTAGGTGTCTTTCACCCAGTGGTTAAACGCGCCCATGGCGGGGCCGCACCAGATCTGGTAGTCCATCTCGCGACGGGGCTCGCCGAGAATCGACCAGCGTGATGACAGCCCCAGATACCAACGAAAAATCAGCGCCATTTTGCGCTTGGGATGGTCCTGAGCCCGGGCAATCTGCTCCGGGTCGCGCTGGTTGAAATAGGCGACAGTTTCCTGCCAGATGGTCTCCAGCGGCTGGCCAAACACCTGCTGCTCCAGCTTTTCGCGCTCAATAGGCTCAATCTCATCGATGCTGTCGTAGCGCTGGTAGAGTTCGTAGAGCTTCTGCGATCGCATCGGAAACAGCGTCCCCCGCTTCAGCAGCTGCACCTTCACCCCCATCTCAAACATGTCGGCGGAGGGCGCCATGGTGACATCGGCCATCTGCGCCTTGGCGAGCAGCTCTTTAGTGTGGGCAGAGGTGCCCGCTTCCACGCAGGCCTGGTTAACCGAGCCGGTGACCACGTAGCTCGCCCCCATCGCAAAGGCGGCCAGGGCCGCATCAGGGGTGCCAATCCCGCCCGCCGCGCCGACTCTCACCGGGGTGGGGTAGCGATACTGCTGCTGAATCTGGTCTCTCAGGGCCAACACGGCGGGAAACAGGCAGACCAGGGCGCGATTGTCGGTATGGCCGCCGGAGTCGGCTTCAATCGTGATGTCGTCCGCCATCGGCATTTGGGCGGCCAGCGCTGCCTGCTGCGCGGTAATCGCCCCCTGCTCAACCAAAGGGGTTAGGAACTTAGCGGGGGCGGGCTGTAAGAACTGCTGGGCCACCTCCAGCCGCGAGAGTTTAGCAATGACCTTGTGCCGACTCTGGAGCTGGCCGGCGGCGTTTAGGGATAGCCCCGCGACTCGATAGCGAACTAAATCCGGCGTCAGAGAGAGAAAGGCCGAGGCTTCGATCGTCGTGACGCCGTGCTTTAGATAAAGATCGACCGCGCCGCGCTCCAGGGCCGGTTCGCTGGGGCTGTGAATCAGGTTAAAGGCATAGGGGCCATCAGGGAGAGCCTGTTGGATTTGCGCGATCGCATCCTCTATCCTCCCCGGCACCAGCCCCGCCGCCCCAAAGCTGGATAAGATCCCGGCTTTCCCCAGGGCAATCACCATGTCTTCAGAAGAAATGCCGTTGGCCATCGCCCCCGCCATGTAGGCGTAGCGCACCCCGTGGGCAGCCCGAAAGGCGGCGTCGCCCAGCTGCTCTGGCGGCAGGGCCAGGGCAAAGCAAAGCGGCGTCTCACCGCTGGCGAGCTGATGGGTAAAGCCGATCTGACTGCCCGCTTGCAGCACGTAGCAGGGCGCGGCCAGATGGCGAAGTTTTGTTTGGATACCATCTGGATCAACCGCGATTACGGACGATTCGGGCGGAGAGAGAATGGGCATGGTCTGAACTAAGCCTCCTGAATGCAGAGTGCAATAGCCTGGATGGCGTAAATGCGCATGGTTTCTTTCCACAGGCTGGCATCGCCAATTATCGTGATGCGTTCGGCCTCTCGACGAATCTCGGAAATGTGGACTTCCAAATACAGCTTTTGGTTGTCAGGGGTGATCTGGCCGCGATACTTCCAGATGATGGGATGGTTGAGCGCTTGGGCAAATCGGGGTGAGGTAAAGCCCTGGTCGAGCCCCTGGTGAAGGGCGTAGAGCTGCATGGCTTGCAGAATGGTTTCGACGCCCAGTGCCCCTGGCATCACCGGATCCTGATAGAAGTGGAAAGGAAAATACCAGCTGCTGGGAGAGATTGTTTTCTCTGCGTAAACATAGCCCTGCTGATGCTGTCCACCAGCGGCAACCACCGCGGCTCGGTCGAGCAGGTCAAAATAGCCGCTGGCCAGCCGAGCGTGGGGCCGATTGACCTGGGGCTGATAGAATCGCTTGCGAACGGTTTGATTGCGCAGGTTTAAAGACTTTCCTGCCGGTGCTGACTCTAACCAGGTGGGCTTTAGCTTGCCGCCGTCCAGCCCCGACTGATGGGCCAGCACCTGGTCGCTAAAGTAGCCGAAGACCATCGTGCCGCGATAGAAGGGCTCGCCTTCGCAGGACAGCTGATAGGAAAACGATTGTAGAATTGTCCCCGCCAGCACGTTTACCGAAGTTAGCTCGACCTCATCGGTGATGGTTTTACCCCGCAGGTCAATCTCTTTGAGTACGGTGGCCTGGCCGTCAATGTTGCGGAAGTAGAGATCTTCTGACAGCGACTGAAGCGGCGTGCCCAGGTAGAGGCCGAGAAAGATGCAGGGCTGTCCGGCAATCTCAATGTGGGCGCAGTAGGGCAGGTGGGGATAGCTGTTCTCTCGGTAAAACCAAGCATCGACGGGCACATCGTACTCGGTGACAATTTTTGCCCCCGGTACCAGCCGCCGTTCCGTAGGCACCTGTAACACCCGGCTGACCAGCTGAAAGTCTCGGTTAGGAATGCGGGCGCAGCGGCGCTGGTCAAAGACGGCAAAATCGGGACCTAAACAGTCGGCGACCCGGCCCATCGCCAGAGTTCGTAGGGACTCATCGTCAAACGCTAGTTCTTTGGTAGGGGCTTCGGCGGCGGCGGTTCCATCCAGCTGTAGCCCCAGATGGTCGATGGTGGCAATGATTTTTTCGCTCCAGATGACCTGGATATTCGCGATCGCGTAGGGCCTCGGCTCCAGCCCAATCTCAGTCACGTCCAGCTGATAGCGCAGCGTCCCTGTCGCCGGGGTCACCTGGCCGCGAAACTGAAAGGCCATTTTGCAGCCCGGCAGTGGCTGGAATCGAGCCTTCTGGACTCGCCTATGCAGACCCAGCCAGAGCAGATAGACTTGCAGCAGCTGAGAGCCGCCCTCGACCATCAGGCTGCCCGGCATCGTCGGGTCGTTTTTGAAATGGCATTGGAAATACCAGTCTTCGGGCGTGACGGTTTTGCTTCCCAGAATCTGGCCTAACCCAGCGCCGCCGCCGGTGGGCTCAATCTGCGTCACCTGGTCCACCATCATCAGCGCCGGGGGCGGCAGTCGCAGAGAGGGATTATCCGCCTGATAGTCAGGCCCCAAAACGCTCAGGTTACCCCGGCTCAGCTGCACCAGATCGGGCGTGTCCAGCTGGGTTTTAGGACTGGAAAGCAGCGGTATAAACGGCTTTTTGTCGGATATTGTGACCGGCTTCGCGACAATTCCCTGCCCCTTGGCCAGCTCCTCATCTGAGAACAGTCCGGCACAGCCCCCGGACAGCTGCATCCAGAGCCTATCGCCCGCCCAGCATTCGCCTTCAAAAAAGACCAGCAGGCTCCGAGTGGTCTGTACATGAGCCGTAATCTTCACCCGATAGCGCAGCGTTTTCAGCGCTTTGGGCTGCACCGCCTTAAACTCACTGTTCAAATCCAACAGCCGAAAAGAGCGCTGACCGCGGCTCTCAAAATCGCTGCCCAGGTAGCTCAGCAGCAGCAGCAAACCATGCCCCGCCTCGGCGCAGATGCCGATCGGAATCTGACCATCGACGCTGTACCAGGCATCTGGGGGAATGTCGTACTCGGTCTCAATCACGCCGGTTGTGTAATCGCCGCGATCGCCCGAGAGCGCCGTCACCCGACTGACAAAGTGAAAGGGCGGACTGGGCAGCCGCACTCGCCGCAGATAGCCATCCACACGCTCATAGTCTGGCCCAAACAGCCGCGAAACCCTATCCTGCGTCAGTTCCAGCACCTCCGCCGCATTCAGAATCTCTGTTTTAACAGACGGTTCGGATTTCTCAGTCGGCGTAATCCCCGAACGCAGCCCCACCCGCTGAGGTAGGCTGGGTCGCGACCCAGCAGCAGCCCCATACAGCGGCGACAGATCTAGCGAAACCCGATGACTCACCAGCTGCGCCAGGGCCTTCACGATCGCGGTATAGTCATCCGTCCCCCGTCGATTGATTCCCATCACCGCATGGTCCCGCTGTGCCAGGTTCTGACTAATCCAGCGGGCGCAGGTGCCGCCCGCCCCCAGCTCGATAAAGACCCGCGCCCCGTCGGCGTAGACCTGGTTTACCAGCTGCGGAAAGTCGAGCGGCTGACAGATGCCCGTGGCCAGCTGGTGGGCAACGGCGTCCTGATCGAGCGGCAGGGGCTGATAGGTGGCAGAAGTATAAAACCGGATGGGCGACGGGTTGAGCGGCTGCAAATGGTTCAGGGCAAACAGCTCGGGATAGGCCGAGGCCATCGCTTCGCAGTGCAGCACCAGATTGGCCGGTGAGCGAAACGACTCGCACTGGAGGGCGGCGATAACGCGATCGCACCCTTCAGCATCGCCCCCAATCACCACTTCCTGGGGCGTATTGATGTGGGTGAGATAGACTCGCGGCTCCTGCGCTAGGCAGGCTCGCACCTGCTCCGGGGAAGTCAGCAGCACATAGCTACTCCAGCGCAGCTTGCCAGTATCCGGCCAATGCGCCTGAATCACCTCCTGGGCACCGCCCAGCTGTGACTGGAACAGGCGCGACTGATGAACAAACTCGCTGCCGTAGTCAGCGTTTGACCAGACGTCGAGGGCATACATCATGGTGCTCTCGCCCATGCTGTAGCCAAATGCGGCCTGGGGCTGCACCTGAAAAATCTTTTGAATAATTTCGGTGAACAATACCGAGAACCCTGTCCCGGTTTCTAGCAGCGCCAGTGGCAGCTCCCCGAGCTGTGCTTCTCGGGCCTCTAGCTCACGCTTCGAGAGTTTGTGCTGGCTCTTGGGATAGAGCTGCTGAACCTGGAAGAAAGCCAGCGGGTTCGAAATCAGTCGATCTACCCGCTCAAATAGCTGAGGAAAGCGATGGAACAGGGTGCGGCCCATGTCCAGGTAGGTGTTAAAGGCACCGGGGTAGACGAAGGCGACGCTGCCCTGCTGGCCCTGGGGCCGGGCGGTGAAGTAGCTTCCGGCTGGACTCTTCCAGTCCTTGCCTTGGCTAAAGGCCCGCTGAATACCGATACGCGCCCGCTCAATTTCCTTCAGCAGCTTCTCTTTTTGCGCGCCGACCAGGGCCAGGGCGTAGGGGACTTCAGGGGAAGCGGCCAGACTGGTTTCTCTGGCTAAAGCACCGAGGCTGTCGGTTTCGCTCAGGCGCTGTTCTAGCTGGTCGAGCTGGGATAGGAGCGTAGGCTGGTCGGCAGCCGCGATCGCAAACAAACAGACGGGCCTCGTCTGATCGCCCGGCTGCTGCGGATGGTGGGCCTCTGCCAGTAGCAGATGCCCGTGGCGACTGTTGACCGCCGCCCGCCGCTGGAGCTGCGGCCCCGCTGAAAGCCAAGGCCGGGCCTCGGTTGGCACATAGAACGGACTGGCCTGCCAGAGCGCGGGATGACGGGGAGCCTGCCAATTCGGCACCGGCGGCAGGTAGCGATGGTACAGGCACAGAGCGGCGTGAATCATTCCCAGCAGGTCTGCAACAGCACCGGTTTCGCCGAGATTCGCCTTGATACTGCCGACCGCACAGCACAGCTCAGAACCGGGATCGCCCCGATAGACCTGGGTGAGTCCCTTCAGCTCGATTTCGTCAATGCTGGCATTGCCGCTGGCCACCAGCTCCAGGTAGCCGACGGCGGCAGGCGCGACCCCAACCTGCTGAAGCCCCTGTCGAACCCGAGCGGCAACGGCCTCGGCGGTGACGAATGCCGGCTGACAGTGGGAGGTCGCCTCGATCACGGCGTAAATCCGGTCGCCCGCCTGAATCGCTTTCTCGTAAGACTTCAGAACAATTGCCGCTGCGCCCTCGCCGGGATAGTTCTCCTGGGCCTGGGCCTCATAGCTGAAGGCGGTTTTACCGACAGCGGGGGGAATCAGGCTGGCCTGATGGGAGACCGCGATCGCGACCGCGTCAACTTCTCCCGCCGTCAGCATCAGCTGGGCTCGGTCGATGGCACTGAGGACAAAGTCGGCGTTGGGCTCCAGGGTCAGGGTTGTGGTTTGGCAGCGCCAGAGCTGAGCGAGCTTGGTCGCAGTCGGGGAAGCGGTCTGCGGCTGGGTTTGGACCGCGATCGTGCCGCCTCGGCGGCGATGGCCCACTCGGGCTTTATCAATCGTTTCGGCGGCGGCGCTGTTTGCACCTGCGGGTTGAATCACGCCCAGTCGCGTCAGGCCGTCCTTCCCCTGGCCAACGGCTCGATGCAGCACCGTCAGCAGCAGCAGCTCCGCTGGCGTAAACCGGCTGAAATCCTTCGGCGGAATTTTGAGCTCAAAGGCATCGACTTCAAGGCTGCTGAGATAGGTGCCCGGCACCCCTGCGGCAGGCTGAGTAAAGTGCGGTTTACCCTCATAGCTGCTGTTGACTATCGCGTCGAGCCCGATACAGCTGCCCGCGATCGCGTCCATTCCCACTATGGCCAGTTTAATACTCACCCAATCCCTCCTTGACTTTCTGCTAAATTCCGACGGTCTTAGCTAGCGAGCGCAACCGCTCTCTCTGAATCTGTCTCTGGTACACTTTCGGAACAGACATTTTCCAAAAAGAGAGACTTCAGCCGGGCACTCTTCACCACCTGCATTGCCTCGACCTGCATACATAGCGTCCCATCGGCCCGATGGGCGGTCCCATGGGCGGTAACCGTACTTTCGTCCTCAGCCAAAATTTCTAGGGAAATCGTAAAGGTCTGGTCAAATGACAGCGGCTGGAGCTGCTGCATATGACCAAACTGAGAAGGCAGGCTGCCGAGATCCCGCTGTTTTCTCACCCAGGCCAGCAGGCACTGGTAGAAGGCGTCCGCTGTGTAGGGGTTGAACGTGCGCACGGGGAACTGTCCCTGCTGCAGGCGGCTGAGCGTGGGCAGGTGACACTGAACGACGAGAGATTTTTCGCTAATTTCCAGCAGAGTTCTCAGGCTCTGGAAGCCCGGCTGGTGGAAGAGGGTACCGTCTTGGTACAGGGCGGTGGGCGGAGCTGGGGGGTGCGATCGCGCGCCTGTCTCCAGCGCTGACGGAGTTCGTGTCAGCATTAGCTCGGTTCGATAGTGATACCGCTGTAATCCTCTGGTCCCTTCGCTCCAGACGCCAGCTTCCAGGGTGACGGTGGTTTCGTCGGCCTGTCTTTCCGTCAGCTCTAATGTGTAGGCCGGAGCCAGAGTGCGGTCGAACACAATCCCCTTCAGCACCTTGAAGTCTCGTGCCCCAGTAAACCGATAGCCGGGATAAAGCTGTTCTCCCCCGTTGGCAATCCAGCTCAGCCCGCACATGGCAGGCAGCACCGGCTGGCTGCCGATGACATGTTCGCGGACAAAAGGATTCGTGGCTAGGGTGAGCTGGCGGCGAACCCGATGCCGATGCCCCTGGCCGTACGGGCCGCCAGCGGGAAGCTCGATCGGGCGGCTCATCACGGTGAGCTGAGTGGCGGCGGGACTGCTCTCGGCCAGCTCAGCCGCCAGCAGCTGAGCGCCATAGGCGGGGGGAATCAGCGCCATCTCCAGCTGGGCAAAGTGCCGCTTCAGCTCAGCCGTGACCATGCCACCATCCCAGGGACCCCAGCCCACGGCGACGACGTGACAGCTGGGATAGCGCCGCTGCAAACGGTGGGCTGTCTTGTTCAAAATCTCGTTAGCCAGGGCATAGTCGGCCTGTCCGGCATTGCCGTAGAAGCCAACAAAGGAAGAGAACAGCACTAGGAAGTCGAGCTGGCTAGGGTCTACGCAGCTGAGTAGGTTATTGAGACCGGTAACTTTGGTGTTGTAGACTCGCTCAAAGTCTGAGTCGGTCTTGTGCTCAATCCGCTTGTCAGCTAGGGCACCCGCGCCGTGAATCAGTCCGGTGATGGGGCCCGCGATCGCGCCCGTGACTGCCTGCTGTAAGGCTGCCTCGTCGGTAATATCAGCGCTCATATATTCGGCCTGACCTCCCACCTGCTGAATCGCCGACAGCGTTGCGATAATCTCTCGCTGCCCGACAATCTGTCGATAGCGCTGCTCCACCGCAGCTGGCTTGGGCTTCTCACCCTGGGCCAGCAGCGCCTGCATAATCTGTCGCTTCAGCTCGGCTTCCTCGCAACAGCCCTCGGCCCAGGCAGGCTCCGGTTCTGCCATTGCGGACCGGCCCAGCAGCACAAACCGACAGCGATACTGCCGCGCCAGCTCAATCACGCACTGGGCGGTCACTCCCCGCGCGCCGCCGCTAACTAGAATGACAGAATTAGAGTGAATCTTTGTCGATGTAGTCATAATCGAGTTCCGATAACAGGCTTAAATAAGAGCTTCAACAAATCAGACAGCGTCAGCAGACGTCAGCGTTACCCGCCCCAAGCGCCCATAGCCAACTTCGCGAATGAACAGATTTGGGTCGTGGATTTCTGCAATTAGGGCGTTGGCCGCCTCGACCGCAGAAAGCTCGGGGCTAATGTCAATGGCGCGACAGAAGACGGTGGGCCATTCCAGCCGGAGGGTTTTGGTTAGTCCAAACAGGCCGCCGCTGGTTGCTGGGTAGGGTCGGTCTCCCAGTCCTAACTCCCCGTCCAGACGGGCTACGGTAATAAAGCTGCGGCGCTCTCGACGCTCGGCCTGAACCAAAAAGGGTTGGAGCTGTTTGGCCAAGAAAAAGACCGTTTTGATCAATCCTCTATCTGAAACCGGCTCCAGTGGGTGCAGGTGAATGAAGGTATGGATAGCTCCGTATGCCTGCGCGATCGCGCTCAGCTGCATCTGCATCTGTCCTTCTTCTACAGTTTTCAGGTGGACTGACCGAATTTCTGCCGAAACTGTCGATTTTCTCACCAGCGATGGCGGAAACTTGAGGATAACAACCGGCCAGCCCTGATCGCTTAGCCGCTGCACCACCTGCGCCGTCAGGGGAGAACCCTCGTCAGTAACCAGGCAGGCTCCTCGATCGGGCAGCTGAAATTCTAGATAGTCAGGCGCAGAGAGCAGCATGGGCTTCACCAGGTAGCGCTTAAGTGCAAGATGGGATGAGAGCTGGGTTAACAGGCCAGGGCTGGCTGATTTTTTTTTTAAGCTGCTCCACCAGATAGTCCGCAATCTGTTGCAGCGTCCGCAGCTCACCCAGCGCTTCTGTATTCAGTCGGGGCAGGTCAGTCAGGACATCCTGAACTTTGCCCATAATCTCGACTCGCTTAATCGAGTCGATGCCCAGGTCGGCCTCTAAATCCATATCTAGCTCCAGCATTTCTGCTGGATAGCCGGTTTTTTCACTGACGGCAGTTAGCAGAGTTGAGATCGCCTCATCTCGCATCGCAGTCGATTCTTCCACGGCCGATGAATTCGGCGGTTCTACCGGTGCAGGTGGGACTGGTGAAGGAGCAATCGGCGGCGCTATGGACTCTACCGGCGGCGCAGCAAGGTGTGCGACTGGCACAGGCGGCGCTGTTGGCACAGAAGGAGGAGAGAACTGAATGGGTTCAATCGGTTCGGCAGTTCTGACCATGGGCGGCTCAGCTACTGACGCTTTAGGCGCTGGTATCTCAGGCGCTGATATTTCAGGAGCAGTGATTGAACTGGGCGCAGCCTCTAGCTGCTCAGCCCGTGGCGTAACTGATGCTGGACGGGCCGCCGCGGGCAGGCTACCACCCTGAAGCTGCTGCACAATCTGCAAAAACGCTTGAGAACAGCCGGTCTGATCCCTCAGGTATTGTTCATGGACCCGTAGAATTTCAGTCTGATGGCGACAAAACTGAGTCAGCAGGTTTTCTAGGGTGTTTTTAGGCAGGTTATCGGGTGCGGATTGGGGGGTGGAGTTTGGCATGGTTTCAGAGTCGAAAGGACAGATATCGAGAGATTGAGGGATGGGTTCGGGCAGAGAAATGGGCGTAGTTTGAACAGATAGAGATTCAGCGTCCGAGTTTTCTACCCTGCTGGCAGGAGCAGCCTCAGCGATCGCGGCAGCAGCGGGCTGACTGGCAGACGGACTGGCGGGTGGCTCAGCCAACCTCACCTGATGTCCGTCCAGCAGCGCCTCGGCGAACGCCTGCTTGGTTTTATCGCTGACGTAGTTATTGCCGTCCAGGCCAATCTGCAAGCGCGACTTGGCCGTTGATTTGGGCAGCGGCGGGTCGAGCTGATAGAAGTCAATATTCCTGAGCGGCAGTCCCGCCACCTGGAGCTGCACAACCGCCTGCCGCAGCTGCAGGTCGCTGTCTTTTTGGCGGCTGGGGTTGAGCGCGATCGCAAAATGGGGCCGATTGCCCAGAATGCTCTCCACTAAGCCAGTCAAAATCCGCCGGGGGCCAATCTCAATAAAGCAGTCGCCGCCCGCGGCATAGATATTCTCGATCTCTTGCTGGAAGTGGACGGGCTTAAGCAGATGGGCCTTCAGCAGGGTTCTAATCGCCTCGGGCTCAGCGGGATACAGCTCTCCCGTGGTGTTGGCGTAGACCGGGATGGTCGGAGGGTGAAACGCGATCGCGTCCAGGGCTTCAGCAAAGGGTTCGCTGGCGTGGCGGATAAAGGGGGAGTGGAACGCCGCTGATACCGGCAGCGGCGTGACCTCATAGCCGCGATTGCTAAAGATCTGTTGAACCGCGGCGAGCTCGGGCCGGCTGCCGGAGAGGACGACCTGATTGGGTCCGTTGTAGTTGGCAATGCTGACGTGGGACAGGTTTTGAATGATTTGTTCTATCTCGCTCACCTCTCCCTGCACCGACAGCATGGTCCCTAGCTCACTGGGATGGGCAGATTGCGGCGGGCAGTCCATCGCTTCACCGCGCGCTTTGATTAGCGTCAGGTAGTCCTCATCGCTCAGCACCTGGGCGGCCCAGAGCGCCGTGATTTCGCCAAAGCTATGCCCGGCGGTAAAGCTCGGCTCTAACCCGGCCTGCTGGAGGATTTTGTAAAGCCCAAAGCTAAAGGCGCCTATCGCGGGCTGGGCGTTGCGGGTGGACTTCAGCGATTCGGTCTCGGCCACTTCCAGACTGCTCTCAAAAGCCGGGCGCGGAAATACGACTTGAGAAAGCGGCGGCTGCCCCTCCTGTACAAACAGATCGTCCATCTGCTTGTAGGCCTGATGCACGGGCGGAAAGTCAATCGCCAGCTTGCGCCCCATATTTAGGTACTGCGACCCCTGCCCGGGGAACAGCGCGACGACTCTACCGCTCAGCGTCATGCCCTGCCGGCGGTAGTACAGCCCGCGCGGATGCTCCCAGCTGTCTGGCTGATTCTCATTAGCCAGCAGCTTAACGCTGATTTCCAACAGTGTTTTAAGTTCGTCTTGTGAGTTCACCACCATGCCGAGTCGTGCTGCATCCAGTGGAACCTCGGCTGCTTTGTAGGCAATCACTAAATTTCGGTAGGTACTCTCAGCCGTTGGCGACTTCAGCTCGGCTAGAACGGTCTGACATTGTTCAGCCAGCGCCTCGGGGGTTTGGTCCCACAGCAAAACGGCCTGCGGTACAGAATGTAAGCGGTAGGCGCATCTGTGCTCCTGGTCATACTCTTCTAAAACCACGTGATAGTTAGTGCCGCCAAATCCAAAGGAGCTGACGCCCGCCCGCCGCAGCGCTGTCCCTTCCTGAATCCAGGGCTTGACCTCTGTGTTCAGATAGAACGGTGAGTCCGCCATTTCAAATTTAGGATTGGGCTGAGAGATGTTGATCGTTGGCGGCAGAATCTTGTGATGCAGCGCCAGCGCCGTCTTAATCAGGCTGGCTGCGCCCGCAGCGGCTTTGGTATGGCCAATTTGAGACTTGACGCTGCCCAGGGCGATATATTCTTTTTTAGGATTGTCTTCGCCAAAGACCGACTTGAGCGCCCCAAACTCACATTCGTCGCCACGCGGGGTGCCCGTGCCGTGGGCTTCCATCAGGCCGACCGAGGCGGGGGAAAAACCCGCATCCTCGTAGGCCCGCTTCAGCGCTAGCATCTGCCCTTCTGGCCGGGGCGCATAGATGCTCTTATAGCGGCCATCGCTGGAGGTGCCCACGCCTTTGACCACGGCATAGATGCGATCGCCATCCCGCTCTGCATCGTCCAGCCGCTTCAGCACCATCATGCCGATTCCTTCCCCCACCATCATGCCGTCCGAATCCGCGTCGAAGGGGCTGAGGTAGTCTTTTTTGGAAAAGGCCGGGGTTTTGCTAAAGCACATATAGTTGAGGACAGAGTTGTCCGTATCTACCCCGCCCGTAATCATCAGGTCGCAGCGACGCTCGATTAGCTCACCCACCGCCATCTTGAAGGCGCTCAGCGAGCTGGCGCAGGCGGCATCGACGGTGCAGTTGGTGCCGCCCAGGTCAAAGCGATTGGTGATGCGCCCGGCGACTACGTTGGTTAACATGCCGGGAAAGGAGTTCTCCTGCCAGGGCACGTAGGCCAGCCTAAGCTTTTCGATAATTTTTTCGCGATCGCGCTCGCACAGTCCGCTGCTTTTAAGCACTTTCTCCCAAATCGGATACTGAAGCCGACTGGTCAGCGGCGTGATCATCTTCCACAGGCCGCTGGCCCCCAGGACGACGCCGGTGGTTTCCCGTTTAAAGTCTCGAGACTTGCCGTAGCCCGCGTCCTCCAACGCATCTCGGGCGACGATTAGCGACAGCAGCTGGGCCGAATCGATCGCTTCCAGGCTGTCTGGCGGCAGCCCAAATTCCAGCGGGTCAAAGTCAATTTTGGGCAGAAAGCCGCCACGCCGGGAGTAGGTTTTATCCGGCGCTTTGGGATCGGCATCGTAGTAGTCCGCGACGTTCCAGCAAGATTCCGGAACATCGGTAATGCAGTCTTCTTTATTGATGATATTGCACCAGTATTCCTGAAGATCGCGCGCTTTAGGAAACAGAGCGGACATTCCAATAATTGCAATCGGAATGCGCTGGAGCTGGCAGTACCACTGGGTGCGCCCTTGATCTGTCATAGGACTTCGACCTGTTATAAAAACTGCTCGGGCTGAGTCTTCGACGCGCTCTATCGCTGTTTGAGAACAAAGGGCTAAGCCGATTGTTCTATCGTCACCTAGCGATCTGACGCCAGGCCGGTCTCGCCGAACACCATCAGTCTAGGGGCAGTACTCTATGACAACAATAGTGAATCTTTAGACAAAACTAGGATTTTATTTAGCCCAGGCCCAGGATACCGATGTAAGCTACGCGACATCGAACCTTGAGATCATCAATCAACAGGATTGCTCAGTGGGTGACCTGCAAAGGAGTGGAAACAAGAAATATAAATAAAATATAAAAAGTATAGAGAAATGCTTTCAAAAGCTTTGTAGGTGAGATTAAATGAATCCTGGAAAATCAAACGTCGGCTGTAGTTCCTGCCCGTATCCGATGTCACAATGCTGGATGGTCTGACCGTAAACCTACTTTAGGAGCGTTCTCAGCTTATATGACTTGTCCGACATTCTGTTCCGCCAAAACTGACAGCTCCAGCGGCAGCCTCAAGGCGTTTTTAATTCTATGCGGCCAGAATAGCGGCACAGATTTCCTTTACATTGCGTTTTAGCTCCGCTTTGCCCGATACTATTGTCCGTTCGGCAGAATTTGATTCATTTCGACTGATATATCCCTTAGGAGCGTCACACCACCCTGGTGGCATGACTTTTAGGAAAGTCGTTTAAACAGCTTTCCCTTTTTCAGCCCAGTTTAGAGACTCTCTGCTTTGTCCGTTATTTTCGAAGCGATGGAGATCGTCTATGTCCTTAGGGTATCCAGGTCACCAATCTGAAGGTCATCTCTCTAATGACCTAGCGGAGGTGCAGCAGTCAGCAGTATCGCTGTGGGCGCTGCGACCCCTCTTCGATCGGCTAGCTGAGCCCGCTATCTGGGTCAGCCGTGAGGCGCAGCTGGTACATGCTAATCCCGCTGCCTGTCGGCTGTTTACCACCCGACGACATCTGCTTTCTGCCAACTTAATCAGCGTTCCCGGCTGGGATCTGTCGGCCAGCCTGTGGCAAACCTGCTGGAGCAGCGCCCAGCAGGGCCGCCCCAGGGGCTGGTGCGTCACGTTTGCGGCCCAGCCCCCGCTCAGCCTGCGGGTGACCTTAACCGCCATGAATGCGAAATATGGCTGTCTGCTGCTCCAGGCGAGATCGCTCCCCTTGGGACGGCTGGCCGAATGCGCACCGGCCAGCGTCGCTATTCCACCGGGCCAGGGCTTAGGACATACTGGTTCAGCCTTGAACCGGCTCAGCTCAAGTCGAACAGAGCTATGGCAGAAAACCATGCTGGAGGCAATCGACCTGGGGATCGTCAGCCTCAGTTTGCAGGGGCAGGTGATTAATTTTAATCGGGCTTTTGTTCGGCTATGGTGCGGCTGTCCCTCGTCGGAGCATCTCAAAACCCGAGCCGAACTCCAAGTCTTTATCGACCAGCAGCTGCTGCCGGGCTGCCGCTGTGAGCTTGAGGTCGATCGTTTCGAGGCCGATTTAGAGCGAGATCGCGCCTTCCTCAATCTGGCTAACGGGCGCATTTTGGAATATTGGCGGCAGCCCCAAAAGCTAGGCGGGATGACGATTGGCCATGTCTGGAGCTTTCGCGACGTCACCCGCAGCCGCCGGGCAGAGCTGGCCCTCCAGCAAAGTGAGGCGAAGTTTCGTACCTTTGCCGAAACCACTAACGTAATTGTCTTTATTAAGCAGGGCAATCAGCTCTGCTATGTGAACCCGGCAGCGGAAGCGATCACCGGCTATTGCCGCGAAGAGCTGCTGGCCAGACCCGACATTGAAGCGCTGATTCACGAGCAGGGTGAGGTCAACTACGCTGGGTTGGACTATCAGTCTGAGGTAACTCACCGGCAGGAAATTAAGGTCCTGACCAAGGCTGGTCAGGACTGCTGGCTCGACTGCGCCTTTGGCGTGATTGAGTTCGCTGGAGATCTGGCGGTGATTGGCACGGCCACTGATATTACCCAGCAGAAGCAGGCAGAAGCGATTCTCCAGCAGGCGCTAGAGCGCGAATGTCACCTCAGCGACCTCAGGGCTCAGTTTTTGCATGTGATTTCTCACGAATTTCGCTCACCGCTAAACGATATTGCGATCGCGACCAGTGCCCTGATGCGCTACCACAGCCACTGGACCGAGGCAGACAAAATCGACTGCATCGAGGGCGTCCGGAGCGATGTCCAGCGGCTCAGCGAGCTGCTCGACGAAGTGCTCTCCATCAGCCGGGAGGAGTCATTCCACACCTATTCCCAAACCCAGCCTTTAAACGTAGAGCAGTTCTGTGCCGAAATTCTAGACGAGCTAGAGCGCCGTGATGGAGAGCATCGGTTTTCCTTCATCCGGCAGGGCGACTGCGCTACCGTCCTGATCAATCAGCGCCTGCTGCGGCTGGTCTTGACGAATCTGCTCTCTAACGCCGTCAAATACTCTCCCGCCAGTGAAACCATTCAGCTCTGCCTGCACTGCGAGCAAACAGCCCTCACCTTCCAGGTTCAAGACCATGGCATGGGGATCTCGGCCACCGATCAGGCCCGTATCTTTTCACCCTTCAATCGAGGCAGTAACGTTCAACACATTCCCGGCCTGGGACTCGGGCTGACGATTGTAAAAATGCTGGTTAATTTCTATGGGGGATCGATCGAAGTGACTAGCGAGATCGGCGCTGGCACCCTGTTTAGGGTGATGCTGCCACAGTTTTCCACCAAGAATGAAAGCACTGCTCAGGTTCAGACCGACTGTAATTAAGGCCGAGATTTCATTTGAGATCTCCTAACATCCCATGTCAAAGATTTTACTGATCGAAGATTCAGTCCGCACTGCCAGCCTCTTTGCGAAATGTCTGCGCAGTGAAGGCTACTGTACTTTTGCCGCACTGAACGGCTTAGAAGGGGTACAGCTGATCAAAAGCGAGCAGCCCGATCTGGTGATCTGCGATGTGCTGATGCCGCAGCTCGACGGCTATGGGGTTCTCTCGCACCTGCGCTCGGACCCGGCAACGGCGGTCACGCCCTTCATTTTCTTGACCGCCAGATGCTCGCGAGAAGAAGTCCGCTACGGTATGGAGCTAGGGGCCGACGACTACCTGACTAAACCCTGCTCCTTTGACGAGATTCTGAAGGCGGTCTCTACCCGACTGGACAAGCAAAAGTCCTTACAGCAGTGGTGCTCAGCCGAATGTCAGATCCGCCAGCCGAGTCCGCCAGCCCTAAACGAAAGCCAGCCGTCACCAGAGCCCGCGTCGTTTTTTCCAGCGCTGCCCAAGTTAGAAAAAATCTTTACCTACATCGAAGCCCACTTCTGCCAGCCGATCACGCTGGACGATGTGGCCCAGGCGACCAACTATTCCCCGGCCTATATGACCCATCTAGTCAAGCGTAAAACCCAGCGCAGCGTCTACTGTTGGATTCTAGAGCGGCGGATGGTGGAAGCCAGAAAGCTGCTGCTAGAAGATCGGCTGTCGGTGAAAGAAGTCGCATTGCAGATTGGCTACAGCGATCCGGGCTATTTTACCCGCCAGTTTAAGCAGTACCATCAGGTGTCACCCAAAACCTGGCGACAGCAGAACACGGATCCGCAGCGCTGAGTTATCAGAACCGGCCGGGCTCAAATCTTAAAACAATCAAAAAAATTCCTAGGTTTCCGAAAGTTTCTCCATTGATTGCGGCCTAGATCTTATCTATTCTCAAGTCAAAGATTGTTGGCTTGTTCGCATGAACCGCAGAGAGATTGAAGAATTTCTGATTAGCCGAGCTTCGCAAAATGCAACGTTTAGGCAGGCCCTGATTCTCAATCCAAAGCAGGCGATGGCACAAGTCGGGATTATTCAGCCTGCACACATCACGATTTATGTACTTGAAGAGACGGCGACAACGCTGTACATTGTGCTGCCCTACCGTCCCTAACTGTTAAATTTACTCTGGAATGGCCATGGAGAGACTCGCGATTATTGGCTCTGGTATCTCAGGTACCCCGGCTGCCTACTATCTGCAAGACCGCTATGAGATCGATATTTTTGAAAAGAGCGATCGCGTCGGCGGCCATGCCCACACCCTGGACGTAGCCGAGGGCGATCGGCTGCTCTCCTTTGATACGGCCTTCGTCGTCTGCAATCGCCCCAACTATCCCAACCTGTTTAAATTCTTTGAAGATATCGGCGTCTCTACCCAGCGCCACCTGGGCGGCTTCAACTTTTACAATCTGAACAGCGGCCTCCAGTTTAACTCAGAAGATTTTGGCCTCGACCCAGCAGCAGTTGAAGCCCGCTACGACGCTGACTTTGTCGAGATCTACCACGAGGCCAATCGCTTCTTCACCCAGTCGCGCAAAGATTTCTGGGCAGGCAAAACCCGCGTGCCGCTTCAGGACTATCTCGACCAAAACGGCTATAGCCAATCCTTTCGCGATAACTTTGTCGTCCTGATGGGGTCGGCGGTCTGGTCAATTCCAGCTGAATCGCTGATGGAGTTTCCGGCCTCTACCTTTATTAGCTTTTTCATGACCCACGATAAGGGCGGGCTAGGGGGCCGCTCGGTGGAATGGGAGACGGTCAAGGGCGGCAGCAGCCGCTATGTCGAACGCGTCAAGTCGCTGCTCAAGCGGCCGATCCGAACCCAGGAAGCGGTTTTGTCAGTGCGTCGCGATCGCGACGGCGTGCTCGTTAAAACAGACAAAGGAGAGGCGCGCTATGACAAGGCAATGATTGCTACCCACGCCGACCAGGCCCTGGCGCTGGTAGCTGAGCCCACGGAATTGGAGCAGTCGGTTTTAGGCCGCTTTCAATATCACCGCACCGACGTCACCGTGCATACCGACCCGGTAATTCTCAACGTAGACAAATCCAAGTGGCAATCCTGGAACTATGGCCAGGTCGAAAAGGCAGGAAAGGTGCATACCTTTGTCACCTACTATGCCAACAAGGTACATAATTTTGAAGCTGAGAAAGACTATTTCGTCTCTTTAGATACGCCGCCCCTCGACCTCGACCCGCAGCAGGTGATCAAGGTCATTCGCTACCGCCATCCCGCCTACGACATGGGCACCCTCGAAGCCCAAAAACAAATCCATCAGCTGAACGAGACCGGCCCTATCTATTTCTCTGGCACCTACTTTCACGTCAAAAATCGCGGTATTGATTCCTACGGCTTCCATGAAAGCGGCATTTCCTCCGCCCTGGCCATCGTCAACCAGCTCTCGAAAAACTAACGGGTGCATTCCGATGACGCAGATACAGGAAAGCGCCCACTCTCCGAGAAGAGCAAAGCTCTACATCCCCCAACCTTTTCACCCACGGGGAGAGCAGGTGAGCCGGATTCAAAGACCCTCTCCCGTTTTGGGAGAAGGATTTAGGATGAGGGCAGACAGGGCATCTACAAAAGTAGGATATAGCAGATGCTCACCTTAGTGTCTGGTCAGGTTCACCTTTGGCAGCAGACTTTAGCAGTAACGCCTGCTCGGCTCAGGCAGCTTGGAGCGCTGCTATCCCCCGATGAGCAACAAAAGGCCTCACGCTTTTGCCGCGAGCAGAGTCGGCAGCAGTACGCGGTTAGCCGCGGCAGCCTGCGGCTGATTTTGAGCCGCTATATGATGATTGAGCCTCAGGAAATCCGGTTTGGCTATGGCCCCCAGGGTAAACCCTTTTTGGCAAACGCTATCGGAATGACCATTGACTTTAACTTATCCCACTCAGGCCAGCTCGTTTTGATTGCGATCGGGCGCGATCGCAGCCTGGGTATTGATCTAGAGCAGGTAAGAACTGCTACAGACATCGTAGCCCTTTCTGAACAGTGCTTTTCGCCCGATGAATGCCGGCTGCTGACCGCTTACCCACCCGACCAAAAACACAGAGTCTTTTTTCAGCTTTGGACCTGCAAAGAAGCCTTGCTTAAAGCAACCGGAGTCGGACTCAGGGATATAGAACACATAGAAATTGTCGCGCTCCCCCAGACTCCCTCCAGACAGGTCCAGTTTTCTCAACGCTCATCCCGTCAGTTCTCACTCCAGCTCATCGTCGATGACCCAGATTATATTGCGGCTCTGGCCGTTGAACGCAAAGGGGCAGAATTGGCTGATACGCTAGGCCGCTTTCGCAGTATTTGAAAGGCTGTAGACACCCGTTTTCACCCGATACCAGTTCTGATCACGGGTACCAATAGAGAGGATATTCGAAATCCGGTTACGGGCCTTTAAATATTGCCCTCTAGGCATTTCAACGGTTCTAAAGAGCGCTGTCATCACATCGGCAACGGAAAAAGGAGCCTCAGGCTGGGTTTGGAGAAAGAATAGAACCGCCTCCTGCAGAGGTTTCTCCGCTGCACCTTCACGCAGGTAGCTCTGCCAGTCGGCAGTTCTGCCGTCTTTCTTGACTCGGCCAGCTTTCTTCCGCTTTTGGGCTTTGGCTTGATTGGATTCAGCTTTAACTGAGTTCAGTTCAGCTTTCTCCAGGTTAGGTGCGGTGGCTGCTGAAGACTCCGCTTCGTCAGCATCTGTAGATTCTATTGGCTCAGCGGGTAGTGGCTCAGCGGGTAGTGGCTCAGCGGGTAGTGACTCAGCCCCTACCGCAATGTCTTGAAACATCGGCATGACCGACCGCAGGGCATTTAGCCGCCTTTGAAGTTCAGCTTGCTGAGCGGCCAGGCTCATTTCTCGTTCCAGCAGCTCAGCTTCAACCGCCTTCAGTGTCGATAAAGTAGGGTTGCTCATACAAATAGTTAATTGACAACAATAAGTACGTTTCACGATAGCACTAATTTATCGGAAACGACTTATCTAAATGTCAATAGCAGCATCGGCGCAGATAGCCGCCATCCTTTCTGCCGATGAGATCTGAAACCTCCATGATCACTGGCCTGATTCAGCCCCAGCGACAAAACTCAAGCCAGTTGGGCCAACTTCTGTTTCCTGCATCATCGACTCATCGCCTGCTGTCCACATAAAATGGGGTGTCCCAGCCGGGGTATAGACGACAGTTCCCACTGGGTAAGGCCTCAGCTCAGCGCGGTCAAACTGTTCTCCAATACCATAATACATGGTGCCCGCAAGGACGGTTGTGATTCGGGGGTCGGGGTGAGTATGAGCTGGAAAAGCGGTGCCAGGATTCATTTTTCCGAACAGGATACACAGTTCTGAATCAGTCGAATTGCCCCAGGCGATCGCGCTTTTTACCCTTGTCACAGCTGGATTCGAGCTCCACTCAAGGCGATCAGGCAAAACCGTCTGTGCCTGCGAAGAATTTGGAGCATCAGGGGTTGCTATCTCCGCCCAAGTCCTATTTGCTATGGACGATAGCAAGGCAATGGAGATCAAACTCGCGAGCAGGGTTATGTAAAATGACTTCTTCACAATATTGACCTCTTGGATGTGAGTTACGTTCTCTTTGGATTAAGTCAGTACCCTAGCGTGCTGAATAAAACAGCGAAAACCCACAGCAGCGGGCCAACCGCTTCAGAGGGCTGGCAACTGGACAACAGCGTTATTCAAATCCAGCCATTCCTGCGGGTTAATGATTATCAACATCTCTTGGAACTCACTTTGATGGGCCTGTGTGTGGCCGAGCAGCCCCCATTTTTGGCACAAAATTCTATCGTTGGGGGGCAGTTAATTCATCTTTTGCACCGAATGGAGCCTCGGTTTATTTCAGTCGAAAATCACTGATACTGGCCAGGGGTAGCACCGACAAACGCGATCGCGCTCACCAACAGCCCGGCGCCGACCATCCCCAGCGAGCCCAGCGGTTCCCGAAAGAACCAAACCCCAATTAGAGCAGCCGTCAGCGGCTCTAGCAGGGTGGCGATGCTCGCTACCGTTACCGGCACGCTGAGCAGGCCGACCATGTAGATAGCATAGGCAATTCCCGTCGCGATGACGCCCAGATAAAGCAGATAGGGCAGCGCCAGCCACCAGTCTGCCCAGCTGGACTGAAGCGCGATCGCGGGCAGTAGCCACAGCGCCGCCGCCGAAAATCCCAGCGCTGCCACCTGGAGCGGCGCGGTCTTAGCCACCTGAGCTTTGGCAATGACGGCATAGGCCGCATAGGAAAGACCAGACCCTAGCGCCAGCGCAACGCCGATCGGAAAACGGGGCGCGATCGCGAACTGCGGACCTGAGATTAGCAGCGTCGTTCCAGTCAGACCCAACGCGAGGGCCGTGTAGAGCCTAGCCGTCAGCCTTTCTCCTAGCTGCCAGGCGGCCAGCAGCGCTACAAACAGCGGCGCTGAGCAAATTGCCACCAGCGCCGTTACGGCGACGCCCGCCAGGGGAACAGCGGCAAAGTAGCAGACCTGGTAGGTCGCGATGCAGGCTCCCATGCCGAGATAGGTCAGTCCGTTTACCTGAGCGAGCTGCCGCCTGGGCTGCCTGCTGGACAGGAAGAGTAACAGCGGTGCCGCCAGGGCCATCCGCCAAAAGCCTACCACCAGCGGGTTCATCACCACTACCCGCTGGAGCAGAACCAGCGTCGTCCCCGTCGTTCCCCAAGAAATGGCAGCCAAACCAATGAGTAAAAGTCCGATCCGCATGACAACCTGCTTCTAAACCGCTGTCCCCAACTTATCGAGCGCCTCCGGCGCTGTATTGTAATTTCTTGCGCAGTCTACTCCTATCGAATGCTTAAGATAGGGAATAGCGCGATCGCGCTCTCCAACGGTACGATAGCAGCTGGCCTTCACCTCCACCTGCCATGCTTGACCTCTGGTACAAAAGCGCCGTCATCTACTGCGTCGATGTTGAAACCTACATGGACGGCAACGGCGATGGGGTCGGTGATTTTGAGGGTCTGCTAGGCCGACTCGACTATCTGGCCGGGCTGGGGATTACCTGCATTTGGCTAATGCCCTTTTATCCCACGCCCAACCGGGACAATGGCTACGACGTGACCGACTATTACAGCGTCGATCCGCGCTTGGGGACGCTGGGCGACTTCGTGGAGTTTTTGCGGCAGGCCCGCGATCGCGGCATCCGGGTGATCGTTGACCTGGTGATCAATCACACTTCGACCGACCATCCCTGGTTCCAAGCCGCCTGCGCAGACCCGCAGTCTAAGTATCGTAACTACTATGTCTGGTCCGAGGAAAAACCTGCTGATGCCGAAGAGGGCATCATTTTCCCCGGCTATCAGGAGAGCACCTGGACCTACAGCGAAAAAGCAGAAGCCTACTATTTTCATCGCTTTTATCATCACCAGGCCGACCTCAACATTGCCAATCCCGAGCTGCGCGAAGAATTTTGTAAAATTATGGGATTTTGGCTAGAGCTCGGGATTTCTGGCTTTCGGGTCGACGCGGCTCCTTTTTTAATCGAGCTGAAGGGTATTGAGCAACAGGCTGATGTAGCCGAGCCATACGAGTATCTAAAGCAGATGCGAGACTTTCTCTCCTGGCGGCGCGGCGACGCAATTATTCTGGCTGAAGCGAACGTGGCGATGGAGAATGTGCCTCACTACTTTGGTCAGGGTGAAAAGCTACAGATGTTGTTCAACTTCATCGTCAACCAGTATCTGATGCTGGCCTTTGCCCGTAAGTCTGCGGCTCCTTTAATTGAGGGCTTAAACGCGCCGCCTGAAATTCCCGATACCGGGCAGTGGGCCTATTTTGTTCGCAATCACGATGAGCTATCGCTAGACAAGCTTTCCAAAGCCGAGCAGGAAGAAATTCTCACCCAGTTTGAACAGGATAAAGCACAAGTCTGGATCTACGATCGCGGCCTGCGGCGACGCTTTCCACCGCTAGTACAAAACGACCCCAAACGGATTCGCCTCGCCTACAGCCTGATGTTCACGATGCCGGGCACCCCCGTCCTCAAAGCTGGTGAAGAAATCGGCATGGGCGACGACCTATCCTTAGAACAGCGGAAGTCTATTCGGACGCCGATGCAGTGGTCCAACGAATCCAACGGCGGCTTTTCGACCGCACCGGCGGAAAAGCTGATTCGCCCTGTCATCGATACAGGCCCCTACGGCTATCACCAGCTCAACGTGGTCAAACAGCAAAAAGCATCTGACTCGCTGCTGAACTGGATGGAGCGAGCCATTCGGACGCACAAAGAATGCCCCGAACTGGGCTGGGGTCATTGGAAGATTCTAAAGGCCGATAGCCCCGGCGTGCTGGCGCTGCAATATCGCTGGCGCAACGGCACCCTGGTCACGCTGCATAATCTAGCCGCTGAGGACTGTACGACGAAGCTAACGCTAGAAGATAGCTCCGAAAATCATTGGACCGATTTGTTTGGCGACCAGTCCTACGAGCCGATTACCCAACCTCAGCAGGGTATTCCGCTGGCGGGCTACGGCTATCGCTGGCTGCGGATCGGGCGAAAGCGGCTGTAGTAGAGGTTCAGAGAGAATTGAGGAACTGGAGTAGGGCAGCGCGATCTCGTTCCCCGAGGGCCATAAACTGCGCCTTTGACTCAGCCGCCTCGCCATCGTGCCAGAGCACCGCCTCTTCGATCGTACGGGCTCTGCCATCGTGTAGATAGCCCGCGTAGGGCAGCACCGTTTGCACTAGGCCTAATCCCCACAGCGGCGCCGTCCGCCATTCGCTGCCGCTGGCGTCAAAGTCTGGACGATTGTCGGCCAGGCCCCCACCCATATCGTGCAGCAGTAAATCGGTATAGGGATGAATGGTCTGGTTCGCCAGCACCGGAATATCCGCCGGGCCGGTTTTGAGCGTGGCCACATGACAGGCCGTACAGCTAACCTGGGCAAACAGCCTTTCGCCCCGCTGCACCTGGGGATTATCGCGCAGCGTCCGCGCCGGAACGCCCAGGGTTTGAACATAGAATGTGGTGGTATCTAGCGTTTTCTGATCGACGTCGGGGCTGGCCTGGCCGCCTGTGAAAACCGGGTTGGTCACGCCCATATCGTTGAAGTAAGCTACCGCCGTCTGCACTTCGAGCGAGACCGTGTTGGCTTTGAACCCAAAGCGACCCAGGGCCTCAGCTTGAGCACCGGGGTCCCATACCCGGTTGGGACGGCCCGAAATGCCATCCTGGTTGCGATCGTCCGGGTCGGCCTGGTCGAGGATAGCGACTTCCGGCACCACCTCCAGCAGGCCGCTACCAAAGATTGGCGGTGGCACCCGCAGCGAGGTCAGCATGTCATCAGGTAAAGGCTTCTCGGGGTCCGCTTGAGTTAGCTTCAGCCGGGGCGATCTCAGTTCATAAGCCCGCCCGTCAGGATATTGGCCTACCTGCGTCTGCCAGTCCATCGCCATCCGCGCGTCAGGGACATGGCCATAGACGGCGCGATCGCGAATCTGTACGCCAATCTCAGGCACCGGTACCACGCCCATCGCCGGGTTGACCTCGCCCATCGGCAGGCTCACCCGCACCAGCGACTGCCCCGGCTCGGGCATCCCCCGACCGTCTTTAATATGGCAGCCGACACAAGCGGCGTTGTTAAACAGCGGTCCCAATCCCGGATTTACCTGCGCTGGCGCTGTGACAAAGACCGCCTCAAAGTTGGCGTCTCCTTCAGCGTGCTGGTCAAATTCTGCTGCCGAGAGACCCGGCGCAGGCTGAGAAAAGGCCCGGGAGGAGCGGTTGTTAACGGTGGTTGCTCCCCCGGCCCCGGTCTGTCCAGGAGAAGAGCTGCGCCAGGAATTAAGCCCAAAGGAAAGGAGAGCGCCCAGGACAGCTGCCGCTAGCAGCAGCCCCAGATATTTCTTCCAGCGAGGGAGTTGGGATGAGAGAACCGGGGCCATAGAAATTTTAAATTAATGGAACGAGCTGGGTTTCAAGGGTTTCTTGCAGCGCTAGCACAGCGTCCTGGGCCTGCTGCAGAGCGGGCGCGGCATCAGGGTCGGTGACGCTTTCTTCTAAGGGAGCGGGCACTGCTTCTAGAGCCGCGATCGCGGCCTCAAATTCAGCCTGAATTTGTTCGTCTGCGGCAGCGTCTCGCTGGGCAACATAGCGGCTCAGACTGTCCGCAGCAGCTGTTTCAGCCCCCGCCTGACCGTAGTAGACAGCGCGAGCGCCGATGACGTTGTTCTTCAGATCGGCGAGGGTGTTGTGACTGAAGCGGCTCTCTAGATTGACCGGGTCCTGCTCTTCTAAAGGCACGCCAATCTTCTCAGCTGCTACCTCGTTCAGCGACTCAATCAGCCCAGTTACCATTTCCTGGGCTCCGGCAGGTAGGGTGGGATAAACCGTATTATTCTCTCCCGCCTGGGCGATTACCTCCCGGTATGGCGGCTGGCCGTTTATGCCCACCTGCCAGCTCTCTAGCAGCGCGCTAGAAACTCGGCTGAGATCCTGACCCAGGGCCTGTAGGTAGGCGCGATCGCGATCGCTGAACTGGTCGAGGGATTTATCGTTTTCTAGGCCAAATAGCAAATACTCAATCGTGTGCATCCCCTTCTGACTGTCGGGCAGCTGCGCAACCTGCTCGGCAGTTAGCGGCTCATCACTCGCCAGCACCTGTTGAATATCAGTTTCATTAACTGGCCAGGTGTCGAGTGCGGCGTCATAGCCTAGGGAGCCCGCCGGACCGAAGGCAAAGCTCTCGGTTCTTTCCCAGACTGAGCGCGCTTCCAACCAAGCTTCACGGGCCGCCGTCAGGGACGCCTCACTGGGCGCATTGGCAAACTGATCGAGGCTTGTAGCTAGCTCCTGAGCAGCAGCCTCAAACTGCTCATACTTGGGCACTACGACTCGATTGGTAAAGCCTGCAATCACCTCGCGATCGGCAAATTCCCCGCTCCAGGCCAGATCTACGGTACCGCCTTCGCCTCCTTCACCGCCGGCTGCTTCCGTCTGGACGGCGGGGGATTCTGCGTCGCTGACGTCAGGCGCGGAGGTCGTGCAGGCGACCAGACTGCTGGTCAGCCCTACTGCCAAAAATAGCCCAATCGGTTTTAATCGCATCTTGACTCTACTTTCAACTAAACAACTAAAGATTAAAAATAGCGTAGGACTAATGCGATATATTTGCAATTAAAATTATCAGCTGCTCTACCCATGCAGCGGTAAGTCAGCCCGTAGATGAGCGGTCCTAAGCCTCTAAAGTGAGCGTTCGATTTGCCTCCAGCGCTGCACCGATTGCCTTTCCCACTGATTCTGGGCATAGGCCGCTAGCTTCTCGGGCACGTTATCGCCGTTTAGCACCAGCCGATTCAGCATCAGCGCTAGATCAGTATCGGCAATGCACCATTCGCCGAATAAATTTTGGGCATCGTCCACTAACAAGCGTTCCACCGCAGTAAATAGCCGGTCTGCGGAGGCTTGTGCCGCATCGGAGAGGGGGGTGTCCACCGGCTGAGAAAATACGACTTCGGTTGAACGCTCGGTGCGGATAGGTAAAAAATCACTGCGCAGCCAGGCCTGAATTTGTCTGGCTCTGGCTCTTTCCCGAAGATTGCTGGGATAGACCCGCCTGTATTTTGGCGGGGGCAGCAGATCTTCCAAATACTCTGAGATGGCAGAAGATTCTGACAGGTGAAAGTCTCCGTGGGTCAGCGTTGGTACACGGCTGGTCAGAGACAACTTCTGATAGTCGGGACTTTGGTTCGCTTCAGCTTGCAAATCAACTGTCTGAAGCTCGAACTGAGCCTCCTTTTCAACTAGCGTCACAAATACCGACATTGCATAGGGGCTGAAGAACTGCGAGTCAGCATAAAGCATGAATGTGTAGTGACTCAAAAGCTCAGCTCGAACGCTCTATTAGCCAACTCTGTAAGTCCGTTAAGCTGGCAAAATCCAGTACAGCCTCACTCAGCTCCTCCAGCTCAGATAGGGGTAACGCCGACACTGAAGCCTGCATCTCCTCCGAAAGTTCGCCAAACCGCTTCCTCAGCAGTCGAAAGCTCAGGTGAACTGCCTCTTCCTGACGACCTTCCTGACGACCTTCCTGACGACCTTCCTGACGACCTTCCTGACGACCTTCCTGACGACCTTCCTGACGACCTTCCTGACGACCTTCCTGACGACCTTCCTGACGACCTTCCTG
>NZ_JADEXG010000073.1 GCF_015207255.1 Vasconcelosia minhoensis LEGE 07310
TGATATTCAGTTTTGGCTCTCGCTGACTCAACTGTATGCCGCCTACTCAATCAATGCTCTCAAAACTTTAACTCATGTACTCGCACATGCTCTCAATCAACATAAAGTATTAAGCCTGAGTAGTTACGAAAAATTGTTTATTTCAATTCTTTAACTCAGCTTTGATTACTAGCCTAGGACCATATTTCTCCCTACTGTTGTGCTCAGGGATTGATTTAAAGCTTATTCAGGAGGCCCTATGAACCGAATCAAGCTGGCGACAGCATGGCTAGGGGGGGTGCTAGGGCTGCCATATGTCCTTTTTCTCGTTTCCTTTGGCGACTGCGCCGTCACCGGCAGCGTCGCCGCCTTGCGCAACCCGCTGGGAAGCGCTGCCCCCGTACTCGACCGCGCCTACCTGGCGGCCGACTGCCAGCCCCATCTGCCCAAAGGTGACCTGGCGCCCCCCTCGTAGACCGAGTCATGCCCGTTCATCAGGTCGTTACCGTAGACTGCGACCTGCCGGGCTGTCCCCCCGACGCCGAGCGGATTAAAGCTGTACTGGCCCCTTGCTTCGGGGCGATCGACCGTCATTATCAGGCTCCAATCTAATTCGCTTCGGTTAGCAAAGAGCCCGCTGAGGAAGCTCATCGAGGCAAAGTTTTAGCATTGAGATTGCTTTCGATATTGAGGGCTATAAAGGGTCAAGGCGGCTTTTTATTCCATAGGATATTCGGTGCTGGAATCAATCCCAGAGATCGCAACTCAAGGTCATGGTGTCTAAATCTATCGGGTATGTGGCGATCGCGCTAGAGTCTGTACCGAAGCGCTACCCTCACAACTTCCTCAAACTCTTGATTTATAACTAGCTTGTCAGCAGCTTAAAGGGGCGACTGATGTGGATAAATTCGCCAGACGAGGGGGTAGCGATGCTGAAGGCTAGAGACATTATGACCCAGCCCGTAGTCGTGATTCGTAAGACGGCTACGGTTGAAAATGCGATTTGGCTGATTCGGGCGAAGCGGGTGCGATCGCTCGTGGTCGAGGAAGCGTTTGAAAAGGGACCCTATGGAATTTTGACCGAAAAAGACATTGTTTATAAGGTGATTGCCCAAGGCGACAATCCTCGCTTCGTGCGGGTGAGCAGTATTATGCGGCAACCCTGCATCCAAGTACCGCCGCATGCCACCCTGTTGGAGGTAGCGCAGATTCTAGCCGAGGCGGGGGTGCATCGGGCGCCGGTGATTGAGCAGGACGAGCTATTGGGGATCGTTTCGGTCACCGACATTTTGCTGAAGGGCTATCCGGGGGCTGCACCGCCCCGAGATGAGCTATCCCAGCGCATTCAAGAGGCCCTTGGCAATGCTCGCATTATTGACGACCAGGACGCTCAGATCGAGCAGGAATGCGACGTAGCCTGGCAGATTCTTGAAGACATGCGCCTAGACGCTGCCCACTACGCCTGAACCCATAGGGGACAGCCGCTGTGGTGAACAACAGAGTTGTGATCGACCCGGTGACGCGGAGCGAGGGCCATGCCAAAATCTCTTTGGAGGTCAATGTGAAAATTCTGGTCGTAGAGGACGATTTTACCGTCGCACAGACTCTACAGCATTTGCTCTCTAGCTATCACTATGCTGTTGATACCGCTGCGGATGGGGAAGCCGGGCTACAGCTGGCGGAGGTCTATGAGTATGACCTAGCCCTTCTGGATGTCGTTCTGCCTCGATTAGATGGCATTGGCCTATGTCAGCAGCTGCGGACTAAAGGGTTTCAGTTTCCCATATTACTGCTCACGGGTCAGGGCGGGAGCCGCCAAAAAGCGATCGCGCTCAACGCCGGCGCAGATGACTATGTGGTTAAGCCCTTTGACCCAGAGGAGCTGATGGCACGGGTCCAGGCGCTACTGCGTCGCGGCGGCCCCCAAACCAAACCCCTTTTACAGTGGGGCAAGCTCGCGATCGACCCGAGCAGCCGCAGGGTTACCTATGGTGACCAGCTGCTGGCGATTTTATCGACCCAGCGCTCAATTTTGCTGAGATCTGGCAGACATTTCTAGAAGAAGGCCAGATGTCGGGGGAGTTTCGGGTCTATCGCCCCGACGGCACAACACGGGAAACGGAATTTTCAGCAACCGCAAACTTTATCCGCGGCAGCCATCTCTCAATTCTAAGAGACATTAGCGATCGCAAGCAGACCGAAGCCCGGCTGCAACAGCAGCTGGACCGCGAGCAGCTAGTGACCCAAATCACGGATTCTATTCGCCAAACCCTTGACCTCGATCAAATCTTGCAGGTTGCAGTAGACCAGGTGCGTCGTTTCCTGCAAACCGACCGGGTGATTATCTTTCGGTTTCGGTCCGACTGGCAGGGCACGGTCGTTGCCGAATCGGTAGGTCCCGGCTGGACCGCAATTCTCTCGACCACCCTTCGCGATCCCTGCTTTGGTGAAGAAGTCGGGATTGCCCTCCAGCAGGCCGTTAGCCAGAGCAAGCTGCTTCTGGTTTCTACAGCTGGGCAATGCTCACAAGTTCACCAAAGTGGATGGCCGTCGCATCCTGTAAATACCTAATTTGCGCCAACTTACGATACGGTTGGCCAGTTTAATTGGCCAGTATAAAGGATGAGACGATCGGCAGGCTCCGCTATCTGGGGAAAAGATGACGCCTGGGTGGAATCCCTGGATTAAAAATGGCGGCAATCTCCTCATCAGAGAGCTGATTGAGCTTCGCCTCTAAACCGTCTACCGAGAAGTTATAGCCGCGAGCTTTAGCCAGTTTTGTAAAGGTTTCCGGGTCGCTTAGGGCCTTTTTTCTCGCTTGATTAGCGTATGCTTTCTCTATATTTTTGTAGACTCGAGCAGCATTTCTATTTGACATGATTACGTCTCCTAAAGCTCAGAGCAAAACCCAAACAAAATCACTATGGATATCAATCATCAGATGACAATCATCTACCTTAGTGCGAGCGCAGGACAAGGCAAAAGACCGGGGTGCTGTCCTGCCTTACTATTCTACACGCTTTCTTTTGTCAGAAAATCTTCAATATGATAAGAAGAGTAAACCTTGGCGGTCTTGCAAGTTCTCTAAGAGCGCGTTATCCGCCTCTGCTAGGGCGTTCTAATGGATTTTTCCTGTAGCAGCAAGACGAAGTTCGTGAACTTTCATATCAAAGAAAAGTCTGATGAGTCCTTCCTTTGATATGCTAAATTCAGAAGTTGAAAAGACTTCTATTTCAACTCACAAGGAGGTCAAAGATAGATAGCCGTATCTGTTCATTTGACAATTCCAAAACAGCACTCAAGCAGGCAGCTGATATTTCCTATTAGTGGTGTTAGGGAGCAATGTGGCTGAGAAGACCGGCGTGTCTTCTGTCCATCTCCGGGTAAGCTCACGTATTGCAAGGAAATTCCTCGGTAACCCGGTTTGGGTGCTGTTACGCTATTCAAGTTATGTCATCCAAACGTTTTCTGGACGCGCTTCACAAGGAAACGGATAGTCGTTCCAAGTAGGCAGCTGCGATCATGCTAGTTCCCGCACCCTCCAATATATGTTCCAGGCTACCTATCCACTTGACTCTAGTATCTACGAAGCTGAGAAGGGCTAGAGCTGGGCGTGGGTTTTGTAGGAGACGGCTGTCGCATCAATAGCGGAATACTCAGCAGCCCTAGCAGCGTCGCAATACCAGAGAGCAGCCAGATGGCCCAGCGGCTAGGACGATAGTAGCCTCGCTCAATCTGTAAGAAGGCTCGATTGTAGCGCCAGGCGGCTAAGATAATGACCACAATGCCGAAGATAACCAGTCCGATGCCTAAAAGCTGAGAATTTGAAGCTGGCGGTTCGGACGAAGCGGTAACCGCTTCAAGCTGCTGGAGGAATATTCCGAAGCGGGCGATCGCAAACCCAAAGCCAATAAGTGAAATTGACGTCCGCAGCCAGGCCAGAAACGTCCGCTCATTCGCCTGATGTTCTCTTTGCCGGTCGGGTTTCCTTGAATGGGACATCGATGCAGTACAGTTGGCTCAGCTGAGTCTAGCTTTTCAAAAGCAGTCGCGATCGCTTTTTTCAGTGTGATGCTCGCCGAGCCCCAACGCTTCCTGCACTAATAGGCGATTGATTTCGAGATTTGCTGACATTGAAATGGTACCTCCAGCTTTGAACCTTAAGTCATCCCCTCTAGCTTTGACCCTCAATTTATTCTAAACCTTGATTCTGATTATTCTAAACCTTGATTCTGAGCCTATGCATACCTTCATCTAAACTGGTTCGGTCAGCTGGTCTCTAGGATTGGTAGCTATATGACCAAGTTTGCCCTGACGCTTTGGACCTGACCGGCTCGGCAACGGCACTAGCGCTCACGCGCTTCCTTTCTCAGCTCAAACACGAGCGGCCACAGGTCAGACTCAACTCCACGTTCCCAAAAAGATCCGGCTGGGAATGAAAAAGATCCGGCTGGGAACTAATGCGGCCCATCACTCGCTATAGGATTTTCTCAATTGAGAATTCATATCAATAGTGTGGGTGAGGCATGATTGGGTTGAAAGCAGGCTCCCTTGGGCTAACGGTGGCAGGGCTACTAACGGCAATTTTATCGCCGCCGGCTTGGGCAAATTCTCCAGCGGCGTTGATGGCAGCAGAACCCGCGACCAGTGAACTGCCCCAACCTAGTTCGTTTTCCGATGTCTCTGAGCCGGAGCCCGCAGCGCTAGCGGTCGATGACTGGATGGCTCAGGCTGTGGCGGCTGAAGCGGCTATGGTTACAGATGTGCAGGCGAGTTCAACCCCAGCCGGTCTGAATATCGTTCTGATTTCGGATCAGCCTTTGTCAGCGAGTGAATCTCGCGTAGTTGGCAATGCCCTAATTACTGAAATTCCCAATGCCACGCTAAATCTAACTGACGAGGCTACCGCCGAACAATTTAGCCCAGCGGAAGGGATTGCCCTGGTATAGGTGACGAGTCTGCCCGATGGAGGGGTACAGGTGGCAGTTACAGGAACCGATGCGCCACCTACGGCTCAAATCAGTTCAGAAGCAGGAAATCTAATTCTGAGCGTAGTGCCTGGCGTTGCCCAGGCTGGAGCTGCCGATGAGGCAATCCAAATCGCGGTCACCGGAGAGCAAGACGAGGGATACGATCCTTCTACCGCAACTACTGGAACCCGAATTGAAGCTCCGCTAGAAGACTTGCCTCTGTCGATTCAGGTGATTCCCAGAGAAGTGATTGAAGATCGGCAGGTTGTGCGCTTACAGGAGCTGGCTGATAACGTTCCTGGCGTAGAACCTTATTCAGGCTATGGTGGCTTGTCCTCAAATGACTACTAAGTAGGTGACCCTAAATAAACGTAGCCCTGCTAGACCGTGAGGAATTTGGGATTGGCGCCGATTAGAAGCAAAACTAAAGCGTTTGAGCGCGTAACCCGCCTGAGTTCCTCGGCGGTTCAATCCAGCAATCACCCCCATCTCCAAGTCATAGGTGTGCTCGAACATAGCCCCTCGAATCTCATGCGCTTTGAGCTGATGCCATTCTGTTTCAATCAAATTCATCTCAGAGCAGTAAGGCGGTAGCTGAAAGCAATACAGTCCTTGAGCCTGCCAAATCGGGAGCTGCTGCTTCACGACTTTGCTGGTATGAATTGAGGCATTATCCTGAACCACGACGGTGATCATCCCCGTGCGTTCCCACAGCCGTTGAGCCCGCCTCGCTTGCCAGGTCATAAAGCGGATGTAACTCGCGCTGGTTAAGCTGCCAACGACCAAGCCATAGCTCAACGCCCGTCCGGGTTCCCAGAGTCAAAGGAGACTCAGCCGACGACTGCGGCGTACGGTCTGCTCTTGACCCTTTTGGGTGCCCATCAATGACCAACTGTAGCTGACCGGACTCCAGCTATCAAAGCCGGTCTCATCAAGGTACTGCAAGCGGACATAGCCGTCCTCAGCTGCCTGTTGTAGAAACGCCAAATCAGCTTGCCGCTGGGCTCGCAACACCGGGTCTTGACGGCGACGGTGGCTGTGTCGAGTGCGCTTCCACCGATAGTTTTTTTTTGAGCATTCGCCGCAGCTGACCGCGACTGAGGCTAATGCCGTGAACCTCGGCTAGATGCTCTGCCAGTTGACGGCTGTTGACCGTGAGCGCCTCCACCGACAGATGCTGCTCCAGTGCCGATAGGATTTCCGCTGTGCATCGGGCCGGACGTCCTGAACGCGGCCTGTCCCATAAGCCACCCAACCCCGCCTGCTGCCAGCGATGAATCGCCTGGCGGGCAGTAGCCACTTGCCAGCCTAGGTACTCTGCAATTTGGTTGGGCGTCCACCCTCGATGGCTCAATCGCAATGCCTCTGCCCGGTCTTTGGTTCGTTGAGAAATCCCGGCGGCAGCTCGTAGGTCTTGCAGGGTGCGATCTTCGTCTGGGCTTAACTCGATTCGTAATGGCGGGGTTGACATGCTTGAAACGTCCTGCTCTATGGGGATGCTTCTCAGCTTACCTCCATCGCTACGTTTAATTCCGTTTATCTACTTATCAGACAATCTTTCCAACTCGGCCTCGACAGCTTTACTAATAACCAGCTGCCAGCGGTGATTTCTTACTTGCTTTAGAATTAAGAGCACTGCCTCCCCCTCAAACCGCAATCGATCTCGTTGCCAGTCGTCAAATGGTCGGTTGAGACAGCAGACATTAAAGTAAATTTTGTATTATTTGACATCGTTTACCTACTCGATTAGTTAGTTGAGTCGCTATCGTCTGTTTTGACGGCAATCGTTGAGCTACTGTCCTGAGTCGCTTCTTGAGCTGCTGTATCGAGTAGCTGACGTTTGGCAACCTTGACTAATAACCGCAGCGCTTCGTTGACTGCTTCATCAGTAGGAAACGCCTGAGCTATATCAGGCTCTAAAAGCACTAGGTTTGTTCCCTGGCGGTATCGTTCAACGTACTTACCCCTGATAGCGCCCTTCATCTGAGCTATATCATACTCAGGACGTAACTCGTCTTCCATCTTATTCGCAACTTCCTTCTTCATAAAACCTTTGCTCCTGCCGGGTTGCTTTTCGAGCACTTATGATTCGTATTCTTTCTCCTCGATCGGTATGCGCAACAGCCAAAAGCTGTCCAAACTTCGAACTTCATCAAGCTGGTCAAATTTCTCTAAACTTAAGAATACACAATGCTCAAACGGTTTGGAGATAGCGATGGCTGAAATCGCGCTGAGTGAACTGCATATTTACCCGATCAAGTCGGCAGCGGGGGTTGAGCTGGAGCAGGCGCAGGTAGAGGCTCGGGGGTTTCAGCTGGATCGGCGGTGGATGCTGGTGGATGAAGCAGGAAAGTTTATTACCCAGCGGCGGTTTCCTCGGATGGCGCTGATTGAGGTTGCCGTGGCGGCAGATGGCCTGCGGGTGACTGCGCCGGGAATGCCGGAGCTGATGGTGGCCTTCGATGACGACTCAGATGCTCTAGAGCGGCGGACGGAGGTAGAGGTGTGGGGCGATCTCACTTTGGCCCTCTCAGCCGGAGCGCAAAGCCAGCAGTGGTTCAGCCAGTTCCTAGACTTTTCCTGTCAGCTCGTCTATATGCCCGACGAGGCGCGCCGACCGACCGAGCATGGCGAGTTTGGGCCAGACAAGCTAGTGAGCTTTGCCGATGCCTATCCCTTTTTGCTAATTTCCGAAGCGTCCCTATCCGACCTGAATCAGAAACTAGCAGACCCGGTGCCGATGAATCGGTTTCGGCCCAATCTGGTAATTCGCGGCTGCGAGGCGCTGGCCGAAGATACCTGGAAGCAGATTCGGATCGGCGACATTGTCTTTGACGTGGCCAAGCCCTGCAGCCGCTGCTCGATCCCGACCGTCGATCAGTCCACGGGTGAACGGGGAAAAGAACCAATGCAAACCCTGTCCACCTATCGCCGCTGGGACAGCGCCATCTGGTTTGGGCAAAACCTGATCCAGCACGGCTCAGGCACTTTAGCGGTGGGCGATCCGGTTGAGGTGCTCAGCCGGAAGTGAGGGAGACCGCTCTATTCTCGAAAACCATACCCCCGCAGCTACAGCAGCTAAATACAGCAGCACGCCGACCGCATGGGTCAGACCGGCAATCAGTCCTGCCTGGTCAAGGCAGCCCATCATATTGAACAGGTTCCACCAGTCGTGGGCGTCAATGTTATCTACGGTCAGGGGCAGCTCGCGGTAAGGCGCATCGCCCATGTAAATGGCGACGTCCATGAAGTTCTGGCCGGTCCAAAACAGCGTCACCGCGCTGGAAAAGAACTGGCGACTGTATAAGAAATAGCCGGTAAATACGCCGGGGAAAAGGATCTGCGTTAGGGAACCGCCTAGAATCATTAAAAAGTGTCCCAGGGGCAAAAACAGCAGGTGTCCCGTTTCATGGATCGCCAGGTCGGGGAAATGCAGCAGTCCCTGCCAGCCGCTGTAGCTGGGTTCAATAGCCCATAGGGCACCATAGAGGGCAATGACGGCGACTATGGCTAGCTTCAGTGGGTCAAAGTCAGACCAGCGAATCACAATGGGCTGCGGTCGGGTAGAAGAAGCATGGGATTTGACAGAGGAGCGGTACTCGTCAGGGATGGTTTTTGCGGCGGGCTGGGAGGTTGGGGGATCCGGATTTTGTGGTGGCTCTTCATTCCAGACTGCGTTGGGGAGTGAAAATTCTTCCGACCAGACAGGTACGGAGGCTTTTGACGGCTGGGCATGAACCAGCACTGTCGTCAAGAATGGCACCCGCAGCTTAACTAGGCTCTGACGCAGATAATCAATGACCGGGGCCTGCGCTGGAACTTTTGGCCCTTCTAGCCAGAGGATGAGCCGATGACTCTGGCGAACGGCCTCAACCGCTAGCCCGTGAACCGCGAGAGACTGGGAAAATAGGGCGGCGATCGCGTCGGTATCCCCGCTTCGAGCTTGGGCAATCAAGGTGCGGCGATCCATAAGCTCTTCCTGACTTCTATCCAGTATTCCCAGCTTTATTCCCCAGCCACTCTCGGGCATTAGGAAGGTTGAACCGCTGATGTAGTGCAGAATACCTGCGGCAAGCTAGAGTCGGCATTTCTATCAAAAGCATTGCGACAGCGATCGCGGGACAGACTAAACTAAATCTGGCTCCAGTTTTGGTTTTCGACCCCAGCTGCTGCCGTTGGTTATGGAGGATATTGCGTGTCTAGTCAAACGGTTTCGACCCAGCCCTTTAGCGATCAAAAGCCGGGTACGTCTGGCCTGCGGAAACAGGTGCCGGACTTCCAGCAGCCGCACTATCTGGAAAATTTTATTCAGTCGATCTTCAATAGTTTGGAAGGTTACCAGGACAAAACCCTAGTCCTCGGCGGCGACGGACGCTTCTACAACCGTCCGGCCATCCAAACCATCTTAAAAATGGCGGCGGCTAACGGCTTTGGCAACGTGCTGGTCGGTCAGGGCGGCATCCTCTCCACTCCGGCGGCATCCTGCCTGATCCGCAAATACGATGCGTTTGGCGGCATTATCCTTTCAGCCAGCCACAATCCCGGCGGCCCCGAGGGCGACTTTGGCGTTAAGTACAACGTCGGCAACGGCGGCCCCGCGCCTGAGAAGGTGACCAACGCCATCTTCGAACACAGCAAGAAAATTAGCGAATACAAAATTGAAGACGCCGAGGATATCAACCTCGACCAGACCGGCACCCACAAAATCGGCGATATGACCGTCGAGGTGATCGACTCGGTCACCGACTATGCCGCCCTGATGGAGTCGCTGTTTGACTTCGACCAGATTCGCAGCTTTCTGAGCGGCAATTTCAAAATGTGTATGGATTCGCTCCACGCCGTCACCGGCCCCTACGCCCGCGATATTTTGGAAGGCAAGCTCGGGGCAAAATCCGGCACCGTGCAGAACGGCGAGCCGCTGGAGGACTTCGGCGGCGGTCACCCCGACCCCAACCTGGTCTACGCCCATGACCTAGTCGAGCTGATGTTTGGCGACAGCCCGCCAGACTTTGGCGCGGCCTCGGATGGGGATGGCGATCGCAATATGATTCTGGGCAGCAATTTCTTCGTCAACCCCAGCGACAGCCTCGCCCTGATCGCCGCCAACGCCTCCCTGGTGCCGGGCTATCGCGACGGCCTATCCGGCGTCGCTCGCTCCATGCCCACCAGCCAAGCCGTAGACCGGGTGGCTGAAAAACTCGGCCTCGACTGCTACGAAACGCCTACCGGCTGGAAGTTCTTCGGCAACCTGCTGGACGCCGATAAGATTACCATCTGCGGCGAAGAAAGCTTCGGCACCGGCTCCGACCACGTGCGCGAAAAAGACGGGCTGTGGGCAATCCTGTTCTGGCTGAATATTCTGGCGGCCCGTAAGCAGTCAGTGGAAGATATTGTCCGCGAGCACTGGCAGACCTATGGCCGCAATTTCTACTCCCGCCACGACTACGAAGGCATCGATTCGCAGGCCGCAAATCAGCTGATGGATGGCGTGAAATCGCAGTTTCTCCAGCTCAAGGGCAAAAAGCTCGGCGACTACACCGTCAAATACGCAGACGACTTTAGCTATACCGACCCGGTTGACGGCAGCGTCAGCGAACATCAGGGTCTGCGGATTGGCTTTGAAGACGGCTCGCGGATGGTCTTCCGTCTTTCCGGCACGGGGACTCAGGGGGCGACGCTGCGGCTCTACCTGGAAAGTTACGAGCCCGATCCCGCCAAGCACGATGTCGATACTCAGGCTGCCCTGGGCGGGCTAATTAGTCTGGCAGACGAGTTTGCCAAAATCCGCGAGCTTACCGGCCGCGACGAGCCTACGGTGATTACCTAGCCGCTATGCAAAACTCAGCAGAATACGTCTGCGCCTTCTGCGGTGAGCCTAATACCACCTTTGTGGACCTCAGCGCCGGCGGCACACAGTCCTACATTGAGGACTGCCAGGTCTGCTGCCGGCCCAATATTCTCTACGTCAGCATTGATGAGGAGACGCTGGAGGTGGAGATACAGACGGAGTATGAAGAGTAGCAGCTACCGAGTCGAAACTGAAACCGAAGTCTTCGCTGCGGCCTGTTTCTCTTTCTCCAGCTTTTCTGACACGGCGGCCCGCTCAGCGACTCTCTGCGCTTCGGCGGCCTGGAGGGCGGCGAGTTCGCGTTCTGCCTGGGCGGCCCGCTCTTCGGCCTGAACCTGCCGGGCGACATAGCGGACAAAACCGAAGCTAACGGAGGCGGCGCTGAGGATCATCCAGCCTTCGATCACGTAGCTCATGAGATGGTTTAAAGCAGAAATAGTCATGGTTAAAACTCCAACTAGCGCCTGTGGTAAATCTGGCCTCGGGCTTGAGCCGGTTTAAACCCAATCTGGAAGCCGTCTACCGCAATCATACGAAATCATCAGCTGCGCTTCAATCTGTCGCTCCTGGGCAATCACGACCCGCTGCGACTCGACCTGGCCGCGAGCCGCGCTGCCTGCCTGCTGCCGGGTGTGAATTTGCTCTTCGGCAGAGCGCAGCGCCTGCTCTGGTACAGCTTTAGCGAACTGTGCCTGTTCTGCCGCTTGCTCTGAAATCGCCCCTGCATCGGCGAGTCGCTGTAGCCGAGCAGCATCGGTTTTAGCCTGCTGGAGCTGTACTCGGGGCTGTACCAAACCGCGATGTGTGCATGTTCCAACTCAGGCGCCGCGAACGCAAATTTACATTTCTTCAAGATTGCTCAGCTTTAATATAGTGGCTTTTCCGCCAGTCGCCGTTTGCGAGCGCTGTGATGAAACCGCTATGGGTAGCGCTGTGCCACGGCTCTGGCACGATTTCTAAACCTCAAAAACCTGACCCGATACCGGTTTCCCCTACCGTTGCCCGGGCCAAATATTCGCTATAACTAAAATATACGTTCTTCCCTAAAGCTATGACCGAGCTCTATGCGTCTGAGGATGCGCAGCAGATTTTGCAAATCGCGATCGCAAAAGAAACCGAGTCGGGCGAACTCTCCCGCAGCCAGCTGGTGGAGATTGCCGCTGAGCTGGGGATCGCCTCAGAGACGCTGTTTTCAGCCGAGCGCGAATGGCTCAGCCTGAAGGGAGAAGCCGCCGAGCAGTTTGTTTTTAACCAGCAGCGTAAGCAAAAGTTTCAGCATCACCTGGTCCGCTACGGAATCGTTAATGGCTTTTTGCTCTTGCTCAACCTGCTTACGCCCATTGGTTGGCTTTGGTCACTAACACTTTTCGTTTTTATAGTTTGGAGCATGATTCTGGCGCTGCATGGCTGGAAGGCTTACCAGCTCAGCGGTTATCGCTATCAGACCGAGTTTGAAAACTGGCGACGGCGGCAGCGGGTGAAGCAGTCGGTAAATAAGTTTGTCAATCGTCTGCTGGGTGCTTAGGTTTGGTGGAGCGACCCAATCTGTCTCAGCCGCGGCAGGTCTATGTCTGCCAAAATCGCACCTGCGCCCGCGATGGTTCAGCCCAGGTACTGAAAGAATTTTGCCAGCATGAGCTGATACATACGGCGGTTCGTCCCAGCGGCTGCATGGGCTGCTGCGGTTCAGGGCCGATGGTGGCCGTGATGCCAGAAGGGACTTGGTATTCCCAGGTCCGGCCTAGCGACGTCGCGGCAATTGCCGAACAGCATTTACTAGCAGGCCAGCCGGTACAGCGGCTGCTCCACGCTCGCACGTTTGCGAAGCAGGCTTAACGACCTACGCTTTAACCGGGGTTTTTTCTGGGATATTCTGCGGGGTATTCTCGGGCGTTTTCTCTAAAATCAGCTTCGACTGCCGGAACGAATCTGGAATTTCAACCGGATAGTTCCCTGTAAAGCAGGCCGAGCAAAAGCTGTTGGGATCGACGCCCGTGGCGGCGAGCATCCCTTCCCAGCTCAGGTAGGCTAAGGAAACGACGCCAATCTGCGCCTCGATTTCTTTCACCGAATTGGTAGCGGCGATCAGCTGGTCCTGGCTGTCGGTGTCGATGCCGTAGAAGCAGGGATGGGTGACCGGCGGCGAAGAAATTCGCATGTGGACTTCGGCGGCCCCAGCTTCGTAGAGCGCCTTCACCAGCTTGCGGCTGGTTGTTCCCCGCACAATTGAGTCGTCCACGACCAGAATTCGCTTACTTTCCAGCACGTCTCGCAGCGGGTTGAGCTTCATCCGAATACCCGCTTCTCGCATCGTCTGGGTTGGCTGAATAAACGTCCGCCCGACGTAGCGATTTTTGATTAGCCCCTCTGCATAGGGCACGCCCGCCGCTTCGGAATAGCCAATCGCCGCTGGCACCCCCGAGTCCGGCACCGGCATCACCAGATCCACCTCGGCTGGGGATTCCTTGGCCAGCTGCTGGCCCAGCCGCTTGCGGTAGCTGTAGAGGCTCTCATGGTGAAAAACGCTGTCGGGCCGGGCGAAGTAAATCATTTCAAATACGCAGAGCTTGCGCTCGGCCTCAGCCCACTGCACCGATTTCAGGCCAGATGAATCAATCCACAGCAGTTCCCCCGGCCGAATGTCGCGCAGGTACTGAGCGCCAACAATGTCAAGCCCGCAGGTCTCCGAAGCGACCACATACTGTCCGGGGCCGTCCTGAGGATCCTGACTGCCGATATAGCCCAGCACCAGCGGGCGAATGCCGCGATGGTCGCGAGTGACGATTAGCCCCTCCGGGGTGGCAATGGTTAGGCTGAAGGCCCCTTCGCAGCGCTTAAAGGCCGCGATCGCGCCCCCGATCCAGTCCTGCTGCCCTTCGGCAATTGCTTCGACCATCGCCAAAGCAATCAGCTCGGAGTCGGTGGTGGTCAGCAGCTCGTGATCGCGCTTCAGCAGCTCATCGCGCAGGCTATTGGCGTTGACGATATTGCCATTATGGGCCAGCGCCATCTGCCCCAGGCGCGTGTCTAGCACGGCGGGCTGGGCGTTGACCATGCGGCTAGAGCCGGTGGTGGAATAGCGGGTATGGCCCACCGCCCACTGCCCCGGCAGCTGCCGCAGAATTTCATCGTCAAAGACCTGGGACACTAGCCCCATGCCCTTGTAGGAATGGACCTGTCCCCGGTTAAAGGTAGCAACCCCAGCCGATTCCTGGCCGCGATGCTGGAGGGCGTAAAGGCCAAAGTAGGTCAGCGTCGCCACGTCTTCTGCGGGAGCGTAGACGCCGAAGACGCCACAGGCTTCTTCGGGCTTGTCAGGACGGCTGTCCTGAAGTTCGTCAGCGGGGGAATAAGCGGCAAGCTGAGACATCTGCTTTGAGCTCCAAATCAGGCCAATCAAAAACTGCTAGCAATCCGAGGCTTCGGATTCACTAGCAGCGATTAAACACATATCAACCGGGTGGAAAGTTGGAAAAATATCGCCGGGTCCAGGACAAAAGTTCTGTACAAACTTAATCCTTTTTTAACCCTTAGACCGATCCTAGCACCTGTCTGGGCTAATCTGTTGAACCAAAAGGCACAGTCATCCCCCTTATTTGAGGTTAAGGAAATATTAACGGGCGATCGCGTTTTCAATTGCGCTGCTCCACCGATGGGCCATCTCCGCTACCGATAGGTGGACCCGCGTTTCTAACGGTTCGCCCGCCCGGATCGTCAGATCGGTCTCACTGACTTCGCCGAGCCGCTGCCAGTGACCGGACAGCTGCTGGCTACAGTAGCTTTCCCAGTCAGCGCTGTCGGCTAAAGCGACCGATAGGATAATTCGAGCACCGCCTTCGCCAAACAGCACTGTATCCCCGCGCTGGTTCCCCGTCGTCAGCTGCACGGTAGCGCCTTTCTGGCCGCTAATGCAAGCTTCAGCCAGGGCGATCGCCAGCCCGCCCTCGCTACAGTCGTGGGCCGACCGCACCCAGCCCCGACGAATGCCATACCGGCAGGCCGCCTGCACCTTCAGCTCTAGCGCCAGTTCGGTTTGAGGCGGCTGACCGGCGACGGTCTGATGGATCTCTTTGAGATATTCCGAGCCGCCCAAGGTCACCGTTCCCTGACCTGTTTCTTGGCCCGTTTCTTGGCCCGTTTGCTCTGTCGGCAGGCCCAGCAGATAAATCCGATCGCCCACCGACCGCCAGCCCTGGCCGCAGACCTGGCTGAGGTCGGGCACCAGACCCACCATTCCCACCACCGGCGTGGGATAGATCGGCTGGGGGTTACCTTGGCTGTCCAACGTTTCGTTGTAGAGCGAAACGTTGCCGCCGGTGACCGGCGTGGCAAAGGCGCGGCAGGCTTCGGCCAGACCCCGACAGGCTTCGGCTAGCTGCCAGTAGCCGATAGGATTTTCGGGGCTGCCAAAGTTGAGATTATCGGTGACGGCGATCGGGTCGGCCCCGACGCAGCTGAGGTTGCGGGCGGCTTCGGCGACGGCGGCGATCGCGCCCTCGTAGGGATTCAGGTAGACATAGCGGGCATTGCAGTCCACCGTTGCCGCGACGCCAGAGTTGGCGCCTGCGGCGTCAGGATTTATTTGCGATCGCAGCCGCACCACTGCCGCATCCGCCTCGCCGGGCAGCAGCACCGTATTGTTCTGCACCTGATGGTCATACTGCCGGTAGATCCAACGCTTGGAGGCAATCGTCGGCGTGCCCAGCAGGGTCAGCACCACCTGATTCCAGGACTGGTCGGCAATGCCCTCGGCAGAAGCTGGGGGAAGCTCGGCCTCGGTCCAGGCCCAGGCCGTCTGGGCGTAAGCGGGCGGCGATATCACCTGGCGGGGGTAGACCGGCGTATTGTCGGACAGGGCAGTGGCGGGAATTTCCGCCGCGATTGCGCCCTGAAATAAAATCCGCACGATCGGATCTGCAATCACCGTCCCGGCTACCACCGCCTGTAGCCCCCAGCGCTGAAAAATCTCAATCAGCTGCTGCTCGCGTCCGGCCTGGGCAACAAACAGCATCCGCTCCTGCGACTCCGACAGCAGATATTCGTAGGGCACCATCCCCGATTCGCGCACCGGCACTTTATCCAGGTCTAGCTCAATCCCGACGCCGCCGTTCGCCGCCATCTCGGCGGTGGAGCAGGTCAGCCCGGCCGCGCCCATGTCCTGAGCCGCGACGACGGCCCCGGTCTTAAACGCCTCCAGGCAGGCTTCGACCAGAGACTTTTCTAAAAACGGGTCGCCCACCTGCACAGCGGGCCGGTCAGCTTCGGACTGGTCGCTCAGCTCGGCGCTGGCAAAGCTGGCCCCGCCCATGCCGTCCCGCCCAGTGGTTGAGCCGACGTAAAGCACCGGATTGCCGACTCCCGCCGCCCCCGATTTGACAATTTCCGGCGTTTCCATCAGGCCGATTGCCATTACATTCACCAGCGGATTGCCCGCATAGGCTGGGTCGAAGTAGACCTCGCCGCCCACCGTCGGCACCCCAAAGCAGTTGCCATAGTGGGCGATCCCGGCGACTACGCCGTTAAAAATCTGCCGGGTGCGGACCGAGTCTAGGGCGCCAAACCGCAGCGAGTTGAGCACGGCAATCGGGCGCGCCCCCATGGTGAAAATGTCGCGGAGAATGCCGCCGACGCCGGTAGCCGCACCCTGAAAGGGCTCCACTGCCGAAGGATGATTGTGGGACTCGATCTTAAAGGCCAGCCGGATGCCGTTGCCCATATCCACCACGCCCGCATTTTCGCCGGGGCCAACCAGAATGCGATCGCCCGACGTCGGAAACTGCTTCAGCAGCGGTCGGGAGTTTTTGTAGCAGCAGTGCTCTGACCACATCACCCCAAACATGCCCAGCTCGGCCCGGTTGGGCTGCCGTCCCAGCCGTCGCACAATCTCTTCATACTCGCCCGGCTTCAGGCCAGCCGCCGCGATCTCTGCCTGGGTCGGGAGCACAGTCGTCATAGAAAATAGGCGCTGGGTTGAGCGCAGAATGAAGCCGGATACTATTCTACTGCGGCGGGCGATCGCGACTGACTTTAAGTCCTTTGCCTTTAAGACTTGATGAAGTCAGCAGAATCCCGTTAGAAAATTTAAGCTCCGGCTAGAGCAACAGGATACAATTTGGGTCGAACCTTGCTTGCTTTCTCCGTTTGCTTTTGTTGTCTCTGGCTCAGGTCTTTGAACCCTATGCTGACCGCCCGTTTTTTCAAGCAGCAGATCGCGCAAAAGTTTCCCAATCTAGGAATGGCGATACTGATCGTTGCGGTGAGTTCGGTAGTCGCGATCGCGCTGATCTATACCGTTATTACCCTCACCCTGTCCTGGCAGGCCTGGCTGACGATTGCGGTGATGGTGGCGACGCTCTGGCTGAATGCGCTGACCTCCTATCCGCCGGAGGTGATTTTTCTAGGCGGGCTCGGCATTCTATTTGTCACTGGGGTCGTTGGTGCAGAGGATGCCCTAGCTGGGTTTAGCAATCCGGGCATGGTGACCGTCGGGGTGCTCTACGTGGTGGTGGCGGGGCTACAGCAGACGGGCGGGCTGAACTGGGTCTCTCAGCATGTGTTGGGCCTGCCCAAGGGGCTGTTTTCTGCCCTGGTACGGCTGATTTTTCCGGTCCTGGGCATGAGTGCCTTTCTCAACAACACGCCGGTGGTCGCGATGTTTGTGCCGGTAGTCAGCGACTGGGCGCGAAAGTTGCGGATCAGCCCGTCGAAGCTGATGATTCCGCTCAGCTACGCGGCGATTTTTGGTGGCATTTGCACGCTGATTGGCACGAGCACCAATCTGGTCGTGAACGGGCTGCTGATTTCAAAGGCAGGCTACCCAGGGATGAATATGTTTGATATCACCCGGGTCAGCCTGCCCTGCGCCCTCATCGGAGCGGCTTACCTGCTGACCGCAGGCCGCTGGCTGCTGCCCAATCGCAAGCCCGCCCTGAGCGAGCAGGACAATCCCCGCGAGTACAAGGTCGAGATGGTGGTTGAAGCGGGCAGTCCGCTGGCAGGTAAGACGATCGAAAAGGCCGGTCTGCGCCATCTGCCGGGGCTGTTTTTAGGCGAAATTGTCCGGGCGGGGCAGGTGATTCCGGCGGTAAGCCCCCAGGAGCAGCTGCAGGAGCATGACCAGCTGATCTTTGTCGGCATTGTCGATTCCATTGTCGATCTAAAGAAAATGCGCGGACTGGTTCCCGCGACCAACCAGGTTGAAAAACTCGACGTCCCCCCGACGGCGCGGCGACTGATTGAGGCGGTGGTCTCTAATACCTGCCCGGTGGCCGGGCAGACGATTCGCAAAGGTCAGTTTCGCAATCGCTACAACGCGGTCATTCTAGCGGTGGCTCGCAACGGTGAGCGCTTGCAGGGCAAAATTGGCGACATCATCCTCAGGCCGGGGGATGTGCTGCTGCTGGAAGCGCCGCCGACGTTCTTAGCCCAGCAGCGATCCTCGCGCGACTTTTATCTGGTCAGCGATGTGCCCAACTCAGAGCCGTTACGCCATCAGAAGGCCCCAATCGCGCTGGGAATTCTGGTAGCGATGGTGGCGCTGGCGACCTTTGGCTGGATGGATATGCTTCAGGCGGCGACGCTAGCGGCCATGGTAATGGTGCTCGCTCGCTGTAGCGGGGCGGGCTACGCCCTGGGCAATGTGCAATGGTCGGTGCTGCTGGTAATTGCGGCGGCGCTTGGCATTGGTCAGGCGCTGGAGACGACAGGGGCAGCCGGGACGCTGGCCGGGGCCTTCATTGGCCTGGCCGGACAAAATCCCTGGATGGCGCTGGCGGCGGTCTACGCAGTTACATCTATCCTGACCGAGGTGATTACCAATAATGCGGCCGCAGTACTGGTTTTTCCGATTGCGCTGGCGGTGTCGAAAAGCTTGGGAGTCGATTTTATGCCCTTTGCGATCGCGATTATGATCGGCGCTTCGGCCAGCTTCTCGACCCCGATTGGCTACCAGACGAACCTGATGGTCTACGGCCCGGGCGGCTATCGCTTTGGCGACTTTATGCGGATTGGGCTGCCGCTGAATCTAATTTTTTGGGTGCTGACGGTTTTGCTGGCGCCGCGGGTTTTTCCGTTTTGATTACAATACAGGTTCTGGGACGCTGCCTGAGGCTAGTCCAGAAGCTGCAATCTAACATCAGCAATGAGCGCTCAATCTATCTCAGTCTTGGACCTGAGTGACTTCACGGCTGGCGGCGTCAGTCGGGAGGCGTTTGTCCGGGATTTGGGAGAGGCGCTTCAGAACCTGGGCTTTTTTGTGCTGGTCAACCACGGCGTCGAGCAGCGGCTGATTGACTCGGCCTACAGCGCGGCGGAAGCCTTCTTTGCCCTATCTGAGCCAGCTAAGCTGCGCTACGAGCTAGCGGATAGCCATGGACAGCGGGGCTTTATCCGGTTTGGTCGGGAACATGCGAAAGACCAGCCTGCGCCTGACCTCAAGGAGTTTTGGCACATTGGCCGGGAGCCAGCCGCTCAGCCGTCTACGACAGACTTAATCAATATCTGGCCGAAGGAAGTGCCCCAGTTTCGCCCGGTCATGCAGGCGCTCTACCAGCAGCTGGAGATCTGCGCCACCCATCTGCTAGCGGCCTGCGCCCGCTATCTGGAGCAGCCCTCGGACTTTTTTGCGGCTCAGGCCCAGGAAGGCAATACGCTACTGCGGGTCATTCACTATCCGCCGATTCCGCCAGAGGTTGAGCCGGATCGCCTGCGAGCTGCACCCCATGAGGATATCAACCTGATTACGCTGCTCTGCGAGGCAACGACACCAGGGCTAGAGCTGCTGCGACCCGACGGCACCTGGCTGCCGGTCGCCGCCGACCCTGGCCAGATTGTCGTCGATACGGGGGATATGCTCCAGGCGCTGAGCAACGGCCTGCTGAAGAGCACGACTCACCGGGTGGCGAATCCGGCTAACAGCCGCGATCGCCGCTTTTCTATGCCGTTTTTTGTCCATCCCCGGCCTGATTTTGACCTGACGCCGCGGCCTGAATGCGTTGCGCGGACCGGCGGGCGGGTGTCGTTTCCGACGCAGACGGCGGGGGAGTATTTGGGGCGGCGGCTGGCGGAGATTGGGCTGGCTAGGGAGTGATGGGGTGGGTAGGGGTAGGTATCATACCTACCCGCGCAGCAAGGTCATTGCCTACAGGGTGAATGGGTAATGGAGTGGATGGGTGGATGAGTGATGGAGTAGGGGCATGGTTGCCATGCTCCCACGGGGTGTTCTTTCTATAATAGATGCCTGAACTAACTGAGTAAGGATTCTAACTGTGGACCTGACACCGGCGCTGCCGACTTTTATCATTACGCTGCGAGAAGGGGTGGAGGCGGCTTTGGTAGTGGGCATTGTGCTGGCCTGTCTGAACCGAGCCGGGCGTTCTGAGCTGAATCGCTGGGTCTATGGCGGTGTGACCGCGGGTTTAATCGGCAGTGTGCTGATTGGGATTTTTCTGGCACTGGGCCTTCAGCAGGTGCAAGCGGCGCTGCCGAGCCTAGAGTCGGTGGTGAAGCCGCTGCTGGGGACGCTGTTTTCGGCGATCGCGATTATTATGCTGAGCTGGATGCTGATCTGGATGACCCAGCAGGCGCGATCGCTCAAGGCTGAAATTCAGGGCTCATTGCAGTCGGCTCTGGTTGACGAAACGGCAGGCTGGAGCATTTTTAGCCTGGTCTGCATTGCTGTCCTGCGGGAGGGCTTCGAGACGGTACTGTTTTTATTCAGCAATTTGCAGCAGAGCCCAATCGGGGTAGCAGGCGCGATCGCGGGTGTGATTGGGGCGACGGCGATTGGGCTGGCGATTTTCAAAGGCGGCGTCAAGATTGACGTGCGCCTGTTTTTTCAGACGATGGGCGTGCTGCTGCTGCTGATTGTGGCGGGGCTGGTGGTTTCCGCCTGCAAAAATTTGGATGCTGCTTTTGCGGCGATTAGCCAGATCGATCCGGTCCGGTCGGATCTGTGCTTTTCGACCCAGTCCTGCATTCTCGGGCCGCAGGTTTGGGATGCCAGCCAGGTGCTGCCCGACAAAACGTTTCCGGGCATCGTCCTGAAGGCGCTGATGGGCTACCGCGACCAGATTTATCTAGGCCAGATAATTGCCTATGGCTCCTTTCTGGCGCTGGTCGGCGGACGCTACTTTCGCAGTCTGAGTCAGGTAACAGGCCGCGGAACTCAGCAGACTGCGACAAATTCCTGAGGCAGACTGCCCGACGAGCCGATACCAAAAAGGGTATGACTCACGCCATACCCCGCTGAGCTATCTATAAAGGGGTCTGAAATAGCTGTGCTATCGCTGCGCCTGCTACGGCGACTCATCCGTAGCATCGGCCGAACCCTGCTGCGACTCTTCGAGCAGCCGCTCAAAGCGCTCCTTCGACCAGCGGTCAGTTGCATAGGAAATGGCGGTAATTTCACCCAGACGAATCAGCCAAACCGTCCTCTGGTAGGGATCATCGGGCAGATCGTCGTCTTCGAAACCTTCAGATACATCGACATCGACGACTTCAACGTATTCGGCGTCCAGGAAGATGGGAATGCCTACTAGCCGAGTTCCCGGCATTCTGAACCATACTTCGCTACCTGAATGGAGAGCTTCTTCTAAACGCTGATACAGTCGGCTGGGATTTGAGGAAGAATAGGTCGTGGCTCTGGGATTGGCAGAATACTCCTGCCGCGGACTGTCTTTCCTAATGCCCTCTTTCATATTTTCTCCTTACGTGCTTCTAGGTGCTGTGTCCTTGAAATCTGCTCAAGAAAAGACCGAAATTTGATGGGTCAGGTCTTTTGCCCGATGAATGACCAGGTATGCTGCACTATCGCCTGCGTCACCTCCTGGTCCACTGCCTGGACCGATGATGAATGAGTTCCGGTCGCTCGAGCTAGTCTAAGTCCTTTACAAGATAACAAATCTTGTCAAAGCGCACCGGACGAGTTTGCGTCGGGACTGCGGAATAAGCCGGTGGTTGCCCAGTAGCTTACCCCATTTGTCTTCATTTATAGATAAACCGTTAGATGACGGAGTCTGGAAATCTCAGATTTGAACGCCGCTGCTCAGCCCGGAATAACGGTTTTCAGAGGCTATCAGGGACGAACCAGCATCAGGGTTTGGCCAAATTCGACCGGCTCAGAATTTTCGACTAGCACTTCTACGATTTCGCCGGAAATTTCTGCTTCTAGCTCATTCATCAGCTTCATCGCTTCGATAATGCAGACCGTTTGCCCCGCCTGAATGCGATCGCCCACTTCGACAAAAGCGGCTTCGTCTGGGCCGGGAGCCCGGTAAAAGGTCCCTACGATGGGCGAGGTAATCTTGAGGAAATTCTCTGTCGGCTTGACGGATGGGGCGGGCGGAGGGGGAATATCTGCC
>NZ_JADEXG010000143.1 GCF_015207255.1 Vasconcelosia minhoensis LEGE 07310
CTCCCCCACTCCCCTCTCCGAAGCCGAAGCCGAAGCCCAACTCCTCGCCGAACTAGACCAGCTCAATCTCTAACCCCATGAGTCTGCCCCCCGATCCAGAAGCGTCACCCACCCAGCGAGCCCTCCAGGCCGTCCGTCAGCTCAAAGCCCGGGTTGCAGAATTAGAGCGCTCCCAGGCTGAACCCATCGCTATCATCGGCATGGGCTGCCGCTTCCCCGGCGGCGCAGAGAATCCCGAGCGCTACTGGCAGCTGTTGCAAAAGGGCAAAGACGCCATTACTGAAATTCCCCCCGACCGTTGGGATGTAGCCGAGTACTACAGCCCCGACCCCGGAGCCGCAGGCAAAATGATTTCGCGTCACGGCGGCTTTGTCCCCGACCCCTACGGATTTGACGCACCGTTCTTTCGTCTGGCTCCTCGCGAGGCGCTCTGCCTGGACCCGCAGCAGCGGCTATTTCTCGAAGTCAGCTGGGAAGCGCTAGAACAGGCCGGAGTAGCAGCAGAGCGGCTGCAGGGCGAGGCGACCAGCGTGTTCGTGGGCATTTGCAGCGTGGACTACTGGCAGCGGCTGCTGGCTCAGCCCGCTTCCGACGGCGATGCCTACGTAACGACGGGCAACACCCACAGCGTCACCGCTGGGCGGCTGTCCTACCTGCTAGGAGTAACCGGGCCGAGTATTGCTCTGGATGCGGCCTGTGCGTCGTCCCTGGTGGCCGTTCATCTGGCCTGTCAGAGTTTGCGGCTGGGTGAATGCCATTTAGCGATCGCGGGCGGCGTCAACCGGATCATCACCCCCGACGCCAGCATCCACTTTTCCAAAGCCCGAATGCTCTCACCCGAGGGCCGCTGCCGCACCTTCGATGCCGCTGCCAATGGCTTCGTCCGAGGAGAAGGAGGCGGGGCCGTGGTGCTGAAGCGACTCAGCCAGGCAGAAGCCGACGGCGACCCAATTTTGGCCCTGTTGCTGGGCTCAGCCGTCAATCACAATGGCCGCACTAGCAGCCTGACTGCACCCAACGGTCCGGCTCAGCAGGCCGTCATCCGTCAGGCGCTGGCGGTAGGACAGATCGACCCCACTGCGGTTAGCTATGTGGAAACCCACGGCACCGGCACCGCCCTGGGTGACCCGATTGAGCTAGCGGCCCTGGGTCAGGTTTTCGTTAAACGTTCGGCGGCTGACCCGCTAGCGCTGGGCGCTGGAAAAACCAATATCGGCCATTTAGAAGCCGCTGCGGGTATCGCGGGCCTAATCAAAACCGTGCTGGCCCTACAGCATCGAGAGCTGCCCGCCAATCTGCATTTGAAAACGCCAAACCCCGACGTGGACTGGGCAAGGCTCCCCCTCCAGCCGCTGACGCAGTCTCAGTCCTGGACTGCCGATCGGCGGATTGCCGGGGTCAGCGCCTTTGGTTTCAACGGCAGCAATGCCCATGTCGTCGTCGCAGAGCCCCCATCGCCGCCGCCGTCCCGATTGGGACAGGGGCCGTATCTACTGGCCCTTTCAGCTCGGACGGACGCCGCTCTGAAACAGCTTGTCCAGCGTTATGAGTCTCACCTAACGACTCATCCCGACCTCAGCTTGGGCGACATTTGCTACACCGCGATCGCGGGACGCTGCCACTTCAACCACCGCCTGGCCATGATCGCAGACTCCCTGCCAGAGCTGCTGCATACCTGTCGAGCCTTTCTGCAAGACCAGCCAGCCGCCAACTGGGTGCAGGGCCGAGCCGAGCCAACGGGCAGTAAAACCATCCCGATCTCAACCCGCGATGGTATGCTAACGGCTGAGCAAACGCCTTTAGCAGGACCCGATGGGCTCAATCAGCTGGCGCGGCTCTATGTGCAGGGCGCAAATCTAGAGTGGACAAATCGCGCCCATCGCAAAGTCCCGCTACCGACCTATCCCTTCCAACGCCAGCAATACGGCTTGGGGGCTCTCACCCAGCGAAGCGGAATGAAATCCTGACTCTATGAGCATACCGCCCCACTCAAACCCCTATCCCCACGCGGTTGTCACCGGCGGCTCCAGCGGCATTGGCAAAGCCCTAGCGCGGCAATTGGCCGGGCAGGGCTACCATATTTCGATTATTGCCCGACGGCAGCGTCAGCTAGAAACCGCGCAGGCAGAGATGATGGCCGCCTGTTGCGATGCAGACCAGAAGGTACAGCATTTCTCAGCAGATGTGGCCAATCGAGAACAGATTGAAGGCGCGATCGCAACTGCCA
>NZ_JADEXG010000016.1 GCF_015207255.1 Vasconcelosia minhoensis LEGE 07310
GGAGCGGGCCGGCCAACCGGGGGGCTGACAGGGAGGTTGGACGCCGGTTGGGGGCGGGCCGGCAAGTCCGACTTGGGCGGACGCGGCGGAATCACCAGCCGCTGCGGCTGAGCAGGCACAAACGCTTCTGGAGCGGCGGCTTCAAAATCTTCGTCAAAGTCATCAAGGCTATCTCTGAAGTCGGGATTTAGGGCCTGTTCGACGTCTGAGGCGGGCTCTGGATCTGAGCACCAGGGTGAAGGCAGCGGTTCAAACGGCGGTGCCGATCGGCCTGAGCTAGCCTGGTCTGAAGCCGCCGAGTCGGGGCCGCGGTCGCTAACCCAGCGCTTTTGATGGAGCATCCGTAGGTCTAGCTCTCTGCTGGGTTTGGGTGGAATCAATAATGTCTTTTTGAGCTTCTGTTTATCAAAAGACGTATCGGCAAAAGCAGCGAAGAACTGATCGAGGTCGACTTTTTCACTTTTTTCCTGCATGAGAGATATACCTCAATAGCAAAACCGGAGACCGTTGAGCAATCTGTTATGATGCCCAATTTCGCCTGAGATTCAGCTGAGGTCAATAAGGGAGAAAGCCTCTATTGAACAGGTGTTCGGCCCGCTCAATCGGGTCGCTCGCCCGCCGATCGGGGGTGACGTCCCTGATCGGCGGGGTGACGTCCCTGATCGGCGGAGGGCTAAATTATTTCCCTGAATTTAACCCATGGATCGGGTTTGTCAAGGGGTTATTTTTCCGGACGGGGCCAATTTTGACTGTAAAGAGGAATAGCCCTCATAAGTACCTAAATTTAGACACCACACCCATGCCACAGCCATCCCCCAGCGCATCCAAAACCGTACTGAATTTTCCCAAGCGGCGGAGTTCTCCCCAGCCCGTAGAAGACTTCTGCAAGGTCCAGCCGCAGCTGCTCAGGATTTTGCATTCGCTCAGTCAGCTTGAGCAAAGCCGGTGCGGTGCGCTCCGAGGTCGGGCTTCAGGGCGGTAGCGCCAGTTTATCAGGCCCAGTTGTCAAATCCGGTTGTCAAATCCGGTCCTTAGGCTCAGCGGCCAGACCAGCGACCCGGCTAAGCTGACCCGGCCTCGGGCCGGTTAGGGACGTGCATGTTAATAACGTACCAGCCATCCGCGCCGGAGCCCACTCTTCGAGAAGAGCAAGCTCTACATCCCCAGCCCTTCTCCCGAGGGGAGAAGGGAGCCGGGTTCAAAGTCCCTCTCCCCCCGGGCTATCCATTACGCAAAAGTCGCTGTGATGGGGACAGGACTAGCGTTTGGCGGCGAGTTGCGCGCCTTCGAGCAGATGATGGAGCACCCCCAAGCCGCGCCAAAGCGTCTTCAAGCCCGGTTCCCCATCTCCCTTGCGAGCTAAGAAGCCACCGAGTTGGGCAATCCAGCGCACCGCCTGACGGATAGTAGGCGGCTTTTTGGAACGGTTTTTGGGCTCGAACCGACGCCTGAGCAATCGCCATTCGGCGGTTTGCAGGATGGCGTCACAAGCGTCATCTGGGGCAACTCTGGCGTGGTAAGTCAGCCACATCAGACGCCAAGCCACAATCGAGTAAGTCGCCAAGGCATTGCACAACCGCTCCGCTGTTTCGAGCTGGAGCTGCTCAATCCGGCAGCCGCTTTTGAGCGTAAAGTGAAAGCGCTCAATTAGCCAGCGCCGACTGTACCAGCGCACACACTGACAGGCTTGCTCAAAGGTCTCAACCGGCAGGGTGGTCAGCAACATCCAGCGAATCGGTTGGCTGCCATCGGCGGGGGGCTGAGTTTCTTCTGCGAGCACCGCATTGAGCTGAACGGGCTGGGCGGCTGGGGCTTGCTTGCCATTGCGAGGCACCGCAATGGTCAGCGTCATCGCCCGCAGGGTCAAGGTGGCCTGACGAGCCGGGCGCTGCGGATTCCTGGCGACTTCAACGCTCAGCTGTCCCTGGATGGGCGCTTGCGCCAGGGTGGGGATAAGATAACCCAGTTCACCCTCGACTTTCCGATTGTGGGCTGCCCGAATCAGCAGTTCGCTGTGCGCGCGCCGGGGTTGGACAAACAGGTCATAGATATCGGCCTCTCGGTCTCCCACATGCACCAGACAAACGCTATCGTCAACCCCCGGCTCGGCTGCCGTCAGCGTATCTAGCCAGCGCTGACTCTCTTTCTCACCGGTCGGCCTTTGTCGCCGAGACTGCCGTTTACCCGCCCGTTCCGCTCGGCTCCAAGTGTGCTGATGCAGCACGCCTAACGGCTCACCGTCTCCACTGACCGCAAAGCAGCTATGCACTTTGATGCCCTGCTGCTGGGTCTGGCAGATGAACCCTAAGCCGCTGGTCTGCTGCAAACTGCTAAAGTCTAAGTCTGTCGTATCTTGAATCGCCAGCACAACGCGCTCGGCATTGACTCGGGCGACGACGCTGGGACGATGACTGGCCAAAATTTGTCTGGCTTGGATGCGCGGGTTGGACCAAAAGCGATAGATGCTCTGGCTTTTGGAAGCCTGCTGCGTCGCTTGCGGCACGCTATCGTTGGGATGTTCGCTCAATGCCCGCAAGGTCTCTCGCAGCCGCTTGGCGTGGCGAAAGTCCTCGAAGGAAAAACGATGGATTTCTTAGCTGACCCAATCGCGCATCTCAATTACCCTCGATAAAAACGGGAACGCTTTCTGCTAAACTCGCACAATCGCTGCCTCAAGTCTATGCCCTGCAACTCTTCTACATACTTCTGCGTAATGGATAGCCCCCCGGGAGAGGGATTTAGGGTGAGGGCGAACCGGTACGCTATTTAATTGCCAGTCCCTTAGCCTAATCGGCCCGCCAAAGGCCGGCCGTCAGACCTATCCATCAAAGGCTGCTACCGACGGTCGCTTGCGCCCGCTGAGGGTGCAGAGACTGGCCTTGCTGAAGAGCGCTGTAGAGTCGGTTGAGGGCATTCACATAGGCATCGGCAGAGGCGACGACGATATCGGTGTTGGCGGCATGGCCCGCATAAATGCGGTCTTTGTGGCGCAGCCGGATAGTGACCTCACCCATGGCATCAATGCCGGCGGTGACTGACTGAACGGAGAACTCAATCAGGTCGTTGGGAATATCGACGACGCGGTTGATCGCTTTGTAGACCGCATCGACGGGGCCGGTACCGATGGCCGCATCCATCAGTTCTTCGCCGTCTGGAGTGCGCAGCGTGACGGTGGCGGTAGGACTGGCACTGCTGCCGCAGGAGACCTGCACCAGGGCTAGCTTAAAGTGCTCGGCGACTTGGAGGGTCTCGTCGTTGACGATCGCTTCCAGATCGCGATCGCTGATCTCCTTCTTCTTGTCGGCAATCTCCTTGAACCGCAGAAAGGCCCGATTCAGCTCTTGCTCGCTTAGCTCAAAGCCTAGCTCCTTCAGTCGCGAGCGAAAGGCATTGCGGCCCGAGAGCTTGCCCAAGACGATCTGATTTTGGTTCAGGCCGATCAGCTGCGCATCCATAATTTCATAGGTCAGCCGATTTTTCAGCACCCCGTCCTGGTGGATGCCCGACTCGTGGGCAAAGGCATTGGCGCCGACGATGGCCTTGTTGGGCTGCACCAACATTCCCGTTAGGTTAGAGACCAGTCGGGAAGACTTATAGATTTCCTGCGTATTGATCTGGGTCAGCGGCGCTTCCGACTCGGCGGGGCGGCCGAGGAAGGGATTGTAGTATTGCCGCCGCACGTGCAGCGCCATCACCAGCTCCTCCAGGGCAGCGTTACCGGCTCGCTCGCCGATGCCGTTGACGGTACATTCCAGCTGCCGAGCGCCGTTTTCCACCGCGGCTAGAAAATTGGCGACCGCCAGGCCCAGGTCATTGTGGCCATGGACGGAGATCACCGCCTGGTCAATATTCGGCACGTTTTCGCGGATGCCGTGAATTAAATGGCCAAATTCGCGCGGGGTGAGGTAGCCAACCGTATCGGGAATATTCACCGTGGTCGCACCGGCCGCGATCGCGGCCTCCAGCACCTGGTAGAGGAATTCGGGCTGCGACCGGCCCGCATCCTCAGGGGAAAACTCAACGTCCTCTACGAAGCTTTTGGCCAGGGCGACCATTTCCTGGGTAATGGCCAGTACCTCATCCCGCGACTTTTTGAGCTTGTAGCGCAGGTGAATATCGGAGGTGGCAATGAAGGTATGGATGCGCCCTTTGGCGGCTGGGGCGAGCGATCGGGCCGCCGCTTCGATATCTGGTCGGGTGGCCCGGGCCAGGCCGCAGATGACCGGCCCCTCCGGCGTGCCCACCTCTGCTGCAATCCGCTGCACTGCCTCAAAGTCGCCTGGGCTGGCAAAGGGGAACCCCGCCTCGATGATATCCACCCGCAGCCGGGCCAGCTGCCGGGCCACTGCCAGCTTTTCATCAACGTTCATGGTCGCCCCGGGCGACTGTTCGCCGTCCCGCAGCGTAGTGTCAAAAATTAAGACCCGATCTGGCTGTGTGCTCATGGTGTTCTCGGTATGTAATCGCTACCTTCTATTTTAAGGCCGTCTTTGATCAACCTTGATTATCCTTAGCATCAGGGGCTATCCGTAGAATTGCGATGGGGCTGATACGATTTTCAGCGCCGCTGGGCACCCTTATATATGTATAGGGGCAAAAATAGCGATGTAGCTTCTACGACTGAGCCGTCTGTCCCTATATCAGTCGCCCACACACCTAAAAGCCTATGAGCGCCTGGTCTCGAATCGCTAACTTTCTACCCCGCACGGCGGCAGGTCAGCAGCGCGGGCAACAAGCTAACCCCACCGCTGACCCAGCCATGTCCTCGCTCGACTGGGCTTCGTGCCGATCGCAGGCGGCCCAGTTCCAGCTGCTGAGGACGTTGGTCTTGAGAATTGGTGCAGCAGCCGACTTAGGAACGGCTTTGGGCAATGTGATTGAGGCGGTGTCTCAGGCTCAGGGCTGGCAGTATGGGGAAGCCTGGATGCCCGTTCAAAACCAGGGTATTCTCACTTTGATGACGGCTTTGTCCAACCTGACCGGTCCGGCTTCAGCTCACTTTGACTCGGCTCAGTTTGGCGAGCGCAGCCAGCAGTTGACCCTTCCGCTAAATGTCGGGATTCCAGGTCGGGTTTGGGCTAGCCAGCAGCCCGAATGGCAGGAAGATGTTTCCGCGGTTTCAGAGAGTCTTTCCCGCCGACGCCAGCTGGCAATTGACTGCGGCGTCAGAGCTGCGTTGGGGGTACCGCTGGTAGACGGCGATCGCACCCTAGCCGTGCTCGTTTTCTTTAGCACAGCGGCCATGCCCGAAGATCGCCAAGCGATCGAGACCATTACCGCCATTTCGCCCCAGCTGGGCCAGCTGATTCAGCAAAAGCAGGCACAGGTTTCCCTGCGCCAGAGCGAAGAGCGGTTCGAAGCGTTTATGAACAACAGCCCGACAATCGCCTTTATGAAGGATGAAGCCGGGCGCTATGTCTACGCTAACCAGACCTGGAAGTCTCAGTTTCTACTTGAGCCCAAAGAGCTGCTGCACAAGACTGACTTTGAGCTTCTACCGCTCGAGATTGCTCAGCAGATTTATGAAAACGACCGCACCGTTCTCGCCCAAGACCACCCCCAGCAGCTGATTGAGTCTGTCCCCATGCCAGACAGCACGATGCACGACTGGCTGACCGTCAAGTTTCCTTTCACCGATCAGCAGGGCCAGCGGTTTATTGGTGGCGTCACCTTTGATATTACCCAGCGCAAGCAGCTTGAGCAGGCTCTGATGAGAGAAAAGGAGCTGGCCCAGGTGACGCTCCGCTGCATTGGCGAAGCGGTAATCACAACCGATGCCCAGGGGCATATTCAATATCTCAACCCGGTCGCCGAGAAGCTGACCGGCTGGTCTCAGGTTGCGGCTCAGAAGCGGCGGATTACCGATGTCTTGCACATTTTGCATGAAACCAGCCGAGCGCCGGTGGCTAATCCAGTGCTGAGGTCTCTACAGACCGGCCAAACTGCTGCCCTCGACCCGGAAACGGTACTGATCTCCCGTGATCATCAGGAATTGGCCATTCAGGATTCGACCGCGCTGATTAAGGCAGAGGATGGCGAGATTTTAGGCGCTGTGATGGTCTTTTATGACGCCAGCCAAACCCGTCATCTATCCCGCCGCCTGTCCTGGCAGACCAGCCACGATGGGCTCACCGGCCTGATTAACCGACAGGAATTTGAAGCCCGTTTGGAACAGGCTGTCCTCGGGGCACAGCATCAGCGTCAAAACCATACGCTGTGCTATTTAGACTTAGATAATTTCAAAATTGTCAATGACACCTGCGGTCGGATAGCGGGCGACCAGCTATTGCAGGACGTGGCAACCTTACTGCTGGCTCAGATCCGCTCTAGCGACATCCTAGCTCGGCTGGGGGGAGATGAGTTTGGTCTCCTATTGCGTCACTGCTCACCCGAGCAGGCCGCCCAGATTGCCCAAAATCTCAAATCGAAGCTTCAAGCCCATCGCTTTACCTGGCTGGAAAGAACGTTTGCCGCCAGCGTTAGTATTGGCATGACCGCGGTGACAGCTGAGGCGGAGAACGCTGCCAGCTTGCTGAGTGACGCCGATGCAGCCTGCTTTACGGCTAAGCAAAAGGGACGCGATCGCATTCATCTCCACTGCTCCCAGGATAGCGACCTCTGCCAGCATCGCGGCGAAGTCCGGTGGGCAGCGAGGATTGTCGAAGCCCTGGAGGCCGATCAGTTTTGCCTTTACTATCAGCCGATAGTGGCGGTTACGCCGGCAGTCGCAGGCGGCGAGCATTACGAGGTCTTGCTGCGGCTACGAGACCCCAGCGGCCAGATTATTTTACCTAGCGAATTTATCCCAGCCGCCGAGCGCTATCACCTGATGCATCGGATCGACCGCTGGGTGATTCAAACCCTATTCGCCACTCAAAGAGACCATTATCAAAGCGTCTGGGCAGCTTCCCAGACCCAGCCTAGCAGCTATCTCTACGCGATCAATCTCTCGGGCGCCAGCATCAACGATGAATTTATGGGCTTTCTCACCGAACAGTTTACAGAACATCAGATTCCGCCAGGGCTGATCTGTTTTGAAATTACAGAAACCGCGGCGATTTCAAATCTCTCCCAGGCCGTCCAGCTGATCGACAATCTCAGAGCCCTGGGCTGCCGGTTTGCCCTAGACGATTTTGGCAGCGGCATGTCTTCGCTGGCCTACCTCAAAACGCTGCCGATTGACTACCTCAAAATCGATGGTAGCTTCATCCGCCAGATCGTAGACAGCCCAATCGATGCGGCTATGGTTCAGGCGATTCAACAGATCGGGCAGGAAATGGGAATACAGACCATTGCCGAATTTGTTGAAAATGAGGCGATTTTCGACAAGCTAAAAGCGATTGGTATCGACTATGTCCAGGGCTATGGGATGGGTCATCCCCAAATCCTCTGACAACAGCTGAAGCAGCTCTCTCGTCGAGCTTTTGCTCAATAGAGCAGCGGCCCAGTTTGACAATTGTTCAGTTTGAGCTTGAGCTAAGCCCCCCAATTCACTATTCTCAGGGGAATGCGAACTCAGCGGGAACGGGCCATGTCTCAGGTGCTCATTCAGAACGGACGGGTGGTTACGGCGGTGGACGACTACCGGGCCGATATTCTCATTCAGGACGGCCGGATCGAGGCGATCGCGCGTCATCTGGATGTCCCTGACGCCGTTATTCACGATGCCGCTGGTCTGCTGGTGCTGCCCGGCGGTATCGACGTACACACCCACATGGAAGGTCCCCAAGGCCCCGCCGTCAACTGTGATACCTACGCGACCGGTACTCGCTCAGCGGCCTTTGGCGGCACCACAACGATGATTGACTTCGCCTATCAGAACAAAGGTGACAGCGCTAGACAAACCCTCGATCGGCGGCTGGCTTTGGCTGAGCCTCAGGTCTGCATCGACTACAGCTTTCACCTGATTCTCACCGATGTCACCCCCGCCGTGCTCAGCGAGCTGCCTGGGCTAATCCAAACCGACGGCATCTCCAGCTTTAAGATGTTTATGGCCTATCCCGAAACCCTGATGGTGGATGATGCCGATATTTTCCGCACCATGCACAAGGTCGGCGAGCACGGCGGCATGGTCAACCTGCATGCTGAAAACGGTGGTGTCATCCAGGTGCTGATTGAAGAAGCGCTGGCCCAGGGACACACCTCGCCGAAGTACCACGCCCTAACCCGGCCCCGGCTGATGGAAGCCGAAGCCACCCACCGGGCTATCCGGCTGGCCGAGCTGGCCGAGCTGCCGGTCTATATCGTCCATCTGTCAGCCCCGGAAGCGTTGGAAACGGTGGTACAGGCACGCGATCGCGGCATTCCCGCCTTTGCTGAAACCTGCCCCCACTACCTGTTTTTAGACGAGCAGGAATATGACCGGCCCGGCTTTGAGGGGGCTAAATATGTGATGACGCCGCCGCTGCGGCCGGCCGACTGCCAGCATCATCTCTGGCGCGGTCTGCGGTTTGACGACCTGCAAATTATCGCCACCGACCACTGCCCCTTTTGCTTTAATGAGCAGCCCCTCGGCCTGAAATATTCTAAGCAGCTCGGGGCTGACAGCTTCGCTCAAATTCCCAACGGTGCGCCCGGGGTGGAACTGCGGCTGATGCTGCTCTATGACGGCGGCGTCCGGCCCGGCAAAATTTCGCTCAACCGCTTTGTCCAGCTGACGGCCACCGCCCCGGCCAAGATGTTTGGCCTGTTTCCCCGTAAGGGCACGATTGCCGTCGGCAGCGACGCCGATATCGTGCTGTTTGACCCGGAGCAGCGGCATACTCTCAGCGCTGCGGCCCATCATTCGCAGGTGGACTACAGCCTGTTTGAAGGGCGCCAGATCGTCGGTAAAGTCGCTAAGGTGTTCAGCCGCGGCGAGCTAATTGTAGACGGCGATCGCTGGCTGGGGAAATCCGGCCAGGGCCAATTCCAAAAGCGCGCCGCCTCAGGTCGGATTTTATGAGCGCCCCGGCCTAAACGCTTCTCCTTATAAGCTTCTCCTTAATAAAATAAATAAAATGAGCAGCTCGACTGGAGCTGCCCATTGCTAGAACTGAATTTAGAAGAACCGATTCGGGCTCAGGGTTAGCGTTTGCCGGTGACCGATTCCAGTGCTTCCTGAACCTGTTCTGAGACGGCCTCAGCGGAGGAATTCTCCGGACGATTCATACTTTCAACGTTGGCTTTACCCTGGACTTCGTTCAGGCCCTCGTTGGCTTTTTTCTGGACTTCGCCCATCTTTCGAGGGCCGCCCTTGACCGATTCCTGGGATTCCTTGAAGACTCCCTCGAGGGGCTCTTCGCCACTGGCGGGGTGGCTGGGAGCGCTACCAATCGCCAGCGCTGGCGCCGCACTGACAAAGAATAGCAGCACAAAGGTAAACGCGATCGCCAATACTCGAAGGTTTTTCCAGAGGTTAGAAATAGATAGGTTTAAAGGGGTCATAGGTTTTCTCCAATACATAGAGTTGAAAGAACACAACGGCTAGCGCGATCGCTCGGGCATCAAGCCGCTATTTGAATCGGGCCGCCGCACTGTCAAAAGCGCTTTTCAGTTCGCTGACGGCAGTATCTAGGCCACCCATAATATCTTGCCAGGCGTCGTCGCTAGCGCTTTTGAAGTCTTGTAAATTTTGCTGGATGGCATCTCGCTTTTGGTCCAGCATTTTGAGCTGCTGATCATATTGAGTTTGGGTCTCAGCGGTAGCCTCAGCCGCCTTGGCCTTGAGTTCTGCAAAGCGAGCATCGAGCTGGTCGAGCTGAGCCCTGATTTTTTGCTCACGCGCTTGTTTGGTATCCATATGTCCTCTCCTCCTGAATTGCCGACCGGCGATTGCAGGATTAACAGCGCCTATATTCTACCGGCTGAGGCCGATGGACCGAATCTACTGACCGAAGAAATCTTTGACGGAGTCAGTGAAGTTTTCTACCGCATTCTCAGTCCGATCGCCTGCCTTATCTGCGGCCTCTTTAACGTTGCCGGCTCCCTGGCGCAGTTTACCTTTAGCCTGGTCGGCCGCGCCCTCTAGCTGACCTGACTTATCATCGACGGCGTCGCTCATAGTCCGTTTGGCCGCCCCGGCGCTCTCCTGCATTTGACCTTTGATCTGATCGGCCGCCCCGGCGCTAGTCATGCGGTCAAACTCGGCCTCAGCCCGGGATTGAATCACGTCGGTGGCGTTGTCTGCGGCTATCGCGGGGGCAGACAGGATACCCAATCCCATAATCAGCGCAACCAGACTGAGGCAGGTTGCCCGAAAGACGGTTCGGCTAAAAGCGACTGTAGCTCGCAAAGAAATATAAAGAAATTTCATGGGGTTGATTCCTAAATGGTTTAGAACTTGACTTCAGATATACCGCGCTCCTTCCCCACCTCAAATCAATCTCGCGGCGGATCTTGCCACGAGTGACGGCCTCAAAAATCAGTCAATAGGCAGAAACTTCACTGCCCAGTGAGCGCCGAACGCCACCCGTCCCTCGCTAGCAACGGGCAGATATGCGCCCTGGTCGAACCGTGGGTTCCGCCCAGGGAGTGATGAGCCGTTAGCAGCCAAATGCCATGATTGCTGGATGCATTTAGCTTATCCGGTTCGGTTCGGCTGCGAGTGGACTAAAAAGGCCCGTCAGGTCTGACGGCTGAGATCGCTCGCTTGGCGACGTATCTTCCCGCTTGATGGCCGTCAGTGCTTAAGTCTCAATCGGGGCCAGCCACATATAGACATGACTTCCGCAATGACCTCTTTAGATAATTCACCGCCAGACTACCCGACCGCCGGACAGCTCGAGCGAACGCTGTCGCAGAAAATTCAGGCCCTTTATCGCGACCAGCTGGGGCACCAGCCTAGTAAGGTGACTTGCCAGTTTTTCGGCACCCAGCTAGTCATCGTCTTAGAAAGCTCAATTACGCCGCTCGAGCAGCGCCTCAATCAGGCGGGCCAGGCTGACTTAGCTAGGCAGGTGCGTCACCAGCTCAGCCAGATCATGAAGCCGCTAGTTGGGGCAACTGTAGAAGCGGTGAGCCAGGTTAGCGTGACCGAGGTTTTGAGCGATGCGTCTCTAACGACCGGACGGACTGGCATCATCGCCAGTCTGGAAGACACGCCCTTAGTGCGCAACCCTGAGGCGATTCCTAAAATTAAGCGGAGTCGGCTGAAGTTGGCTGAGCCAAATGCAGACCTAGACCTGAGCTCTTAAGGCCTGAGTCGAGCGACTCAAGCAGCGGTGAGCAATTCCGTCTACAGAACGATGCATCCATCGCCGCCGATACGCTCTAATAGATATCGGTCAAAACTCATTTTTTAACGCTTGGCCACTGCTGCCGCAGCGCTGTGCAAATGAAGCCTTTGGAGCTTTTTGCTGAGCGACTTCTCCAGCGTGAGCCGCTATGTCAGAATCTCTACTGAGAGAAAACTACCGTTTACAGCCATCCATAGGGGTGGTAAAGCCGATATGACTATCGAACTTAAGGAAGATATCGCTTATATCCTGCTTAAAAAATTAGATGAGGGCAAAGCTCAGCCCGACTCAGCCCAGACCCTTACGCTAGATGACTTTGCCGGTCGTGAAACCAGTCCCACCGAGGTGATGGCCCACCTAGACTATCTCAACCAGAAAGGCTATGTAGAAGCTGAATTCAGCGGTGATGCCTACGCGGCCAAGGGGCCCAATCCGGCTCCGGCGATGGTGACAATCCAGTCGGCTCAGCTGACCGATCGGGGCTCCCAACTGCTAGCAAAAATGAATGAGAAGATGCCTGATACTATGCGCAGCGGCCCCAGTACGCCGATCTCGTCTGAGAATATGTCCTTCCTCGAAAAGGTCATGCTCAAGGGCCACATTGCCGACGTTTTTGATGCCAGAGACATCAGCGAAGTGATCTTCCGGACCATGCGCGACCTGATGACGACCGAAGCCTCTAAGCAGGTCGAAAGCGAGCTGCATGAGGAGTCGCTGCCCAGCACCGATGAAAAGACCCTGCAAAACGAGGTAGCCGAGCTCTGGCGCGATACCAATCCGCTGGTTCGCTTCTTGAGCAATGTCCGCCCGCCGCTCAAGTTCGACGCCGATACCTTCATTTTTCGCGTCCAGCAAGAGGCCGGCCTGCCTAAAGATACCGGACCTAAAACGGTGATTACTGCCGTGTTCTCAGCGACCAAAGAAGAGCTTTCTCAAGACAGAATTACCAAAATCGCCGGATTTTTGCCGGGAGAAATTCGCGAAATGTGGGAATCAGCTTAGTCTGAATGCTCAGTTGGAAAAGCTTCAGCCCATTTTACTTATGCCCGATTAGATCCATCACTTAGTAGCCTATAGGAGGTTCCATGGAACAGCCCAATCGTCATTCTGACAGTCGAAAAGTCAACCACGTTAAACCGCAGGAGAAGCCGACCGATACGGTTAATCCTGGCGACCAGATTGACCCGACCGACTCTAAAGAGGAGAAAGACGAGCAGATCGCGGTCGAATACGACGACGCCACCGGCAACCGGGTCGCAGTGCCCACCTATTTTGAGGTAGAGGGCGAAGACGGCCAGAAAAAAGAGCTGCACCACGTCGAAGAAGCCGAAGAAATCTCGGACGTGATTCGTCAGGCTAGAACGGACGAAGACGGCGATCGCACTTGGCGGTAAGCTAGCTAGGGAATCAGTCAAATAGGGTATGGGCTAGCCCATACCCTATTTAGTTATGTTTAGCCTCTAGGAGGTAAAGGTCTCTATGAATGCGCTGATCGAGAAAATTCAGGCGAGTCTGCTAGATCTGGTCGGTGAAGCGGTTAAGATTTTGCCGGGACTGGTGTTGGCACTGGTTATCTTGCTGCTGACTCGATTTGCTGCGAATCTAGCTCGCAGAGCGGCGCGCAAGGTTGGACAAAGAGCCCTCAATAGCCTATCTCTACAGTCTTTAGTGGTGCATACCGCTTTTGTCGCAACCTGGATAGTGGGAATCATTCTAGCCTGCATTTTGGCCTTTCCAGGATTTAACTTAGCCAGCGTCGTGGCGCTGCTGGGACTGGGCTCCGTCGCCGTTGGCTTTGCTTTCCAAGACATCTTCAAAAACTTTCTAGCCGGGGTGCTGCTGCTGCTGCAAGAGCCGTTCTCAATCGGCGATCAGATCATCGTTAGCGACTTTGAAGGTACCGTCGAAGAAATTGCCCTGCGCTCGACCCAGATCCGGACCTATGCCGGGGAGCAGGTGGTGATGCCCAACTCGATCGTGTTTACCAGTCCGGTCCAGGTGCTAACTGCCCGGCCCCAGCGCCGTACTGACCTGGCGATTGGAGTAGACTACAATACGCCCCTGCCCAAGGCGGTAGACGTCCTTTTTCAAGCAGTTCAGACGGTTGATGAAGTGGGCCAGACGCCCTCACCCGAGATTGATATCGTCGGTTTTGGCGACAGCTCTATTGACCTGATGGTGCGCTACTGGACCCAGCCCGAGATGAAGGTGGTGCGGCGGGTTCGCACGCAGGTGATGATTGCGCTCAAGCAGGCCTGCGATGCTGCCGATATCAATATTCCTTACCCCATTCGCACGCTGTATTACTACAATCAAGAGAAGTTTAATGATTACTTAACCAACGACGCTCATTCTGCCAGCGGCGAATAGCCTTTTCCCCAATTTTTATTGCAGCCTTATGCTTGCGCCAATCTGCACCCTATGACCCGCTCTGCCTTTCTCATTTTCAACCCGGCTGCCGGTCAGGGCAATGCTGAAACCGATCTGGCATTCATCAAATCACAGCTTGAGCCCGTCTTCGACCTCGGCGTGCATGAAACCCAGCCCGATACAGACGCCAGCCAGCTGGCGCATCTGGCAATTGAGCAGGGGGCTGAGGTGATCATTGCTTCGGGGGGGGACGGGACGGTCTCCGCGGCGGCCGCCGCGGTGATTGGCTCGGGGATTCCTTTTGGGGTGCTGCCTCGGGGCACAGCCAACGCCTTTGCCAATGCGCTCAAAATTCCGACGGGGCTGGCCCAGGCCTGTGAAACGCTGCTCGACGGCATGGAATATACGGTGGACGTAGCCACCTGCAACGGTAAGCCGATGCTGCTGCTGGCGGGTATCGGGTTTGAAGCCGAGGTGGTGAAGTTGGCCGATCGCCAGTCAAAGGACCGTTTTGGGCTGCTGGCCTACGTCCTAGGTGGCGTCCGCGAGCTGCGCAATCTGGAGAAATTCCATGCTGAAATCGATACCGATGAGAATCTAGTTGAAGTGACCGCCGTTGCCATTACGGTGGCCAATGCCGCGCCGCCCAGCTCTATTTTGGCCCAGGGACCGGCCCAGGTCGTCGCCGATGACGGTTTGCTCGATGTCACCATCGTCTCAGCTGAGGGCATGACCAACGCGATCGCGAGCGCCTATGACCTGTTTCGCTCTGCCCTCAACGGCGATGCGGCTTCCCATCGCGACATTGGCTATCTGCAAAGCCGGTCGATTACGATTCGGACCGAACCGCCCCAGCCGATTGTGCTTGACGGCGAGCTGATTGGCGAAACGCCGGTTGAAATTAAGTGCATTCCCCAGGGGCTGACGGTAATCGTGCCCCAGCAGTCAGGCAAACCGGCGAGCGAAAGGCTGGAGGGCCTGCCTGATTTGAAGGTGACGCCGAAGCTGAAGGCGCCTGAGGCAGAGGAAAATCAGGACTAGGTGCGGGTGAGACGGTAGGATAGCGGCTGACGCTACTCTTGGCTGCTGAGCACCGTACAGTTGCGGCCTGCTGCCTTGGCCTGGAACAAAGCCACATTCGCGGCTTTTAGCACCTCGTCGGCGGTTGTCCCGGCTTCGGGGTAGGAGGCCACACCCAGAGAAATTGTAATGCATTTGCCGCCCGGGGCCGGAAGATGCTGAATCTTTTGACGAATGGTTTCGGCCTTGCGGTAGGTAATCTGCTTGGGCGCACCCGGCATAATCAGCACAAATTCTTCGCCGCCGTAGCGGCAGCCACATCTTCGCCGGCTCGGGTGATATCGGTCAGCAGGCTGCCCAGGGTGCGCAGTACGGTATCGCCGGCCTCGTGACCAAACTCGCTGTTGAACTGCTTGAAGTGATCGACATCCATAAAAATTACGCCTACCGTAGCGGGCGGTTCGCCTTCCGGCAGCTGATGATTTTTGCGCTCGGCACTCGCGATCGCGCGTTCTAGCATTTCATCTAAAAAGCGCCGGTTATAGATGCCGGTATTGGCATCGTGAAAGCTGAGATACTCGAGCTCTGACTGTAGGTGCAGCACCGCCAGCGGCAGCGCAATCTGCGGGGCCAGGGCCGAAATTGTCGCCCGCTGGGCCAGCGGCACCCGGGTGAGGTGAATGACCCCAATCGTCTGCTCGTGGGCCTGTAGGCGTAGACACATCATCTCGGTTGGCACGCCCTGGGGATGGAGCTGCTGGCAGAGCCGACAGGGCAGCCGAAAGGCGCTGCGCCTGCGCCTCGCCCCGGCGCAGCGCCCAGCATTCCCTTGGCGAACAGTTTCCTCTGGCGTTCAGGTCCCCTACCTGGACGGTCGGCGCCATCTGGTCGCGGGAACTGTTGATTTCGTAGAGGACACTGGCACTGCCCGGCAGCAGAAAGGTCAGAAAGGACTGCAAAATTCGTAGGCTTCGTCGGAGGTGCGGCAGGTCAGCAGATGGCTGCTCAGGTCCTGCTCCAGCTCGATGGTTTGCAGCTGCTAGTTGAGCTGGAGCAGGACCTGCCTTTGTTTTTGCTGGTGCCGGTCGGTGCGCCAGGAAAATAGAATGACAATGCCCAACCCGGCAAAAATAATGCCAGACGCCATGGTCCCCTGTCGATTGGCATGGTCGCGGCGTAGCTGCAGCAGCCTTTTTTCCTCCTGCAGAATCGCCCCGAGCCGCCTTTGGACCTCATCACTGAATAAAAGCACCTGCTGTTCGGTCGCTACCGTAGCCGGATTGTTCTGGACTGCGCGAATCAGCGCCTGCTTTTGCGCCAGGTGCCGCTCTAGGCTGGTTTTGAGGTCGTTTATGCGCTGCTGCTGGCTGCGATTATCGACGGTTTGCCGCTGGAGCAGATCGACCTGCACGGTCGCGGCGTCGATGTGCTGAAGGTATCTAGTCAGCGCTTCTGAGTCCTGGTCGGTCAAGAAAATCTGGAACTGGGTCTGGCTGCTGAGCAAGCTGAACTCGATTTGCTGTATCGTCTCCAGCACCTCAAAGGTATGGTTTACCCAAAACCGGGCCTGGCGTACGGTAACTTGGGCAAAAACGGTCAGTATCGAGACCAGCGCCAGCCCTAGCCAGACAGCAGTTTGGCTGTTCAGCCGCGGCGAGAGAAATTTGCGGCATGTCTTGGCAAATTTAAAATGAATTGCACCCATGGTGTTTGGCGATCGCGTTATCCCGGTTCTAGGCTTCCCAACCGCCGAAGCAGGGCGACATCACAGCGGCTACTGCACCTGAAACCGGGCTAGCTCAGTCTGCTGGTAGTAGTGCCGCAGAATCTGGTCATAGCTCCAGCCCTGGTCGGCTAGGCCGCGAGCCCCCCACTGGCTGAGGCCAATACCATGGCCATAGCCGCCGCCGGTGGCGGTAATGAGGTCGGACTCGGGATGATATTCCAAACTGAACCGGGTGCTGCGCAGGCCGAGCTTTTGCCGCAGTTCGCTACCGCGCAGGGTGACTGCGCCATCCTCGCCCTCAATCTCCATCGATACAATCCGGCCCCAGCTGGTGCGGCGGGGGTCACCCAGCTCGGTCACCAGACCAATATCGCCGATTCGCGTGCTAAAGTCTGCTCGCGAAAAGGACTCCAGCCACTGAAACACAGGCGCACCTTGGTCGTAGTCTGGGACTCCCCTTAGGTAGGGCACATCGCTGCTCCAGATTTCACCCGCGTTCTCCGTGTGGCCCCCTGACGAAGAATGAAAAACCGCTTCAATAATTTGGCCGCTGTAGGTCAGCACCTGCCCCGCTGTCGCATCGACCGCCGCCACCGTTGACGGGGCCTCCTGGGCAACGCCGCCATAGACCTGGTAGGCATCGGTGCCGCCCAGGTCATAGAGCGGATTCTTAGCCCGCTGCTGCTTATAAAGGGCATAGGAACGAGCCGCAACCGCCTGCGCCTGGAGGGCCGCCTGGGGCCAGCTGGTGAGCATTTCACTGCCGACCACGCTGTAGAGATAGCGTTCAAGATCGACATAGTTAATTGCCGTCAGACCGTCCGCCGTCGGCACCACCCGCACCCGGCCCCGATACCATTTGCCGCCAATCCAGACCAGGCCGTCAGTCTCCGGCTCTAGCCAAAAGGCACTGGACTCGGCCAGCTCATCTGCACCGGCCTCATCCTCGCGGGCGGTCAGCGCTAGCTCTCCATCGTCTGCGGTCACCGTAATGCTCTGAAGGCCGGGCAGCTGATAAATGGCCTGTCCGGTGCCGTCGCGAATGATCCCAGGCGTGGAGCTGCCAATGTCGATTTGCTCCAGTTCCTGGACAACCGCGACGCGCAGCTCTAGCGCCGCCTGAGCTGGCAGCACCAGCAGCAGCCAAACCGTCAGCGAGCCGAGCCAGCGCCATCCCCAGCGCCATGGGTAGCGATACTCAAGCAGCCAGTGTTTCTGAAACTTTAAAACAGCAGTCATAGGCTCAGGCAGGGACTGTACAGCAGCAGGTTGAACTGTCAAAGACTACCCTAAAAAATGACAAAAGTTGAAGCGATTTCTAGACATTTAGGGCCAGTTTCAAGTTTGGTTTGAGCTGGGTTACAGAATGCTGGCCGACTCATAGAGCCGACGCAGGGTGGCTAGAATCTTCTGACCATATTGGGGGTCGGCAGCCCAGCGCCCGCTCAGCTGTCCGACTAGGGGAGCGACACCCCGGGTGACAAAGTTAAATCGCGGATCGACCAGCTCCTGCACCAGGGGCTCGATGCTGGCATAGGCTTTGAGGTGCTGGATGTGCGCGCGAACGCCAATCCGAGCGCTGGGAAATGAGGCCCCTGCCGAACCGCCACCGACCGCACCGATCCCGGCAAAGTTATTCTGCGTCGCCTTGATGTCGCCGCCAAAGCGGAGAAACCCTGTCTCAACACACATCTGGCAGAAGGCAATATCGTGGTCTACACCCTCGATCGCACCTTCATCCCGGTAGAGCTTGGCAATTTCGGGAAAGAGCTGTAGGGCGCCTTCATGATTGGATTTCAGGAACATAATCAGCTGCACCTCGGAGGTGTTGCCCGGCCCCATAATCCGATCCATTAGGCCGGGGCAGATGCGCAGCTTTGAGAGCGATCGCAGCAGCACCGTTCGGGTGGTACTATCCCACCCCACCGACACATTGAAGTCTCGCAGGTCAATCGCTTTGATATAGACCACGTTGCGATAGCGGATACGGCGAATGTTGGGCTGTTCGGTGAGATCAACCCCCAGCCGGTCGGCCAGGTCAATCGGCACATAGGCATTGTTCTGGACGATGATGGCCTTTTCGTCATAGGCGCCGCCGTTAATGCTGATGCTGACCTCGGGCAGGTCGGACTGCGAGCCTGGGGCGGTAGGCGACTGGCCCGACACGGCCCGGCTCCAGGCAGCCAGACCGTCGGCCAGCCCCAGGGCAACTTCGCGGCGGCGGCCCTGCAGCAGCTTCAGGTCGTCGGGATTAGTCAGGTAGCCCAGCTCGATTAGCAGCGAGGGCGGCGCCACCTGTCGGCAAAAGGCCAGCCGCCCTACGCCCGCCGCCGTGTCGGGCTTGACGCCCCGGTTGGGCAGCTGCGGCACTCGGCGCAGCAGGGCCAGCAGCAGCAGCTCGGCATGGGTACGGCGGGCGTCATTATTGGTGATGTAGTAGACGCTCGCGCCTCGCGCGGCTGAGTTGCCAAATTCGCTGCTGTGAATTTCTAGGGCGACGTCATCGGTGCGGGCTCGACCGTTGATCCAGGCAATACTCTGGGCCAGGCTGAGGTCGTCGGGCACTGAGAGGACTTCAAAGCCGCGCGATCGCAGCTCTGGCACCACCAAATCACGCACCTTGATCATCTCCTGAGCTTCTGTCGTCCCCTGCACCGTAGCGCCCGTATCTCTGACACCATTCTCAAAACCGCCATGGCCGGCTGAGATAAAAATCTTTCCCATCACTGTGCGCCCCAAAAAGCAAGCCGAAACGCAGGTACTATAACCGCTTTCCGCGCGGTTTTACAGAAAACTTGGCTTGCGGGTATTTTCCTGAGTTTTCGTCAGGATACCGTAATTTCTGGCGGAATTTGCCCGGGCTGAGGTCCTGTGCCTGCTGCCTGGGGCCGGCTAGCTTTCAGAGTCGGCAGACTGCCGATCCAGCAGCTTTTTAATCACCAGCTGCAAGCCCAAGGCAAACAGCCCCAGGGCGGCGATGCCGAAAACGCCCGCCCCCAGGGCCACGATGCCCGTCACCAAAGTCCTCACTGCAGCCGATAGGTTAACCACCGTAGGATTGTCCGACGTCACCGGCTTATTCGCAAAGGTTGAGGCTACCGACAGGGTGAGCCGATAGGCCAGGATCGCCAGACTGCCAGCCACCAGGCTGCCGGTAAAGCAGCGCAGGGGCGTGGTGGGCAGGGCCTCAGTCAGGGCCGGATCGGCGGATTCGGGCGGAGCCATAGCAGGTTGACAGCTAGAATAAAACCGTTCCTTCAGAATAACGCTTCAGCTGCCCATGCGAGCCTTTAAGCACCTCGACGCGATTACCGTCCTCTTTGTCACCGTCCTGCTGATCTCCAACGTCGCCTCGACTAAAATTGTCGATTTTGGCTTCTTCACCTTCGACGGGGGGACGCTGCTGTTTCCTCTCAGCTACATCTTCGGCGACATTTTGACCGAGGTCTATGGCTATGGGCGATCGCGCCGGGTGATCTGGATGGGGTTTGCGGCAGCGCTGCTGATGTCAGCTACCTTTATGCTGGTCGGGGCACTGCCGGCGGCGAGCGACTGGCCCAATCAAGAGGCCTATGAGAAGATTTTGGGGCTGACGCCGCGAATTGTGCTGGCCAGCCTGATTGCCTACTTTGCTGGCGAATTTTCTAACTCGCTGATTTTAGCCAAGCTGAAAATTGCCACCCGGGGGCGCTGGCTCTGGCTGCGGACGATTAGCTCCACCCTAGTCGGCCAGGTGCTAGATACGGCATTGTTTATCCTGATTGCCTTCTGGGGCATTTTCCCCGCCGAGCTCATCGCCGTTCTGGTGATTTCGAACTATCTCTTTAAGTGCGGCGTCGAAATTTTGTTCACGCCCTTTACCTACTGGCTTACGGGCTGGCTGAAGCAGCAGGAGCAAGAAGACTACTACGACACCCAGACCGACTTCAACCCGTTTCACCTACCCGGTCGGCGAACGGTGTCTTAGCCGTTTGGCAGGTTGCTAAATGACCCCTCGTCCCCGCAAACGGCTAGGCCAGCACTGGCTACGCAGCGAGCCAGTGCTGGCTCAGATTGTGCAAGCCGCTGAGCTGGATGGGCGCGATCGCGTTTTAGAAATTGGTCCTGGCCAGGGCGTCCTTACCCAGCGGCTGCTGTCTGCCGCAGCAGCCGTCGTCGCCGTCGAGATCGACCCCCAGCTCTGTCAAACGCTGGAAAATCGCTTTGCGGGTCCCCTGTTTCACTTGATCCAGGCCGACTTTTTAGACCTCGACCTGGCCGCCGCTCTGGCCGATTTTCCTAGCTTTCAGCCGCTTAATAAAGTCGTCGCCAATATCCCTTACTACATCACCGGCCCCATTTTAGAAAAGCTGCTGGGTACGATTAAACAGCCGCGCTACCCAGCCTTTGACAGTATCGTTTTGCTGGTGCAAAAAGAAATTGCTGACCGCCTCTGCGCCCGGCCCGGCACCAAAGCCTGCGGCGCGCTAACCGTGCGGCTACAGTACCAGGCCGACTGCGAAGTCATCTGCGCCGTCCCAGCCAAAGCCTTCTACCCACCGCCCCGAGTCGAATCCGCAGTGGTGCGGCTGCGCCCTCGCCCCTTTCCTCTACCGGTGCAAGACCCCGCCCGGCTCGATCAGCTGCTCAAGCTCGGCTTCGGCCAAAAGCGCAAAATGCTGCGCAACACCCTCCAACCCCTAGTAGACCGCGAGCAGCTGATGCAAATTCTCTCAGCCCTCGGCCAAAACCCCCAGGCCCGAGCCGAAAACCTCAGCGTCACCGACTGGGTCAAGCTCACCAACCAGCTTATTCAGAATCCCCAAATAATCGAGTGATGCTCTGACCTGCGGATTATGGGCCAGGGTTCCATAATGAGTAACTGTAGAAAAGTTTCTGCAGGACAATGCGATCGCAAAAATGGCTCCTCTTCGGACTGGCTCCGGTGCTGCTGGCAATTGTCAGCCTAAAAAAGCAGTGAGCGATCGCCATCAGCTGGCCGCTGCCAGCCTTGTACCTGAAACAAAAACAGATTGGTCGCTGGGCGATCGCTATGACCCGACCCAAGCGGTCAAAGACCTCCAGCTGGTTTGGCAAGCGGACTTTGGTGAAGCAGCCCAGACGGGGAAAGTCGTCTACGTAGACGAATAAAAAAAGCAGCCAGTACGGATACTGACTGCCCGAGGAGAACTTTGAGCGTAACGGCTTGCCTAGATCGTTTGCGGAACAGCCGCTCCCTCAGATTTTCGCTTGATTGTGTAGCCCGCCCCGACTGCGAACAGGCCCAGGGCCATTAGCACGGCCGGTTCAGGAACATCAGCCGACGGCTCCTGGGGGTCGAGCAGGGTACCAACAACGCCAGCTAGCTTAGTGCTGCCTTCGCGATTATTTCCAGTGCCGACGCTGGTGGCCCGAATGCCCCAACTCATGCCCGCAAAGTCCTTAAGCGTCAGGGCCTGACCGTCTCTGCGGGTAAAGGTCCAGGACGTAGATTGAATATCGTCTTTGCCAATGCCTTTAGTCCCGATTTCAATCCCACCGTCGCAGCCGCCGGTCGGAGAGCAGGGATTCTGATTTGAATCGCCCCCTACGAGCCTTACGTTTTTACCAACTGTGTCAACGCTGTTGGCTAAAAACTTGGATTCCCCAACACCGGCACCTTTGTTAACCAGACCCAGAGACGGCAGGATGGACTCATTAGCGACGTTAAAAAAGATACCCTGCAGGTCGGCCAGCGCGACGCTCCTATCAACATCAACTTTGACATCGATATTGCTGCCATTTTCTAGAAGCCAGACATCGACTTTGGCATTGTCTCCGGTGAAGGGAGATAGGGAAAAATTCAGCGAAGCGGCCTGGGCCGGTGTAGCCATCAGGGTTGCAAGCCCGGACACTGTGACAGCGGCTAAGAGCTGCAATGGGTGTTTCATTTACACATCCTCCAAAGGTCTTCCAAAACATGGTGAATAGAGGACCCTGAACGTCCTTTGCCAAGCTGAGAATATCGCGCGGCCAGCGATCGGCAAGCCGCACAGACAGTATTCATCTATACCTAAATTAAGGATTGTCTACGGGCAATGGCCTCCGTATCTACACGGTTAATCTCTTAAGGAGTTGGTGAAGCTGAACCGAACGCTTTACCGCTCTTTCATTGACTTATTCAAACGGGGTGACCTCGCCTCCTAACGCCTGCACAATGGTTTGAGTATTGGCCGCCATCATCCGAAGGTAGCTATCGCCGGCGCTGCCAGCCGGGCCGATGGAGTCCGAGTACAGCTGAGCTGGGGCCAGTTCCACATTGGCTTCCTCAGCAACGGTGCGAATCAGCTGGGGGTTAATCGTTGTCTCAGCAAAAATCGCCGGGATTTGGGCAACCTTCACCGCTTCAACCAGCCGCTGCACGGTCTGGGCACTGGGCTGCTCTTCGGTACTGATGCCGATTAGGGTGCCAATGATGTCAAGGTCGTAGGCGCTGGCGTAGTACTGAAAAGCATCGTGGGTGGTGACCAATTTGCGGCGTTCAGCCGGAATCGTCTCAGTCTGCGCGATAATCCAGCCGTCTAGCTCGGTTAGCGCTGCCGTCAGCCGGTCGGCATTTTCGCGGTAGGTGGCCTCAGAGTCCGGGTCGAGGGCGATCAGGGCATCGCGAATCGCGGCAACCATCGCGATCGCGTTTTCCACATCGCCCCAAACGTGAGGGTCTGGCTCGGTCTGGCCCTGGTATTCATAGTCCAGCGGGGTGACCACCTCACCGACAGCCAGCTTCTCGGCGTCAACTCCCGCTCCGTCAATTAGCCGAATCAGGCCAGGCTCCAGGTTGAACCCGTTATAGAAAATCAGGTCAGCCTGCTCTAGGGCGACCGTATCCTGAGGGACTGGCTCATAAATGTGGGGATCGTCGCCGGGCTGGAGCAGGCCGGTGAGCTGAATTTCTTCGCCCCCGACGGACTGAGCAAGGTCAGCCAAAATCGTGCTGGTGGCGACGACCTGCGGCAGATTGGCAGATAAATCCTGAGCAGCCTGAGGGTTGCAGCCGGTCAGATACAGACCCAGGGAAAGCGCTCCCACCAAACTGAGGCCGCTATAGATAGGTCTGAAGCAATGTTGATAATCCATACAATACAATCGACTGATTTTTTAGATTTTTCATAATTCTTTCATTTTTAAACCGTATACTGTTTTCATAATCCTTTCATTTTTCTTTTCATTTTTAATTTCGATATGGATATTCAACCCGCCTACTGCTCCCTTCCCAGACCTGGACTACGGCTCGTCAACAGCCAATTTCCGACGCTGAAACCCGTTTCAATTAGCGGCCTCAGCGTTTACTATCAGCAGCTGCTGGCGCTCGATCAGATTTCGGCGGAGTTTTATCCAGGGCGGGTTACCGGCATTATCGGCCCTAACGGTGCAGGCAAAAGCACGCTGCTTCAGGCCATGCTGGGTCTGATTCCCACTGCCAGCGGCACGGTTCGGTTTGGCTCTCAAACCCTGGCAGACCAGCGCCATCAGGTGGCCTACGTACCGCAGCGAAGTCAGATTGACTGGCTCTACCCGGCTACGGTTTGGGATGTGGTGCTCATGGGTCGAGTGCAGAAGACGGGCTGGTTCCGGCGGTTTTCCGCTGCCAGCCGACAGCAGGCTAGGGCAGCGCTAGAGCGGGTTGGCATGGCCGAGCTGCGCAATCGCCCCATCGGTCAGCTATCCGGGGGGCAGCAGCAGCGAGTGTTTTTAGCCCGCTCTCTGGCTCAGGAAGCCGATGTTTTCTGCTTTGATGAACCGTTTGTTGGGGTCGATCAGAAAACCGAAACGGTTCTATTCGAGATTTTTCATGAGCTGGCCGATGCGGGCAAGACTGTGATTGTGGTCAACCATGACCTGGGCGAGGCGATTACGAACTTTGACGACCTCCTCTTACTGAACCGTAGCCTGATTGCCAGTGGCCCCCGGCAGCAGGTGCTGAATCAGGAGAATTTGCGCCACGCCTATGGCGGTACGGTGAGTTTCTATGCGGCCTGATCGGGTGATGGAGCTAGTTCGGGCTTTGGTGGAGCCGTTGCAGTATGGGTTTATGCAGCGATCGCTGATGACCGCTGTCTTAGTCGGGCTGATCTGTGCGGTGGTGGGCAGCTACCTGATGGTGCAGCGGCTGGCGCTGCTGGGGGATGCAATTAGCCATTCGGTGCTGCCGGGGCTAGCGGTGGCCTTTGTGCTGGGGATTAACCTCAGCCTGGGTGCCTTTATCGCGGGAATTTTGAGTACGCTGGCGATTGCCTGGATTCGGACGCGATCGCCTCTTAAGGAAGATGCTGCGATGGGAATTGTCCTATCGGCCTTTTTTGCCCTGGGCGTCACCTTAATTACGCTGATTCAGAAGAATAACAAGATCGACCTCAACCATTTTTTATTCGGCAATATTTTGGGGGTAACCGCAGCCGACGTCCGCGATACGGTCGTTATTGCCGGAATTGTTGTGCTGGTCGTCTTTGCACTTTATAAGGAGCTGCTGTTCTACACCTTTGACCCTTTGGGGGCTCAGGCGGTGGGGCTGCCGGTGAACCGACTCAACTTTGGCCTGATGGCGCTGATTGCCCTAACGGTGGTCGCCAGCCTCAAAGTGGTGGGCGTGGTGCTGGTGCTCTCACTACTGATTACGCCGGGGGCGACGGCCTACCTGCTAGTACCACGACTGCATCAGGTGATGCTTTTAGGCGCGGCAATCGGAATTGTTTCCAGTATTAGCGGCATGTATTTGAGCTACTGGTTTAACCTGCCCTCTGGTCCAGCCATTGTCCTAGTCACCTCTGGACTGTTTTTCCTCTCGCTGCTGCTGCGCCCACAGTCTGGTCTATGGCAGCTCAAGCCCTGATAGTTGTCAGACCAGTATGGATCGAGGCGCCGCCAGGCACTCGATATTGCACGCCCGATATACTGTCAGATCGATCGAGTTGAAGCGATTTCCAGCGATTCTGTATGATGGCCTGAGTACCTTGCTCGCAGCGCTATAACGCCTGGCATCATCATGGATACGCGCAGAGCTTCCGAATCTGGCCTGATCCTGATTGACAGAGCCAGACGCCGCCTCGGCTGGAATAAGTCTGGGGAAGCTTGGTGCCAGGCGGCCTATACCTCGCGCTCTACCCTGAACCGCTTCTGGAGTAGGCAACCGATTCGTCAGGATGCTTTTGTCGCGATCTGTAGCGCAGTCGGCGTGAGCTGGGAGCAGGTGGTGGCGACTGCCGCTGAGGCGCCAACCCCAGACCTCGCGCCGCCTGGGCCTGCGGGACGACAGGATTGGGGTGAAGCCCCGGACATTCCGCTATTTTGCGGACGGCACCCGGAGTTAGCCACCCTGGAGCAGTGGGCCGGGCGAGATCGCTGCCGTCTAATCCTAATTTCAGGCATGGGCGGCATGGGTAAAACGGCGCTAGCGATCAAATCAGCGCAGCAGCTCACCTGCCAAACCACCATCCCCATATTTGACCAGATGATCTGGCGCAGCCTCCGCAATGGCCCCCCCTTAGACAGGCTTCTGACCGAACTCATTCAAATTCTGGCTGAGCAGCAGGCGGCAGACCTAGCGACTAGCCTGAGCGGTAAACTGGCGCGGCTGCTGGACGACCTCCGCCGGTACCGCTGCCTGCTGATCTTAGACAATGCCGAAGCGATTTTACAGAGCCGCGATCGCCAGGGCAGCTACCGACCGGGCTACGAAGGCTACGAACAGCTATTTCAAGCCATCGGCGATACTGACCACAGCAGCTGCCTCTATCTGACGTCGCGCGAAAAGCCCAAAGGGCTAGCCGCCTTGGAAGGAGATACCCTGCCCGTTCGCTGTTTGCAGCTCAGCGGCCTGCCAGAAACTGCGGTGCAGACCCTCTTTAAAGCCAAAGGGACTTTCACGGGCACCGAGACGGCCTGGAGCCGGATTGGCCAACGCTATGGCGGCAACCCCCTAGCACTGAAAATCGCCGCCTCCGCGGTCAAAGACCTATTCGAGGGTAACCTTAATCATTTCCTAGCTTTCCTGGCCGAGCACGCCTTTATTTTTGACGATATACGCGACCTGCTAGCGCAGCAGTTCTCGCGGCTGCCGCCTTTGGAACAGACGCTGATGTACTGGCTGGCAATCAGCCGCGAGCCGATTACGCTGGCCACCCTTCAGGCTAAGTTACTGATTCCGGTAGCCCCAAGCGAACTGCTAAAGGCCCTGGCCGCTTTACAAAATCGGTCGCTGATCGAGAAGAAACGCGATCGCTACACCCAGCAGCCTGTCATCATGGAGTTTGTCTCAGCGGTGCTGATTGAGCAGGTCTGCACAGAGCTTGAGTCGGGACAGATTGCCCTGCTCAAAAGCCATGCCCTGATCGAGGCCCGAGCCAAAGACTATGTTCGCGAGACGCAGAGCCGCTTTATTCTTCAGAGGGTTGTGGACGGCCTGACCGTCAGGCTGGGTTCTCTACGTCAGCTAGAAGCAAAAATACAGGCTGTTCTAACGCAGCTGAGGACGACCCGAGACCGGAATGCGGCCAAGCCTCACTTCTGCTCTCAAGAGATAGGCTACGCCTGTGGCAATTTGATTAATCTGCTCAGCCAAATGCAGGCCGACCTGAACGGCTACGACTTTTCTGGAATGCCCGTGTTCGAGGCTAATCTACAGGGGATAAATCTCCACCAGGTCAATTTCTCCAGGGCTGAGCTGGGCCGGGCTGTCTTTACCGAAACCTTGGGGAATGTGCTCTCCGCTGCTTTCAGTCCAGACGGGCAGCTGCTGGCCACCTGTGACACAGACTGTCAGATTCGGCTTTGGCAAGTGCAAACGGGCCAGCTGCGGCTGATCTGCCGGGGGCATTCAAACTGGGTGCGCTCGGTGGCGTTTAGTCCAGACGGTCAAACCCTCGTTAGCGGCGGGGCGGACCAAACCGTCCGCTGCTGGGAGGTCGCAACCGGGCGCTGTTTGAGCCTGGGCCGGGGTCACAGGGGGGAAGTTTATGCTGTGGCCTTCAGCCCTCAAGGGCATCAGCTCGCTAGCAGCAGTGGGGATGGCACGCTGAGGCTCTGGAATCGAGACAGTGGACAATGCGGTCGGATCTTTAGCGGCCACAGCAGCTGGGTGCGCTCGGTCGTCTTTAGCCCGGACGGTCGGACCTTAGCCAGCGGCAGTGACGACCAGACGCTGAAGCTGTGGGACTGTCAGACCGGGCACTGTTTACAGACGCTGACCGGCCATGGCAGCTGGGTGCGTTCGGTGGCCTTTAGCCCAGAAGGCCAAACGCTTGCCAGTGGCAGTGGCGATCGCACCCTCAAGCTGTGGGACTACCAGACTGGTCGCTGCCTGAAGACCTACAGCGGGCACAGCGATGGCGTCTATTCGATTGCCTTTAGCCGAGACGGGGCGCAGCTGGTTAGCGGCAGCGGTGACCATACGGCCAAGCTCTGGGATCGGGCCACCGGACAATGTCTGAAAACCCTCAGTGGCCATTGCAATCAGATTAACGCGGTGGCCCTCAGCCCGGATGGCCAGACCCTTGCCTGCGTTAGCCTAGACCAAACGGTGAAGCTCTGGGACGCCCAAAGCGGGAACTGCTTTAAAACCTGGCAGAGTCACACGGATTGGGCTTTTCCGGTTGCGATCGCGCCTGCCGCTCAGCTGTCAGCTGCCGCTCACCTAGAATCTGCCGATAACCTACTGATTACCGGCAGCAGCGATCGCAGTATTCGCCTCTGGAATATTGAAACCGGCAAAAACTTCAGCACCTTACAGGGACACACCGACCAGGTATTTTCCCTCTCCGTCAGCGCGGCTAGTCAGCGGCTGGCCAGTGGCGGCACCGACCGCACTGTGCGGCTATGGTCGCTCAGCAGCGGGCAATGCCTCAGAACTTTACAGGGCCACCGCGACTGGGTGCGCACGGTTGCTCTGAGCTCGGATGGCAGCTTTCTAGTCAGCGGTAGCGATGACCAAACCATCCGGTTTTGGGACGTCAACACCGGGCAATGCCTGAAAACGTTAAACGACGGCGGACAGGTCTACTCGATTGCCCTCAGCCGCGATGCCACCACCCTGGCCAGCGGCAGTACCGATCCAACCGTCAGGCTGTGGGATGTCGAGACCGGCTGCTGTATTAAAACTTTTGTGGGGCATACCAATCGCGTTTTCTCAGTCGCGCTTAGCCCAGATGGCCAGACCCTGGCCAGCGGTAGCACTGACTGCACTATTCGGCTGTGGAATACTGCCACCGGGCAGTGCCTACGCACCCTGGCCGGACATGAGAACTGGGTCTTTTCGGTGGCTATCAGTCCAAATGGGAAACGGCTCGCTAGCGCCGCCCACGACCAAACCATGAGAGTTTGGAATCTGACGACGGGTGAATGCCTTCATGTTTGTCGGGGCCATACTCATCTGGTTAGCTTTGTCCGGTTTAGCTCTAGCGGCAAACGCATAGCCAGCGGCTCTCAGGATCAGACCGCTCGTCTCTGGGATGCCGAAACCGGGCATTGCCTGCAAGTATTCCGGGCAAACCGGCTCTACGAGGGCATGAACATTACTGGAGCTCAGGGTTTGACCCAGGCCCAGCGGGATACGTTGGCGGCGCTGGGCGCAGTGGACTATCAGCTTTAGCGGGTTCACTGCGCCGGACATCAGCCTGGTGACTCGCCCTAGACGGCCACAAAGCTACTCTCTGTCAGCGACGTTGCCTGAACGCCATTGAGCACAGCCAAGGTTTCATCCCCAAAGCGGATTTGATTATCCAAGAACGAAAGCTGACCAAAGCTAAGGCCATCGGCCAGGCCGATCAGGTCAATACCCTGCTCAAAGTCTACGATTGTGTCTGTTCCTTCTCCAGCTGCGAGGACAAAGGTGTCACGGCCCGCACCGCCCGAAAAGTCATCGCCCTGGAGCCGGTCATGGCCCAGACCGCCGCGCAGCAGATCGTCGCCATCGTCGCCAAAGAGCTGGTCATCGCCGTCGTCGCCAAAGAGCTGGTCATTGCCGCCCTTGCCACCAATCCGGTCGTTCCCAGCACCGCCATAGAGAATGTCATCGCCGCCAACGCCCACCTGCGGATTGCGATTATTCAGGTCGCCTCGGAGCACGTCATCGCCCGCTCCACCGTAGACCGTATCATTGCCCAGGCCGCCGGCGAGAATATCATTGCCGCCGCCGCCTTCGATAGTGTCGTCACCTAAGCCGCCGTCAATCACGTCCTCACCGCCCAAGTCAGCCAGCTGATTGACCGTAATCCGCAGCAGCGGCTCGTTGCCCCCATTGCGGGTGAAGTCGCCCAGCACCGGGTCGATGACTGCGCCAGAGGCTGTGATGCCGCCCAGGATATTCACAGGCGTTCCATTGGGATTGCCCTCAGACCCGTTGAAGCCGGGGTGCTGAACCACCACGCCATTCTCAGGTGTCCCTTCATCCAGCATGGTTTGGTTGAGGAAGGCAGCACCTAGCTCGGTATTGGCTTCAGTCCCAGCATCCAGGACCTCGTTGCCAAACCGCTCAATCGTAATCGGCCCGAGAAAATTGCCGTCTGCATCAAAGATCGGCTCTCCCAGCGGGTCGCCCGTCGTCGCTAAAAACGCATCGTTGGACGGAATCACCATCGTCCCCCAGGTAAAGAACTGGGTGGCCGCAGGATCATCCACATCCAGGATAATCTGAGCCGTCTCGCCTGGGTCAATCGGTCCGGGCACGCCCTCATTGCCAAAAATGGTGCCATCGATGCCACCAACGCCGAGCTGCTCAGCCACAAACTCGGCTGAAATTGCTGCAACGGTGCCGTCTTCTGCCAGGCGCTCCAGTCCTTGACGAGCGGGGCCATTGCGATCGTAGAGGTCGAAGGTGCCGTCATGGACGCCTAGCCAGAGTGGCGTATAGAAGGTCCCGCCTTCCGGCTGTAGATTTTCTACGGTGAAGACTAGGGCCGTTCCGCCGCCTATCTCATCGCCGCGCAGCACGTCATCGCCGTCGCCGCCGAAGATAGTATCATCCCCGCTCGCGCCAGCAATCAGGTTAGCGGCTGCGTCACCCGTAAGCTTGTCATCGCTACCGGAACCGGTGAGATTTTCAATATTGCTCAAGCTGTCCGTCATTTTGCCTGCCGGGGTGTTGTAGCTGGCGGTACCCTGGGTCAGGTCTGCCGTGACGGCAAAGGGAATGTCGCTAAAGTCGGCGGTGTCTATACCATTACCGCCGTTGAGCACATCGCTACCGCCGCCGCCGCGCAGGGTATCGTCGCCTTCATTGCCGTTCAGCACGTCGTCACCGCCGCCGCCGGCTAGCAGGTCATCACCGTCACCGCCGTCGAGTACGTTGTCATTGCCATCGCCAAACAGCTGATCGTCATTGGGGCTGCCGGTCAGGTTTTCGATATCAATCAGGCTATCGATGACGGTGACGCCGGGCGCGGGCGAGTAGCTGGCCTGTCCCTGACCTAAAACGGCCGTCACCGGGGCACCAATATTGCTAAAGCTAGCAGTGTCGATGCCGGGGCCGCCATCGTTGATATCAGAACCGCCGCCGCCAATCAGCAGGTCGTCTCCCTCTAAGCCTCGTAGGGCATCATCACCGCCTAAGCCATCGAGGATGTCATCGCCGGGTGTTCCCAGTAGCTCTTCCGGATTATCTGTGCCCACAATCGGCGGATTCCCACCTAAAAACTGGCCGCGAATGGCCCCAGCTGGGAAATCGTTGGTGTGAACATTCCAGTAGAGCGGAATATCGGTACCGGGTGCAGCGTTCTGAATGCCGTCGGCAAACTGACTGATTGGCAGACTGGCTGGGTCGCTTTCGTCCCAAACCCCGCGAATCGTAGTGGAGCCGTCAGGATGAGTTATGAAGGTAATGTCGTCGGCATCCTGGCCGTTAAACTCGGGACCGGCCAGGTTAATATCGATCAGGCCCAGAGCAATGGGGCCGTTTTCGCCCCGATCGCCATTGTGAATATGCAAACCGATGACGTCGTCTCCAGTATCGGGCGTTTGCGGCGTGCCGTCGCCAATAAAGGCACCAAAGTCCGCTCCAGAAACGGTTAGCCTATAGCCCAGACTCTCTCCGCCATCGCCCAAAATGGCACGGTCGGTCCCCGTGGCTTGAGGATCGCCTTCGGCAACTTCTTGAGCACCGTCTAAGACAGATACGGCTTGAGCAAAAGGGTCAACTACAGACATGGAATTTCTCCTAAGTTGTTAAATAAACAGAATTGAAACAAACTGCACTGCTCCGCCGGATCTGCCAACCCCCGATCCCTTGAGAAAATTTCTCGCTGTTTTCTAGACAGACGAACTTCTCTAGCTGCCATGCCTATTGCAATAGCAGCAGTCAAAACCACTGAATCCAGTGATCTAGAACTCGAGTTATTTGAGTAATCTGGTCAGATTAAAGCGGGCATGCGCTCAATGGATTGCGATGCCTAAACATCTCATTCCCAACTTAGCGGGTCTAGCAAGCCTGGCTGCCCCAGTTTTTGTCTCAGTTTTTACTCAATGCACAAAATGAGGCAAAAATTTTCTCTCTTTTTGTCTCATTATTTCAGCTTTTAGCGAAGCCGTCGGCAAATTTTAAGGTCTTTCTCAGGATAATCTCACTTTACTATAGCATTCTCTTCGAAAGTGCGATCGCACTTTTATCCCGGCCTCCATGGAGCTGACTGCCTCAACTTGAGGACTTATGAGGACTTATCAAGAGGCTGATTGTGAATGCGACTTCTATGCTGTTGAAGTCTTTGAAAGCACCTTGCATAAGGTAGGACGTGACTTTTTTGAATTCGTTCAAGGGTTTTATGTCGGCACCCAAATGGACGAATTTCCAGAGCTGTTGCGCATCATGATGGCTGACGACCGGCAAGCCCGTGAGGATTGGGAAAAGGAGCGACATCCGGGCGTCTTCTCGCCGATGCGGTCGTACTAAAAAGGGAGTGGATCGGGACTGACGATTTGGGCAGCGTGAGTTCTTCAAAGCGGTAGCCATAGCCAAACTCTGCAAGGATTTCTCGGGTGGGATAGTTGAGTTCGGATTACAATTACAGGCAGTATTAAACCGCGATCCTGCCCTCCCAACCGCCATGACTACCACCGTCTCCAAAACTGAAATTAAGCAGGCCGTCGAGCATCGTCGCAATTTTGCGATTATTTCTCACCCCGACGCGGGTAAGACGACGCTGACCGAAAAGCTGCTACTGTACGGCGGGGCAATTCACGAGGCGGGAGCCGTCAAGGCGCGACGGGCGCAGCGCCATGCCGTGTCGGACTGGATGGAACTAGAGCAGCAGCGGGGCATTTCGATTACCTCAACCGTGCTCCAGTTTCTCTATCGGGACTACTGGATCAACCTGCTGGATACCCCTGGTCACCAGGACTTTAGCGAAGATACCTACCGCACGCTGGCGGCGGCGGATAACGCGGTGATGCTCGAAGACGCGGCCAAGGGGCTGGAGCCGCAGACGCGCAAGCTGTTTGAGGTTTGCCGGATGCGGGATATGCCAATTTTTACCTTCTTTAATAAGCTAGACCGGCCCGGTCGCGAACCGCTAGAGCTGCTGGATGAGATTGAGCAGGAACTGGGTCTGATGACCTACGCGGTGAACTGGCCGGTGGGGATGGGCGATCGGTTTAAGGGCGTCTTTGACCGGCGCCAGCGGCAGTTTCATCTGTTTGAGCGGTCGGCCCACGGCAGCAAGGAAGCCCGCGATACGGTGATTGATCTGGGTGACCCGCAGATTGAGCAGCTGATTGGCCCAGAGCTGTACTATCAGTTCAAAGAGGAACTGGAGGTGCTGGATGAAGTCGGCCCCGAGCTAGACCTCGACGCGGTCCATGCCGGACAGATGACGCCGGTTTTCTTTGGCAGCGCCATGACTAACTTTGGCGTCGAGCTCTTTTTGGAAGCGTTTTTAGACTATGCCCTCAAGCCCAACCCGCGAGAAAGCACCCTTGGCCCCGTGCCGCCGACGCGAGAAGACTTTTCCGGCTTTGTGTTTAAGCTCCAGGCAAATATGGATCCTCGGCATCGCGATCGCGTTGCCTTCATCCGGGTCTGCTCAGGCAAATTTGAGAAAGATATGGTGGTCAGCCACGCCCGCACGGGGAAGCAGGTGCGCCTATCCCATCCCCAAAAGCTGTTTGGCCAGGGACGCGAGTCTTTGGATGATGCCTACCCAGGCGACGTGATCGGCCTGAATAACCCCGGCGTCTTTGCGATTGGCGACACCATTTATCAAGGCGAAAAGCTGGAGTACGAAGGTATCCCTTTCTTCTCACCAGAGATGTTTGCCTACCTGAAGAATCCCAATCCCTCCAAATTTAAGCAGTTTCGTAAGGGCGTAGCCGAGCTGCGCGAGGAAGGCGCCGTCCAGATTATGTATTCGGCTGACGAGTCTCGCCGCGACCCGATCCTAGCGGCGGTGGGCCAGCTCCAGTTCGAAGTGGTCCAGTTTCGCCTGCAGCAAGAGTACAACGTCGAGACCCTGCTAGAAATGCTGCCCTATAGCGTTGCCCGCTGGGTGGGGGGCGGCTGGGATGCGCTCAAGCAGGCGAGCCGACTGTTCAATACGGTGACGGTTAAGGACAGCTACGGTCGCCCGGTGCTGCTCTTTAAAAACGAATGGAACTGTCAGCAGGTGGAAAGTGAGCATCCCAAGCTTAAGCTGAGCTCGACTGCCCCGGTGGTATCCGGGATGGAGCCCGAGGACGTTTGAGCTCGCAATCCCTGAAGCTCGCGGCAGTCAGGTAGCGGACCATAGGCCCGAGCTAATCTCCTTAACCACCCGAGGTAAAGTTGTCCCGCTTGCGCACAAACAGATCGGTAAAGAAGGTAATCACCCGCCGCTTGCGTAGCTTAATGCTGGCGCTGACCGACATGCCCGAACGCAGCTCCAGATCTTGGCCATTCGTCAGCAGGGTCTGATCGTTCAGGTCAATCTCGGCTGGAAAGCGATAAAACTGAAAAACCTCATCCGGCGGCAGCGCATCAGAGCCGATGCTGACAATCTCGCCGTCCACATCGCCAAATTCGCTGTAGGGAAAAGCGTCAATGCGCACATCCACTTCTTGACCTATCTTGACAAAGCCGATGTCTTTGTTGGGAATATAAACCCGGGCGACCAGTGAATCCAGCGGCACAATCTCGAGAATCGGTTCCGTGGTGTTCGCGACATAGCCGGGGCGATTGGCTTTGAGGTTGAAGACCGTGCCATCGACTGGAGACTTCAGTACCTGATATTTCAGGGTTTGCTCCAGCTGGCTGATCTGGCTATTCAGCTCTTCCACCTGCTGGTCGTTTTGGATAATCCGCTGGGTTAGCTGGCTGTCAATTTCAGCAATTTTCTGGTTATTGACTGCAATCCGCTCCTGTAGCGTCTCCGCCGACTCAAAGCCGGTGCGAGTGACCTCCTGCTCTGCCTGAGCAATTTGAAATCGGAGTCGGTCTAGCTCTTCCCGCAGCGTATTCACCCGAGTGCGGCTATTGCTGACCTCCTGCTGCTGCTGGAGATAAGCGAGCTCTTCCACCGCGCCTTCCTCATTCAGCCGCCGGTAGCGGCCTAAGATATCCTGATTGATCGCCAGCTCGCTATTGGCATTCTCTAGCTGAGCCTGGGTTTGAGCCAGCTGTTCGCGGTACTGACTGGCCTGCAGCGCATTGATATTCTGCTGCGAACCTAACCTCGACTGAGCTGCCCTAAAGCGCTCCACCTGTTCTGGACTCAGGCCCTCGGTGTTGCCGCTAATTTGAGCGCGGTAAACCCGATTGCTCGCCTGAAGCTCAGCGCGATCGCGCCCGCCCTGGAGCAAATCGACCGAGATTGAGCTGGGCACGCTGCCCGGCGTCTGACCCGCTAAGATCGCTCGGTAGTAGTCATTTTCTGCCGTCAGCCGCTGCCGAATTTCTCGATTAGCCTGGAGCTCGGCCTGAGCTGCTGTCTGGTCTAGCGTCGCCACCGGCTGACCCGCCTCAACCACTTCGCCCTCCTCAACCAAGATTTCTTCAATCACGCCGCCAACGGGCGCCTGCACCTGCTGCACGACGCCCTCGGGCTCCAGCTTGCCTTGGGCCGGCACGGTTTCCTCGACCTGGGCGACAAAAGCCCAGGTTACCGACGCCACCGTTACCCCAATTAGGGTATAGACAATCGCCCGGGACCACTTGGGCGACTGGCGCAGGATCACCGGTTGCTCAAACGGCTGCTGGGCTGGAATTGGGCTGACCACGTTGGGCGTAGGAGAATCGGCCTGAGCTGAGCCGCTGGCCCCATTCGTCCCATGGGTTGAATGGCCGTTACGAAAAGTCTGAGTCATGGCAAATTATTCTCCCTGCTGTTGATAGAGACAGTAGTAGCGGCCCTTGAGGTCGAGCAGCTCTTGGTGAGTGCCGGACTCCACCACGCCGCCGCGATCCATCACTAGGATGCGTTCGGCTTTACGAATGGTGCTGAGCCGGTGAGTAATAAAGAAAACGGTGCGCCCCTGGGCCCAATGCATCAGGTTCTGGCAGACCTGGGCCTCGGTGTCATAGTCGAGAGCGCTGGTGGCCTCGTCGAGAATGAGCAGGCGGGGATTTTGCAGGATGGTGCGCGCGATCGCGATTCGCTGCCGCTGGCCGCCCGAAAGCGACGAGCCACGCTCACCCACCCGAGTATTGTAGCCCACCGGCAAATCCATAATAAACTCGTGGGCGCAGGCAATCTTCGCCGCTTCCAGAATCGACTCGGTATCGGCGTCGGGATGGGTCAAGGCAATGTTGTCCTGAATTGTGCCCTCAAACAGCAGGCTGTCCTGCGGCACAATCCCCACCTGCCGCCGCAGCGAATAGAGCTCTACCTTACTGATGTCGTACTGGTCGATCAGGATCCGCCCCGACTCGGGATTGTACAGCCGCGGCAGCAGCTTCATCAGCGTACTCTTACCCGAGCCGCTCTGCCCCACCACGCCGGTAAACTGCCCCGCCGGAAACTCCAGGTTGATGTTTACCAGCTGCATTGGGCCAGAGGGCGCGAACCGGAAGGAGATATTTTCGTAGCGTACGGTGCCTTTAATATCCGGCATCGGAATCTGGCTGCGGTTTTCGGCCTCCTGCTCCTGGGGATGGTCCAGAATGTCGCTCAGCCGCTCCAGCGAGAGCCCCGTTTCCTGAAAGTTTTGCCAGAGCTGGGTCAGCCGCAGCAGCGGCGCGGTGACGTAACCGGCAATGATCCGAAAGGCAATCAGCGCCCCCAGGGTCATCTTGCCGTCGAGGACTAGGTAGGCTCCGACCCACAGCACCAGCAGCCCCGAGAGCTTATTCAAAAAGCTGCTCGCCGACCCTGCCGTTGTTGAAGTGAGCACCGTCTTAAACCCGTCGCTGACGTAGCGGGCGTAGCGCTCCTGCCATTTCCAGCGGGTTTTGAGCTCGATGTTCTGCGCCTTGACGGTCTGGATTCCTGACAGCGCCTCGACTAAAAATGACTGGGTTTCAGCATTGCGCTCCGCCTTGGCCCGCAGCTGCCGCCGCACGATTGGCGAAACCCCCAGCGTCAGCACCACAAACAGCGGGATCGTCGCCAGCGCCACCACCGTCAGCTTGACGCTGTAAACCAGCATCACCACGATATAGACGACGGAGAACATGGCGTCCAGTACCACCGTCAGCGCTGTGCCGGTGAGAAACTGGCGAATATTCTCCAGCTCGTTCACCCGGCTAGACAGTTCCCCCACCGGGCGACGGTCAAAATAGCGCAGCGGCAGCCGCAGCAGGTGGTCAATAATTTCCGAGCCGAGGGCCATGTCGATGCGATTGGTCGTATCGACAAACAGATAGGTGCGCAGGCTGGTTAAAATGGCTTCAAAAATTGCCACAATCACCAGAAAAATGCCTAGCACATGCAGCGTATCGGCGCTGTTCTGAACAATGACCCGGTCGATGATCACCTGCACCATCAGCGGGTTTGCCAGGCCAAATACCTGTACAAACAGCGAAGCTATCAGCACCTCGGTTAGCACCCAGCGGTACTTTTTCAGCGACGGCAAAAACCAGCTCAGGCCAAAGCGCTGCTGCGGCGTTTGCTCCGTTGCTTCGAGCAGCAGGATCTCGCCCTCTGCGCCCCAAATTTCTTCAAAGGCCTGGGGCGAATGGCGAATGATACCGCGCTCTGAAGGTACGCCCAGAATGTACTCCCGGGGCGTCGCCTTATAGATCACCGCAAAGCTATCGCGCCATTTAATCAGCGCTAGCTTCGGCAGCCGCCCAATCGACGACGCCGGAATCATTGCCAGCTGCGGCTTTAGCCCTTGCAGGTCGGCTACCGCCCCACAAGCTCCCAGAGAAAGCTGGCCCAGCCGCGCTTTCTGATTGGTCAATACCTTCCGCACCACGTCCCGCTTAAACGGCATGTTGAAATGCTTGGCCAGCATATTGAAGCAGGCCAGAGCCGCATCAACTTCACCGCGACCGCGGACATGGGGATAGCTGACGGTGGTGTCAGAGCGTAAGGCCGTCTCGGCGTAGGGCGGCGTTTCGGCCGTTACTTCAGGTGCGTAGGGAATGTCTTCCGACGCCGGGGCGTCGCTCCCAGCCGGGTCTGAGACTTCGACCCCGGTGAGACTTCCACCCGAACTGGCGGGCTGAGTCCGCCGCCGGTCTAGTTCCGCTTCGGCGTCCTGCAGCGTCCGCAGCCTGATCCCTACCATCCTGACGGCCGTCTGGCAGTTAAAGGACTCGGGTAGCGCTGCCGGATCGAGCCAGCTGCCGACCGGGTAGCCCGCTACGTCACCACCGCTCACCCCCCAAACCCAACCGCGGACTAACCGGGTGGCCGGTACCGTCCCGCGCTCTAGCTGACAGACCTGGGCCTCCGCGGTCGCCTGGCGGGCGCGCTCGAGCAAATTTTCGACGCTGCGAGCCTGGTTTTTGAAATACTGGCCCATCAGCTCATAGAGCTCAGGCAGATGGGCTGAGGCGAAAATGGCCTCGGCAAACTCGGGATAGGCAGCGATCAGCTGATTGACCGTGCTCACTGGCACCGTGATCGCAGTCACCTCAGAAGAGGCGATCGCGCTTTCGCAGGCCACCCCGCGCACCATTCCGGCCAGCCCCAGGATCGCCCCCGGCGCCAGCAGGGTCAGCGTCACCGGGTTCTGGGTGTAGGGATCGTAGCCGAGCAGTCGCGCCTGTCCCTCGATTAGCACAATGAGCTGGTAGGGCAGGGTTTCTCGGCGCAAAATGGGCTGACCAATCCGGTAGCGCAGCCGCTGGCTATTGGCCGCGAGCTGTTCTAGGGCTTCGACCGGCAGCCGGTCGAAGGGTGCGATCGCGCCCAGACCCTGCGCAATTGAAAGATCGGCAATCTCTGAAAAGTCGGTGTAAGTCATCGTGCAAACTATGTAACGGGCATAGGAGAGGGGTCGGGGGTAGAGGTCATGACCTCCATGGGCGTTTCCTGGAGCTGCTGCCGCAGCCATTCTTGAAAGAGCTCATCGAGCAGCCGCTGCCGCGTCGCCTCGTCCATCTGGGCGGGAACAAACTTTTCCAGTCGGGCAATCACCAGCCATTCGCCAATTGGGGTCGGTGCCCAGAGCTGGCCCGGCTGACTGACGGAGAGCATCTGCGCTAGGACGGGATGCGGCACACTGAGTTCCACCGGGCCAATCAGCCCGCCGGTTTGCGCCTCCTGCCCCTCAGCATACTGCCGCGCCAGTTCGGCGAACGAGTCGCCGTCATCGCTAATCCGGAAGTAGAGCTCCTGAGCCAGGCTGGCATCCTGTGTCCGAATCAGGGAATAGAGCACCCGGTCCAGGCTGGCTTTTCGCTGCAGGAAATAGGATTCGAGCTGCGACCCCCAGTTTTCTTCCTTGAAATGGCTGAGCCGCTCTTCATAGACCAGCTGGTCTAGCAGCTGATCTAACGTCAGCTGTTGCTGCTGCAGCCACTCCTGCTGGTCCGCCTCGGTCAGGAGCTGATGATTTTGGCAAAATGACCGATAGACCTGCTCCGGGTCGCATTCAACGGGCGCGATCGCGGTTTCTATAATCAGCCGCTGTGCCAGCTGCGGAATCATCTGATACTGCGTCAGCTTCTCCAGCAGTGCTGGTGCATCTAGCTGTGTTTGCCCAATTCGAAGTACTGGCCCCATGTCCTAACTTTTTTTGATGATTGCTAACGTTCAGCGTTCCCGGATTGGAATACAAATCAACTTTACATAGTGCTGGGTGAATTGGCCATTCTAGAATGGCCAATTCACCCAGCACTATCCCTGCTCCCTAGCAGCACTGGCAGCACTCAAAGGGGCCCATAATCTCTATCTGAGTTTTCTTAGAAAAGTCCGCTCAGATTATCTCAAAAAGGTGAAATTCTAGGGTTAACACAGGGATAAAGATTCAGAATCGTTGAAAGTTTAACGATCCTCAGCGGGCATCCCACTCCGCTGCTGCGTCCTCAACCGCCTGATCGACCGTCTTTTCCGCTAGCATGGCAGCCTGCAGGTTGTCATAGACAATTTTTTGCAATTCCTTAATATCTTCCATCGCGGGAATCAGCACTTCGGCATTAGCGAGCTGGTTGGCACTGACCGAGCGAGCCAGCTCAACCGGTGAGGCATCGGCGGGCAGATCGGTAAAATAGCTATCTTCCGTCGCGGCAATGGTAGAAGGCAGCACGTTCGCCGCTTTGGCAAAAGCCAGCTGATTTTCGTCATTGGTAACGTAGAGGGCAAACTTCAGCGCTGCCTCCGGCACGTCAGTCGAGCGCGGAATCACCAAATTCATCACCGCTACGTTGGTCTTGCCCGTGCTGCCGCTGATCTGGGGCGCTACCGCTGTCGCCTCCGCAATGTCGGGTGCATTTTTGGCGATCGCGTCCAAAAACTCAGCCCCCGATGCCAGAATCGCCGTTTCTCCAGCCTGATAGAGCTCAATGGCGCGGCGATGTCCCTGAGTCAAAACTTCCCGCGGCAGCAGCTCCTGCTGATATAGATCTGTCCAGTATTGAAAAACGGCCCGGCCGGCCGGCGTATTAAACGCCGCATTGCCTTCCTGATCGACCAGGGGTACGCCCATCTGGACAAAGGACTGCATCACATCCGCGGCGTCATCGGGCACAAAGCTGATAAAAAAGGCATGCTTACCCGTCTCCGCTTTAATCTGCTTTGCCACTTCAGCAAGTTCTGCAAAAGTCGCTGGCGGGTCACTGATGCCCGCTGCCTGAAAAATATTTTGGTTGTAAAGCGTCACTCGGGCGGTTAAATACCAGGGCAGCCCAAAGCTTTCATTGGCCAGCGTGCTGGCCTGCCAAATCTTCGGCAGGTAAACTGCCTTTTGCTCTGCTGAAACGGCCTCATTGAGCGGCAGCCAAGCGTTGCGGCTAGCCAGCTGGGAGGCAAAATCTGGGTTGAGATTGACGACGTCTGGCGCCGTATTCGCTGACACTGCCGTCAGCACCTTGCTCTGCATATCAGCCCAGGGGACATCGACCCAGTTCACCGTAATATCAGCATTCTCAGCCTCAAAGTCGGCAATCAGCTGATTGAAGTAGTCGGTAAACTTAGGCTGAAGCTGCATCGTCCAGAACTCGACCGTCTGGGTGCCGGACTGCTCATCCCCTGCGGCTGTTTCATTAGCCGATCGAGAACCGCTGCTACAGCTTGCCAAAATGGCGATCAGGCTGCCGACTAGCACCAGCGCCAAAAATTTTCTCCAGTGGCGAAACGGATTCATAGCAAGACTTTAGGGTGAAGGGCAGTCAGGTTCGCGAAAGCGGGCCGCGAACCCCGCCCGACGGCCGCCGGGCGAAGCCCATTATAGGCAATTGTCGCGCCGACCTCAATTATCCCAACTTGACTGAGGCTTGCGTTAGTTTGTTTCAGCTCATGGGCAGGTTATATCACCGGCATAGCTAAGCAGCGTCAACCGCAATGTCCCGGAAAAGCTGACTCGTTTTCCCGGCGTTTTCGATGAAGTTTTGAAATCGCATTGGGGATGACGGGGGATATAGGCTTTGTCGCAGGTAAGAATGACGACTCCGTAATTCTACCGAACTTTATCCCTTGCCCCTCCCAATCTTTCCTAGATCGGGTAATATCGCTCGTAAAAAAGTACACCCCCAGTTCACACCTTTTGCGAGGGCTTTTTGCAGATATTTATGGGCTTTTACCCATTCCTGTTTCCTTCTTCATCGAGAATGAGGAAAATCCGTAAAAAACCGTTGTTTAAACCTAATTTTGGGCAAAATACTCTCGGTTCCAATTCTGGCGGTCTCAACTCTGGCGGTTCTGGCTCGGGCCGGTTCTGACGCTATGCCAAAACGTCGTGGGCCAGATCCAAGCCAAAGCTGAATCCGTAGTTTAAGGGCTCGGGTTTTGCCGCGATCGCAACTGGCTGACTTCTCTGGCTGACTTCTCTGGCTGACTTCTCTGGCTGACTTCTCTGGCTGACTTCTCTGGCTGACTTCTCTGGCTGACTTCTCTGGCTGACTTCTCTGGCTGACTTCTCTGGCTGACTTCTCTGGCCAAATTCCCAAATCTTCCGTGGGCGGACAATTACTGTGAACAATTTAAAGTCTTTATTTTCTAGAAAACCGCCTGGGGTCGGGGTAGAGCTGACGCCTGAGCGAGTCAATATTGCCCGCCTGCGTCGGCAGGGACAAAAGCTCCAGCTAGAGACGCTCTACTCGGCAGAAATTCCTGAAGGCATTTTTGAAGAGGGTCAGATTGTCGATAGTAGTGAGATGGCCGCGGTAATCCAGTCTGCCCTGAGTGAAAGCAAGCTCAAGGCCAAGCGAGTGACCTCAGCTATTCCCGGCCGGGCGATTACCCGCGTGATTCCAGTGCCTTCAGAGCTAGACGATGCTGAATTGCGGGAAATGGTGCTCAACCAAGAGGCCAGCCTGTACCTGCCCTTTCCCCGCGAAGAAGCAGACGTGGACTACCAAAAGCTGGGCTTTTTTGTCGATGAGGATGGGATAGAAAAGGTTCAGGTGCTGCTAGTCGCTGTTAAGAAAGGCATCACCGATACCTATGCCGAAACCTTTGCCCAGGCCGGGCTGACGCTAGATATTTTAGAAACCTCTAACTTTGCCCTGATTCGGACGATTCGCGAGCAGCTGAGGCAGTTTACCTCGCAAGAATCGGCGGCGATTGTCGATATCCAATTTGAAAGTACTGAAATTTCAATTGTGGTAGACGGCATTCCCCATTTTTCTCGCACCGTGCCGATTGGTACCTTCCAAATTCAAAGCGCCCTGAGTCGGGCCATGAACTTACCGCCCAATCGTAACACCGACCTGATCCAAGGTATGGCCGTACCTGCCGCCGCTGCTCGGGCGGGCGGCGGCAACCCCGGCACCACCGCGATGCTGCGAATCCTGGGCGAGCTGTCAGATGAGCTGCGGCGCTCGATCGACTTTTATCTGAATCAAAGCGCAAATATCGAGGTGACGCAGCTGCTGCTGGCAGGGCCGGGTGGCGCCATCGGTCAGCTTGACGAATTTTTTACCCAGCGGCTCAACCTGCCGGCTAGCCTAATTGACCCGATTACGGCGCTATCGCTGGAGGTCAGTGAAGATATTTCCCCGGCCCAGCGGCCGGGACTGGCTACTGTACTGGGTTTAGGCCTTCGAGAGGTATAGAACATGTACGGCGTTGATATCAATTTTCTAAACGATCGCGGCGTTCGACCGGTCGAGGTACGCTCCAGTAAGCTGGCGGCTCCCCGTCCGACCAGCGATCGCAAGCCCCTGATGCTCGGCCTAGTCGTTGCCATGGCTGCCCTGGGGGCGCTTGGCGGCGCTTGGCTGGTCTTGCAACAGCAGCAGCGCGGCCTGCTGGCTCAGCAGGCTGACCTGACGGCACAGCTTCAGGCACTCGAGGCCGAGATTGGCCAGATCGAAACGATTCGACAGCAGACCCAGGCCATCCGAGACGAAAGCCAGGCGCTGGCTTCAGTTTTTGAACGGATTCGACCCTGGTCAGCGATCGTGCAGGATATCCAGAATCGGATTCCAACTCGCACGCAGATTACTTCAATTACTCAGACAGCGCCGCCAGCAGCAACAGCGGCACCGGCAGAAGCGACAGCGGCACCGGCAGAAGGACAAGTGATTGCCCCAGCTGCCTCACCCGCGGGCGGGTTGGAAATTTCCGGCAACGCCTGCTCCTTTGACGATGTCAATGACTTTCTGCTAACGCTGCAAAACTCTCCGTTCCTGGTTGGACCCACCGTCCAGATTACGGAAGCAACGCTCAGTGAACCCATCCCGGGTCGCTGCCCCGGCGATCCGGTCAACGGTCAGCCCCTAGCCCTGGCCGAATATACGATTACCGGCGACATCCAGAGCATTCCGGCGGCTGAACTACTGGCAGAACTCAATAAGCAGCAGGAGCCGACCGGCCTAGCTGCCCGCATTCAAGCCCTTCAAGAAACAGGAATAGTCGCGCAATGAGCAGCATCAGCGGAGATTATATTAACGACGATTTCGATGCCGGTCCGGTCTATCCAGAAGTCTTTGGCGTCGAGATGACACCCCAGATCTTAGGCGCTTTAGCCGCAGTCGCGGGCGTTGCCCTGGCGGGGTTTGCCTTTGTGCGATTTGTTCTCCCCGTCTACCAGACGAATCAGACCATTCGCGCTGATATCAATGATAAAAACAGCCAGCTCGCGAGTCAGGCCGAGCAGATTGCCGCAGCCGAGCAGGCCAACGCCGAGCTAGAGCAAGCCCTGGAACAGCGCCGCACAGTCTATTCGCTGTTTGCCAGTGAGAGCACGATGGATACGCTGCTGCTAGACCTCAACCAGCGGGTCAAGAGCAGCAATGCCGCCCTCGGTAGCGTTCGCAATCAGGTCAGCAGTCGCGGTATTCCACCGCTGCTGCTAGAAGCCCAGCTGCAAAATTTCAGTCCCGAAGGTGAAACCGTCATCAGCGACGGCTCTCTGGGCGATGGCGTCAACGGCAAGCTCAAGCGCGATACCTACACGATTGAGTTTCGCGGTGACTTTGCCCAAACCGAAGCCATTCTCAGAAATATTGAGCGGCTAGAGCCGCTGCTGCTGTTTCGTGAATTCACGATTGAAAGTGAAGAACCCATTGCTGAAACGGTGATTGGCGCCAATGGCCAGGTCGTTGCTCAGCCCAAGATTCCCATCGTCACCAGCTTCCAAATTGATGCCCTGATTCCCACCACGGCCCCCGACGAGCTGCCGACCATTGCTCCGCCCCCCGATCCCGCTGCCCCGGTTGATGGAGCAGTCCCGGCTGAGGGCGGCTAGTTAACCCATCCGCCCCCAATCAAGCCGATTTCAACACCTATTCTTGGCGCCCGGTGTCATCCCCCGGCGTCCATCCAATATCCTGCCTAGATTGTGAAGGAGTGAACTGTGAAACGTCGTTTTAAATTTGGTAGCTTAATGGCTGGTGGGGCGCTGATGGCCCTGATGTCGCAGCCCGCATCGGCCGCAACTGTGATTAAGGGCATTGCCCTCGACCAGACTGAGAAAGGGCTTGAGCTGTCTTTAAAGACTGCTGGTGACGACGCCGAAATCTTTTCAGCTCGCCAGGGTAAAACCCTTCAGGCTGACATTACTAACGCCCGGCTAGATCTGCCCTGGGGCAAGCGCTATCAGCGGGCCAACCCCGCCCCTGGCATTGCCGCCATTCAGCTAGAGGCGCTGGAGGGCGATCGCGTCCGCCTGACCGTAACCGGCACCCAAACCGCGCCGATCAGCGATTTCCAGAAAAGCGCCGACAAGGGCCTGCAGGTGAGCTTGGATACCCGTCCCAACGCCACCGCTCGCCGGACTACGCTACCGGCCCGGCTGCAAACTGTCCCCGCCCAGGAGCTGGCCCAGGCGAACCCCGAAGCCGATCGGGAAGAAGACGCAGCGCCCGAAGTGCTAATTCCCAATCCGCCAGTGACCATCGATGGAGCCCCGGCAACGCCTCCCATTCTAAATGCGCCGCCGCCTTTCCTACCCCGAGCCGTTGCTCCCCCCGTTGGCGACATCTCGATTTCCGAAATCGATTCCAGCCTAGACCTGATTAATCTGGGCACCACTGAGCGCGTCCCTCGGCTAGTCCTACGGGATGCTTCCGCCCGCGAAGTGCTTTCCCTGCTGGCTCGGGCGGCTAACCTCAACCTGGCCTTCACGAATACCAATGCCGAAGAAGAAAGTACTGAAGTGCGGGTTTCGCTCGATATCCAGGACGAGCCGGTACAGGACGTCTTCAACTATGTACTGCAAATTTCTGGCTTAGAGGCTAACCGAGTTGGCAGGACCATTTTTGTCGGCACGAGACTTCCCAATGCGGCTCGCAACGTCATGACGCGGAGTATTCGACTAAATCAGGTTGATGTAGCCACTGCGCTCAACTTTCTAGTTGCTATGGGCGCAGAGAGTGCAGTTTCTCGGGAGCGATTGGTCACCAGCGTTAATGCGGTCGAGGTTGGTGACGGGGTTGCGACTACCGACACCCAAACGACGACTGAGGCCAGACTTGAGAATCAGCGCATCGACTATGCAGACTCTATCCCGCTGCTGAGGGGCCTGCAGGTGATTGGCGATGAGCGCACCAACTCAGTAACACTGGTTGGGACACCTAGGCAGGTGCAAATTGCTACAGCTCAGCTGACTCAGATCGATCTGCGGCGGCGGCAGGTGGCGATTAACGTGCGGGTTATTGACGTTGATTTGAGCGCGATCGACGCATTGGGGACTAGCTTTTCCTTTGGCGTAGACGATGCTAGCTTCCTCAGTACAAACGGGGTAGGTGTATTCAACTTTGGCGATAGGACTCCAGCTAACAGTGGCGTTTCAGCGTCTCAGGTCGGACGAGGGGTTGCCAACTTATTCGGACTCACTAATCCAGTAAGCTTTGTTACCGATTTTCTGCTCCAGCTTCAGGCGGTAGTAACCAACGGTCAGGCTAAAATTGTCACTGACCCGACTTTGGTAGTTCAGGAAGGTCAAACAGCCGCAGTTCAACTAACCCAAGAAGTTGTCACCAATGTCACTGAGACAGTAGAAACCACTGATGCAGGCATCATTAGAACTACGACATTTGAAAAAGAAGCCGCTGGTCTCAATCTCCAGATTCAGGTCGAGCGAGTGGATGATAATGGATTCGTTGCCCTATCTGTTGCTCCCTCCATTTCGGCTCCGACCGATACCTTTAATACCGGGACCGGGACGACAGCCGTTCTGCTGGCTGAGCGGCAGCTTTCTTCAGGACTAATTCGCGTTCGGGACGGTCAGACTCTGATTTTATCAGGCATCATTCAGGAAAGCGATCGCGTCACGACCTCGAAAGTCCCCATTTTGGGAGATATTCCGCTGCTGGGGGCGCTATTTAGAAGCACCAATCGTACTAACGAGCGGCAGGAGCTAATCGTCTTGCTGACGCCACAGATCATCGACGACTCTGACCAGAGTGCGTTTGGCTATAGCTATACGCCTGGCGAAGACGTGCAGCAGCTTCTAGATCGACGCCAGAACCCTGGGCAGCAGCCGAATCGGTAGAGCCTAGACTGCTGCAATCGCAACCAGGTTCCGGTTATATTGCCTTTGGGCTGGACCAAAAAATCCTGAAATCCTTATCTCAAAGGGATTTCAGGATTTTTTTATGTCGCAAAATCGGAGCAAAATGGCGATTTGCGTACGTGAAGTTTCCTAAAAATCCCTGAAATCCATAGAAAATCAAGGTTTTATCGATCAATATGTGCTGAGTACCCCTTAGAATAAGTCAGTAAAAATATGAGGTTTCAAGGGTTTCAGCCATTCGCTGACCATTGGCCTTGTGCAGTCTAGAGGTTTACCTTAGCTGAGTAGACCTCCCCTTGCTGATTTACTGAATACCATCCCAAGAGGAGATAAGTATGAATAAAGGTGAGCTTGTCGATACGGTAGCTGAAAAGGCTGCTGTCACTAAAAAGCAGGCTGACGCTGTGATCACAGCGGCCGTCGAAGCGATTATGGAAGCGGTCTCCAATGGCCAGAAAGTAACCCTGGTTGGATTTGGTTCATTTGAGCCGCGCGATCGCAAACAGCGTGAAGGCCGCAATCCCAAAACGGGTGACACCATGATGATTCCGGCCACCACCGTGCCCGCTTTCTCAGCCGGAAAGCAGTTCAAAGAGATGGTTGCCAAATAAAGCCACTTGTCACGTTCACCCTTTGAACCCGCTCATGGGGGCAACCTAGTTTGGGCCGCTCGGCTTGCGCGCTGTGCTCCCCATGAGCTACTCGATTTTTCTGCTAGCATCAGTCCGCTTGGGCCGCCGCCATCCGTCTTGGCAGCAATCCAGGCGGCTTTTTCATCTTTGACGGCCTACCCTGACCCCAGGTATCAGGCCCTTTGCCAGCAGCTCGCCCGGGTGCATGAAATCGACGCCGACTGGGTTCTACCCGGGAATGGCGCGGCAGCGCTGCTGACCTGGGCCGGTCGCGAGCTCGCCCAGCATCCTTGCTGGCTGCTGACTCCCGCCTTTAGCGACTATGCTCGGGCCGTCGCTGCCTTTGCCGGGCAAGTGATTGAAGTTCCCCTTCAGCAGCAGCATTGGCCGACCGACCCGGACTGGGCCGCCGCGCTCACGGCCGCTATCCCAGCGGGGACAGACCTGAGCCAATGTAGTCTGCTGCTGAATAATCCCCACAATCCAACCGGCGCACTGCTCAGCCGGGAAGCGATTCGACCTTTTTTAGAGACCTTTGGCCTGGTCGTGGTCGATGAAGCCTTTATGGACTTTCTGCCCCCCTCCCAGCAGCAAAGCCTGATTGCTTGGGTCGAAAGCTTCCCCAATTTAGTCGTCCTGAGATCGCTGACCAAGTTCTACAGCCTGCCGGGCCTACGGATGGGCTATGCCGTTGCCCATCCCCACCGGCTGCGACGCTGGCAGCAATGGCGCGATCCCTGGTCCGTCAATACATTGGCCGCCGCCGCCGCGATCGCGGCCCTCCAGGACACCGACTTCCAGCAGCAGACCTGGGACTGGCTGGGAGTGGCAAAACCAGACCTATACGCTGGGCTCGCAGCGCTGCCGGGCCTATCCCCACGACCCGGCAGCGCTAATTTTCTGCTGGTAGACTGCGACTGCCCTAGCCCTAAGCTGCAAAAGCAGCTGCTGATCCGGCATAGAATCTATATTCGGGACTGTAGCAGCTTTGCTGAAATCGGCGATCGCGCCTTCCGGGTTGCGGTTAAGACCGGTGCCGACCATCAGCGGCTGCTCGCAGGGCTGGCTGATGTTTTGAGTGATGGAGTGATGGAGTGATGGAGTGATGGAGTGGGGAGTCGGGAAAACTGAATGGTGGACTATGACCTGGTGATTTTGGGAGGGGCTCCAGAGGGGCGCATTGCTGCCCTGACGGCCACTGCTATGGGGGCAAGGGTTGCCCTGGTCGAGCCGCCCGGCCGCTGGCAGCAGCAGCGCCAGACCGACTATTTACTCCAGGGGCTGCGGCAGGTGGGTCAGCAGCGGCAGTCAGCGGCAGCTGCGTTTTGGAGTCAGTCCGGCGGTGGGTCACTGGACTGGTCTCGGCTGCTGCGGTGGAGCGCGATCGCGGCAGAATCGGAGGCATCTATCGTCTCTGCCGCTGTCCTGGGCGCGCGGGGCGTAGACCTGATTCTAGCGCCACCCGTCCAACTTGCCAGCAGCCCGTCAGTGCGAGTCGCCACCCAGCAGCGACGACTGTTGGGTCGCGGCCTGCTGATTGCAACCGGCACCGTCCCTGATTATCCCAACCCCAACCGTCAGGCAGCGCTCAGCGGTGCTCCCGACTGCCTCTATCAGCATTCGGCCCTACCCCAGCGGATCGCTATCTTTGGCGGTTCTCTAACCGCCTTAGCCTGGGCTCAGGCGCTTCGTGCGGCAGGGGCTGAGGTCTCGCTCATTGCACCGCGACTGCTGCCCGGTGAAGACAGCGATATTCGTCGGCTGCTGCTGGGTCAGCTGACGGCGGAAGGCATCGGCGTAACGCCGTCCAGCAGCGCAGAGAAAGCTGAGAGACAGCTCTCGCTGCACATTCAAAAGCCACCTCCGGACTGCTGTCTGGTCCTATCCCCTCAGCAGGTCGCCTGGTCCCAGCAGCTCGCCGCCGCTGGCATCCCATTGCAGACCGGCAGACTATGTGTCAACCGCTATCTGCAGACGGCCCAGTCCCGAGTCTTCGCCTGCGGCTCTGTACTCGGCGGCCTCGACCATTCCGCCCTGGCCGCTTTGGAAGCCGAAACCGCAGTCCACAATGCCCTCTTTTGGCCTCGCCGGACCATCCAATACCAAACCTTTCCCTACAGCAGCCAAACCCAGCCAACCGTGGGTCGCGTCGGTCTGACAGAAGTCCAGGCCCGCCAGCGGTATGGCGGCGAAGTCCAGGTTTTGACCGCCAGCGCCGCCAATGCCGCTAGCCTGAACGCAGAAATTCCCCATCCGTCCTTTTGTAAACTGATCTGCTTAGAGAATGGCCGACTGCTCGGGGCGCACCTGCTCGGGGTCGGGGCTGGGGAAGTCGCCTACGGCCTGGCTTTGTGGCTGAAGTCCGGGACCAGCGTCGATCGCCTGCCTAGCCGCTGGGCTCACTTCGAGGCGCTATCTCCGACGCTAACCAGCCTGCTTCAGCGGGCCGTCAGCCAGCGCCGTCAGGCCCGTTGGCAAATCGGCAGCTGGCGCCGAGACAGCGCCGAGAATTGGTTTAACTGGCGTCGCAGCCGGCTGTAAGCGAGCTTAGATTCTGGCTAGGGTCACCGCTTCCGGCTGGTCCTGGTATTTCCCCCGGCGGGTGTCGTAGCAGACCTGGCAGGGCTCGCCTTCTAAAAAGAGCAGCTGCACTACGCCCTCATTGGCATAAATCCGGCAGTCGGCGCTAGAGGAATTGGAAAATTCTAGGGTCAGATAGCCGCGCCAGCCCGCTTCCGCCGGCGTCAGGTTAGCGATAATGCCGCAGCGGGCATAGGTGCTCTTACCGATGCAGATCGTCGTAATGTTATTGGGAATTTGCAGTCGCTCTAACGCGACACCTAAGCCGTAGGAGTGGGCAGGGAGAATGAAGTAGCTGCCGTTCTCATCCTGCTTCAGCTCGGTGGGCTCAAGATTACCAGGATTAAAGTTTTTGGGGTCAATCACCGTGCCGGGGACATGGCGAAAAATCCGAAACTCCCGTGGCGAGAGGCGAATATCGTAGCCGTAGGAGGAAAGCCCGTAGCTGATCACAGGCGTTTCAGCGGGACCGCTAGATAGCTGCACGCGGCGAATTAGGCTGGGCTCGAACGGCTGAATCATGCCCTTCGCAGCTGAGGTCTGAATCCAGGCATCGTTTTTAATCATGGCGAGGTCTCTACTAGGTGTATGGGGCTGGGCTGGACAGGCTGCTTCGCAAAATGGCGCTACAGCAGATAGTTACGGCGAAACTCGGTGACTTGGTCTGCGATCGCAATCAGCGAATCGGGCATCTGCGGACCGGTCAGCACCACTTCAATCTGAGGCGGTCGTTCCTTCAGAAAAATCAGCACTTCATTTTCTGTCAGCAGGCCAAACTCGAGCGCCAGGCTCAGCTCGTCTAGCACCACCAGGCCGTATTTTCCCTGCTCAACGGCGGTTTGGGTGTGCTGCCAGAGGTCTAGCAGGGCGACCTCAGCCTCGGCGGGCACCTCAGGCCCGCTGATACAGCCGGGATAGTCGCAGCGCAGCCAGGTTAGATTTTGCCCCATCTGCGTCGGCTGCGTCGGCCCTTGACCAATGCCGCCTTTAAGAAACTGTACAATCAGCACGGGTAGCCCCTGCTCGGCAGCCCGCAGCGCCTGCACCATCACGTTTGTAAAAAAGCTGCGGTGGGGCGAAGTAAAGACCTGAACCGTGCCCTCGATGGTGTGCAACAGCGGATGCCGACGAATCTTAGTGGGCGGTGAGCTGGCTCCAGACAAGGCCCTAAGCTGTGAGACCATAGCGGCTTGTGGCGAATAACGCCCTAAATATAGCGTATTTTTGCCTTAGAAAATCATGATTGCGCTAGATATCGAAATGTAATACAAATGTTTTATTAACTTAGTCTAACCCTAAAAGCTCATCCTTTGCTTGCGTAATGCCGTTAGCGTCTGCCTGTATGGTGAATGTAAACTTTATCCCTGAACTCCCATGACCTGGCAGCGTCCCGATGGTCGTCAACCCGACGAACTGCGACCGTTTCGATTTGAGCGGCAGTTTACCCGATATGCAGCGGGCTCAGTCCTGACCCACTGCGGCAATACCCAAGTGCTCTGCACCGTATCGGTAGAGTCCGGCGTCCCCCCGTTCCTGGAAGGCAAGGGCCGGGGCTGGCTGACGGCAGAATATCGGATGCTGCCCAGCGCCACCCAGTCGCGTAAAGAGCGAGAATTCACGCGGCTTTCGGGGCGAACCCAGGAAATTCAGCGGCTGATTGGCCGCAGCCTGCGCGCGGCTTTGAACATGAAAGCCCTAGGCGAACGCACCCTGACCGTCGATGCCGATGTCCTCCAGGCCGATGGCGGCACAAGGACGGCGGCGATTACCGGTGGATATGTGGCTTTGGAGGACGCGATCGCGGCTCTCCTAAAAGCAGGCGACCTCGTCACCTCACCCATACAGCATCAGATCGGCGCCATCTCTGTCGGTCTGCTGGAGGGCCAGCCGCTGCTCGATCTCAACTACCCCGAAGACCTGGCCGCCGACATTGACTTTAACGTCGTGATGACCGGTCAGCGCCAGTTCATCGAAGTTCAGGGTACCGCCGAGGCCAACAGCTTTAGCCGCGAGCAGCTGAATCAGATGCTAGACTGCGCCGAAAAAGGTATCGGAGACCTGCTTAAGCTCCAGCAAGCGGCTTTGGCTGACGGCAGTTCATAGACCCAAAGGAAAACCCGGATTAAACAGCGTCTTTATGTCTTTAGGAAGAGGGAAGGATTGACCGTTTGTGGGAATAAAGCCGCTTTACTTTCGTTTATATTGGTAATTGCAGACATCGACAAGGAGTTAATGGATAACCAACTCAATAACAAAAAGATTGCAATTCTCACTACCAATGGATTTGAACAGGTAGAGCTGACGAGTCCACGTGAAGCATTACAAAGTGCCGGTGCCCAAGTGCATATCGTCTCCCCTCAAAGCGATCGGGTACAGGGCTGGAACCACTACGATAAGGCCGACATATTCGAAGTAGACGTGCCGCTCAGTCAGGCAAATGCTGGAAACTATGATGCATTGCTCTTGCCCGGTGGAGTCGCCAACCCCGACCAGCTGCGAGTAGATCAGCAGGCGGTTCAATTCATTCGAGCCTTTGCCGACGCAGGCAAGCCGATTGCGGCCATTTGCCACGGCCCCTGGACGCTGATTGAAGCAGGCATTGTCAAGGGTCGCCAGGTTACTTCCTACCAGTCGATCAAGACTGATTTGCAGAATGCGGGTGCTCACTGGGTTGACCAGGAAGTTGTCATTGATAACAATTTGATTACTAGCCGCAATCCGGGCGACCTATCTGCCTTCAACCGCGCGATTGTTGATGGCTTTGCTGCCGGTCGGAAGCGAGAGTTGCAGATGGCATAGTGCCTCAATAACAATCTGGCTTGAGAAGCAGGGATGGATATATCCATCCCTGCTTTTTGTTGTTTGCAGATAGAAGAATCGAGCCCTATAGCTGCTAACTCTTCTCCAGCGGTGACGCGGCCGCTATGTTAGATTGAATCTATTGGATTATTCCTGCCGCTATGCTGGAGAGCGCCATGACGAGCGCAGCTGATCTCAACCTCGATGTCGATTATCCCGAATCGGATGGTAAGCCGATGGCCGAGAGCGACTATCAGCGACCCTACATCGCCTACGGCACCGAAATACTCAACATCTTCTTTGCCGACCAGCCTCAGGTCTATGTCTCTGGAAATCTGCTGATCTACTACGAAGAAGGGAATCCCAAAGCCTGCGTCGCTCCCGATGTCTTCGTTGTCCTGAATCGGCCCAAGGGCAAGCGCAAGTCCTACAGGACCTGGCAGGAAAACAACCAGTACCCTAGCTTCATTTTAGAGATCACCTCAAAATCTACCATCAGCGAAGACCAGGGCACCAAGCGAGGGCTCTACGCCTTTTGGGGCGTGCCTGAATACTTCCAGTACGACCCCAGCGCCGACTATCTAGAGCCGCCGCTCCAGGGCCACCGGCTGGTAGAGGGCAACTATCTACCCATACCCGCTACGCCGCTACCCCAAGGCGGTCTATCTATCACCAGCAGCGTTTTGGGGCTAGAGCTGCGTTTAGAGCAGGGAGAGCTCCGCTTCTACAACCCGGCGACGGGAAAGAAGCTGCTCAGCCATGCCGAGTCTGAAGCCGCCCGGCAAACTGCTGAAGCCGCTCGGCAGGTAGCTCAGGACCGAGCAGAGCAGTTGGCAGCCCGGTTACGGAGTTTAGGGATTGACCCTGATTCGGTGTAGCCGGTTCAGCAGACTTCCTTTACTTTAGTGGGGGCACCCCTGTCAGCGCCTTTGAAAGTCCAGATCTGGCAGACGACAAGAGGGGTTCTGCCAGCCTTGCGATATGTGAACAGAGCCGCTTGACCACGCTGCATCTTTGCAAGAATGAAAAGCAGTGAATTGACCATGCTCTGAACTCAAGGAAGACTGCGCTATGAAACTGGCCTATTGGATGTATGCAGGTCCCGCCCATATTGGCACCCTCCGCATTGCCAGTTCCTTTAAGAACGTTCACGCCATCATGCACGCGCCGCTGGGAGATGACTACTTCAACGTGATGCGTTCGATGCTGTCTCGCGAACGTAACTTTACCCCAGTCACCACCAGCGTCGTCGATCGCAACGTGCTCGCTCGAGGATCGCAGGAAAAGGTAATCGATAATATCACCCGCAAGGATACCGAAGAGGCTCCCGACCTAATCGTGCTGACGCCGACCTGCACTTCCAGCATTTTGCAAGAGGACCTGCAAAATTTCGTCGAGCGGGCCCAGCTCGATGCCCAGGGCGATGTCATGCTGGCAGATGTCAACCACTACCGGGTGAACGAGCTCCAGGCTGCTGACCGTACGCTCCAGCAGATTGTGCAGTACTACCTGGCAAAGGCGCAGAAGAAAGGCGAGCTGCCCGGGGATAAGACTGAGCAGCCCTCGGTCAATATCATCGGCATGACGACGCTGGGCTTCCACAACAACCATGATGCGACCGAACTGAAGCGCCTGATGGCAGAGCTGGGCATTCAGGTGAATCAAGTGATGCCGGAAGGGGCGTCGGTCAAAAATCTGAAAAACCTGACCCGGGCCTGGTTTAACCTGGTGCCCTACCGCGAGATTGGGCCGCTGACGGCGCAGTACCTCCAGTCAGAATTCGACATGCCCTACGTGGACATTACGCCGATGGGCATCATCGACACCGCTCGCTGTATTCGGGCCATCCAGAAGGTGCTCAACCAGCAGGGCGCTAGCGCCGACTACGAGCAGTACATCGACAACCAAACCCAGTTTGTTTCCCAGGCGGCCTGGTTCTCACGCTCGATTGACTGCCAAAACCTCACTGGCAAGCGGGCAGTTGTCTTTGGCGACAGCACCCACGCTGCTGCTATTACCAAGATTTTGGCTCGCGAGATGGGCATTAAGGTGGTGCTGGCGGGCTCCTACTGCAAGTATGATACCGACTGGTTTACGCAGGAAGTAGGCGAATACTGCGATGAAGTGCTGATCAGCGAAGACCACGGCGCGATCGCGGATAAGATTGCCCAGCTCGAACCGGCGGCGATCTTTGGCACTCAAATGGAGCGGCATGTGGGCAAGCGGTTGGATATTCCCTGCGGCGTCATCGCCGCGCCGATTCACGTCCAGAATTTTCCCGTGGGCTATCGGCCTTTCCTGGGCTATGAGGGGGCCAACCAGGTGGTGGACCTGATCTACAACTCCTTTACGCTGGGGATGGAAGACCATCTGCTGGAGATCTTCGGCGGCCATGATACCAAGGAAGTCATCACCAAGACGGTCTCTGCCGAGTCTGACCTGAGCTGGAGCAAGGATGGGCTAGCCGAGCTGAATAAGATTCCAGGCTTTGTGCGGGGCAAGGTAAAGCGGAATACGGAGAAATTTGCCCGCGATCGCGGCTTCTCAGAAATCACCGCTGAAGTCCTCTACGCCGCTAAAGAAGCCGTCGGCGCATAGGCCCGGAATCTTCCTTAAGACAGTTAACCTTTCTTAATATTTTTCATAGCTTGGGAAATGACGTTTCGACTTGCTTTGCGGTAGGCCAATCGCCCACCGGCAAGCCAGCCGCATGACCCAAGCTTTCTACCAGCGACTTTTACCGCCGCCGCAAAACTGGCTTTACCAAAAATTTCTTCAGGCCGTTATCTATCCCAGCGTTTGGGTGGCAGGTGCGATCGCGTCTCTGGTTCCCTTCGTCCAAACGACGTTGGGGCTGCCGTTTAGCTGGGCCGCGGTCGCCCTGATCTTTGCTGCCGCGCTGCTGCCCTACAACCTCGACCGGGTGGCCGATTCCTTTGTTCAGAAAATTCCTGACCGACAGGCACAGTCCTTTTTTCGTCAGCCAGGGGTCCTGCTGATTTTGCTGGCCGCCGCGATCGCGACCGGAATTTTGCTGTACCAGGCTCCCATAGCGGTGCGCTGGGTCAGCCTGGCCGGGCTGCTGCCGCTGCTGTACGGACTGCCATTGCTGCCCCTACGTCTGGGAGAACAGTGGCGCTGGTATCGGGTCAAGGATATTCCCGGGGCGAAGGCTTGGATCGTCTGCGGTACGATTGCCTACGCCGTTGTCGCGGTGCCGCTGGCCTACGCGGGTCAGCCGCTGAGCGGGTCTGCTGTAATAACCGCCATGTTCTTGCTGATATTTGTCGGTTCTAATTCCCACGCCTTCGACATTCGGGATATTGAGTCTGACCGCGAGAAAGGCGTATCGACGCTGCCGGTAATGGTCGGGGTCGGTGGTACCCGGATCACGCTGACGGTGCTAAATCTAGCGGCTTTGGCGCTATTGGCCAGCGGCTGGATTCTAGGCTGGGCCGGGCCGGGCGCTGCGATCGCAATTCCCCTTACCCTGATTACCCTGACCTATATCTGGACGCTCAACCCCCAAACACCTCGCCATGCCTACAACATTTGGATTGACGGCGTCTTATATCTGCCGGCTCTGCTAACCTGGATGATCTCTGGGCTGGGAAGCTAATGGCCAATGTTTCCATCATCATTCCAGCGCTGAACGAAGCAGGCTGTTTGGAGCGGACCCTGAGGCAGCTCAGCATTCTCAATCCCGCCGCCCAAGAAATTATTCTGGTCGATGGGGGCAGTCAGGATCAGACGGTCGCCATCGCTGAAGCGGCGGGGATTCAAGTCGCTCATTGTGACTGGGCATCGCGATCGCGCCAGATGAATTTAGGCGCTGCCCAGGCGACTGGCGACTACCTATGTTTTCTACATGCCGATACGCTGGTTCCCGATGACCTGGTAGATATTATTGACAAAACGTTGGCTGAATCCGCGATCGCCTGCGCTGGCCTGATTTCTCTGATGACCGGCCCGACTCAAACCCGCTGGGGTATCTCGCTCCATAATCTCTTAAAAACCCACTATGCACCGCTGCTGTTTCGGCCGCATCTCTATTTCTACCAGGGCCTGCGGCTCCTGTTCGGCGACCAGGCCATGTTCTGCCGTCGTCAGGATTTCTTAGACTGCGGTGGCTTTAACGCTGCCCTACCGATTATGGAAGAAGCCGACCTCTGCCTGCGCCTGAATAGCTACGGTCACATTCGTCAGGTGAATCGTACTGTCCGTTCTTCAGACCGACGGGTAGCCCAATGGGGATCGCTCAAAGCTCACCTGACCTATCTAAAAATTGGCTTACTCTGGGGGCTAGGCGTCCCTGCTACACAGCTTAAGCCGTTTTACCCAGACATTCGCTAAAAGAAATTCGGTCTTGGTCGAAAGAACCACACAGTATTGCGGAATCTTTTACATCGTCACAATTTCTTAAGCTGTTTTGTGAGTTGTCAAGCTCAGCCCGTATGGTTAATTATATGCTGAGTATTTATACGCAACCGAGTCAGTGAGCCTTTGCCTTTAGTGGTTCCAAGCGGCTCCAACGGCTCAGCATGAGTCCCATTTTTCTGTAAGGATAATAAAACATGGCGCTACCGCTCCTAAGCTATCCCACGACTAGCCAAAACCAGCGCGTCAACGGCTTTGAAATTCCCGGCGACGAGCAGCCCTGGCAGTACTGCACCGAGACTGGACGAGACCGATTAGAGATGGATGCCCTGATTATGGCGGCCTACCGTCGGATTTTCAACGAGCAGCAGGTGCTTGATAACAATCGCGAACCGATACTGGAATCTCAGCTCCGCTCAGGGCAGCTGACGGTACGCGACTTTATCCGCGGGCTGCTGCTATCGGAGACCTTTCGGCGGCGTAACTACGACTGCAACAACAACTATCGCTTTGCCCAGATGTGCATTCAGCGCGTACTGGGCCGCGACATCTACGACTCGCGGGAGCAGCTGGCCTGGTCTACCGTAATTGCGACCCAGGGGCTGGCCGGGTTCATTGATAGGCTGCTCAATAGCGAGGAATATTTAGAAAATTTTGGCACCGATACCGTCCCCTATCAGCGGCGGCGATCGCTACCCCACCGCGAAATTGGCCAGCTGCCCTTTGAGCGGATGCCGCGCTACGGGGCGGACCATCTGTCTCAGCTGGAGGCGTTGGGCAATGACTTTTCCCGCGATCGCGACCTCTCCACCCCCGCTAAGCTACCACCCGACCCCGTACTCAAAATCGGCGCGGCGATTACTATTTTCGGAGCTCTGGCGCTGACCAGCGGTATCATTGCAGTCGTCCTATCCTGGTTCGGCTGGATTAAGATCTAGGCGAAGCTGAAGTGCGGGGATGTAAGCCATGCGGTTCGCATTCTCGCACTGCCCTACCCTAGGTCATTATCAAAACTAGAAAGCCAGACTACGCTGCTCGGACTAGGGACTGGGCCTCATCTTCGGTATATTGAGGCTCATCGGTACTTTGGTCCCATTTTTAGGGTGGTTTTGAGATGGCGAAAACCGACCTCAGCGGCGTGCCACCGCCAGCCATAGAGCCGAGCTAAGTGCTTGGCGGTAGAGAGTGGTCGCCGCGATTTTTCCTCTCTTTTTGAAGAATCCAATTAAAGTCATTCACTAGAACTCAGGGTAAGCGCATCTCGATTGCTATTGACAAATGACCTCTGCCCTGAACTTACCGACAAGCGCCCTACCCAGCCCTTGTAGTATGGTAAATGCCTGGCTTTTGGGTAAAAGTTGCTGCCTGGCTACAGCTGAATAAACTCGACGCCGAGAAAGACCAGGCTGAAGCCAAGTAAATACAAGAAACCGAGGGTGGCCCAGCGAACCAGCCAGGGTCGGGGCTGCTGTTCGTCTGGCAGCGTCTGAATACAGCGAATATTCAGCCAGGCATAGTAGGGCGCAGCGACAAAAGCGATAATGGTGATAGTGTCGATCAGCAGATTGAACCCGGCTGAAAAGGCGACGAGTAGCAGCATGGCTAGGCTGCTGATGAGTAGCGTCAGGCCGTTTTTGAGCTGGGGCTGCTTTTGCAGCGGTGAATAGAGTTCGCCCAGTCCGGCGGCCAGGGTACGGGGGAAGGCATCGACGACGGTGAAGGTCGTGGAAAAAATGGCCGCGATCGCGCACACCCCCACCACCGGCGCCGCCCATTCGCCAATCGAAGTCGTATACATGCCGATCAGCTGTCCGGCAAACTCGGCCGGCGTATCGGCCAGCAGCCTGCCCTGGAGCGTCATTGTGCCCAGGGCCAGAAATAGGCAGGCCAGAATCACCGTCAGGCTGTAGCCCACGTTGAAATCAAAGCTGGCTGATTCCGCCGTCCAGGGCTGGCCGCTGTCTTCGGCATCGGACTGCACCCAAAGCGACTGCCAGACCGACAGCTCCAGGCCGCCCGGCATCCAGCCCATGAAGGCAACGATAAACGGTAGGGCCGACCAGGAGAAGGGAGAGGGTTTGGGGGTGGCGGACGCAATTTCAAACGCGGGCTGAGCCACTACAGCCATCACCACCGCCGCGACCGTTGCCACCGATAGCAGGATCACACAGGATTTAGTAATCCGCTCAAACCAGCGATAGCGCCCCACCGCAATCAGCCCCCAGCACACTAGCAGCACCAACCCTGACAGTAGGGTCGCCGACACCTGCGGCAGCCACAGATACTGCACCAGCATCGCCGCAATAAAGGCATCTACGGCGAAGCTGCCCACCGCCGTGACGCTGTTTAGCAGCAGAAAGGGCACCAAATATCGCCGTCCCATCTGCCGATAGGCCTGTACTAGGTTATTTCCAGTCGCCGCCGCATAGCGATGGCCATATTCGTAAAAGGGATACTTGAGCAGATTCGCCAGCAGCACAAACACCAGCGCCCCCCAGCCGTAAAGCGCGCCCGCCCGCGTACTCTGAACCAGGTGCGATACCCCAATTGCCGCCCCCGCCATCAGCAGCCCCGGACCGAGCTGAGTTAGCGATCGCTTTCTAAGTGCTTCTACAGCAGATGACATGCTTGATATGTAGCTCCACATTTAGAATCTCACAGACCTATCGCTTTGCTGGGCAATAGCGTCCTTGGGATTGCGCAGGTATGGTCGCCAAAGCAAGAAAATACGGTCAGCTTTGAAATTGCGCCATCAGCCATGCCATCGTAGCCGACTGAGTTTCCTGACGGCTGCGCTGCAGGGCCTGAGTCAGCATATCGAGCTGTAGGCCAGGTAGTGCCTGCGACTGACGGATGCGACGACTGCTGCCGTCGGCGGTGACGGAGAATGCCAGAATATTTGTGGTCTGCACATCTACAATCCAATATTCTGGAATCCGCAGATCTTCATACTGGAGACGCTTTGCCCCCTGATCGTCCGACAAAGAGGGGTCTGAAATTTCTATCACCAGATTGGGACAGGGATAGCTATCCAAATCGACCACGCGGGTTCCCCAGGGAATGGCTTCGGCATTGTCCCCGATATAGTAAGAAGCATCGGGCTGAAACTCGTCTCGTCCAGCTTTGCGATAAGAGCAGCCATCATGCCCATTGAGAGGAATCCTCCGCAGGGTCGCATATAGGCCCAAACTTGCGATGATGATGGTATGGACTCTGGCATGGTCAGCGCCTGTAGCCATGGGTTCAAATCGCATCCTGGACTGATAGTAGTAGCCTTTGAGTTTGGCAGATGCTGGATCGTCAGCAAGGTTGACAAATTCGTCCCAGGCGGCTGGCAGCCAGGTTTCGAGCGGAATTTGGATTTCTAGCTGGGTCATTGCACTGGCCTTTGCTAATGGAAATGGCGGTAAGCGTAGCCATGCTGGAGGCGATCGCGTTTCTCCCATTCTACAAAGCAGCTTCTTATCTTGACAGGAAGGCGCTTTCCCGCTTAAGACACGCATATCGCTCCGCTGTAGTTTATCCCCAGCTCGCAGAGGATCAGTTGCGCGATGGACTTTCTTGGGAAATTGCAGCAGCAGGTAGCGATGGAAATGATTATTATGATTCCACATTATGCATCGTCATGACTCAGCGTTTAGCGACCGGCTCAACCCCTTCCAGATCTTGATCGGCAGCTTCGTAGAGGGCTTGCAGGCGTCCCAAGGTATCCTCATCGGCATCCCAGAGACCACGGCTGTTCGCTTCGATCATTCGCCCGACGATGTTGCGGAAGGCTTCGGGATTCGCTGCGCGGAGCTTTTGAGCCATGGCTGCGTCAAGGGCGTAGGTACCCGCTGCCTGGTCGTAGACCCAGCCATCCTTGAAATTTACCGTGCCGCCCCAGCCGACCAGAGCGGTGAGGCGCTGGGAAATTTCGTAGGCTCCGCCGGAACCCTGGTCGGCCATTGCTTCGGCCCATTTGGGATTTAGCAGCTTGGTACGATACTCCATTCGCAGTAGGTCTTCCAGCTTTCGGGGTGTCGTGTCCTTCGAGAAGCTTTCCACAAAGCTGGCGCTGACCCGCTGGCCCTGACGGCTCTCGGCGGCCTGCTTGAGCGCGCCGGTGTTAGCGTAGTATTCCTGAATATCGGTCAGACCGTACTCTACTGAGTCAATTTGCTGAACGATTTGGCTGGTACTGCCGAGCAGCGTATTCAAGATTTCAGGGCGGGCCTGGCCCTTGTCCTGACGACCGTAGCTGAAGACATTGCGATCGCGCCAGGTATCCCCCAACTCTGCCGCCGTCTCCCAATTGGAATCCACTACCCGGTCATTCACCAGTGAACCATAGTCGCCAGAAGGATTCGAAAACAGCCGTGCGGTCGGATTTTCGACGCCCTGTTCTTGCAGGGCGAGAGCGTGTTTGCGAATGAAGTTTTGCTCAGGCGGCTCATCAGCCTCTGCCGCGCGGCGGAACAGATCGTCAAGCAGCTCGATGATATTCACAAAGCTGTCGCGAAAGATGCCGGAGAGGTTAGCCAGAATGTCAATTCGGGGATGACCTAAACTGTCGAGCGATCGCAGCTGGTAGCGGACAATTCGCCCAGTACCTTCTTTGATGGGTTCAGCCCCGACCAGCTCCAGCAAGATGCCCAGCGACTCTCCCCGGGTTTTAATCGCGTCCAGCCCCCAGAGCATGACGGCTACGGTTTCGGGATACTGGTCCTTTTCGGCTAAATGCTGATTGATTAAATTGCGGGCAATGGCGCGACCGCGCTCGTAGGCGGCGGGTGAGGGCATTCGATAGGGATCTAGGGCGTGAATGTTGCGACCGGTGGGCAGGACGCCGGGGCCGTCGCGCAGCAGATCGCCGCCGGGGGCGGGGGGAATGTATTCGCCGTTCAGACCCCGCAGCAGATTGGTTAGCTCGTCGGTGGTTTGGGCAAGACAGTCGCGGATTGCGATCGCTTCCTCAATCAATTCTTCAGAGACTGAAGGATAACGCTGGCGAACCTTGCTGCGGTCGTCACCGACCGCGATCGCGTCAATCACCGCTGCCGCCAGCCGCTCGTCAAAATAGGCGCTGAGGTAGCCTTGCAGCTGCTCGGGATGAGGAGCCTGGCCCAGGACGTGGAGGCCGCTGGAGAACAGTCGATTTTCTAACACCTGGAGATACTCATACAGTTCCAGAAAGTAGGGTTGGAGCACATTTGGGCTAAACATTCGGGCGTTCTCTAGCGTAAATTCCATCCCAGCTTCCCGAGCGGGAGAGAAGTGGCAGTCGGCCTCTAACCCGCTATCAACAATTTTTTGCAGGATGGCGTCTTTCAGAACAGCATTCTTCTGAGGGTCTTCGCGATATTCTGCAATCAGCTCCCTCAGGGCCATCAGCTCTTTATATAGCCCAGCCCGACCGTAGGGAGGAACATTGTGAGAGATCAGTACGCCGTAGCCGCGACGCTTGGCTAGGATTGATTCGGACGGATTGTTTGCGGCATAGATATAGAGGTTTGGCAGGTTGCCCAGAAGAATATCGGACCAGGAATAGCCGGTGTTCCCCAGAGGCGAACCCGGCAGCCATTCTGCCGTGCCGTGCATCCCAAAGTGAACGATTGCGTCGGCCTGAAACTCGTTTTGCAGCCAGGTATAGAACGCGGCGTACTGCGGATGGGGCGTCAGGTCGCGCTCAAACATCAGCCGCATCGGATCGCCTGCAAGACCCAGCGGTGGCTGTACCGCAATCCAGACATTGCCGAGCCGCACCCCGCCCAGCAGAAAATCGTCGCCGAAGGTCTTCAGCCCGGTCTGGGTGAGCGACTGCCACTGATGCTTAATTTTATGGGTCTTGAGATAGCCCAGCCAGGTTTCTAGCGTACGCACGTTGACCGTTTCTGGAATCACGGGCGAATCCGCCGTGGGGTAAGCCTGATCGGCGTTTTTTACCCATTCCACCAGGGTTTCACCGTCTTCCGGCAGGTCACCAACGGTATAGCCAGCGGCCTTGAGGGATTTGAGAACGTGCAGCAGCGACTGGGGCACGTTCAGCAAAGCTGCCGTCCCGGTAGCGCCATAACCGGGGGGAAAGCCATAGAGAATAATGGCGACTCTGCGTTCGGAAATGGGTTTCTGTCGCAGCTGAATCCACTGCCTAATGCGTCCGGTGAGGCGCTTAACTCGTTCGGGGATGAGATAGATGCGATCGCCCACCAGTCCACCCAGCGGTATCGGATCAATCGCTCCGTCCAGTTCAGGCAGCGCATAGAGCACCACGCTTTGCAATCCGCCAATCCCTTGACGGGTCCAGGAGTGAATGTCCTGAATCAGCAGCGGGGCCGCGACAAAGTAGGGTACATTTTTGGCATTGAGAATGCGCTGGGCAACCGCCACCTGCCGACCCGCCGCCATCGAGCCGGCGGGTCCACCGACTAGGGGAAAGCCAATCGTGGAGACAATCGCGTCAACGCTCACAGCATCGGCGGAAAGGGAGGGAAATTCCGTCTTGCCCTGAGCTCTTTGAGTCTGCTCGTGGGCAGTGGTAAGGAGATCGCGGACGGCGACATGGGCCTCTACGCCGTTGATGAAGATTGGCAGGGGAATCAGGCCAGCGGATTCGAAGGCGCGGATCAGCTCGGGGATGTAGGGCTGTTGGGTGATGACATGTTTGCGGTAGAGGAGGAGGGCAACGGTGGAGGTAGAGGGTAGAGGGTGGAGAGTGGAGGGCGGAGGGGTGGATGGGTTTGTAGCGCAGGCAGGGAGACCCTGCCTGCGCAGCGAAGTTAATCGGGAGTGGGTGGTTTGGTACCAGGTGAGGTATTTCTGAGGGGAGGTGAAGTAGCCGTCGTAATCGGGATGGAGAAGTCCGATGTTGGGGGTTTCGATGGCAGGGGGGATGTCGCCGACGGGGGTGTCGAGATAGGTTTCGGCAATCGTCCAGAGCAGGGCGGCGACGTTTTCGATGCCGCCGGCGTTCCAGTAGCCGTAGATAATCAGCCAGTTACGCAGGTCTTGGACTTTGCGGGCAGGAATGTACTTCAGCAGCTTGGGGCCGACTTTGAGAAAGCTGATATACCCGGCCAGTCGGTCTTCTTCTTTGCCACTGCCGAATTTGCTCAGAATGAACTGGACCGGTTTGGGCATGCCCTTGGGCTGATCGCCGATGACGAACTTGCCCAGCTGGGTCAGGGCCATCAGCTCCAGGGCCGATTCAAAAACCAGGCGAATGGGAATATGGGTAACGCGATCGCGCAGCCAGAGCACCTGGTCGTAGTCAAAGATGAGGCTGGCGAAGAAGACATCGGCGGTTTCGAGCGCGGCGGCGACGGTGTTGGGGGCGGTGGTGAGGTCGCGATCGCTAAATACCTGCACCCCTAGCGCCGGGCAGCGTTCCTGAGCCAGCGCGGCGGCTTTTTGGTAGAGGTTTGTATTAAAGGTCTCAAATCCGGCAATTAGGACAATTTTCGGCATGATCCCTCTGAAGCATCAGTTACCTAAAGTTTAGCGGTTAGGTCGCTGGTCTGCTTTGCTCCACAGCAAGCCCGAGCCGAGGCGTAGGGCCTATGATAAGCTAGGCATTATTGCGGTTTGCTCGCAATAGCTATCTGGGGGCAGGGTAATTTAAATCCAGGTTGCGCTACCTCATTCTTCAATCGCTAAGCTAGTTCTCTATGCAGTCTGCCCCCGCCGTTCTATGTCTCCAGCAGATCACCAAGCAGTTCGAGCGCAGCTCAGTCCCCGCCGTTAACGAGGCGACGCTGGCACTTCAGCAGGGGGAGCTTTTAGCTTTACTGGGGCCGTCGGGCTGTGGGAAGACGACGCTGCTGAGGCTGGTCGCCGGTTTTGAAAAGCCTCAGGCGGGGCTGATTGACCTAGCCGGGAAGCAGGTTTGTAGCGACTGCCGATGGGTGACGCCGGAGCAGCGCAGCGTTGGCGTCGTCTTTCAGGACTACGCCCTGTTCCCCCACCTGAGCGTATTAGACAATGTGGCCTTTGGGCTGAAGCAGCAGGCGCGTCAGGGTGAGATTGCCAAACCGCAGGTGCAAAAGCTGGCCCATGAGGCAATTCAGCTGGTGGGATTGAAGGGTTTTGAGCAGCGCTACCCGCATGAGCTTTCGGGTGGGCAACAGCAGCGGGTCGCACTGGCCCGAGCACTGGCGCCGCGACCGCCGCTAATTTTGCTAGACGAACCTTTCAGCAATCTGGATGTACAGGTCCGACTTTATCTAAGACAGGAAGTCCGCAATATCCTGCGGCAAATCGGCGCATCGGGGATTTTTGTCACCCACGACCAGGAGGAGGCCCTGGCGATCTCAGACCGAGTCGCCGTCATGCGCCAGGGCCACATCGAGCAAATTGATACGCCAGAAACGATCTATCAGCAGCCCGCCTCGCGCTTCGTCGCAGAATTTGTCACCCAGGCAAACTTTATCCCCGCCCGCCGGCAGGGAGCGGGATGGCAAACTGAGATCGGCTATTTCGACCCGTCTGCTATTAGCCGCTGGCAGAAAGTAGCCGCCAACGATCGGGCGGTCGCCGCTGAGCTGATGATTCGGCAGGAAGATCTAGGACTTGAGTCGGACCCGACAGGCGAGTTGGTGGTGCGCGATCGCCAGTTCCTCGGCCGCGAGTACAAATATTCAATCCTGACGCCCAGCGCTCGCCTGCTCTACGCTCGGGCCTCTACTCACCAGCGGTTTTCAGTGGGAGATCGCATTCGCGCTGCGATATCCCCTGGCACCCTTCGCCTTTTTCCAGGCAGCGCCGCAGACCCTGGGCTGCTCGACGAGCCGCTAGCCGATGCGCCAATACCAACAGCAACAGCCCAATTCTCTGCCGCCTTTCGACCATGACTCTATCCAAGCAGCCAATCTCCAGGCCCTTGCCGCTCGAAAATGGCGATCGCGTTTCCCGCCAGGAATTCGAGCGACGCTACGCAGCCATGCCCGACCTGAAGAAAGCCGAGCTAATCGAAGGAGTCGTCTACTTGCCCGCCGCCCTCAGATATCGCAGTCATGGCAGACCCCACGCCAATATTGTGGGCTGGCTGGCCACCTATGCCGCCCTGACGCCCGGCATCGAGGCCGCAGACAACCCGACTATTCGGCTTGACCTCGACAATGAACCCCAGCCCGATGCGTTACTGCGCATCGACGAAGCCCGTGGCGGTCAGTCTCGCATCAGCCAGGATGACTATGTTGAAGGCGCACCCGAGCTAATTGTTGAAATTGCCGCCAGCAGCGCAGCTTACGATCTCTACGACAAAAAAAATGTCTATCGCCGCAACGGTGTTCAAGAATACATTGTCTGGTCGGTCGCGGATCGGCAGGTGAGCTGGTTTAGCCTGGAGGAGGGCGTATACGTATCGCAAACGCCGGATGAAAACGGCATCATTCGCAGTTCCGTCTTTCCAGGCTTGGACTTGAATGTGAGGGCGCTTTTGGACGGCGATATGGCTGAGGTACTGACGGAAGTGGGGCGAGGGATTGGCACGGTTGCGCATCAGCAATTTGTGCAGCGATTGGAGTGAATAGAACGTTGGACGGACGACGGCGGTGGAAGCCGCGATCGCGCATTTTCGAAGGCGTCAGCAGCTCAAAGAAGTGGTGATGTCGGTGATTACGGTGTAGGCTGAGTCAGCAAACAAAGAACATGTATGACCCAGTAGACGCATGGCTGAGCTAGACATTCGGTGGAAGCAACGCTTGACGAATTATCAGAAAGCGTTAGCGCAGCTCACCAAATTTATCGAGAAAGGTGACCTCAATGAGCTTGAAGAGCAAGGTCTCATTCAAGCCTTTGAATATACCTACGAACTAGCCTGGACCCTGATGCGTGACTACTTTCGCTACCAGGGTACCCAAAATATAAATGGCTCTAGAGACGCTATCCGCGAAGCCTTTAGAGTCGGTATTATTGAAGCGGGTGAGAGCTGGATGGGCATGATCCAAGATCGGAACCAAACTAGCCATACCTACAATCTGTCAACTGCGAGAGCGATCGCGCAGAACATTACGACGCAATATTTCGCGTTATTTGTAAAATTGCAGGAAACTATGCAGCAGCTAGCCGATGCCGATGCCGATGCCGACTGAAGAGCCCTCTACCCGTTCCGGCCTTTTTGGCCTGACCGCCCAGACGATCGAAAAAATTGTTGCCGTTTTTAAGCGGCATCCAGCGATAGAGAAAGCTTTGCTCTACGGGTCGCGAGCCAAAGGAAACTACCGCCAGGGTTCAGATATTGATCTAACGCTGGCGGGTGACGAGCTGACCCATGCAGAGCTGAACCGGGTCAATATAGAGCTCGATGACTTGCTGCTGCCTTACAAAATTGACCTCTCCCTGCTGAGTCACATCGACAGCCCAGACCTGATTGAGCATATCAATCGAGTAGGAGCCATTTTTTACCAGAACCAACCTGCTCCCTAAGGCAAGCGTCACTTACCGGTCAGCTTTTGAACGTTGGTGACCAGGCTTTCGGCAAAATCGTCAAATCGCTGGGCCAGCTTTTCATCCTTCAGCGAGCCGTCTTCGTTAAACGCCTGCCAGGCTTGGCCAATGGCAATCTGCTCGGGAATCACCCAGGCATGAACCCAGCGCATAATCAGCCGCAGTTCGTTCAGGGCATTGCTGTTGGGCTGCCCGCCCAGGACGCTAATCCCGCCTGCGACCTTGCCGCTGAGCTCATCAAAGCCCATCAGGTCCAGGGCGTTTTTAATCACCCCGCTGACGCTGCCGTGATACTCCGGCGTCGCCAGGATCAGGCCGTCCGCGTGCTTCACCGTATTTTGCAGCACCGCGACGTCGGGATAGTCGGGGTAGTCACCACCGCCGTCGCAAAAGGGTAGCTGCATCTGCCGCAGGTCTAGCACCTGCACCTCAGCACCCAGCGCCTTGACCCGCTGAGCCGCTAGCTCAAGCGCTTGCATACTGTAAGAATTCGTCCGTAGGCTGCCGCCGATGCCGACAATCTTAGTCATTGAGATTCTCCTGGAGGGCGATGTCATACCGCAAGGTCGCTGCTAACCGGAAAGTGACAGGCGGCCTGGTGATTAGAGGATAGCTCAGTGAGTTCGGGCATGACCTGATGGCAGAGGTCTTCGCCTTTGGGACAGCGGCCATAGAGGCGGCAAACGCTAGGATTGGGATTGATTGGACTCCGGGGTTCACCGGTTAAAGGAATCGGATGGGGCTGGGCAGTAAAGCTGGGAATGGCTGAAATCAGCGCTTCGGTATAGGGATGGCGAGGATGGTTAAAAATTTGCTCGACCGGCCCGGATTCGACAATTTTGCCCAGGTACATGACCAAAACGCGATCGCACAGCAGCCGCACCACGTTCAAATCGTGGGAGACAAACAGGTAGCTCATTCCCAGTCGTTTTTTCAGGTCTGCTAGCAGATGTAGAATTACCGCCTGCACAGAGACATCCAGGGCTGAGGTCGGCTCGTCTAGCACCAGCAGCTTAGGATTCAGCGCGATCGCGCGAGCAATTCCCACCCGCGCTTTCTGACCGCCCGAGAGCTGGTGGGGAAAACGGCTGAGCAGGTCTTGGGGAAGCCCAACCAAATCTGCCAGTTCAGCCGCTCGCGCCTGGAGCTGTTGCCGACCCTGGACCGAAGAAAGCCGCTTAATCGGCTCGGTAATCGTGTCATAGGCTGTGAACCGCGGATTGAGGCTGTCTGTAGGATCTTGAAAGACCAGCTGAATACCCGCGCGATAGGGATTTTGGGGAAACTGACGAACCGCGATCGTGCTGAGAATGGCGTCATCAAAATGAATTTCGCCAGCCGTAACATCCAAAAGCCGCGTAATCAGCCGCACCAGCGTAGATTTACCACAGCCCGATTCTCCTACCAGCCCAACGCTTTCCCCCGATTGGAGAGTAAAAGAGACCTGATCAACCGCATGGAGATGGGCGTCTTTGCCAACGGGGAAGGTTTTGGTGAGGTTCTTTACTTGGAGAAGAGGAGGTTGAGAATTAAGCATGGAGTGATCGGGTGATCGGGTGATCGGGTGATGGCGTCAAAGCGGCTTCCAGCAGGCGACCTGATGCTGAGGAGAGAGAAACTCTCGGGATAGCGGGGTCTGATTGCAAACGCTAGGCTCGAAGTAGTCACAGCGGTAGCTGAAGCGGCAGGGCGGGAGATCGGCGGCTTTCAGGTCGGGCAAATTGCCGCCGATGGGGATGAGTTCGGCAAAGGACTTATGGGGTTCTGGGGTAGCGGCGATTAGCTTGGCGGTGTAGGGATGGCGGGGGTGGGTGAACAGGCTGCGGGTGGGGGCCGATTCGACCACGTGACCGGCGTGCATGACAACAATGCGATCGCAGTATTCCGCCGCCAGCGCCAAATCATGGGTAATCAATATTGTGGCCATCTGCCGCTGTTCCGCCAGGTCTTTAATCAGGTTCATCACGGTGGCCTGAGTCGTGACATCGAGCCCCGTCGTGGGCTCATCGGCAATTAGCAGGTGGGGCGAGCAGGCCAGGGCCAGGGCAATCATAATCCGCTGGCAGAGGCCGCCTGACAGTTCGTAGGGGTAGGCGTCAAAGCGTTTGTCCGGGTCGGGAATGCGGACGCTGGCCAGCATATCCAGGGCTTTGGAACGCAGGTCTGCTTCCGGTAAATCCGTATGGCAGCGCAGCACGTCGGCGATTTGCCTGCCTACCCTACGAATGGGGTTCAGCGCCGTGCGCGGATTTTGAAAAATCATCGACAGCTCTTTGCCCCGCAGCTGCCGCAGGGAAGATTCGGGCTCTTTGAGCAAATCGACGGCTACGGAATCGGTTTGGAACAGCGCCCGCCCGGCAGTCACCTGCCCCGCCCGGTCTAGCACGCCCAGCAGGGTAAAGGCCATTACCGACTTGCCAGAGCCGCTTTCGCCGACAATCCCCACCGTCTCACCGGGCTGAATGGTGAAGCCTACAGCCTCCAGCGCCTTGACGACACCAGAGCGAGTGCGAAATTCAACCGACAGGTTCTCCACTGCCAGCATGGTCAGGTCCTCATCCGGGGGTCGATTAGGTCTCGCAGGCCGTCGCCCAGCAGGTTAAAGCAAAAGACCGCCAGCATCAGCACCGCTCCCGGAAACAGGGCCAGCCACCATTCCCCGGAGACAATGTAGGTCGCCCCTTCCGCCACCATAATCCCCCATTCCGCCGTGGGCGGCTGCACCCCCAGGCCGATAAACGACAGCCCGGCGGCGTTCAGGATGGCCCAGCCCATGTTCAATGACAGATGCACCATCATCACCGGCAGCACGTTGGGAAACAGATGCCGGGCCATAATTCGCCAGTCGCCGTTGCCAGTGAGGCGAGCCGCTTCGACAAATCCGGCTTCGCGCCGCACCAGCACCTCGGAGCGAATCACCCGGGTGTAGAGCGGCAGGTTGATGATGGCGGTAGCGTAGATAATATTTTCAATCGAGTTGCCCAGCGCCGCCACCAGCCCCATCGCCAGCACAAACAGCGGAAACGCCATCAGGGTATCGATGCAGCGAGAAACAATCCGGTCGGTCCAGCCGCCGAAGTAGCCCGCACAGGTACCTAAAATGCTGCCGATCACAAATGACATCGCTACGGCTAAGACGGCGATGCCTAGGTCTAGCCGGGTGGCGACGATTACCCGGCTGAGGACGTCTCGGCCCAGCTGATCGGTGCCGAACCAGTGGAGCGCTGTGGGGGGCTGAAGGGCGATCGCGGAATTGCTCGCCAGCGGATCGTAGGGCGCGATCGCGTTCCCCAATACCGCAATCAGCACGAACCCAAAAAACAGGCTAAAGGCCCCAAAGGTAATCCCGTTTTGGCTGATGATGTAGCGGGTATGCTTGAGCGTGGTGGTCATGACTCTACTCCGGCTCTGGGATCAATCACGACATAGAGCAAATCGATTAACAGATTCAACACCACATACAGGAGCGCCATGGTGAGGATGAATCCCTGAATTGGAGCATAGTCTGAGGCCACCAGCGCTTCCACGGCATAGGAGCCAATGCCGGGCCAGGCAAAGACTTTCTCCACCAGAATGTTGGCCCCCAGTAAGAACGAAAACACCACGCCCAGCGTCGTCACTACCGGCAGCATGGCATTGCGAAAGGCATAGCCAAACAGCACCTGCCGGGGCGGCAGCCCGCTGGCTCGGGCCGTGCGGATGAAGTCGCTGGACAGCATTCCTAGCATGGAAGCTCGGGTCACTCTGGCCAGCGGCGCTAGGGCGAACAGGCCCAGGGTGACCGCAGGCAGAAACAGCTGAGCAGCGGCGGCCCAAAACAGCCCTAAGTCGCCAATCAGCAAACTGTCAATCAAATAAAACCCGGTGATCTGGGGCGGCGGGCTGTTGAGAATGTCTAGCCGTCCCAGCGGGGCGGGCACGATTCCCCAGAGATAGTAGAGAACGTAGATTAAGAACAGTCCGGTGAAGAAGGTCGGCAGAGAAACCCCAGCGGTAGCCAGCAGCCGGACGCCGTGGTCGATCCAGGAGTTGGGTCGGGTGGCGGCCAGGATGCCCAAGGGGAGGGCAAGCGCGATCGCGAATACCAGCGCCGCCAGCGTCAGCTCCAAGGAGGCTGGTAGCCGGGTGAGCAGGTCATAGAGCACCGTCTGCCCAGTGGTTAACGATACGCCCAAATCTCCCCGAAACAGCTCGCCAATGTAAATCAAGAACTGTTCTGGCAAACTCTTATCCAATCCCAGGTTTTGCCGAATTTCCTCAATCGCCTCGGCTGTCGCCGCTGGCCCAGCAAAAAACGCCGCCGGGTCACCAGGCAGCGATCGCGTCAGCAAAAAGGTGACAATCACCACCCCAATCACGCTGGGAATCGCACCTAAAATTCGGCGTCCTACAATTTTCCCGGTTGAATATCTAGCCATAAAACAAACACTCGCAGTCTTGTATGCGGTTTGCCCTCATCCCCCAACCCCTTCTCCGAGAGAGGGAGCTAGAGATCAAAGTCCTTGCCTACTTTTAACTAAGCTTTTTCTAGCTGGCGGAAATCGAGCTGGCGGTGGAACCAATATTGATAGCCGCTAACGTTGTTCTGCATCGCTACTGAAAGCTTCGGCTGCACCAGCGGCACCCGGGGCATTTCTTCCCAGGCCATCTCGATAAAGCCCTCGACATTCTCTGCATATTCCGGCTCACCGGGCTTAGAAGCCAGAGCCGCCTCGATCATCTTGTCCATCTCTGGGTTCTGGTAAGAGCTGCCGTTAAAGGTGGCATCCTGACCGTGGTAGGCGTAGAAGAAGAAATAGTCGGGATAGTTCAGCCAGCCGCCAAAGTTGTTCACGATCATCGGGCGGCTCTTCTCCACCAGCACCGAGCGGAAGTTGGCGTTAGGCACCTTTTCAATCCCGACCTTGATCCCCAGCTCCGCCAGAGATTCCTGAATCAGTACCACCGTCGGTTCCGCCCATTCCTGATTGCCCAGGTCAAAGGCCAGGCTGGTCTCAAAGCCGTTGGGATAGGCCGACTCTGCTATCAGCTTTTTGGCCTGCTCCATATCGGTTTTGTAAGGTGTCGGCTGGGGCCAGGTGGTTGAATCGGGGTCAAAGGTACCCTCACCGTACATTGGCACCGCCTGGTCGTAGAGCGCCGTCTGCATGATGGCGTCGTAGGGCATGGCATAGGCCACCGCCTGGCGCACCTTCACATCGGCAAAGGGATTTTCAGCCCCTTTCAGCTGTGCATTTGTATGCATATCGATGGAATAGAGGCAGTTCTCAATCGGCGTAGAGGCCATGGTGAACTCACCCATCGCTGCAATTTCTTTCTGGTCTTTTTCGGTCAGGTCGTAGTTGACGTCGATATCGCCCTTCTCTAATAGCGCCCGGCGGTTGCCCGCCTCCGGCACATTCAGCACGATCACCTCCTGAATCTGGGGCAGCGGGCCAGACTTCCAGTCTTCAAAACGGGTCAGCGTAATCCGCTCGTTGGGCTTGAACTCGCCCAGCTGGTAGGCACCCCCGCCAGCATCGTTCACGTTCAGCCACTCTGCCCCCCACGGATCGGCGTCGGTCAGATGCGGCTTCACCAGCTCTGAGTTGATGATTACTGGAATCGGCACCGCCATGTCGATCATCGTCAGCTTATCGGGCCGCAGAAACTTTACCCGGAAGGTGTGGTCGTCTACGACTTCAAACTGGTCTGGATTTTCTAAAGCGCCAGCCTTCATCTGGAAGGTAGGAAAGCCGCCAATCGATACCGCCCGGTCATAGGACCATTTCACATCCTGAGCGGTTACCGGAGCACCGTCGTGAAAGGTGGCGTCCTGCCGCAGCTTAAAGGTCACTGACATGCCGTCTTCCGCCATTTCCCAACTTTCCGCCAGCTCCGGCTCTAGCTGGGTGTAGTCGTAGGAGAGCGTCCCATCCGGCAGCTCTTTCTGGCCAAAGGTCATCAGCCGGTCATACATCACCCAGGAAATGCCGTAGGCGGGACGATTCGTTCCCACCCGGTGGAGGTCTAAGCTATTAGGAAAGCCGCCCCCCTGCACCATTGTCAGCCTGGCATCGGTGGGTTTAGCCCCAGAAGAACCATCCGAGGAACTGTCGGAAGCCGCGTCGGTTGATGGCGATTCGGCAGAGCTACAGGCTTTAAGTCCATTGGCCAGGGTAATCCCAGCGGCAAGGCCCACACTGGTTTTGATCAGGCTTCGGCGTCTCATGGCGGTTCAAGGGGTTAGTTTAGAGGGCTAGACTGAAAATAGTAAAACTCGCTACTTTTGAGTTTAAAAGTTATATCCCTGGCTTAAAAGCTTAGGAGAAACTTATCTTCAGCACCCGCAATGTTTAGGGAATAAATCGAGAAGAAATCGGAAAGATTTAGCCTTTTTGAGATATTAGGTTTGAACCCCTGACGGGATAAAATGGGCGGTATGACGTTCTAGCAAAGGGAAGCAATGGCGCGATCGCGAAAAGCGGCCCCGGCTTTGGACCTCTCTGCTCGGTCATTTTGGCCTAAGTCAACGGAGCTGGTCAGCCTTGAGTTTACCGTGACGCCACCGACTGACTGCAATCTGTATCCCCAGTACACTACTGGCCTGCACGCCTGGTTTCTCGACCAGATTCGCCAGCTGGATGCCGACCTCTCGGCCTATCTACACGATGGCGAGTCTGAGAAGCCCTTCAGTCTGTCGGGGCTAAGCGGCCAGTTTGTCAGCCACAGCCAGTCGCTTCAGCTGCTGGCCAGTCAGCCTTATCAATGGCGGGTCAGCGGGTTTTCTCAGCCGACGGTCGCGGGGCTGGCCCACTGGCTGCGGCAGCTGCCGGACGAAATTGGTCTGAAAAATGCACCTTTGCAGATTGACTCGGTGCAGCTGGCGGCGCCGCCGATGACCTATGCCAAGCTGCTGCGGCAGGGCAAGCAAACCTCGGGCAGCGTTAGCCTCAGCTTTACCAGCCCCACCAGCTTTCGGCGCAAAGGGCACCATCTGCCGCTGCCCTGGCCAACAAATGTGTTTCACAGCTACCTCAGGCGCTGGAATCACTTTGCCAGTAAGCCCGCCGACCCGGACGCATTTCTAGATTGGGTCGATGACTATGTGATTATTCAGCGTCACCAAATGGAATCGGTGAAGGTGGCCGCAGGCAAACGGGGCTCGGTGACGGGCTTTACCGGAGCCGTCACCTACGGGCTCGACCGCCGCGCGGCGGACCCGCCAGAGTTCCAAACCCTATTCTACGCGCTAACTCAGCTCGCCCCTTACTGTGGCACGGGTCACAAAACCACCTTTGGCCTGGGTGAAACGCAGCTAGGCTGGCAGTCGGATCAGGCTGCGCCGGAGGTACCTTCGATGCAGCAGGTGCTGGCAGAGCGGATTGACGAGCTTACGGCGCTGTTTACAGCCCAGCGCCAGCGGCAGGGCGGCAGGCGAGCCCAGGATACGGCTGAGAAATGGGCGACAATTTTGGCTCGACGAGAGCAGGGCGACTCGCTGCAGGAGATTGCTGAACAGATGCAGCTGCCCTACGAGACAGCCAAAACCTACTCTAAGCTAGCCCGGCGAGCAGCGCAGGAAAGCCATAGTCCTTAACGAACAACTTTGCTACGATCGACTTGGCCTACGGCTTTGCGATCCCAGTGCTTACCTGTGCGTTTGCTCAGCCGCCTTAGGCTAGCCGGTGGGCTAAAGCCGTTCAAAACGCTGCAAATAGCGTCGCTCATCGCAACTTGAGAACGAAACCGATTAGAAAGGATCAGACCCAATGGTTAGCAACCCTACACAATCTGCCCCTGCCCAATGCCCCTTCCGGGGAACCCGCGTAGGTGGCGCCCTCGGCTCCAAACCGCAAACCGATGACTGGTGGCCAAACCGGCTTCAGGTCGAGCTGCTTCACCAAAATTCGCCCCAGGCCAATCCGCTACAGGATGTCGATTACAAAGCAGCCTTTGAGCAGATCGACTACGAGCAGCTCAAGCGCGATATCAAGGCGCTGCTGACGGATTCGCAGGACTGGTGGCCAGCCGACTATGACAACTACGGGCCGCAGATGATTCGCATGGCGTGGCACTCCGCCGGCACCTACCGGATTGCCGACGGTCGCGGCGGCGCGAGCCGTGGCATGCAGCGCTTTGCCCCGATCAACTCCTGGTGGGATAACGGCAATACGGATAAGTCACGGCGGCTGCTCTGGCCGATCAAGAAGAAATACGGCGCGGCTCTCAGCTGGGCCGATCTGATGATCCTGGTCGGCAACTGCGCGCTGGAGATCATGGGCTTCAAAACGTTTGGCTATGGCGGCGGTCGCATTGATGCCTGGGAAGCCGACCGTGCCACCTACTGGGGTCCCGAGTTCTGGAACGGCCAGTCGTTTGGAGAAAATGGCAAGCAGCACGCCGGCCATCCGGATGAGATGGTGACCCGCAATATTCGCTGGGTCGGCCAGCCGGATGAGGAATATTATGACCTTGAGAACCCGCTGGCGGCGACGCACCAGGCGCTAATCTACGTCAATCCCGAGGGGCCGAACGGCGAAGGTGACCCTGCTGGCTCAGCCCGAGACATCCGTGAATCGTTTGCGCGGATGGCGATGAATGACGAAGAAACGGTGGCGCTGATTGCGGGCGGTCATGCCTTCGGCAAAAGTCACGGCATGGTCTCGTCGGACAAGATCGGCCCAGCCCCGGAAGCCGCACCGATCCAGGCGATGGGCATGGGGTGGCAGAATCCCGAAGGGACCGGATTTGCCGAGTATACAATGACAAACGGGATCGAAGGCTCCTGGACGCCAAACCCAACCCAGTGGGACAACAGCTACCTAGAAAATCTGTTTAAGTACGAGTGGGAGCAGACCAGTAGCCCTGCCGGTGCGATTCAGTGGAAGCCGAGTAATCCTAATGCGCCGAAGACGCCAGACGCCCACCGTCAGGGTGTTGATCACAGTTTAATGATGATGACCTCGGACATTGCATTAAAGGTCGATCCGGCCTATCGCGAGGTCTGCCAGCGCTTTTTGGAAGACTTTGACTACTTTAGCGATGCCTTCGCGCGGGCCTGGTATAAGCTGACCCATCGGGACCTAGGACCGAAAACGCGCTATCTCGGCCCGGAGGTTGCCGAGGAAGATCTGCCCTGGCAGGATCCAATTCCGGCGCTCGACCACGATGTTGTTGATGCTGCCGATATTGACTCTCTCAAGAACAAAATTCTGGCGAGTGGGCTCTCCGTCTCGGCGCTGGTGTCAGCCGCTTGGGCTTCAGTGTCCAACTACCGCGACTCCGACAAGCGCGGCGGCGCGAACGGCGCCCGCGTTCGCCTAGAACCCCAAAAGGATTGGGAGGTGAACCGCCCGCAGGAACTCGGTCAGGTGCTATCGACCCTGGAGCAAATTCAATCAGAATTTAGCGGCACTCAGTCGGGTAGCAAAAAGATCTCGATGGCGGACCTGATTGTCCTTGGCGGCTGCGCTGCGGTCGAGAAGGCGGCGCAGGATGCTGGGATTTCCATTGCGGTCCCGTTCACCCCAGGTCGGATGGATACGACTCAGGAGCTAACCGATGTCGAAAGCTTCGAATGGCTGAAGCCGGTCTCGGACGGTTTCCGTAACTACCATAACGATGCCGTCGGCTATGAGGTGAAGCCGGAGCGTATCTTCCTGGATCGCGCCCAGCTGCTGACGCTAACCGCGCCCGAGTGGACGGTTCTGGTCGGCGGACTGCGCGCCCTCGACCAGAACTGGGACGATTCGCAGTACGGCCTCTTTACCGATCGGCCCGGTGTCCTGACTAATGACTTCTTCAGCGTCCTGACGAGCATGGACTATGAGTGGAAGCCGGTAGACGATCGCGAGATGATCTTCAACATTGACGATCGCAAAACCGGCGAAACCAGGTTCACGGCAACCCGCTGCGATCTCATCTTCGGTTCAAATGCGGAGCTGCGTCAGGTGGCCGAGGTCTACGGCGCTGATGACGGTCATGAGCGTATGGTTAAGGACTTCGTCGCCGCCTGGAACAAGGTGATGATGCTCGATCGCTTCGACGTTCAGGGGTAATTTTCAGGATCGAGAATTAAATAACTTGACCATTTGTGCATGTCTCGCGGCCCTCACCCCGGCCCTCACCCCGGGGGAGAGGGAGCTAGATCCGGCCCCCTCTCCCCCGGGAGAAGGGTTGGGGATGAGGGCTCGGGAGTTGTGCATCTTATTAAATCCTTGATCCTTAATAGTGGTGTCGGACCAGCCTGCCAATGGTAGGCTGGTTTGGCTAAATCTGATCTGCTGGAGGCAGCCCTGCCTCCAGCAGGTTTATGGCAGGTTTATGAAAGAGTATCCTAGTTTTGCAAATTGCTGCAGGCCCTCACCCTAAATCCCTCTCCCCGAGGGAGAGGGACTTTGAGACCTGCCCTAATATCTCTGTTAGAACAGATTCCAGGTGGTTTTGCACCCCTTCGTTTGTAAATCGTAAAACTCGCAAACCACAGGCCTGCATCCAGGCATCTCGTTCGGTATCTTGCTTAATTCTGCTCTGGTGAATACTGCCGTCCAGTTCAATGACAAGCCGAGCTTCATGGCAGTAGAAATCAGCAATGAACTGTCCAATGTTGTGCTGACGACGAAATTTGGCACCGTTGAGGCGACGGGCTCGCAAGCATTCCCAAAGCATCTGCTCTGAGCAGGTTTGCTGCTGTCTAAGCTGACGCGCACGGATGAGGAGCGCTTCAGGAATTTGGCGATTGCGTCCTGATAGATGAGAGAGATCTGTCATAAATGGAGTTTGCCCATTAAAGCAGGCTTCATAAACTGGACCCTTCTCCCTGGGGAGAAGGGGCTGGGGGATGAGGGCTTTGCTCTCCTCGGAGAGTGGGCGTGCCCGAATCTGCATAATCGGGGCGCACCCAGTTTGTAAACCCCGCTCTCAAACCTAATCTTCTATTAATTTCTCAGCTTCTAAAAAGGCAACAATTTTTCGATAAAAAGGCAGACCCTTTCCTCGGCTGTCCGCAGCTGTGGCGACTACAGACAGGGTTTCAATCAGTGACCCACGAGCAGCTTCGAGGACGAGATCGAGGAGCGATGATAAATCGTTCTCTGAGCGCTGTGCTTTCACTAACGCCCCAATGTAGTCCTGACGCCGCTGATTCGGAATCACAACAATCGGGAAGCTTGCTCTAATCAGCAGCAAATTCATCAGCAATCGTCCCGTTCGTCCATTGCCATCACGAAAGGGATGAATCGAGACAAAGCGATAATGAGCCTCTGCCGCATACTCAATCGGGTGCAGGCTCTCTGGCGCAGCCGCTAACCATTGAACAAACTCAGCCATCAGCTCTGGCAGCTGATAGTGAGGCGGGTAAACATAATTTGTCCCAGCGGCTTTCACGTCGAGCTGCCGATAACGGCCCGCTTCCATCGGTGAGATCTTGCGGATGACTAAGCTATGAATCTGACGTATTTCCCATTCGCCAATGGAAGTCTCCACCTGAGCCAGGGTTTCGATGTAGTCAATCGCCTCTTTGTGCCCAATGACTTCTAAATGCTCTGCCAGAGTTTTGCCACCAATGGTGATGCCCTTCGAAAGCACCAGTTCAGTTTCACTTTGGGTCAGGGTATTGCCTTCGATGGCATTAGAGTTGTAGGTGAAGCGCACGTCGTAACGCTGCTTCAGCTCTGCCAGGACAGCAGGGGACAGAGGCCGAAAGCTATCCAGCCAGCCTTTCATTTGATCGATTTGGGCCAGGTCGGCAGGCATCGTCATCTCAGCAGACAGCATTTGTGCCACTACCGAGTCTATACGCCAGCGGGGATGGGCCTTGAGCTGCCGCAGTAAGGCGTCATAAAGCTCAGCCGCTGAGTCATTCTGGCAAAGTTTCGGTCTAACGGTTGACCCCATTATGCGACTTCTCGATAGCAGAATACTGACATTATAGAAACGCTACTGGAATAGTAGGCCATCGGTATACTTGAACTATCACCTCGGATGCATAACAATGACTCAATCTCCCGATAATCTTACTCCTTAGGTTGAACTGAAACTGTATGAGCCTGGCACGGGGCTGCCAATCGTCAGCGTTTGGGCTCGTGAGTCTGCCGATGTCCGCCGGAGCCTGACTTTCCTGCATCTGCGATCGCACGCAACCCATCAGAGAAACCGTAGGCGAAAAGCAGCTTACAGCGAAGCCTGACGTACAACCTATAATTGAGGCATCGCTTTTTCGCATGACGCTATGGTAACGCTACAGCTCTGTCAGCTCCAGGTTCCTCCCGGTCAGCGTTTACTACTCCACGATGTCAGCTGGGCCGAGTTTGAGGCGATTCTAGAAGAACTTGGAGAGCATCGTACGGCTCGCGTTGCCTATGATTCTGGCATATTAGAAATTATGGCTCCGCTACCTGAGCATGAGTATTTCAAAGAAACTATTGGCGATGCAGTTAAAGACATTGCCGAAACGCTAGAGCAGAATTACGAAAGCTATGGTTCAGCGACCTGGCGACGGCAGGCAAAGCAGGCCGGACTAGAGCCCGATAACTGCTTTTACTTCCAGAACGAAGCCTTGGTTCGCGGCAAGCTGCACGTTGACCTCAGCCAAGACCCACCCCCCGACCTAGCGCTTGAGATTGACGTGACCAGCAAGTCTCTCGATCGCTTTCCTATCTATGCTCGGCTCAGGGTTCCCGAGATTTGGTGCTATGACGATGGAACGCTCAGCATCTATCTACTCCAGCAGGATCGGTATGTGCAAACTGAGCAAAGTCAGGCGTTTCCATCCCTGAGAGTTCAGGAGCTGCCGCAGCTGATTGAGGCTTATCGCGATCGCGGCAGGCTTGCCCTGCGCCGAGCCGTCAGAGCATGGGTCAAGGAGCAAGCAAACTAGCCGATGGTAACCCTACAGCTCCGACAGTTAGAGGTTCCCCCGGGTCGGCGACTGCTGCTCCGCGATGTCAGCTGGGCTGAGTTCGAGGCCATTCTAGAAGAGCTGGGAGAGCATCGCGGCTCCCGAATCGCCTATGACCATAGACTGCTAGAAATTATGGCTCCGCTACCTGAACATGAGTACTTTAAGCAGTCCATTAGCATTGCCATTGAAGACATTGCCGAAGCGCTCAATCAGGACTACGAAAGCTATGGTTCGACGACCTGGCGGCGAAAGGCTGAGCAGGCGGGACTGGAACCGGATAACTGTTTCTACTTCCAAAATGAGGCTCTGGTTCGGGGCAAACTCAATTTTGACCTCGATCGAGATCCGCCCCCAGACCTGGCGCTGGAAATTGACATCACCCGTCAGTCGCTAGATCGCTTTCCTATCTATGCTCGGCTAGGGATTCCCGAGGTCTGGCGTTATGAGGATGGCAGACTCAGTATTTATCTGCTCCAGCAAGACCAGTATGTCCTGACAGAGCAAAGCCAGGTTTTTCCATCCCTGAGCGTGCGGGAGCTGCCGCAGCTGATTGAGGCACATCGCGATCGCGGCAGACTTGCCCTGCGCCGAGCTGTCAGAGCATGGGTCAGGGAGCAAATCAGATAGCGCCTAAGCCCATAAAAACAAGCCCCATCCCAAACAACAAATAAGGAACTTACCTATCCACCCTCTACCCTATCCCCCTAATGGCCTCCCCCTTCCCCGGCATGGATCCCTATCTCGAAAATCCAGCACTGTGGTCATCAGTCCACAGCCGACTGATTGTCACAATTGCGGACGCCCTCGTTGACTATCTCAGCGAAAAATACCGGGTTGAGGTGGAAAAGCGGGTCTATTTCAGCAGTGACAGTGAAAGTGTGCTAGTCGGGATTCCTGATGTGACTGTTTCTGCGGGCCGCTCGGCTACGAGCGACAGCGCTACGGCGACTTTGCCAGCGCAGCCCGAGCAGGTGACGGTACCCTTAGCCGAAGAAGTCACCGAGCGCTATTTGGAAATTCGTGAAGTCGCGACGGGAATGGTAGCAACGGTGATTGAGCTGCTGTCGCCTAAAAATAAACGACCCGGAGAGGGGCGGATTGCCTACCTGCGAAAGCGAAATCGGGTGTTGGCCAGCGCCTCGCACCTGATAGAGATTGACCTGCTGCGGAGCGGACAGCCGCCGCCCATGTCGGGCCAGCAGCCAAGTGACATCGAATTTTGGTCAGCCGAGCCGACCGCCGCCCCACGGCTGACCTCTATGGGTTTGGCCTGCGACAGCCAATTCCCCCGTTTCCTGTACCGCTGATGGCAGAGGAGGCGGAGCCAATTTTGGAGCTTCAGCCGCTGTTGGATAGGGTCTATGAGAAGGGCCGATATCACCTGGCGATTGACTACAGCCCGCCAGCTGTGCCGCCAGTGGCTGAGCAGAATAAGGTTTAGGTCACGCAATTGTCCTGAGGAGAGGCTCCGCTAACGCGCCTGTCCCCACGTTTTTTCAAGTCTGACCTGGCTTACCTGGGGCTGCGAAGGAGTAATCCAGACTGGGTTAGGCGCGATCGCGACCTAGACGATTTGGCCATGCAGTTCAGTCAGGCACCATCAAATAGCAGAAGTCAGGACGAGCGCTTGGTGAAACAAAGTTTCCGTCCCCTTGCGGGGAATTGGAGCTGAAAGTTACACCCTGATGGTTTCAGACCTGGAGATTGCCCGCCAGTTTTATGAAGGAGATCTGCAGCTAACGGTGGCGGAGGTCCCCCTGCACTACTACTACAACTACGAGCAAACCCTGGGCTTGTCAGGGATTGACCCCCTCTACATGTCAGCAGACCTAGGTCGCCCTGCCGCCCAGAGCTTCAATGACGACGGCCTCTGGTATCAGCTCAAAAAAAATATGCAGCTCCATGTGATTACCGGAGCCAATTTGAGTGAGAAAAATCGACAACGCCATGTTTGCTTTGATCGCGACTGTCTCGAACAGGTGCTGATGCGGGCTCAGAACCAGCATGTTAAATATAAAATTCGCCGGGAGAAGCCGTTGAATTTTCTCGTCAAGGATTATCAAGGACGGGTGATCGAAATGTCTGAGATCTCAAACTAAGCAAACCAGCCCCTCCTGGCTAGGAATTTCTTAAGTATTCCGTATTCTCAGCAGTCCGACCGGTATTCTTTGCAGTCCGAAATGCAACCACCAGGGTTTCTAGAATGATCCGGGCCAGAATCACATTAAACAAAAATAGTAGGGGTGCCAAGATTAAGGCCCCTAAACCCTGAGCAATTCCAGCTCTAAAGCCCGCTAGAAGAATACTCAGCGATCCCAGTCCAGCGAAGAAAATAGCCAGTCCATAGAGAAAGCCCACCAGCCTCAGAGCAATAAACTCGGAGAATGAGAAATCAAATAACAGCTGGAAAAAACCTTTAGACCTTGCCATATAGTTTCTCAGGTATCGTCAAGGGTTAAGATAAGCCTAAAGTAGGGGGATTTGCTTAAAATTTTTAGAAAATCGATTTTTTCTTAACCTTATTGTCCAAATCCTCAAGCCATCCTTAGTTGGCTCCCCCAGCAAGAATGAGTAACCCTACCAGGGAGCCGCTGTTCCAGATACTGTGCAGCAACATAGAGGCCAGGAGATTGCGCGATCGCGTATAGACAACCCCCAGAGTTTCCGTCCCCTTGCGGGGAATTTGAGCTGAAAGCTCTTGCAGGAGTCAGCCTCTGGAAAAAAGCCACTCCAAAGTGGTTTCCGTCCCCTTGCGGGGAATTTGAGCTGAAAGGTCCGGGTTCTACTCGGGTGGCTCACTCACCGGAGTGAGTGTTTCCGTCCCCTTGCGGGGAATTTGAGCTGAAAGAATCAATCTTCTCCAGATCCTAGAAGATCAGCTTGGCGCGTTTCCGTCCCCTTGCGGGGAATTTGAGCTGAAAGAAATCGCGACTCTTTCGGATTTCAGAAACCTTCTCCTGTTTCCGTCCCCTTGCGGGGAATTTTAGCTGAAAGATCCAACTCAATGGGTTGGTTACGACCAATCCGACGGGATGGTTTCCGTCCCCTTGCGGGGAATTTGAGCTGAAAGCTCCATGTGGGACCGCGATGCCGGGGTGGAGCTCCACCTGTTTCCGTCCCCTTGCGGGGAATTTGAGCTGAGAGGTTTCAGGAGTTGGTTATTCTAATTTCTGGTCCATCGGGTTTCCGTCCCCTTGCGGGGAATTTGAGCTGAAAGCAATTCTACTAATGCGACGGCTACAATGTCGTTGGATGGAGTTTCCGTCCCCTTGCGGGGAATTTGAGCTGAAAGTCCGTCTTCAACGCAGCTGTGTGCAATGCAGCTGCTGGGGGTTTCCGTCCCCTTGCGGGGAATTTGAGCTGAAAGTTTCCCAGTAACGCGACGATGACTAGTGGGTGGAAGCAGGCTGAAGCCGAGTTAGTTTCCGTCCCCTTGCGGGGAATTTGAGCTGAAAGCTCTTTCGAAAGGATTCGTGTTATGAGTTTTTCTAAGGGTTTCCGTCCCCTTGCGGGGAATTTGAGCTGAAAGAGTGCGAGTGAGGTAGACGCGGCTGGGATTGAGTTTCCGTCCCCTTGCGGGGAATTTGAGCTGAAAGTAACTTCTCAACCTCAGACTTTTCTTCAGAAGCTAAGGGTTTCCGTCCCCTTGCGGGGAATTTGAGCTGAAAGTTAGGTGAACATTCACATCGGGGGGAATACCCCCAAAGGAGGTTTCCGTCCCCTTGCGGGGAATTTGAGCTGAAAGATTTTCCGCCCTCGCTCTCACCGCTTTCGCTTTCGCTTGTTTCCGTCCCCTTGCGGGGAATTTGAGCTGAAAGCGAGGCCTCGCTCACATTCCATTTTGATTGGAATGAGAGTTTCCGTCCCCTTGCGGGGAATTTGAGCTGAAAGGCAATACTCCTGATCATCCTCTCCCTCGTGGGAGGAGGAGTTTCCGTCCCCTTGCGGGGAATTTGAGCTGAAAGCCCTCTCTGAGGAAGCCTTGCCTGGAGCTGATTCTAGCGGGCAAATCTCCAGAGGTCAAGTCTGAGGACGGAATGCTCCACTCAGCCGACCTGATTGGCCTTTTTCAGGCTCTGAAAGCTAGATACAGCAAGGCATCTCCATAGGTCAACGAAACTATGCGGTTTTCAAGGTTCGCAGGGGGTGTGGAGGCGGGCTACCTTCAGGAATAACCTACCTTAGTTCTCAGCCATCTGCGAGCTGACTTAACTAAATGACATACGATTCTGGCGGTGGTTCTGGGGGCGGGCTGCCGATGGTCAGCGCTCTGGCCAGCGCATTCACCGGCACCCAATACAGCCTGACATTATCTTCGTCTGGCTTTACCCGCCGTGCTATCCGCTGATGCAGCGCCTTCATCTCTGCCAGGCTTAAATAGCATTCAAATACGCTTTCCTGCACCCGGCGACCATAGCCTTCCAAAAAAGTCGACAGCTTAGTGCGCCGCCGATCGTCGGCAATATCGTAAACCACTAGCACTAGCATCAGCTCACCTTCCGATAGGCTTCATAGGGCATCTCTCCCATCACCGCCCGCTTGTAGCGCTGTACCTGCAGCTGTAATGCCCGCCGATAGGAAACAGATGCCTGCACATCGGGGTGGGAAATCGTCTGACCAAAAATAATGGGATTCAAGCCCCGCCCTTTTAGGACGGCTTTGCTCAAATTATACATAAAACTCATACAGCCTTTATACGGCAAGGCTTTCAAGGGTTTATAATAGAGTTGCGTCGAGATTCGATAACCAAGAAATCGCCGCTCAGTCGCGGAAGGACATTCTGAGACTTTAAACGGACGTGGAGTAGGCATAAGACCTTTTTGGAGGCAATCTACGCTGAAGCGTCAACCCCATTCAGCGACCATCCCTAATCGGGTGGCGTGGTGAGGAATCCTCGTGCATTTATGCCGAGGAGGATGTCAAGGTTTCTTTATCGACCCCAGCGCAGCCCCGATTCTTCGCTACTTTTTCCCAGGCCAGCTGAAAATTTTCAGGATTCAAAAACTGCAGCAGGCGATCGGTCATGGGGACTGCTGATGGGTGGATATGCTATGTCACGCAGCGGATCTAGCACTACTGAAATCCCTGAGATTTAATCGGCTTTATACTGTAGGACAGGCTTACTTTCTTTAGCTGAGAGCCGATGATCTTGCTATCGGAATCGTATTGGCTCCCCAGATATTCCAAATACCGGTCGGGCGCAGTACAGGCCAGCACCATACCTGCGGTCATCGATTTGGTACCGCCTGTATAGTCAGCAACAATATCAGAGGCTTCCAGACCAATTTGCTTCTCAGCCTCGCTATAGACTTGGTCAACAAGCTGGCGACTGCGGTTCGGGTCATGAATTCGATCGGGCTCCAGCATAATCAGCCGAATGTGTAAGGCTAGATTGGTCTGATCGGCTGGTGGTATGAGCTGGTCAGCGTTCTCATAAATCTTAAAAGGAATCGGTATGCTGGCATATTGCTGCGCTAGCGAGTGCAAGAAGGCTTTCGTCGTTTCTAAGGAATCTGGAGTACAAATCAGCCAACAGTAGCGTAGATTCCCCCGCCCGTCCCACCAGTGATGATTGATCGCAATTTCAGCTGGGGTCTCTCGCCCAGACCTGGGAATGCTTGGGATTGCCACCAAGCCCTTGAAGGTCTCCGTCATTTCCGCAACGTATTTCACCTGAATCTCTTCCCGTCCTAAGAGCCCCCGTATTCGCTCAGAAAAGTCGGTAAAGTAAACGCTGACTAAAATAAATATGCCGATGATGACTAAAATACCAATTTGAAAGGCTATTTTATTCAGCCCAAATTTTGTTTCTATCCAATTTCCTAACGTATCTAGCAGAAGCACCGACATGCCACTACTAATGATACCTAGCCCAAAGATGCCAACGAGCAAAAAGGCTAAAAAGTTTTTACGCGGATCTGCGATCGCTTCCAAAATCGGATTACGCTGCATCGAAAACTATCTCCCCAATTTAGCTAGTCAGCTACTCTATCAAACTTGATATGATTGATGATTTCTTCTTCTGCATTCATATCATTAATTATGACGATGACTGAACCAGTTTCGGGAATATTCTTGAATTTCTTATGTTCTCCTTCTTTAAATAAAATACCATCTACTTCATAGGCAACTTGCGATTTTTTCTTTGTTTTCTTAAGTACATTTACCCTTAACTCTGAGCCAATCTTTAAGTTTTTAGATTCAATAAGACGTTTCATTTTTTCTTGACGCTCCTGCTTAGCCTCAGAGGGGATGTCTTTGGCATTAACTGCCTTCAGCTTGTCCTTAGGAAAACCTTCGTAATACTTTACCAGCCGAGCCGACCAGCCCAATATTTTCAGCATAATCGGCACTTTTTCTGAATAGCCTTTATCTTCAAGATAATCCTTGCAAATGTTTTCAATGCTTTCCAAATAATCCTTAGTCCGATTACTGTGACTGATGGAATCGCCATTGGCAGCTAGCTTTTCAAGATAGTCAAAGAACTTTTTCCCTGCATCCTCGCGATCTTTGTAGGCAAGAAGGTATGCAATTGCTTTTTTGAACTCGTTGATATCAACCCTTTCAATGACAATTTTACGCGCGATCGCATCCGCGATCTGCCACTGCGTCGGGGTTAAGTCATTTGTTACCTGCATCAGTAATTATCCTCCGGTGCAGTTCTCATGGTTGGCCATTTGAGAATATCAGCTAGCGCTTCGAGCTGAGTCTTTTCTACTAAACTTTTGTGAGTTGCGTCTTTATATGCAGCAGCGATAGCCACACTCATAACATCTCGCAAAGAGTCCCCAGTCAGACGACTGGAATCAGCAATATCATATCGAGAATAGCGCTCTTTCAAACTCTCAGGCTGTTCTAGTGCCTCTACCTCAGCAGTCATGCTTCCCAAACCAATAGGTTTACCGCCACCCACTTTGAGAGCAATACAGGGCTTAGGGTTTTGGTCATGAAAATCAGGATTCTGGGCAAAGAGTTTAGAATCTTGGCCAAGGACAATCAGAAGTGTTCCTAGCTGAGCTTGAGATATATTTCTGAATTGTAGTGTAGCTTTAAGAACATATTTTTTTGCGGCTACCTGAGCTTCCACGCCTTTGCCACCTGTTCTTGTTACCTCTTTCGCGTGATAGTAAAATTTTCGGCCTTTAATGTTGCCGTTTTGCTGATAATAATTTTCGCATTCAGGATCTGGCTGATACAGCATAGGTATAAACTTTATAGCATTAGAGTCTTCATGCCCGACTGCATCAGAAAATGAAATCAGCCCTTGCCAACCCATTGCACCGAAAACCTGGCAAGCAGGACAAACCGATTTCTTATTATCCTTAATTTTACATTCTGAGTAGTTACGAGGCGTCTGATCACGATAGGCCTTAGTTTTACACAAACAGCTTCGAGTTACTGCTTCATAAGCTGAGCGAATAGTACCTTTCAAGGAACTGCCTGGGATAACTAGTTTATTACCTTTTTGAATACTAGTTTTGATTAATGAAACTTCGTCAAAATTTTTATCGGAAATATCGCTACTCAGAACAGTGAGTCCAGTTGATACGAAAGTGGATGTCTGTACATTCAAAGTTAGGAATAGCTTGCCGTTGACAGATTTCTTGTCAAATTTGTCGTGTCCAGCTACTTTCCCTATGTCTTTGCCATTGTTTGACAAAGACACAAAATTATAGGGCTTTGAGTTTTCAGATGTAGAATCTTCAGAAGCAGAATTTTCTACTAATTTTGGCTTGCTCTTTTTAACTGGGGGCTTGGGCTTTTGTTTTGGCTTTTTTGGTTCCATCGAGCTTATCTCACGACTAATGCGACAAAATGGACGGTGGCTGTTTGGGGATTTAAGAAATATCGCTGGCCGACATTGATGCCTTGGTCATCGACACCCTGGGGAAATCGAGTCTCCGTTTTGGGATAGAGGTGCGCTTCGCGGTCTTGCGCTGCCCAGGCTGGGCCGACAGGTTTAAAATTGGGCCTGGCTCCGTCTGCGCTTAGCAGCAAAACGCTATAGCCCTTGCCCTGCCGCTTCCAGCGCAGCTCCTTCTGGCTGTCAAACATCTGGCCTTCTGGACTGGGAAAATCGGAGGGCAGCTCTCGACAAAAGCCGCTGACCTGGTGGGGCCACCTGAGGAAAAAGCAGCTGGTGTCGGTTTGCAGCTGATTGATTAGCGACCTAAACTCATCTGCCGAAGCAATGGTTTGAGTCCCAACGAAAGCACTCATGCTGTGACCCCCAAAACTCGACTCCAGGACTTGACCGAGCGGTTAAACAAATCCTTGACATGCTCTTCAGGCCAGGTTAGCTGCACGCCAAAATTAAGGGGCATTTTAACCGCAGCAACAGGGGTTTCCTGGAAGTCTGGCTTAGGAAAGCTGTAGCTAGCCGCTTCGGTATACTCTAGCCGGTTCGGGCTTGAACTAATTCTATAGTCATGGTGAAATTGAGTTAGCCCACCCAAAAGACACCGCGGTCATGATTCAACTAGAGTTCAGCGAAGCCGACATTAGCGCACTTGAATACGAGCGCTATCACCACCCT
>NZ_JADEXG010000074.1 GCF_015207255.1 Vasconcelosia minhoensis LEGE 07310
GGGCTGGCGGTGCCCCGGGCGATCCATGAGCTGATCTGGGGCCTCTTTTTAATCAATATTTTGGGGCTGGACCCTTTGGTGGCGGTATTGGCGATCGCGATTCCCTTCGGCGCCATTACCGCCAAAGTCTTCTCAGAAATTCTGGATGAGACGCCCCAGGAGCCACTTCAGGCCCTGCGCCACAGTGGGGTGCCGCCGCTGACCGCTTTTCTCTACGCCCATCTGCCCCAGGCGCTGCCGAATCTGCTCTCCTATATGTTTTATCGATTTGAATGCGCCCTGCGGGCTTCGGCGGTGCTGGGGGTGATTGGCGCGGGCGGGCTGGGCTATGAGATTTCGCTGAGCCTTCAGTCGCTGCGCTATGAGCAGCTCTGGACCGGATTTTACGCGCTGATTTTACTCAATGGCGCGGTCGATACCTGGAGCGCCACGCTGCGGCGGCAGATGGGCTTTACCAGTCGGCTCGACCTGAACTATGGCTCACCGAACCCATCTGGCCGAACGATTCAAAGTCCCTCTCCTCGGGGAGAGGGATTTAGGGAGAGGGCAAGCAGGGCGGTTACAAAGAGACGCATCCGTCCGTTGGTCTGGGCCTCCTGGCTGGGAATTGCCGTCGCCGTACCGCTCTGCTTCAGCTACTTACAGCTGGACTGGAGCCGTCTGTGGGCGGGGCGGACGCGATCGCTGCTGGCCGAAATCCTCACCCAGGTCAGCCCGTCACAGGTGCTACCTGAGTTCTCAGGAGCGCTGCCGTCGCTGGCGCTGCAAACCCTGGCGATGTCCATTCTGGCCATGACGCTAGCGTCAATTGGCGGCATCCTCTTTTCGTTTCCGGCGGCGCAGAACGTTTGGCTGCCGGGGGGCCTACTTCGACCGATGGGAGAAACCAGTCGCGGGCTGGCGCTGAGTCACCTATGGCTAGCCGCCAGTCGGCTGCTGCTGCTGGTCGCTCGGGCGATTCCAGCCCCAATCTGGGCATTAGTGATTTTGTACGGCGTCTTTCCTAGCCTGCTGCCGGGGGCGCTGGCGCTGGCGCTACATAACTTCGGGATTCTAGGCCGACTGATGGCCGAGGTGAATGAGAATTTGCCCGACGCGCCGATTCGAGCTTTGCGATCGCTGGGGGCGGGCAGCGGCGGCCTAATTTTCTACGGCATTTTGCCCCAAAATCTGCCCCGGTTTCTAGCCTATAGTCTTTACCGCTGGGAGGTCTGTATGCGCGAGACCGTGATTGTCGGCTTAGTCGGGGCAGGCGGGCTGGGACGGCTGATGGCAGAGCAGATCAGCAGCTTTGACTATGGCGGGCTGGCGGCGACGCTGACGGTATTTATCGGCCTGACCTTTGCAGTGGATCTGATCAGCGCGGCTATGCGCCGGGACTTTCGGTAAAAAAGTCGATCCATTGACGAAATTTCCCTCACCCGTGACGATTAACCCTTAGTCCTTATTTGCTGGATTGCTGTGTCTAAACGTTCGCTGGCCGGAATTGCGGGGATTGTCGCGATCGCGACCCTGATCAGTAAAGTCTTCGGCCTGGTGCGCCAGCAGGCCCTGGCGGCGGCGTTTGCGATTGGCCCGGTAGCCGATGCCTACAACCTGTCCTACGTGATTCCCGGCTTTCTGCTGGTACTGCTGGGGGGGATTAATGGTCCGTTTCACAGCGCCATCGTCAGCGTTGTGGCCAAGCGCAAAAAAGAGGAAATCGCGCCGCTGGTGGAAACTATTACCACCCTAGTCGGGCTAGCGCTAATTGGCGTGACCCTCGGCATTATTGTCTTTGCCGATCCGCTGATTGGGTTACTGGGGCAGGGATTTAGCGAGACTCCGACCGGACTGGAGAGTCGCGCGATCGCGGTTGTCCAGCTGCAAATTATGGCCCCGATGGCCCTATTCGCCGGGCTGATCGGCATCGGCTTTGGCACCTTAAACGCCGCCGACCAGTACTGGCTGCCTTCGATTAGTCCGCTGTTCTCCAGCGTCACGGTAATTATCGGGCTGGGCATCCTGGCCCTGATTTTAGGCCGCGACCTGATGACGCCTGAATATGCCATGCTGGGAGGCATTGTGCTGGCCCTGGGAACGCTGGCCGGGGCCTTTCTGCAATGGATAGTGCAGGTGCCAGCGCTGTGGAAATCGGGGCTGGGACGGCTGCGGCTGCGGTTTAACGTCAGCGATCCGGGGGTGCGGGACGTACTCAAGGTGCTGGGACCCGCTACCTTTTCCTCCGGCATGATGCAGATCAACGTCTACACCGACCTGTACTTCGCCGCCTACATTCCTGGGACGCTAGCGGCGCTGGGGTTTGCCAACCTGCTGGTGCAGACGCCGCTGGGGATTATCTCAAATATTATTCTGGTCCCCTTTTTACCGATTTTTTCACGCCTGGCAGATCCGCAGCACTGGCCCGAGCTGAAGCTGCGAATTCGCCAGAGCCTGATGCTGGTCGCTTTGACGATGCTGCCCCTGAGCGCCCTGATTGTGACCCTGGCGCTGCCGATCGTGAAGGTGATTTACGAGCGCGGGGCCTTTGGCGAAGACGCGGCGGTGATCGTCACCTCGGTGCTGATGGCCTACGGCCTTGGCATGTTCGTCTATCTGGGCCGGGACGTGATGGTGCGGGTATTCTACGCCCTGGGCGATGGCGAAACGCCCTTTCGGATTAGCATTGTCAGCATTTTTCTGAACGCCGTATTGGACTACTTTTTGATCCAGCTGCTGGGACCGCCAGGGCTGGTGCTGGCCACCGTAGGCGTCAATGTCGTTTCGCTGTTCGCCATGGTGGTGCTGCTCGACCGCAAGCTCAACGGCCTGCCCTGGCTGAGCTGGAGCCGTCCGATTGTGCTGCTGACCCTGGCTAGCGGTCTGGCGGGCGTGGCCTGCTGGTTGAGCCGCTGGGGGCTGGAAGCATGGGTCGGCAGTCAGAATTTTTGGGCTAATCTGGTGCAGCTCTGCGGCGCTAGCGCGGTAGGGCTGGGGGTATTTGCGCTGCTGACGGTGGCTTTGCAGATTCCTGAGGCTTCCCTGCTCGTGGCGCGGGTGCGGCAGCGGCTGGGACGATAGGTCAGTTGATGGCTACAACCCTGTGACGCAAACTATCAGCGCTCTCGCGATTACCGAGAAGGCATGGATTCAAGACACCGGTTTAGATTTGTTCGCAGCTTCTTTTTTTGCCTGTGCAGCGGGTCTTTTGATCATGCGTCTGGGCGATCTGAAGTGGAAAATCGGCGCAGCGATGCTGCTGCTGCTGGCCGTCGATATTTTATTGATTGCCGAGCACAATCAGTATGCCGGTAGGGAAGGCGTGGGCGCAGCGATCCACATCTACTGCGTCTATGCACTGGGCATCCTCTTTACGCTTGCGCCAGGGTTGATTGCCTTTGGCCTACGCCAGGTGGGTAAAAGCTGGTATCGCTTTAGCTTGGGCTGTGCGATCGCTTGGGTGATGTTTGCCCCTTTGTTTTTTTTCACACCCAACGCCTGGAATGGTGCCTATGAGCGCTTCGTTGCTGCAATCATGATTACCTGGGTTGCTGGCGTTTCTTGGCTGCTGCTCCAAACCGGCCGGAAAAGTTGATTTGAGTCGGTCGCGCGCTCGTCTTAAGAGCCGACGCTAAAGCTCAGACCTAATTTTAGTATCGGCAGCTGCGAGTCGCCGACGTAGCCGATGAAGCGAATTCACCCGGCCAGCCCCAGTTCTTTGGCCTGCTGTCGATATTGGGGCGTGTAGCGTGCATCTTCGGGGCCGGCGCTCCAAAGAGCGATAGGCGGCTAAGGTCGCTTCGGTCGTCCGCTGCCAGGAGTAGGTGGCAGCCTGGGCTCTGCCCCGGTCTATGAGGGTTTTGCGGAGGGCGCGATCGCACATATCCCCCTGCACAAACCGCAGCTGCTCTGCTCCAAGCCCAGCTAAATTTTCTCGATTCCCTGAATAGGTCAACGCGTCTAAAGCGGTGACTTGCCCCGGATTGTGCGCACCCCACTGCCGAACAAAGTTGGAACCAATAAACCCGGCTCCCCCCGTCACCAAAACCTGCCGCATCGCTCCTCTCAACCCGCTATCACCCTATTGCTTTTCCACGGGGAACCGGCTCCCACCGCTACCCGGGCATCGATCCAGATATAAGCATCGGCTTTGCCTAGACTTCAGAGCCTGGGCCAGGTATTCATACCATTACAATATAGATACATAGATGGGTCTGCCGAAACCGCACGGGAGGCGATCGCGGATGAGCAATTTGAAATGGCTAAGACGGCTAGCGGCCGTGGAGTTAAAAATAGCGCGGTTAGAGCGTGAGCAGGCGGCCCAGGGCGCAATTCTAGAACCCACAGGTTGGATTGGCGAGGCGTTTGAGCTACAGCAGGCCGAGCTAGAGGCGTTAAGAGAAGAGGTCAGTGGTATTAACGGGAAGCTCGAAATTATCCTCCAGCACCTGACTGGCACTGGCGATGAGTGAACGACTAGAGCGGATTGGGGGAAAACCATCGCTTCCTGAAGCCGATAGAGGAATATCGCCAGACCCTCTAAGCCTTCCTACCTTTAGTTAGGCTAAACTTACAGTAGAGATGCCCGTTGACTTTCAAACCTTTGTTGCGATTTTCACTGCCCTGCTGGTCTTCCTGACCAGTGTTGTACTCAGTTATGACACACTCGAATTCACCCAGTACCGAATCGTCCTACCCCAGTGGGCCGGCCTCCTCCTCGCCGCCGTCACGTTTTTCACTGTGGCAGTGGATCAAATCCTACGGGGGTTTGTCCGAGTTGAAGAAGCAGAACGAGCAGCTCGCCGCGCTCGAATCGAAGCTGGATGCCGTGCTGGCCAAATCCGATTCCAGCTTGAACCCAACGAAGACCACCGAAGACAGCTAGCAGCCGTCTTAGCCCTGCTGGAGGAATATCGCCAGACCCTCTAAGCCCTTTTCTCATCCACTCGCTATTTATCCCCACCCATCCAGCCTAAAGAGCATCTGCATCTGCCTTGGGTAACAGCAATGCTAGAGCGGCTTGATTGAAGCAAAATTTACCGAGATTCATGCGGTTATCCTTCAGCTCCACAATGCCTTAAGACCTAAGCTAGAGATATCGTTTCAAAACGGCTGAGGTGACCTGCCCTGTTTTTTCCCAGCTAAAGCATTTGGCCCGGTCTATGCCAGACTGATGAAGCTACTGCCAAAGCATCGGGTCGCTGACCACAGCCTGCAAAGCTGCCGATATCTCATCAACCCGGTAGGGGTCAACCATCAGGGCAGCATCCCCAGTCAGCTCTGGTAACGAGCCTGTCTTAGAAGCGATCACCGGCGTGCCGCAGGCCATTGCTTCTAGGGCCGGTAAACCAAACCCTTCCCACAAGGTAGCCATGACTAAGGCGATCGCTTGATTCATCAGTATCGGTAGCTGCGAGTCGCCGACGTAGCCGATGAAGCGAATTCGTGCGGCCAGCCCCAGTTCTTTGGCCTGCTGTCGGTATTGGGGCGTGTAGCGGGCATCTTCGGGACCGGCAATCCATAGCTCAGCATTGGTTTTTTCAGCGACCGGTTGGAAGGCGCTAATCAGCCGCTTCAGGTTTTTGTAAGGGACATGGCGGCCGACGTACAAGACGTAATTTGCTCAGGACAGCGCTAAGGGCCGAAACTGGTCGGCATCATAGGCTAGGGGCACTACGGTGATTTTTTTGGGCCGAGGTCTGGCAGAAGCGAGTGACGTCTTCAGCGGTGGTTTCGGAGTCGCATAGGATGTGCTGAGCCTGCCGCAGCACGGCGGGAACGTAATATCTGAAGTAGGGGCCTAGGGGCGATAGGGCGGACGGAAACCGCAGCGGAATTAAGTCGTGGACGGTGACCACGGTTCGGCAGGATTGAAACAGGGGCATTTCTGGCAGGGGTGAAAATAGAAAACGGCTTTTGGCCCGGCGATAGATCTGCGGCAGCTGGGTCTGGAGCCAGAGCAGTCGCCTGAGGTGGCCGCGCCAACCCTGTTCAGGGGTCATATTGGCCGGGATTGGATAGCACTGATATTGGCGATAGGGCCTTGCACTCAGAAGCAGTGGATAAGTGATCGCAGCTGCGGCAGTAGATTTTGGGCATAGGTGCTAATGCCGGTCGGTCACTCCATGACGATCGATAGATTGACCAGCAGGGAACTCGAAAGCTCGGTCATAGTAAAGAGCGATAGGCGGCTAAGGTCGCTTCGGCCGTCCGCTGCCAGGAGTAGGTGGCAGCACGAGCTTTGCCGCGGTCTATGAGGGTTTGGCGGAGGGCGCGATCGCAAATCACCCGTTCTAAACAGTCTGCCAGTTCCTCGGCATCCTTGGGAGAGGTCAGTAAGGCCGCATCTCCTGCTACCTCGGGCAAAGATGAGGTGTTAGAAGTCACAACCGGGCAGCCCAGCGTCATCGCCTCTAGCACTGGCAGCCCAAACCCCTCATACAGAGAGGGATAGGCAAATACGTCGGCCTGGGTATAAAAATAGGCTACCAGCTGATCCGGTAGATAATCCTGATGGTGAATGCAGTGGCGCCAGGGAGACTGATCGATGGCATCGAAAATCGGCCCATAGTGCCATCCTTTTTGGCCAATCAGCACCAGATGGTGCTCGATATCGCCTTTGGCCTTGAGCTGATTAAAGGCGTCAATTAACCTGACGACGTTTTTGCGCGGCTCCAAAGTGCTGACAAACAGAATGTAGGGAATAGAAAAATCATACTGGACTGCCGCTCTGACATGATTGGGTGCCAAGGGTAGGGACGCTTGAGCATATCGGCTCGCAAGCGGCGTCACCCAGATGGACTCGGGGGGAACTTTAAGAAAGTTGATAATATCCTGCTTTGAACTCTCAGATATTGTGATCACCAGGTCGGCCCATTCCAGACTTTGCTGGACTCGATGGGCATAGCTTTTGACAACCGCAGTCGCATGCTCCCGATAGCGAATAAAGGAAAGGTCATAGATATTCATCACCCGCAGGCTTTTGCGGCAGGGATACACCGCATAGTTGGTGCCGTGATAGATATCAGGAGCCCCGCCAGTAGCGTCCCAAAAGGTTGCCTCTAAATAGGGCAAAATCGGATTTGCCGGAACTCTGGCGAGCCCGTTCAGCAGCCTAACCGGCAGAGGGAGCGTATAGATTTCGGGATAGTGAGCCAGAGATTCGGGGACAGATAAGTTTCCCCTGAGCCAGTTTCTGAGGCTAGGTTGGTAAACGATCCCTAAATCTAAGTCTTCCTGGCTTTGCAGCCGATACAGGGCCTGTAGCAGGTGAAGCACGTAGAGCCCTACGCCGCTCGGTTTGGGTAAGACGGGTGTTGCTTCAAAGATGACCTTCATGATGCAAACGATTTATTGTGATTGGCTCAGCTCCTTTAGATCGTGGTCAACCATCGATTGGACGAGCTGCTCAAAGGAATATTCGGGCTGCCAGCCTATTTTCGTTTTGATCTTATCCATGGCCCCAACCAGTTCGACGGGCTCATTAGGCCGATAAAAAGCAGGATCGATCGAAACGTAGTCCTGCCAATTCAGCCCGACATGCTCAAAAGCACATTGCACCAGTTCTCGAACAGAGTGGGTTTCGCCGCTAGCGATAATAAAATCATCGGGCTGGTCTTGCTGCATCATCAGCCACATTGCCTTCACCGCGTCTTGGGCATGGCACCAGTCGCGCCGGGCATCTAGGTTGCCCAGCTTGAGCTCGCTGAGCATCCCCAGCTTGATCAGGACGGCGCCGCGAGTAATTTTGCGAAAGACAAATTCCTTACCCCGTCGAGGCGATTCGTGAGTATAGGTGATGCCGCAGCCGGCGTAAAGGTCGTACTGGTTGCGGTAGTTGACGGTCATCCAATGGGCATAGGCTTTGGCTACCCCGTAAGGGTTGCGCGGGCGAAAGGCGGTGAGCTCAGTCTGGGGCGATTCATCCGGCTGGCCAAATACTTCGCTGCTAGAGGCCTGATAGAACCGAGCATCGGGTTTACAGCGACGGATGGCTTCTAGCAGCCGCGATACGCCAATTGCGGTATATTCGGCGGTTAGGGCGGGCTGGGTCCAGGAGGTGGGCACGTAGCTTTGGGAAGCCAGGTTGTAAATTTCGTCAGGCTGCGTCTCTGAAATCGCGTCCATCAGTGAAAACTGGTCGAGCAAATCGCCGGAGACGATATGGAGTTTTTCGGCACAGTGATTGATCCGGCTTAGGCTGCTTGAGCTAGACCGACGCACCAGGCCATAGACCTCGTAGCCCTGAGCCAGTAAAAATTCAGCTAGATATGACCCGTCCTGGCCAGTCACCCCGGTAATCAGCGCTTTCCTTACCATGCCTTACCCCCTTATCTGTAGAATGTCTGTAGAATGCAACTTTTCCAGATATCATGCCAGAGCAGGGACCAAATGTGCTATCCAGAGCGTCATCGGCTCAGCATTATCGGCTCAGCCTGCTGTGAATTGCTCTAGTCCTATAGGTACTAAGGCATATTGGATTAGATATAGAAAAACTGATGTTCAATAGCCAACCGGTCTTTTTGCTTGCGTTTATTACCATTCCGCCTATATTAGATGATGATGTGTTGAGTAGGGCTCGTCCCAATCGAGCATTGTGATGCATTCTGTTCGACGACTGAAGCGGTTCTTGCCTATCCCTGAGGCGCAGCAAGCCAAGTTGGGTCTACTCATGACTCTGGTTCAGCGAGACCTGGAAGCGCGCTATAAAGGGTCGCTTTTAGGAAACTTCTGGCCAATTCTAAATCAGCTGTCGCAGCTCTTGATTTATACCTATGTTTTCTCGATCGTGCTGAAAGTAAAATTGAGCATGGCGGGAATGCCCGATAATAACTTCACTTTTGGGCTCTGGCTCTATGCGGGGTTGCTGCCGTGGTTAGCATTTATTATGGGTTTGTCTCCAGCAGCTACGTCGGTGACGACGCAGGCCAATCTAGTCAAAAAGGTGGTCTTCCCCTTGGCGCTGCTGCCCCTTGTGCCGGTATTATCGGCTTTTATTGAAAGCACCTTTGGGCTGATGGTGCTGCTTCTATTTGTGGCGTTTATGGTCGGCAAGCTCTACATAACTGTCCTCCTACTGCCCCTAGCCTGGATTCCGCAGCTGCTTTTAACGGCAGGCTTAGGGTATTTGACGGCAGCTCTGACAGTCTTTTTGCGCGATATCCCGCAAACCCTTGGAGTCATTCTAAATCTTTGGTTCTATGCGACGCCAATCATTTATCCAGTATCTTTAATTCCAGAACGCTTTCGAGAGTGGGTATTTAACCTTAACCCGCTTGCCGCGATCGCAGAATTCTACCGAGACGCAATTCTAGTGGGCGAAGTGCAGCATTGGCAGAGTTGGGGTATCAGCGTATTTATTTCTATTATCGTTTTTTATTGCGGTTTAGGGGTTTACCGCAGATTGCGTCCTGGCTTTGCAGATGTGCTCTAATTAGAAAAGTGTCATGTACCCAAATCTTTTACTCTATATCAACTTTTTGCACTCATGACTGAATCAGTAGCGATCTCTCTCAGGCAAATCTCAAAATGCTATCGGCGATATACGCATCCAGTAGATCGTTTAAGAGAATTGCTGCTACCAGAACGCGTTCAGGCTAAAGAGTTTTGGGCCTTACGAGACATCAATCTGGAGGTTTTTCAAGGGGAGACCCTGGGTATCGTAGGACAGAACGGTTCAGGCAAAAGCACACTGCTGCAAATCGTAGCTGGAACATTGACCCCATCCGCGGGAGAGGTGCATGTGAATGGCCGAGTCTCGGCTCTGCTGGAGTTAGGGAGTGGCTTTAATCCTGAGTTTACAGGACGGCAAAATGTATTTTTTAACGGGCGGATTTTAGGGCTGAGTCAAAAGGAGATTGAGGCTAAGTTTGATACAATTGCTGCCTTTGCAGAAATCGGCGACTTTATTGAGCAGCCTGTGAAGACCTACTCTAGTGGTATGATAATGCGGCTGGCGTTTGCAGTGGTGGCCAACACAGAGCCAAGCATTTTGATTGTTGACGAAGCCCTAGCGGTGGGAGACGCCAGATTCCAAGCTCGGTGTATGAAGCGCATTCGACAGCTGAAGGAGCAGGGAACCACCATTTTATTTGTTTCTCATGATTCCTCTAGCGTAAAGATGCTTTGCGAACGCGCCGTACTGATGAATCATGGTTGCATCCTAGAATCTGGCTCTCCCAAGGAAGTAACTAATCACTATATTGCTCTGCTTAGTTCAGATGGACCTGAGGCATTTCTACCCATCTCTGAAAAATTCATGCCTGTTATTGCAGCAGGTAACGAAGATATCTACGAAAACTCCTTGGACAGACCGAGGAGTGGCGGTACAGTGACAGATACTATGTCAACTAACGCAGAGCCTAATTTTGAATCAATAGCCTTAGGGACTCGTGATCCAAGCTGCAGACATGGTGTCGGTATAGCAAAAATTTCTGCTGTCAAAATTATGAACTTGCAAGGGCAAGAACTAATAAAGTTTGAAACAGGGACAGCCATTTCTATTGAGATTTCAATTTTAGCCAACGAAGACATTTTAGATCTCGTAGTAGGTATTTCCATTAGAAATTTAGTTGGCCTTGTACTGTATGGAACTAATACGTTTTTAATTCATCGCGAACCGCTTGTATTAACCCGAGGGCAGCACTTAATAGTTTCATTCAAAGTTCCCTGTCACCTTAATAGAGGTGTATACACTTTGACCGTTGCTGCTCACTCAGAAGAAGGTTTGAGCTACGATTGGGCCGATGAGCTACTGGTTTTTGAAGTCTTCAACTCAGGAAAATGTGATGGTCTAATTGATTTACAGGCAAAGACCGAATCATGTATTGAGCCTACGACAGAGCTTCTAAGACAAATTTAAGAATTTTGGAATTGTTAAAATGATTGAGTCAAGTAATCCGGAAATCAACACTAGTGATTTGATGGAGCGCATCAGGCAAGAAATTCGTAGCTGTCAGCCTTTAGGCAAAAATGACGATACATACAGCGGTCATTTCATCAAAGATGCCAGCTACAACTTAAATGTTTTAGAAGAACATCTAAAAACAGCCGAGTTCTTCTCTCAAACCCCTCAAAAATTTCCTGACAAGTTAGCTCACTTCCCCTTTACTTTAAGTAAGAGATTTCAGGGATTTTTCCTTAGATTTTATGGATTTATATTCAAAAAGCAGAGAGTTGTAAACGCTTCTCTTATTCATTCGATTAGAGAATTGGCACAATTTAATCAAAATGCTGTCTCAGAGATTCAGCAGCGCTTTGTAGCACAGATCGATGCTGAATTAGAACCGTTTCGTGAATTAAATCAGTCAATTCATCATGAATTTCAAGAAGCTATTCACAGATTGCATAGCCAGCTAGAAGAGAAACATAGTCAGCTAGAAGAGAAAATTTTACTCGCTGATCGACTGATTATACAGCTTCAACAAGGAATTCAGGTTACTCAAAGTCAGTTTTCTACTTTTCAAAAAGAGCAGCTGAGCAATAATAGTTATTTTAAATATGATTTGATGCAGCAAAAGCGGTTAACTACGTTCCTGTTGAATAAAGGATGTCAAGGATCTGAACAAGCTATTCTGCAATCCGAAACTGTTGACATTGATGCTGAAAAAGAACGTCTATTAGACTCAATATATTTTGCATTTGAAGATAAGTTTAGAGGATCCTATGAAGATATCCTTGAACGCTTGAGATACTACATAACAATTCTGGAAGAGGCGCATATAGAATCTCTCAATTCCGAAGTTTTAGATTTGGGCTGTGGGCGAGGTGAATGGTTAGAAGTAATGCGTGACATTGGCTATTCAGCTAAGGGAGTAGATGCTAATGCTGTCATGGTCGAAATTTGTCAATCCCGCGGTTTTGATGTGCAGCAAGATGATGCTCTTACTTGTCTAAAGCAATTGCCCAGCAATCATCTTGCTGCTGTTACTGGATTTCATATAATAGAACACATGAGTTTTCCGAGCTTTCTTGATTTGGTTAACGAAGCTATTAGGGTATTAAAGCCTGGAGGGATGGTCATCTTCGAGACTCCTAATCCTAGAAATTTAGTCGTTGGTGCTTGTGACTTCTATTGTGATCCTACTCACCAAAAGCCGCTATTCCCTGAAACAATGAAGTATTTTCTTGAGCTGGCCGGTTTTTTAAAAGTTGATATCCACTACTTGCACCCAGTCGAAGAAATCCCTTTCCCCCAAAATTTACCTGAATGGAAAATATTGAGCGATTTCTTCTATGGTCCTCGTGACTATGCAATCATTGGATACAAGCTTAAGGACTAAAGTTAGTTTCTAAATAGCTGTCGTTATGAAGCGTCTTGCAATAGTCATTCCCTGGTTCGGCGAAGATTTAAAGGGTGGTGCAGAGCAGCAGGCATGGCAGGTTGCCACCCGTCTTGCTCAGCGCGGTCACAACGTTGAGGTTTTAACGACGCGGTGTCAATCTTTTCTTGAGAACTGGAGCAAGAATCACTATCGAGGTGGTTTGACCAGAGTGAAGGGGTTAAAGGTTCGTCGCTTTCGGGTTAATCAGCGAGATGAGGACGCTTTTGGCCAGGTAAATCTCAAAATGCTTAGCTTACCCAGCGAGTCACTTAGAGCAGGAGTCAACCCGGTTTCGTCCGTAGAGGCATCGGTTTTTGTTTTTGAGAACATCAGCTCAAGGCGGCTGCTCAGGTACTTACAAAAGCATTATCAGCGCTACCACGCCTTTTTATTTATTCCCTATCTCTACGGCCCCATCCTAAACGGGCTGCCCCTGGTTGCCGAGCGCGCTTTTTTACAGCCCTGTCTCCATGACGAGGTTTATGCCTATCTCCCCCAGGTAGAGCATATCTTTCATGCGGCTCAGGGGCTGCTGTTTATCAGTGAAGGAGAAGCGCTGCTGGCTCAGCAGCTCTATGGTCCGGGCATTATTGCCAAAAGTCAGGTGGTCGGCGCTGCGGTTGAAGCCGGGCAGCACTATGATACTTCTGTCACTCAGGTTCAGGGTTTTGACCTCCAGCAGCGCTACATCCTCTGTCTGGGTCGCCGCGATCCGCTGAAAAATACCGATCTTTTGGTTCGGGCCTATGCCCGCTATCAACAAAGCTATCCCGATTCCAATCTCAGGCTCGTTTTAGCCGGCCCTGGTAGTCGTTCCTACAGTGGAGAAGTACCAGGATTGATTGACTTTGGCCTGGTCGAAGAGTCAGAAAAAGAATCGCTGCTGGCCAACTGCCTGGCTCTGTTTCAGCCCAGCCGCAATGAGAGCTATTCGCGAGTGATTATGGAAGCCTGGTATCACGGTAAGCCGGTTGCAGCCCATCGGCAGTGTCTGGCAACGGCAACGGTAGTAGGCAAAGTTCAAGGCGGCTGGCTAGCGACCTCGCTCGCTGAATGGGCCGAGCTATTGGCTAAAGTCGATCAGCAGGCCCCGGATAAACTGACTCAACTTGGCACGCTGGGGAAAACCTACGTGACCGACAATGCCTCCTGGGACAAAGTTATCCAGCGATACGAACTGGCCTTGGGGCTAACCCCATCTGACTCTGTTCAGCCTTCTCGGCCTAAGTCACCTCAATTGAAAGAGATTCATCAGGTTTTACCTAATCTGGCCTATGGGGACGCGATTTCAAATCACGCGATCGCAATTCGCGATTACCTACGCCAGCAGGGTTACTACTCTGACATTTTTGTCCGGTTTCTCGACCCGCAGGTCGCCCATCAGGCTAAAACTTTCCAGGCTCGTCTGCTCAGCCCCGATGCCAGTGTGCTTTATCACCACTCTATTGGCTCAGAGCTAACAGCATACGTTATTGCCCATCCGGGTCCTAAATGTTTGATCTATCACAACATTACCCCAGCTGAATTTTTCCGTCCCTATCGGCTAGATATCGCCCAACAGCTAGAAAAAGGGCAAACAGAACTAAAGCAGCTTGCACCTCATTTTTTATATTCAGTAGGGGACTCAACCTACAATGCTGAGGAACTAGCAGCGGTAGGCTTTGCTCAGCCTGAGGTTTTACCCATCTCCGTTGAACCGAGCAAATGGGATTTCCCGGCAGATTCAGACCTAATGGAACAGTTGCAAGATGGTAAGGTCAACTTGCTATTTGTAGGTCGTCTCGCGCCAAATAAGCGTCAGGATCATCTAATTGAGGCATTTGCGCATTACCTGAAGTTAGATGACCAGGCTCGTTTAATTTTAGTAGGTGGAGTAGACCTGAGCGATCCATACTACAGCTATATCAAAGCCTTAATTAAAAGACTAAATCTAAGTCACCAAATCCTGCTGACAGGGCAGGTGAATGATGCTCAGCTTGCAGCCTACTACCGGACAGCGCATCTATTCTGGTCCATGAGCGAACATGAAGGCTTTTGTGTACCCCTGGTAGAGGCAATGTGGTTTGATATCCCAATCTTGGCTTATAAGAGCACGGCTGTCCCGGAGACGTTGGGTCAGGCTGGACTGATGTTTAACAGTAAAGATACCCTGATTGAGGTTGCCGCTTTAGCCAAACTGTTGGTCAGAGATGAAGAACCCCGGCGCACTATTCTAAATGCTCAACGTCAGCGACGGGAATACTTTTTGCCAGGTAAGGTGCAGAAAAAACTAGATGCACTTTTACATCGAATGGGCACAAGGGTTCAACAGCCATGCGGGTAGCGTTTGTCGTTCAGCGCTGTGGTATCGAAGTTAATGGCGGGGCGGAATACCTTTGTCGAAGGATTGCTCAGCAGATGGCTAAGCACTGGGATACAGAAGTGCTGACGACCTGTGCTTTGGACTATATGACCTGGAAAAATCATTATCCGTCCGGTGTGGTTGAGGAAGGGGGCACTAGAATTCGTCGTTTTCCAGTAGATCAGCCTCGAAATGTAGCCCTTTTCAACCGGCGTTCTCAGCAGCTACAGGCTCATCTGATGTCCTCCACAGTGACGGAGCAAGAACTTTGGATGAAATCTCAAGGGCCGCGATCGCGAGGACTCAGCGATTATATTCAAGCGAATCAGCAAGCCTACGATGCTTTTATTTTCTTCGGATACCTCTACGCTACAACCTATTTCAACCTGCCTCAGGTTAAAGAAAAGGCTTATTTAGTGCCCTGTGCCCATGATGAGTGGGCAATCTACATGAGCATGTGGAATGTTTTCTTTCAGCAGCCCCGAGGCTTTGTATTCAATACGGTAGAGGAGAGAGAATTTCTGCGATCGCGCTTTCCCCATATTAGCTTTGAGGGCGCGATCGCGGGTGTGGGAGTTGAACCACCTGATAATTACAGCGCAGAGCGATTTCGCCAACAGTTTAGAGTAGACGAGCCGTTTTTACTATACATCGGTCGAGTAGATGCCTCTAAAGGCTGCGGAGAGCTTTTTCAGAATTTCATTGCCCTGAGAGAGAATGAGACTAGACCTAGAAAGCTAGTACTGATTGGCCGGTCGGTGATTGACATTCCAGAACATCCTGATATAGTATCGCTAGGATTTGTGGAGGAACGGACAAAATGGGATGCTTTAGCAGCTTGCGATATATTGGTAATGCCTTCGCCTTATGAAAGCTTATCGATGGTTTTGCTAGAGGCTTGGCTAATGCGTAAACCCGTTTTAGTGAATAGCAAGTGTAAGGTTTTAGTCGGTCAGTGTCGTAGAGCTCAGGGGGGGCTCTGGTATGAAAACGCACATGAACTTATAACTGCAATAAAAGAATTAGATTCGCCAAACGTATTGAGAAAGTTAGGAATCCAAGGGTATAATTTCTTAACTCACGGCTACTCGTGGCAGAAAATCGAGCAGGATTACTTAAATTTAATAACTGCCCAGAGCAGGTCTAATTCCTAGTAGAGCGACGACGCTTAGCGGATACAGAATGACAGACAAAGTTTTGAACTTAAGGTATCAGACAATAGCCGAGTTTTTCTGACCATTCAGCAAAAAACAAATTCAATGGCCAAAAAAATTAGTTCACTGTATTCAAGTTTTTCAAAGATAATCAACAAGCTAAAATATAAACTTGAAACGCAGCCACTTCGTCAGCTTGACGATGCTGAATATATTAATTATAGCTATCAAATAATTTTAAGGAGAAAGCCTGATATTGAAGGGCAAAATCATTTTTCAGAAAAGCTAAAATTAGGAGAGATTAGTAGAGAAGGGTTTCTTGACGTTTTAGTCAACAGTGCTGAATTTCAAAGGCTGCTCCTCAATGAATTAGGACAGTCTATTCATCAGAGTAGAATTCAGTGGGTCAAAACCTTACCCCAGGCGAAACATATCGTTGATTTAGGAGGCAGTTCAAAAGGAAACTCGCGGGGTGCACTAATCGCGATGGGCTATCCTTATTCTTTTGAGAAGCTGACGATTATAGACCTGCCTTTAGAGCAGCGCGACCCTTTATATTCTCAAGGGTATGAGCAGTACAATCTGGTCGAGACAGAGCAAGGGAGCGTTCAGTATGTTTACACCTCAATGAGCGACCTATCTTGTATTCCTGACAATTCTATTGACTTAGTTAACTCAGGGCAATCTATAGAACATATCTATGAGCAAGAAGCAGAAGCTGTTTTCTCAGAATGTATGAGAGTTCTAAAACCAGGCGGATATCTGTGCGTTGACACCCCTAACGGTAAAGCGACCCGTTTGCAGCAGGATGCATTCATTGATCCTGACCACAAAATTGAGTACACCCATCAGCAGCTGTATTCAAAGCTTAAAGCGTCTGGATTTGCTAACATCCAACCTTTTGGATTCAACTATCTACCCAATAGTTTTGCTGTAGGCCAGTTTGATACTAACGAAGCAACTAAGAACGTCGGCATTTATAGCGATGCCGAGCACTGCTATATTTTGGCCTACCGCTGTCAAAAGCCAAAGTGATTGAGTCCTTGTACTTCTGTACAGCAGTGGCTCTATCAGTCGATATGCGCTTAAAACTGAAATGCTACCAGCGGGGGGCTAAGTTGGCGATCGCGCGCCCTCTAACCTGGAGAAGCGTCTTATCGCTTCCTGGGCTAAAATCACAATAGAGATGCCCATCGACTTTCAAACCTTTGTCGCTATCTTCGCGACTCTGCTGGTCTTCTTGACTGGAGTTGTCCTCAGCTATGACGCCCTCGAATTCACCTCATACCGAATCATCCTGCCCCAGTGGGTCGGCCTCCTCCTCGCCGCCGTCACGTTTTTCACTGTGGCAGTGGATCAAATCCTACGGGGGTTTATCCGAGTTGAAGAAATACAACGCCAAGCTGAGGAAGCAGAACGAGCAGCTCGCCGAGCTCGAATCGAAGCTGGATGCCGTGCTGGCCAAATCCGATTCCAGCTTGAGCCCAGCGACGACCACAGAAGACAGCTAACAGACGTTTTGGCCCTGCTGGAGGAATATCGCCAGGCCCTCTAAGACCTCCTTCCACTTCCTAGGCCAAAATCGCAGCAGAGATGGCCGTTGACTTTCAAACCTTTGTCGCGATATTCGTGATCCTGCAAAACTTCCTGGGCGGGAGTGCCCTTAGTTGCGCTCTAGACTACGAAGATGCCGATATCTGTAAAACCTATCGCCTGCAAGGCTATCAGCTCGCCGTCCTTGCTATCCTAACCATATATAGCTCCCATCTCATTCAGTCAGGAAGCAAACTATTCATGACAGCCCTGGAAAATCGCAAAAAAATTCATCAGCAAATTGATCAGCTCCTTCCTGATCAACTCAGCCTCCTGGCAGAATTCCTAGACTTTCTACAGTTCAAAAGGGCCAAACCATCAGCCTCCACAGCGCATCCAACCGCACGCCAACCGGGTTTGCATCCCAATGCCTTCGTCGTCAGCGATGACTTTGACGCTCCCCTACCCGACAGTTTTTGGCTAGGCAAAGAATGAAATTCTTGCTCGATACGCACACATTCATATGGTGGGACAGTGCTCCTGATCAAATTCCGGTAGCTACGCTCAATCGCCTTCAAGAACTCAAGAATGAGGTCTTGATCAGCCTGGTCAGCCTATGGGAAATTCAGATCAAATTTCAGCTGGGCAAATTAAGCCTCAGAACTGATCTAGCCAACATAGTCCGTCAGCAGGAATCTGCAACATCCGGCCCAACAAAGCAGTCAGCGTTCTCAGCTTCTGGCCCCAGGGCGCATACTTAAGGACGATGTAGAGAATAGCGGGCGCATACAGATGAGACTTTTTGGCAAATAGGGTCCATTGCAAACCCGCCAGGGTCTTGAGGCAGACTCGCTTTTGCGCTGCTGAAAAGTCGTTTTTCAGGACGATGTTGGGGGCCACGTATGCTTTAAAGCCATCTTTTTGAGCTCGCAGGATCAGTTCTGAGTCGGCATGGTAATGAGGTAGCCAGGTCGCGTTGTAAAGCCCCACGGTTTCAGACACCTGCCGGTGGATCAGGACGCCATTACCGGGTAAGGTGTCTGCCGCGATCTCATCCTCCCTCCGCACCGCCAACGGCAAATCCCGCTCGTAGGTATCACAGTAGGCCAACCCAAAAAATCCTGCGTTCCCCAGCGGATATAGGTCCCCAGCGCCCAAATCTGCCCCGGCTGAGCCAGATAGTCAATTCGATTGCCCAAAATCTTGAGCTGACGACGTTCTGCTAGGGCCACCAGCCGCTCCAGGTGATCGGGTTCAATCACCGAGTCGTCATAAATCGTCAGAATATAGTCAAACCCGTGCGTCAGGGCATAGCGCACCCCGACATTGACCGTGGCGCTCCAATAGTCGCGATCGCTCGTCGTCAGCAACACGACTTGAGGAAACTGCTGCTGCACCGCCTCAGCCGTCCCATCCGCCGAAGCCGCATCAACCACAATCACCGTCAGGCGCGGATAGGTTTGGGTAAGCGCGATCGTCAAAAACCGCAGCGTTTTTTCACGGCGGTTATAAGTTGGGACTACTGCCGCAACGCTAGGAAGCCTGATAACTTCAACCATTCCCAGTAATTACTGTGCAGACTGCCAGCGACCCTTCTTTAAGCTCCTGAGGTTATTTTTGAGGCGTTTAGGCCAGCTATTGCGATCGCCCCTAGAACTTTTTGGAAGTTCCGGCAAAGTAATGCCGTCTCTAACTTCAGCTTCAATGGCGTCCAATATTGCCAATCTGGGCTGATCAATGCCCTGACCGCCTCGGCTTAGCGTCACATAAAACTCACACCCGTCGGTGGGGATAAAATCAACTTCCTTAAACGGAATCAGCCCTAGACAAAAAAGGTCGTGAATCAGCAGCCTAAACGAATGTGGCACAAAGCACCAGGCATGAACATCTAAATAGGTTTTTTCATTCAGGACTGCAGCCATGCCCTGAGTTGAATTTTCTAACGAGTGGACAAAGTTATAGGCCCCCGTGCTCTCTGGATACCAGGCAATTTGTCCGGCCTGAGCAACGACGTTAAGGAAATATTCCGCTACTGTACCCGGCGTATGAATTTGCTCCTGCCGATAGTGACTGTCAATAATCTTTGCCAGCCCCGTTATCGGTCGATAGTGATCAAAGCAGTAGCGCTTGTCGGGCACGACCAGCGAAAGCACCCCATCATCCTTCAAAATAGCGTCGCAGCTGTTGAGAAAGCCAATCAGGTCTGGCGTATGCTCAATTAAATGCGAAGCAATAATCCAGTCGTAAAACTTATGCTTTCCCGTCAGCTCTGCGTAGGGTTCGCCTCGCCAGACGAAATCAACTTCTTCGATATTTTCCAGATTGACGCCGTGTGCTTCGTATTTTTCGACCAGCTCCTCTCGGCTCATGTGGTCAATAATATGAACCTTAAATCCTTCCTTTTTAGGCGCAACCGGGTTGTGGCTCGGGCCAATCTCAAGGCCCTGTCCCTTAGGGTCAATATGTTGTAGAACCTTTTGCCTACTGTTCATCAAGCTGTGCCTCCGAAGCTGTCCCTAGAAATGACCGGCCGCCGCTGGATTCGATTCATTCTAAATACCATACACCGAGAAAAGCTGATTCGCGCTTCGGCACCTAAGTCGCTCTGACCAAAGCCCAAGGGGCATGGCTGCGCTAACGGTAGTTGATTTATCCATCCAATAGCACGCCTCTAGACCGCGTTCAATTCCGCCTGGGCTAAAATCACAGTAGAGATGCCTATTGACTTTCAACCCTTTGTCGCTATATTTGCGACCCTCCTGGTTTTCCTGACTGGAGTTGTCCTCAGCTATGACACCCTCGAATTCACCTCATACCGAATCGTCCTGCCCCAGTGGGTCAGCCTCCTCCTCGCCGCCGTCACGTTTTTCACTGTGGCAGTGGATCAGGTCCTACGGGGGTTTATCCGAGTTGAAGAAATACAACGCCGGGCTGAGGAAGTACAACGAAACGCTGAGGAAGCAGAGTTCCGAACTCGCCAAGCGAACTTTATCGCTGAGGAGGAGCAACGAAGAATTCAAGAGGAGCAACGAAGAGTTCGAGAAAGATACCGCAGCGCTGAGGAAGCAGAACGAGCAGCTCGCCGAGCTAGAATCGAAGCTGGATGCCGTGCTGGCCAAATCCGATTCCAGCTTGAGCCCAGCGAAGACCACCGAAGACAGCTAGCCGCCGTTTTGGCGCTGCTAGAGGAATATCGCCAAACGCTTTGAGCGCTGCACCGTGACGCTCAACTTCCTGGGTTAAAATCACAGTAGAGATGCCTATTGATTTTCAAACCTTTGTCGCTATCTTCGCTGCCCTGCTGGTCTTCCTGACCGGGGTTACCCTTAGCTATGACGCCCTCGAATTCACCGCATACCGAATCCTCCTGCCCCAGTGGGTCGGCCTCCTCCTCGCCGCCGTCACGTTTTTCACTGTGGCAGTGGATCAAATCCTACGGGGGTTTATCCGAGTTGAAGAAGTACAACGCCGAGTTGAGGAAAAGCAACGAAGCGCTGAGGAAGCAGAACGAGCAGCTCGCCGAGCTAGAATCGAAGCTGGATGCCGTGCTGGCCAAATCCGATTCCAGCTTGAGCCCAGCGCCGAGCACCGAAGAGAGCTAGCCGCCGTCTTAGCCCTGCTATACTCTAGCCGGTTCGGGCTTGAACTAATTCTATAGTCATGGTGAAATTGAGTTAGCCCACCCAAAAGACACCGCGGTCATGATTCAACTAGAGTTCAGCGAAGCCGACATTAGCGCACTTGAATACGAGCGCTATCACCACCCT
>NZ_JADEXG010000017.1 GCF_015207255.1 Vasconcelosia minhoensis LEGE 07310
ATCAGCACTTTCGGTCATTATCTCACAGTTGTGTATACACAGTAGCCCCCCGGGAGAGGGATTTAGGGTGTAGACGCCAAAGCGGCTTCTCGAAGAGTGGGCGAACCGGTACGCTATTTAATTGCCATTCCCTTAGCCTACAGGTCAACCGGATGGTTTTCGCTCACCAGCAGCGCCACTGGAAAATGCCGCAGCACCTCCCCTACCGAGATCACATTGTCGGCAGCAATCGTGCGGTCCGTGATCCACTCGCACCAGCTGGCCTCGGCCCCGCCGGGCAGCTCGATCTGCGTATCGTTCCAAATTTTAGCACCCAGCGGGTATTCCCCGGGTTGGATCAGCTCGGTCAGAAAGCGGGGCGCGATCGCGACAATCGTTCGTTCCCCCTTATGACGGGCAAAGGCAATCAGATTATCAGCATGTTTGCCAACCGTTTTAATCGGGGCATAGCTGCCATTTTGCAGCACCTGGCGGAACTGATTGCGCAGGGCCAATCCGCGCATCGTTAAAAAGAGCTTGATCCGCCCGTCGGTACGGCGGCTGAGCAGCTCCTTCATCAGCTTTTCTTTATCGGTCTGCCAGTCCTTTTGGATGCTCTTCAGCGCCGTCAGCCGTCGGTCGTAATCCACCGGGCGGCGGTTGTCGGGGTCAACCAGGCTCAGATCCCACATTTCGGTGCCCTGATAAAAGTCGGGAATGCCGGGGGCAGTCATTTTAATCAGGGTCTGGGAAAGCGCATTGTAGATGCCATAGTCAGCGATCTTCTGCTGAAAAGATTGCAGCTGCTCTAGAAACGGATTTTCGGGTGAGGGGGTGAGCAGCGCCTCCACAAAGTTGACAAAGCCTTCTTCATATTCGGTGTCAGGCCGCAGCCAGGCGGTGTAGACCTTGGCCTCGCGGACGGCTTTGACCACGTAGTCTTTCACCCGCTGCTTAAACGAGTCCAGCTCACCGGGGTCAAAGGGGAAGGCGCCGACCAGCGTCTGGTAGAGAAAGTATTCGTCGTTCGGGTCAGGCACTAGGTGCCCGCTGAGGGACTGCTTGTGGGGCTGGTTGAGCTCACTCCAGGTTTTGACCTGCGATCGCCATTCCGCCGGCAGCTCTGAAATTGCATTCAGCCGGGCTCGCACGTCCTCACTGCGCTTAGTGTCATGGGTGGAAGTGGCGTTGAGGGTATAGGGCCAGTTTTCATACTGCCGCTGGTTGTACTCGTGGAAATCCATCAGCGACAGGCCGAAATGCTCGGGCGAACCGCCCACTTCATTCAGGCTGATAAACCGGTTGTAGACATAGAACAGCGTATCTTCGACCCCTTTTGCCATTAGCGGCCCGGTAAACTGCTGCAGCCGCATGACAAAATGCAGCCACTCCGCCCGTTCGTCTTCGGGCAGCGAGTCTTCGTACTCCAGCAGCAAAAATCGCTCGATCAGATTGAGCTCATTCAGCAGCTGGGGAATCCGTTTGCGGGCCGCTTGAATGGCGGTGCGAATATACTTCAGGTCGCGCTGGGCTACCCCCCGCTGGTTAATGTAGGTGCAGTAGATGGGAAAAGTCACCAGCACTTCTTGAATCGCCGTCTTCAGACCGCTAGCGGTGAGGTCGCGGCCATAGCGATACTGGCTGGCGACTTTCTTCAAAAAGCGGGCCAGGTTGTCAATATCGCCGACTAGGTTGGTGTCGGCAATCAGCTGCTTCTTCTCTAGAAAGAGCTGCTCATAGGGCGTCGTCACCCCGCTAAAGCGGCGATAGAACTGAGAAAACGGCTTACGATTTTGCTGCTGGCAGAACACGCCGTTGACGTAGTTCAAAAATTCATAGCCTGAGGTGCCCTGGACTGGCCAGTAGGAGGGTAGCTCTTCATTGAACTCAAGAATTTTTTCGATCACGATATAGAGGTCTTCTTTGCGCTCGCGCAGCCGCTTCAGGTAAACCGTCGGGTCGTAGAGGCCATCGATATGATCGATCCGCAGACCGTCAAAAGCGCCTGAATCCACCAGCTGAAAGATCAGCTTGTGCGTGTTCTTGAGCACTTTGGGGCTATCGATCTTCAGGCAAATCAGCTCGTTGACGGTAAAAAAGCGGCGGTAGTTCAGCTCCTCTGCCCCCACCTTCCAGAAAGACAGCCGGTAAAACTGCTCTAGCAGCAGCGAGTCCAGCAGGGTAAAGCTGCCCGGCTTACCGGGCTGGCCGTTAAAGGTCTCGATGTTCTGATCGATAAAGGCCTTGACTTCCTGATTGTCCTGGTACAGCTCCCACAGCATTTGCTTGACAAAGGCCGACTGGTCTTTGCGCTGCTGCAGCGCCATCTCTGGAAAGGTGTCCTTGAGCAGGTACAGAATCCCCAGCAGCTTGATGTAGTCGGGATGCTGACGGCCCAGGCGACGGCGCAGCCAGTGCAGGTCATGGGTCAAGAACTGGGCGTAGGACTCAATTCTGAGGGGAAACTGCAGGGCGTAGTAGTTGACCTTGAGGCCATCTTTGTCATAGCTGATCTGAATTTCGCCGCGCTCCAGACAGCGATCGTAAAAGTCGCCCAGCATTGGCGCTAGCAGCTTGCCCTGAATATCGTCGGAATGCTCCCACTCAATGTCGAAATAGTCAAAATACTGGGAGTGGGGACCATGCTCCAGCACGTCCATCAGGTACTGATTCTGCCCGTCGTAGGCCATGTGGTTGGGGACGATATCTTGCAGCCAGCCCATCCCCCGCTCGTGCAGGTCGCTGATTAAGGCGTCGAACTCGCCGCGATCGCCCAGTTCCGGGTTGAGCTGGTTCTGATCGACCACGTCGTAGCCATGCCTACTGCCCGACCTCGCTTTGAAAATTGGCGAGGCGTAGATATCTGAAATGCCCAAGGCATCCAGATAGGACGCAATCTGCTTGGCCTCCTGAAAGCCAAAATCCGGATTGAACTGAAGTCGGTAGGTCGCGATCGGGATACGCATGGCTTACTCACAGGAGGATGTTCTAAACAGGGGAGCGGACAGACCAATCAAAACCGCTAGGTCTTAACGGTGGCATAAAGGACGACACTACGGGGTGAGATCGATACTGCGGTCTGGCTCAGGGTCTCGGGAGCTTCTGAGCCGGGGCCGTCCCACTCGGGCGCGGCGGAGTCAATCTGCTTTTGCCAGGATAGGTTAGTGGTAAAGGTAATCTTAGCGGCGGATTTGCCAAAGTTCATCAGGCACAGCAGTTGGCCTTGAGGCAGCTGCCGCAGGTATTGGACGGTCTGGCTGGCTTCGTCGAAGTCAACTTCAATGTCTTCTGGCCGGGAAGGAGTCGCGATCGCGAGCTGCTTTCTCAGCTCAATCAGCCGCTGGTAAAAGGCGTACAGCGTTCCCTGCTGGCCCTGACCTCGCTTGTCCCACTGGAGAGTGGACTGCTTCAGGGTTTTCTCGCTGGCCGCATCGGGCGGCTCACCGGTGGCATGGAAGTCTTTGAACTCTTCCTTGCGACCCTGGCGTACGGCGGCAATCAGGTCGGGATCCCCATGATCGACGAAGTATAGAAAGGGCGACTCCTCACCGTACTCTTCGCCCATAAACAGCATGGGAATGTAGGGCGAGAGCAGCAGCGCCCCCGCCGCCAGCTTCAGCGCCTCAAAGGAAACCAGATGGGTGAGCCGGTCGCCCATCATCCGATTACCCACCTGGTCGTGGTTTTGGACGCAGACGACAAACTGGTTTGAGGGCAGGTCGCCGGCATCGCTGCCGTGGTAGCGCTGGCGAAAGCTGGAGTACTTCCAGGCGTACACAAAGCGTTCCTTAATCGCCAGCGCCAGCGCTTCGCAGCTGCCAAAGTCGGCGTAGTAGCCGGTGCGCTCTCCGGTCAGCAGAGTATGCATGGCGTGGTGGAAATCGTCACTCCACTGGGCGTCGATGCCATAGCCGCCTTTTTTGGGCGAGCGAATGATCCGGGCGTCGTTCAGGTCGCTTTCGGCTATCAGGTAGGCCGGAGACTGCCGGGTTTCGGCAAAGGCTTGTACCGCGTCGGACAGTTCCAACAGCAAGTGCTTGGCGCCAAAGTCGTAGATGGCGTGAATGGCGTCGAGCCGCAGGGCGTCGATGTGGTAGTCCTGAAACCAGCAGAGCACGTTCTGAATTACATAATTCCGGACACCGGTGCTGTAAGCATCGTCAAAGTTGATAGCGCTGCCCCAGGGCGTCTGATACTTGTCGGTGACGTAGGGGCCGTAGAGCCCGGTATAGTTGCCCTCTGGTCCAAAGTGGTTGTAGACCACGTCCATAATCACGGCCAGCCCCGCCTGATGGCAGGCGTCTACCAGCCGTTTCAGCCCTGCCGGACCACCGTAGGAATTTTGCACGGCAAAGGGCAATACGCCGTCGTAGCCCCAGTTGCGCTCTCCCGGGAACTGGGCCACCGGCATAATTTCAACCGCAGTGATACCCAGATCGAGCAGGTCGCCCAGCCGAGGAATCACCGCGTCGAAGCTGCCCTCTGGAGTAAACGCGCCGATATGTAGTTCATAGACAATATAGTCCTGGAGCGGAATGCCCTGCCAGCCTTCATCCTGCCAGTCGTACTGGCTGTGATCTACGACCTGAGAAGGTCCATGGACGCCCTCAGGCTGAAACCGCGAAGCCGGGTCGGGCCGACCGTCGCCCCCGTCAATGTGATAAAAGTATTGGCTGTCGGCGGCTAGACCCTTCACTTCGGTCTGCCAGTAGCCCCGCTCATGGGGCTGAAGCGGCAGCCGCTTCGCTTCGGGGCTGACCAGCTCGAGCTCAACCTGCGATCGCTCCGGCGCCCACACCGTAAACCGGCAGCGCTCTCCGTCATAGATGGCACCAATTTGCATATATTTCTAAGAAAACGGTATAAAGCTTCTGGGTAAAAATACTGATGAATCTCAGTACTAGCTGCTAGGGTATCGAAACGCCAACCGCTTTTCTTCATCTCTGGGATAGATGTGCTCAGCTTAGACTCCCCCCAGTAGGCGGACGCGTTTTTTTCAATTTCGCTGCATATTGGAATAAAATAGCGCTTTTTATGCCTGACCACACCACCATTCTTGAATGGATTACGAATGCGATCGCGACCCTGGGCTACGTTGGGGTGGCGCTGCTGATGCTCCTCGAAAACGTCATTCCGCCGATTCCCTCAGAAATCATCATGCCCCTGGCCGGGTTTGCCGCCGCCCGAGGCGAGCTTAATTTCGGCTGGGCCGTCTTTGCGGGAACGGTTGGCTCGGTTGCTGGGGCGCTGCTGTGGTACTACATTGGGCAGGCGCTGGGTATCGTCCGGGTCAAAAAGCTGGTCGATCGCTATGGCCGCTGGGTTAGCCTGTCGAGCCGAGACGTAGACATCGCCCAGCGCTGGCTGCTGAAGCGCGGCTACTGGGCCGTCGGCCTCTGCCGCGTGATCCCCGGCGTCCGCACCTACATCTCGATTCCAGCTGGCTTTGCACGGATGAAGATGCTTGGCTTTCTAACTTACTCCACCGTCGGCACGGTCATCTGGGTCGCCTTTCTCACCTACGCCGGCTACCTGCTGGGCGACAACTATGAGCGAATTGAAACCTACATTGCTCCAGTCAGTCGCGCCGTCATCATTGGCCTGATCGCCGCAACGGTGTTTTGGATTGCTCGCCGCCGGATGAATCCTCCCGAGCCGCCAGGATAAAGCCAGAAAAAAGCCAGAAAAAAGCCAGAAAAAAGATTGACTAAACGCCTAGTTAAAAAGGTGCTCGCTGAGCACCCTTTAGCATTTTCGGAATCGGTAAAGTCGGCCGACTGGGCTAGACGGTTGACTTGGCTGGAGCCTTAGCCGTTAACACTTCATAGGTCTCGCGCATCTTGAGCCCAACTAGGACCTGGAAAAGGCCGCTGCCGTTATTCGAGCCAGGATATTCGCGGTGCTTGAGCAGCAGCTCGGTCATTTCGCCATAGTTTTTAGTCGAGGTATTGCTGAGATGGCTCTCGATGTAAATCACCTCTTCTAGCCGATCAAACTGACCGTCAATCTCGAGCACCGAGACCTCTTTACCGTAGTAGCTATCGGGTCCGTAGTGCATCCGAATGCCGGGGTAGGAGCAGGTGAGCTTGCGACCGCAAGGAATCCAGTCGATGGTAGAGCCTTCGTCGAAGAGATAGACTGGGTCAAAGTTTTCGATTCCTTCGCGCTGAATCAGCCGCACCCTGAGGACCTTAGTTTCCTTATCGTCGGGAATGAGGTTAGTCGGCAGGATTTGAATGACGACGTCGGCATACTGCTTTTGGACGTCGATATAGGCTTTGAAGTCGGGCTTGCGGGAGTTGATGGCGGCCAGCACGTCTTCGTAGGTATGACCGCGCTCTTCCATATCCCGCTGGATCTTCCAGTTGATCTTGACCTCGTCGCTGATATCGAGGTAGACGCTAAAGTCGATCAGCTCGCGGACTCGCTCGTCATAGAGCGGATGTAGCCCTTCAATCACCACAATGTGGTTGGGCTCAACCCGCTCAGGGGGGTCCAGCTCGCCAGTTTCATGGTTGTAAATCGGCTTGTCGATTGCGTTCCCAGCTTTAATTGCCTTGATCTGCTCGTACATCAGATCAAAGTTATTCGCCTTGGGATTCAGCGCCGTCACCTTCTGCGCTTTTCGCTGCTTGCGGTCGAGGCTATGGTAGTCGTCGAGGCAGATCACGGTAATAAACTCTTCGCCGAATATCTCTTCCAAACGGCGCAGAAAAGTGGACTTACCGCATCCTGAATCGCCGGCAACTCCAATTAAAATGACTTTTTCTGGCTTACTGGCCATGGTTACCCTCTTAAAAAATGACAGCTGCCCCAGTCGTTAACCTGAAGCTTAATACTTGTATTGCTAAGGAGTGCTACAAGGATTTTGCCAAAAATGGGAGAATGACATCAATCCTGCCGCCGATCGCTCAACTCATCGCATCCGTTCCAAAACTTATCAGTTAAGGCTGTAAAGCCAAAGCTACAAAGCCAAAGTTTTTGAACCGTTTCGATCCCGTAAATCGAATTTTACCAGAAACCCCAGTTTCCTCACAAGCTAGCAGCTCAGCCGAAAGGTAGAGAAGTCTGGAAATGAAACTCACGTAACAGTCTACCTGAGAATGAATCGCTATTCTAATGTAGTAGTAAAAGCCGTGAATACTGTGCTGCTGCCAGCAAAGGCATAAGCGATTGGAGCTGCTTGAGGGACTTCTAAGCCCCTTTGAAGATGGATTCGCCCCTCTGACGATGATACTCTATATATCACGAGGATTTCGAGATACAAGAGTTAAGCATGTACAATCCAAGCATCAGCGGCGTTAAAGCCAATAGTACGGCCAATAGTCGGCTGTACGTCTATGAGATCGAAGGTCTGGGCCAGAACGGCGAGGCTAGCAATCTCAATGTCCCCATTCGGCGCAGCGGCAACATGTTCCTGACGGTTCCCTATAACCGGATGAATCAGGAAATGAAGCGAATCGCCAAGCTGGGGGGAAAAATCGTCAGCATTCGTCCGCTGGTCGGCGACACCATAGAAAATAACGGCAGCGCAGCTTCTACGGCCCAGTCCGCATCCGGAGATACCGATAGGCCCATGACTCAAGCCAAACCCAAAGAGCAGAAAAAGAAAGTTCCAGTCAACATTTACAAGCCCAAAGAGCCTTACATGGGCGCCTGCTTATCGAATGATGAGCTGGTTGCCGAGGGCGGGATTGGCACGGTACGTCACCTCAAATTTGACCTGTCCGAGGGGGATATGTACTACTTAGAGGGCCAAAGTATTGGCGTTATTCCCGAAGGCGAGGATGAGAAAGGCCGACCCCATAAGCTCCGGCTCTATTCCATTGCCTCGACCCGCCACGGTGATGACGTAGACGACAAGACGGTTTCACTCTGCGTACGCCAGCTAGTCTATGAAGATCCGGAGACGGAAGAGACGGTCAAGGGCGTCTGCTCGACCTATTTATGCAACATGGAACCGGGCACTAAGGTCAAACTTACCGGCCCGGTGGGCAAGGAGATGCTGCTGCCCGACGACCCCAACGCCAATATCATCATGATGGCGACTGGTACAGGCATCGCCCCGTTCCGGGCCTACCTCTGGCGGATGTTCAAGGAGGCCGAAAGGCAGGCCAACCCAGACTATCGGTTTAAGGGCTTTGCCTGGCTGATTTTCGGCATTCCCAAGACGCCTAATATCCTCTACAAAGAGGAGCTGGAGGCGCTTCAGGCCAAGTATCCCGATAATTTCCGCATCACCTATGCCATTAGCCGTGAGCAGAAGAACGAGGAAGGCGGTCGGATGTATATCCAGCATCGGGTGGCGGAACATGCCGAAGAGCTATGGAATCTGATCCAGGATGAAAAGACTCACACCTATATTTGTGGTCTGAAAGGGATGGAAGACGGCATCGATGCGGCCCTGGCCGAGCAGGCGTCCAAGTCTGACGTGGATTGGGAAGAGTACCGCCGGGCGATGAAGAAGAACGATCGCTGGCACGTGGAGACGTACTAAGCAAGTTTGGGGCGTTCAGAACTTGCCCTTGAATTTAAGCGCCCTTGAATTTAAGCGCCCTTGAATTTAAGCCAGGAGAGCCAGTGGGTTCTTCTGGCTTTTACAATTGGGGTGTCGCTTGGGGATTGGGATGGTTTTTAAGGTCGGGTTACTCGGACTGGGTACGGTTGGCACCGGCACCGCTAAAATTTTGCTAGACCCGGAAGGGCGGCATCCGCTGCTTCAGTCGATTGAAATTTGCAAGGTTGGGGTCAAGTCGCTGAGCAAATCCCGCCAGGTCAGCCTACCGCCCGACTGTCTGACAACCGACCTGGAGGCGATTGTCAGCGATCCTGCAATCGACGTTGTGGTAGAGCTGATCGGTGGGCTAGAACCGGCGCGATCGCTCATCCTCAAGGCCATCAAACAGGGCAAGCACATCGTCACCGCCAACAAGGCCGTAATCTCCCGCTACGGCGACCAGATTTTTACCGCTGCGAATCAGGCCGGGGTCTACGTCATGCTAGAGGCGGCGGTCGGCGGCGGCATTCCGGTGATTCAGCCGCTGAAGCAGGGTTTGGGGGTGAATCGCATCCAGGCCGTGACCGGCATCGTCAACGGCACGACCAACTATATCCTCACCCGGATGCAGAATGAGGGCGGCGACTTTGAGCCGATCCTGGCTGAGGCCCAGCGGCTGGGCTACGCCGAGGCCGACCCGGCTGCCGATGTAGACGGCTTCGACGCGGCGGATAAGATTGCCATTCTGGCCTCCCTGGCCTTTGGCGGGCGAATTAAGCGCGATGAGGTCTACTGCGAAGGCATTCGCCAGGTCAGCGCCGCCGATATTTCCTACGCCGACAAGCTGGGGTTTGTGATTAAGCTGCTCGCGATCGCGAAACGTCCCTATCCAAACCAGCCCGGCCTGCAGGTGCGGGTGCATCCCACCCTGGTGCCGAAGGCGCATCCGCTGGCCAGCGTCAACAGCGTCTACAATGCCATCCTGGTCGAGGGCGAGCCGATTGGGCAGGTGATGTTTTTCGGGCCGGGAGCCGGGGCGGGTCCCACTGCTAGCGCCGTCGTGTCGGACATTATCAATATCGCTGCCACCCTCACCAGCGCCGCGACTCAGCCTGTCGCTAATCCGCTGCTGGCCTGCTCCCACCAGCACTACAGTCCGATTATTCCGAACGCGGAGTTGTTTAGCCGCCTGTATCTGCGGCTGCTGGTGAAAGACCAGCCCAAGGTAATTGGCCGGCTGGGAAACTGCTTTGGCGACCACGGCGTCAGCCTGGAGTCGGTGGTGCAGATTGGCATGCAGGACAAGATCGCCGAGCTGGTGGTGATTACCCACGAAGTGCAGGAAGGAGCTTTTCAGGCGGCACTGGATGAGATTCGCGGGTTTCCGGAGATTCAGGATATTCCTAGTTTGCTGCGGGTGCTGTAGGGGAGTGATGGAGTGGGTGAAGGGGTGGCGAGGGGGGTAGAGCTGGTGGCCTGGCGGCGGTGGGCGCAGCAGGCGGCCGCGGCGGGTGGCGTGCCGCTGGCTGAGGTGGATTGGTTTTTGCAGGCGATGACGGCTTTGGACGGGCTGGCGCTGAGGTTTGAAACTTACGCGGCTGAGGATTCGATTTCGCTGAACGTGCCGCTTGAAATCCTGTCTCAGCAATGGCGGCGGCGGGTTGAAGAGCGTGTTCCGGTGCAGTATCTGGTGGGTGAAACTCGCTGGCGGCAGTTTTCTCTGACGGTTTCGCCCGCTGTTTTGATTCCTCGGCCTGAAACTGAGCTGATGGTTGAGATTGTCAGTCAGGCGCTGGAGCGAAGTCCGCTGCGGGAAATTTTGCGGCGGGGTGACTGGGCGGATTTGGGGACGGGCAGCGGCGCGATCGCGCTGGCCCTGGCAAATTGCTTTCCCCAGGCTCGGGTGAATGCAGTGGATGTGAGTGCGGCGGCGATCGCGATCGCGCAGCACAATGCTGACCGCGCTGGCCTCAGCCGCCAGATTCAGTTCCACCAGGGCTCGTGGTTTGAGCCGCTGGCCGGGCAGCAGGGACTGGCTGGAATGGTTTCTAATCCGCCCTATATTCCGCATCGAACCGTTTTGACGCTACAGCCCGAAGTCACGCAGCACGAACCCCATCTTGCTCTAGACGGCGGCGATGACGGCTTGGATTGCATTCGCCATCTGGTGCAGACGGCTCCTCAATACCTCCAGCCCGGCGGCCTGTGGCTGGTGGAAACGATGGCCGGGCAGACCGAAGCGGTTGCGGCTTTACTGCGATCGCAGGGGCAGTATGAGAAAATCTCGGTCCATCGAGATCTGGCAGGACATCAAAGATTTGTACTCGCCCACCGCCGTAAGATGTGAGGATGGTCAATAATGGACGGTACGCTCAACAAGCTTCAGGGGCTAGTGCTTTGCGACCGCGCTCGCACTCTAGCCCGGTTGAGATTTTGTATTTATGATCTCTACACGGTGGGCGATTTCCTATTTGTTGAGGCCAAAAGCTGCGATGACGAGACAGCCAAGCGCATTTTTACAATTACGCCAGAGGGAGGCCTTCTGTGAATCTTAAAACTCTAAAGACTGAAGAAGTAAAGCAATATATCCGCGCTGAGCGAGAGAAAGGCCGGTCTATGAGCGAGATCGTTCAGGAAATTGCGGCGGTCCGAGAGGATTTCACTATTCTTTCGCATAATCCCGAAGTCGCTGAGCGCCAAATGCTTGAAGCGCTGGGCAAGCCTCACGTTTAAATAGGGCCAAATAGAGCAAAGGAAACATGCATGGAAAATGGGGCTTCGTTGGATTGGGTATTGGGGCTGGTTGCGATCGCAATTCTGCTCGGCGGCCTGTTTATGCTCTTCAGCGGCATCAGCGAAATGGGAAAACGAAAATAGTTAGTAATGGGGGGATGGGTGGTTTGTTTCCAGTGGCCAGTTAGCAGTTGAGGCAAGTTCTATCAGCTCTGGCTTTGGCATTCGGATCCCTTTCTGGACTAAGATGCTCAGCCACTTGCAGAGTTCAGCACTGATTAGGATTCGCCGCTGATCAATTTGCTGAATGATCCAAAGGGTGCCATGAACGGAAACTTGCTCCTGATAGCAAAGGTTTCTCAGCGGTTTTTCGTTGGTCAGCAGCAGACGATTAAAGTTTTTTGCGTAGTAAAAGCACAGGGCGTCTTGAAGGCTGAATGGGCCTCGGTGATAGAGCTGTGCAGATTGTACCCATTCGCGGCTGACAGCAATCTGCTGAATTCCGGCGGCTCGAATCTTGGTTAAAAGAAATAAGCTCATGCTTTCTTTAGCCCCCCTTCTTAAGGGGGGCTAAAGGGGGATCCTCGGGTGCTTTGAGGTATTGAGATCCCCCTCTGTCCCCCTTGAAAAGGGGGAGGTTAGAGCCCATATCGATCAGGATGTTGGCATCTGAGAGCAGAATCAAGCTTCAGCCTCCTCCAGCCAGGCGTTGAGCGATTCTCGGACTTTGATCAGAGGCTTGCCTAAGATTTCGGCGGCTCTAGAAATCGTGATCTTTCCCTGGCGTAGTGCCAGGTAAACCATGCGTTCTAGGCGGGTTAAATGCTCTGGCTGAGGCAGTGTCACAGGTTCATTATCGGCCCCGTACTTTTTATTCAAGATGCCGATCTGCTGGCCTTTTTGCTTTATGGTAATCAGTTTGGCCTGCCTGGCGCGGTATAGAACTGTTCGCAGGCTGACGCCATATCTCCGCTTGATATCCATGAGCAAAGGTTCTGGTAGCCAGCGATCGCGGTAGGCATGAAGCTCACGCCGGATCACGTCCTCCGGTAGCAGCACGGCTCCAGCAAAGTGATTGGCAGCTTTTTCGCTGGGGTCGCTGCGTTTGGATTTGTTGAACCTCAGGTGAGCTTTAATCTCAACGGAAATGCGGTATTCCTGGCGGTGAAAGACCAGGTGAGCCAGTTCGTGCAGGGCGGTAAAGAATTTTCGCTCGGTAGGATGGCTTTCATTGATGAAAATGGTTGCGCCGTCGGTTTCGGTATAGGCTGAAAAGCCTGAGATTTCTGGGGGCAGCGGATGTAGGATTGCCTTTAGCCCTTTTGACTCTAGCAGCGCCAATACATCGCCTAGCGGGCAAGCTTCGCCCACGCCAAGCCAGTCGCGAATTTCGCGGGCAACTTCCTCAACGATGTAGTCGTTGTAACCCTGTAGGGGACGCAGGGCGGGCAGGGTAGGGACTTCCTGTACCAGGGTTTCTACGAAGGCATAGTCTGCTGCTTTTTGGGAAAGCGTTGCTCGCAAGTAGGGATTCAAGGCTGAAGGATCATCAGCTCTGAACATGAGCCCTGGTTCAAAGGTTTCGGTTGCTGGCCGGGAAGTTTGTAGCAGCAGTTCGACGCTGACTCCCAAAGTCTGGGCAATTTTGGCTAGCTGAGCGACGGATGGCTCGCGGTCTTCCCGTTCCCAGGCTGCGATGGTTTGGCGGGTGACGCCGACGCGATCGCCAAGTTCTGCCTGAGATAGGCCAGACTGCTCTCTACAATGACGTATTAAATTAACATGTGTCATCTTTGTAGTTGATCATTCAGGGGGGCATATGTTATATAAATCTAACATGTACTATGTAGGTTTAGTCATGGCTAAGTCAAATTCTGGCAAACGGCGCGTCGTCCCGAATTAATGCGGAACCTCATCATCTTTAAAAGAGAGGCATGGCGACGGTTACCAGGTCAGGCTCAGGGCTATTCATCACCAGTCTCTGTGAGCTAACTGGCGTGAGGACCATGAGATTCTGGCCAATGCTGAATTTTGTGACACACAACATCAAAATTGTTGAGTACGTCTTGATTGGTGAACCGGACTACGCTCAGCCCATATTGCTCAAGTCTGTGAGTTCGTTGCTGATCGTAAGCCTGCCCGTCTTCAGTAAAGTGACTGTCTCCATCTACTTCGATGACGAGTTTGAGTGCTGCGCAGTAAAAGTCCACGATAAAATAGTCAATTGGACGCTGACGGAGAACGCGAAATTTGAAGTCTCTCAAAAAGTCAACCCATAGCTTCTTCTCTGCAGGAGTCATATTTTTACGCAGTTCTTTTGCCTGAGGTATCAGGTCTTGGTTGTAGGGGAGATGGAACTGGCTATGATTTAGCTTGTTCATGGGTTGACTGGTGTGGCGGTAGGGGAGATCCCCCCTAGCCCCCCTTAGTAAGGGGGGAAACGGATTCAAAGCCCCCCTTAGTAAGGGGGGAAACGGATTCAAAGCCCCCCTTAGTAAGGGGGATTTAGCGGGATCGGGCAGCGGCTCGAGCTACCGGAGATCCCCCCTAGCCCCCCTTGGAAAGGGGGGAACTGGATCTCAAAGTCCCCCTTTTCAAGGGGGATTTAGGGGGATCCTCCTACACTAAACACCTTCATGACTTCGTCGCCGAGGTGGTTGATCACCTTGACAGCAATGTGGCCCGACTTCGGTTTATTAAACGGGCGAGAGGTCTCGCTGTATAAGCTTTCCCAGGCTTCGAGGTCGATCTCGGCTTTGAGGGTGGTTTTTAGGGATTTGTAGGGGTCGTTTGCGCCGAGGAAGTAGGCGTGGCGGACGAAGGAGCTTCCTTCGTTGTAGTTGGTATCGATGAACCAGCAGGCGATCGCGAATCGTAATCCCCGGCGTCACGATTAGAAAGCCTCGGATCAAAAGGAATTGAGACGCAAATTTGTGCTGTCAGCACCCCTGAAATTGCCTGAATAGAGGCTAGCTCACCCTCCAAAAAAGTTCCCATTAAAATAAATCAACGAACAGTGAGTTTACTCTACTACTATGCTGAAATAGCTATTCTGGCAGCCAATCATCTGCTAGCACTCGCTCCGGAGAATAGGGGCAGACGTCTGGAAATGTGGAAACTTCCAGGCCAGTCTGGTTAGCGGCCTGACGACGGGCGCGCTGATAGCACTGATCCAGCTGGTCTGCAAGATAGTTTTCAAAACTGGGGCTATCTTCAACCGATAGCTCGATTTGCGTACGCGCGTCAGTCATCGAGTCTAGCCAGCTATCGGAGCGGCGCTGGGGCTGATATTGCCACTTGAGTAAATGCAGTAAAAGGCGAATGAGCTGACTAGCAACGGCTCGCCGCTCACGCTTGCCCAAGTCTTCAATCTCCTCAATCAGATGGGCCAGGTCAACCTCATCCCAGCGCCGCTCGCGCAAAAGCTGCGAAGTCTGATCGATCCAGGCATTGAAGTCTGTTAAATACGCTGTGTCCATATTTTGAGACTGACCGCCATCGGAGCGGGATTCAACGTACGCTAATCACTCAATAATAACGCTCGACGACTCAATTCATTGGCTGGGACGCGCTTAGAAGGAAAACAAAAATAGCGCTGGGTATAGGGAGCATGAAGGACAACCAGCGCATTTGAGCAGCCTGAACTTAGCGCCCTTAAGCGAGAAGCATAGGGGTAGTATGTAGGGAACTCGACTATAGCTTCAGGACAGTCTGGCGATGGCAACTTTCAGCGATATTCTGGATGAAGACCTGCTGATGGATCTAGCGGGCGATCGCTACTATGAGCGGGGTGTTGGCTATTTCGAGCGAGGGCGGGTGCATTCCCTCGCCCAGTATGACGAACGCATTACCGCTGAGGTTCATGGTACAGAGGTCTATCAGGTTCGGCTTTGGTTGGAAGACAACGAGCTGGCGTCTCGCTGCTCCTGCCCTTTGGGTGTGGAGGGGGCGTTCTGTAAGCACTGCGTTGCGGTCGGGCTGACCTGGATCGCTGAGCCGCCACTCTATCGGCCCGATGTAGCGGCCCCGGCCCGGGTGGGCATCACAATGGAGGATGTCCACGATTACCTAGCCCAGCAAGAACGAGACACGCTGGTCAGGATGATTCTCAACCAGGCCATGGAGGATACCCGCTGGCGAGAGTATTTGCTGATGAAGGCCGCCGCTAATCGGGCTGGCGGCGTTGACATTGGCACCTTTCGCAGAGCATTGAGAAGTGCGATTGCGGTTGACGGCTACGTTGATTACTACGCCGCCGATGGCTATGCCGAAGGCGTAGAAACAGCGATATATGGCCTGGAGGATCTGCTAAACGCAGGCTACGACAGCGATGTGGTAACGCTGAGTGAAGAAGCGATCGCGCTGCTAGAAGACGCCTTCAATGCCGTTGACGACTCCAGCGGCGGGCTCAGCCTGGTTGCCGACCAGGTGCAGGACCTCCACTATCGGGCCTGTGAAGCCGCTCAGCCGGACCCACAGGCGCTGGCAGAGCGGCTGTTCCACATGGAGTTAAATTCGGGATTTGGCTTTTTTCACAACGCACTGGAGACCTATGCCGACATTCTAGGTGAGGCGGGCCAGGACGCCTACCGAGAACTGGTAGACACTGAGTGGAAAAAGCTGCCCGAGGTAGTGCAGCCAGGCGACCACAGCTTTAGCTATCGCCGCTCCCAGCTCAGCCGGATGAAAGAAGCGCTGGTGAGCGCTACTGGAGACCTGGAGGAGCTGGTCGCCGTGATTGCCCAAGACCTGTCCCAGCCCTCTCGCTATCAGCGGATTGCCGAGATTTATCAGGAGGCCGGGCAAACCGACGCGGCTATTGACTGGGCTGAGCAAGGGGTCGATGCATTTGACGCCTTTCGTACAGGTCAGCTCAGCGACTTTTTGATTTCGGCCTACGAGCAGCAGGGACGATTCAACGATGCGGTGAATCTGGTCTGGGAAGCGTTTTCCCGTCGGCCTTCTCTTCAGCTGTACCAAAAACTCAAGCGGCAGGCAGATAAAGCTCAGCGCTGGCCTGATTGGCGCGATCGCGCCCTAGACCGCGCTCGGCTGGCCAGCGCTGGCCAACAGCCCAACGGCCCTAGATTTCAACCGCTCCAGAACTCGCTCCTGGTCGAAATCTTTTTATGGGAGGGGGACCTCGATCAGGCTTGGAAAGCAGCCAAGTCGGGAGGCTGTAGCCGAAACCTTTGGATGCAGCTGGCAGAGGCTAGGGCTGCCGAACATCCCGAAGATGCGCTATCGGTTTACCGGCCTGCAATTGAGCCGCTAATTGACCAGACCCACAACGATGCCTATCGCCAGGCTGTTGATCTGATCGTCAAGGTTGAGGATTTGATGAAAAAGCTCGACCGGAAGGCAGAATTTGAACAATTTCTGGCAGAGCTCAGCACGACCTACAAGCGCAAACGCAACTTTATCAAGCTCCTGAATCACAGGGGATTGCTTCGGTAGGTCACATCCCCTTTCTCAGCGGGAAACCAAACATTGGCATGAGTCATCTTGGCGGATTAACGCCTATTGATCTGTAACCATGAAAAAAACGCTATCAGCCGTTACCTCTAGAGTCATCTCTGACAAAGTGGGAAGTGGACTGGCCCCTCGACATACCGATGGTTCTTGCCGAGGTGCAAACACGAGAACAGAACGGTCGTCTGGATCGATCATCCACCCCAGCTGGCAGCCATATTTGATGCAGTGCAAGAGATTGTCGATAACCCGATTTGCCGATTGATCGGGCGAGAGAATTTCAATCGACCAGTCAGGCGGTTCGAGAAAATTATCCTCAGGCTCTCCCGCTTCGTTCACTTGAATTCGGTTCCAGGCAACGACCGCGACATCGGGAACAACCGATCTACCACCAAAAGTGCATCGGAGTTCAGGTAGGGCTGTGTAAGCTTGACTATGGCTATCTATTTCAGCCAGCAGTCGCTTCTGTAGAATAGAGTGGCGCGCTTTTGGCATCGGCTTCTGCAACGCAACCCCGTCTACATATTCCCATGCTGGCGATTCCTCAACATGGGGAAATTGGAGGAACTTTTCGAGGGTCAGCTTTTGAGTTAGTGAGGCAGACATGGCTGAAGTTTCGATGAAGTCTACTTAGCCGTCATTTGCTCAACTTAATAAGACGGTCGGGGTTCGCGATCGGCTTTGGCTCGCTCCTTTGCCTTGTTGGCGCTCTTCTTCAACGCTTCCAGTCGGCGGATAAAGCGATCGCGCTGCTTTTTCTTCGGGGTTTGCTCAATTAGGGTTTTAAGAGCGCTGCCTAGACTCTTGTAGGCGTTGGGCAGGGTGTAGCCAAAGCGAGTCGCGATCGCGATCGCCTTTTCATCGGCGTCGATCGCTTCCTGGAGCGTTTTCTGATTGTTGTTACGCTTATAGAGTCGCCAGCCTGACACGCCGCAGAGGCCCATCGCCAGCAGCAGCAGTAGCCCGTCCTGCACCCAGAGCTCGCCCACTGCGCCACCCAGGCCGATCGCTAGGGCCGCCATTTCCCAGCCGTCGCGGGGAATCGTGTCGTTTTGCACCCGCGCCACCTCATGCCAGAACAGCAGATTGCGCTGGTCGATCGCCAGCTGCTCCCACTTAATCAGGTCAATCTGCACCTCGATCTGGTCGCGGCCCAGCTCTTCGCAGGTAATCAGCGGCGGCGCTACATCGGTCGCGGGCTCAACCGTCACCCAGCTTTGCAGCTCCGGCGGCAGCAGCGTTCTCAAACGACGAAGCTCGCCCATATCAGTTCGGGGGGAGCTGTAGCTAGCGTAGGAAGTCATGGGCTGAGTCTCGGTAGGCTGAACAGTTCGGGGTCGCCGCAGCCCAGCTGAACTGCGATCGCCCGTCTGAAGCAGGGCTATTCTCAGAATTATAGCGCTACCGCTGCCGGTGCGGCAGCCTCGATGGCTTCTAGGGCCGCGATTGCCTGGTCCAGCAGATCGTGGCCCTGCTCGACCGACTCAATCCGGCAAAGGCGATCGCGCCAGTCCGCCGCGCCCACAAAGCCTTTGGCATACCAGGCCATGTGCTTGCGGGACTGACGGATGCCGCTGTCACCTTTGTATTCCCACAGCAGGGTCAGGTGTTCGCGGGCGCAGAGCAGCCGTTCCACCGGCGTCGGCCCGGGGCGGCGCTGGCCGGTTTTAAGAAAATGGTCGATTTCGCCCACCAGAAAGGGATTGCCCAGCGTCCCCCGCGAGCACATCACGCCGTCAGCACCGGTCAGCTCCAGACAGCGCACCGCCGCTGCGACCGAGTCAATATCGCCGTTGGCAATCACCGGAATCGTCAGCGCCTGCTTGACTTTAGCAATCCAGTCCCAGCGGGCTGCACCGTTATAGCCCTGGGCCCGGGTGCGGCCATGCAGGGTCAGTAGCTGCGCCCCGGCGTCGGCCATCTGCTGGGCAAACTTCACCGCATTAATGGCGTCATCTGACCAGCCCAGGCGGGTTTTCACCGTCACTGGCACGGCGACCGCACGGCTGACAGCGGCGACAATTTTCACGGCGGTTTCTGGCTCCTGCAGCAGGGCCGAACCGCCGCCGTTCTTGGTAATTTTATTCACCGGACAGCCCATGTTGATATCGACCACGTCGGCCCCCTGATCGACCGCCCGGCGGGCGGCCTCGGCTAGGAACTCAGGCCGCCGGTCAAACAGCTGGATGCCGATTGGCCGCTCGTCGGGGTCAATGTCCATGATTCGCGGCAGCGATCGCAGCTGGCACAGCTCAGCCGCGCTGACCATTTCGGAATACATCATTGAAGCGGGCGCATGGCGTCTCACCAGCCGCCGAAACACCCGGTCGGTGACGCCCGACAGCGGCGACTGGAGTACCCGGCTATGAACTGCCACCGAGCCAATTTGTAGTGGCTGGGACAGTCTGGCCTGGAGCATGGGGGATAGCGTCAACGAGCTGAGCAAAGCTTGTGTAGCATTCATTCTGGGTATAACGGTTAAATGAGCTTCGGTAATAGCCTTCAACCCAAAACTCAAATTTATATTCTGTCCGCTCCATCTCAATCATTGCGGCAGGTAAGTTATGCAATGTAATCAGTTACTACTGATTCGTAAAAGCAGAGTTTATAGAAATATTTGTTTCGACCTGTGATTGCGTCTTTGCTGTTTTCAACATCATGGTCATTTTAGGATGATTTGAGAATCCATGCTTTTCATAGAAAGTTGCGGCTGGGCTATCGCGTACTGTTAACAGATAAATCATGCTGACACCCTTACTTACGAGACCTTGGTAAAGCATATCTATGATTTGTGAGCCAATACCACTTCGCTGATTGATGGATTGAACACACATTTCTTTTAAATAAAAATGCTTATCTTCGTACCATACCTCAGTATAACCAAGAGCAAAGCCGGAAATTTTATCTTCTAAAATCGCAATAATACCATAAGATCCTGGGGTGTCATAGCAGTCCTTTAACCTCCTCAGGGCTATTTCTTGACTCCATGTTTCATTCCAAGGCGAACTACTGAAGACTGAGGCAAATAAGTCGGCGCACTCTCTGAGATGACAAGGTTCAATAGGTTGTATTTTCATTTGCTAATGATATAGCTCATATTTTTGAGCTGCGCATATGGAGCTAATCAATTTTAGGGGCGAAATTGCCGCGCTGGGAGCGGCTTTTTTGTGGGCGGTCTCGACGCTGATGTTTGGCCGTCTGGGTAAGCAGCTGGTCCCGCTGCTGCTAAATTTTGTCAAGGGCAGCATGGCGCTGGGGTTTATCCTGCTGACGCTGCTTTGGCGAACTCAGTCAGCTCCAGAGCTTCCCCTGTTCTCAGTCCTATTTTTACTGCTCAGCGGCGTTATTGGCATTGGCCTGGGCGATACGGCTTACTTCGCTGCCCTCAACCATCTCGGTCCTCGCCGGGTTTTGCTGATGGAGGCCCTGGCCCCGCCGATGTCGGCGCTGCTGGCGCTGCTGTTTTTGCAGGAGCGCCTACCGGCGATTGCCTGGGTCGGGATTACGCTGTCGGTGGGCGGCGTTGCCTGGGTAATTACCGAGCGTGTTCCAGACGTACATCCCCAAGGAGAAAATCTGCCGCGCGGCGTTACGCTGGGGCTGCTAGCCGCGCTGGGTCAGGCGGTGGGCGCAGTGCTTTCAAGGGCGGCCCTGGCGGATACGGCGGTTGACCCGCTGTGGAGCACGCTGCTGCGGCTGGGAGCCGGGCTGGTCTGTATGCTGGCGCTGCTGCGGGCTCGGCCCCAGGCCGGTGGTGGCTGGCCCGCGCTGCGATCGCCCCTGCTGCTAGGCGGCGTTGCGATCGCGGCTTTCCTCGGTACCTACCTAGCCATCTGGCTGCAGCAGACCGCGCTGAAATATTCGCCCACCGGCATTGCCCAGTCGCTAACGGCAACCAGCCCGCTGTTTATCCTGCCGATGGCACTGCTCTTGGGTGAACGGATTAGCGCTAGGGCAGTACTGGGGGCGCTGGTCGCGATCGCGGGCGTGTGGCTGCTGCTTTGAGAGATTATTCCTTCAGCAGCAGATAGTACAGCTCACCGGTATGGTTGATCAGCCCGGCCTGTTCACCTGCCTCAACGCCCGTACCAATAAACAGATCGACCCGCCCCGGCCCGCGAATCGCGCCGCCCGTATCCTGGTCCAATACAAAGCGGCTAATGCGTTCAGTTTTCCAGCTGCCGTCCGGCTGGCGCTGGGGGAGAGGCAGCGTAACCAGCGCTAGGGCACCCGGCGGCATCATTGATTTGTCAGTAGCGATGGAGCGGCCCGCTGTGACCGGGAAGCCCAGGCTGCCAATAGCAGGCGAGCCACCGGTCTCGCGAAAGAAGACGAAGCGTCGATTGCGAGGGAGGTACTCGTCCAGGGCCTGGGGATTTTCTTCAAAGTAGGCCATGAGGAGCGGTAGGGAAAGCTCGTCCTCGGCAAAGACGCCATCGTCGATTAGCGCCCGACCCACGCTGCTGTAGTCGTAGTTGGTGCGCCCAGCATAGCCTACCGATAGGGTGGTGCCGTCGGTTAGCTGCAGCCGAGCCGAGCCCTGCACCTGGACTAGAAAAGCTTCTAAACGGCTGCGCAGCCAGACCAGCTCTAATCCTTTCAGCGGCCCCTGACTGCCCTGAAGGCCGTCTGGCCCCTCTAGGTCAGCCCGGGTGGGGTGGGGGTCGGGCCAATCGGCTAAGTCAGCCGGGGCGCGGTAGAGGGGATAGCGAAATTCTTCGGTCGGGACGCGACTGGCGGCATAGGTCGGCTCAAAGTAGCCCGTAAAAATCACTGCGCCGTCGCCGTCCTGACCGACCGAGCGATAAAACTCAAACTCCCGGCTGACGGCCCGCTGCAAGACCTCGGGCGAACGAATCAGCAGCACCAGCTGGCGAAACCGCTCCAGGCTGCGCTGGACGCGGCGATGGGTGATGCCAGAAATGGCATAGTCCTGATAGGCGGTGACCGAACCCGGCGTTCGCATATAGGCCAGGCTTTGGTTCACCGCGTCAATTAGGGTCTGTCGGGAGTTGCCCTGGCTGAGCAAGCTATCCGCTAGCGGCGTCTCTGGTGCGGTGGGAACCAGAACCGGCTGGGGAGCTTCCAGCGCGATCGCGCCAAAACCGCTCAGCAGCAGGGCCACAGCCAGGCCGAGCAGACTCAGGATGAAATTTTTGAAAATACGCAAGGGGGAATGTCTGAACGCTAACAGAGCTAGTATCGCTCGACACTGGAACTAAAGACAGGCTCCACCCGAATCGCGATCAGCCGACTGGGACGGACGACCATATATTCTCCCGCGTTGACCTTGGGAATGGGTACGTTGACAAAGTCATTAGAGCTGGCCTTGGGCAGCAGGTCGCTGCTGTACCATTTCTGAAAATCCTGGATGGTTGTAAACCGCACTTCTTGGTGGTGTCCGCCCTCCAAAAGCATGTGGACGAGGTATTCGCTAGGAGTTCTTGGCATGTTAAGTCAGGATTAGGGTTTAGCAGCCCTAGTATGGGTTGGCAAGCCCGAAAACTTTCATCTCTGGGGTGATTTTTTAGATTATTTTCGTAGGAACCCAAAAGCTGAGCGCCTTTTTTCCACCGGCTGAGTCAGGCTACCAGCAAACACCAGTCAACGAAGAAACCGGACTAGCGGCAGCCAGCTTGGAGCAGGATGGCAAGCAGCTCGCTATTCTCAGTATTTTAGACACCGCGATCGCGCCTTCAGAAGCAGGCAAATATCGTCACAGCAGCAATCTTAGTTCAGGGATATCCGGCCATTGAGCAGGGCGAGACGGTCACGGGCGTCCTGGTGAGCGATCGCGGCCAGGTCACCGTACGCAGCCTCGACAGCAGCTTTGACCAGCGAGATCGCGAAGCCTGGATTGAGAAATTTGACCTGCTCGGCCTGGCAAAGCTAGTTCAGACAGAGTAGTTTTGCGTTTTTTGGATTGACCAGCGTAGGAATAGCAGCGCTCTCAGCTTTCTCAGAAAGCCCTTAAGCCAGCCTCAGTTTGGCATCAGTCGAGGCTCAGATGGGTGTCGCATTCTTGTAAGTAATGAAGTTCATCATTCACTCACAAGGAGCTTACTCACATGAAACGCAATCTCTTTGCCGCCCTGGCCCTTTCCGCTGCTGTTCTAACCGTTGCCCCTAATGCCCAAGCTGCCGAAGCCAGCTCTTTCCAGGAAAGCCGCTTCGAAGTCCTCGATCGCGGCGGTGCCAAAGCCGTTGATAACATTCAAGCGACTCGGCTAGAGCATTTGGACAACCAGTCCAAGGCCGTCAGCGATATTCAGGCGACTCGCCTGGAACATCTGGACAATCAGTCCAAGGCCGTCGATAACATCCAAGCGACTCGGTTGGAGTTTCTGGATAATCAGTCCAAAGCTGTTGAGAACCTACAGGCAACCCGGCTAAGCGAGCTCGATCGCCGCGACAAAGGAGAAGTTCAAAAGCTGCGGCTAGAGCATCTCGACAACCAGTCTAAGACCAACTCAATTTAGTCAGCTCAACATCGCTAAATAAGTCATAGGCCATCAGGGCGCTGGGTATCTTGCCCAATGCCCTGATGGCCTACCAAGCTGGGTCAGTCCGAAATCTCTGTCATTGCCAATAGGGATTTTTTGTCTTGAGGGTGCGATCGCGTCTCCCCCAGCGTAGCCAGTAATTGTCGTCTAACCCAACGGTTTCGCCAATACTGAAATACAGGTTATTTTGCGGTGTCTAATCGTTAGCCATAGGGCTCCCAAAGTAAGCCAGGTCTCCGCCACCTAAGGCGCTAAAAAACATGTCAGCTTTCAACACTTCCCAAGCTTCGTATCCCGACGAGTCAGGAATCACTTGCAGAACATGCCCCGTGTCAAATTGCAGCTCAAGGTCGAGCGTTTGGTCTCGTAGCATCACTAGCTCGATTGCTCTATGACCAATACGGCTATTCAACTCTGCTGCCGCATCTATCGATGCGGGCAGACCAAACCATTGGCCATCATCCTGGCTGGCAAAGCGGATGCGACCCGCTTCGAGTAAGCGCCAAAGGCACGAAACAAGAAGCTGAGCCTGCCCATCAAACGTGAAAACCCAGTCATGCTCACGGTGCAGCACTAATTCCAATTGATGCTTTGCAAGCCAATCCAGAGAATCCATCATGTAACTTTGCGATTTTGCTCATGGGCTCGTCAGGCAATTTGCAGTGTTTTGGGCTCAGGGATGGGTTGGCCTTCTAATTTCCAAGCCTCTATATACATCTCGATCACTTCTTCGCCGTTCCGAATAGCTTCTTCACGAGTCTCGCCATGAGTACAGGGCATCACAACAAGATCGGCAAACTCTGGTATCGTGACTAGGAAAAGCCGATCTTCTTCAGACCACTGGATAGACATACTATAACGATTCACAAACTTTCATCCTCTTCTAAGTTTTTTAGCTCAGAAAGTAACTTTGCCAGCTGCTTTTCCAAGTAAATGGGTACATCATTTCCATCCTTGCCTGAGATAGTCATCGTTTTATTGAGGAGAGGATGACGCCAGCGTTCATGACTTCCTTTTCCTCTCTTTGGTAGACAAATAAACCCCTGCTGTGAAAGCTGGGCCTTCAACTCTCGAATTTTTCTAGGCATGAACTTTATGAAACGTTCTACCTTATTTTTAGAGGTTACCAATGCTTAGTGAGTACGAGCTTGATTAAGCTGGGAGCATGTCACCTTTGAGCCCTCACCCTAAATCCCTCTCCCTGAGGAGAGGGACTTTGAGCTTCACTCAGCTTCCCGGCTAAGTTCCGGCTCCCCTTCTGCCCGGGGATAAGGGGCTGGGGGATGAGGGCTTTGCTCTTCTCGGAGAGTGGGCTGTACAGCAAACCTGACATGCTTCCGATTAAGTTCGCGAAATAGTAAAGACTATTGGCAAACTGGCATAGGGCTGGGACTGATAAAATTTTAGCTCGCTAAGCTAGAACTGAATAGCTTTTGACGACGTTCGTTGGGGAAGAGGAAAGATGCGCGAAAAAGGCTTTGACTCATGGGGCTCAGTTCGCAAACTGAGTCAGGCTGCCGTTCTAGGGGGTACGCTGGCGGCCCTGCTATGGCCGATGCCGATCGGCGCTCAGACGACGGACTCTGAAGAGCTACCCGATCTGGAAGAGGAAGTAATCGGAACACCGTCCGAAGCGGTTTCCCTGCCGGAGGATTCTCGCTTTGAGTGCCAGCTGAATAATCGCGAATTCACCGTCATGTATCTGCCCGAGAGCCAGCCCGACCAGGCCTATCCCTGGGCTCAGCCCGGCGAGATGGGCGGCGGCTGGACTGCGGAGCGGCGCTGCTACGAAATTAGCGATCGCTTAGAGCGCTACCGACCCGAAGGACTGCTAGATCTGCGGACGGGCATGGAAAACGGCTATGACATCGTCTGCGTCACGACGGAGGAAAACCCCAACAGCTGCCAGATCGTCTTTACCGTGCCGCAGGGGCAAAATCCGGTGGTGACTCGCGATCGCGTCTTTGAAAACCTCACCCTGGCCGACAGCGGCACCGATACGACTTCGGTGAATACCTTTACCGGCAACGGATCGGAACTCCTCAGCCAGATTGGTCAGGTACTGGGAGGACTGCCGCTACCGGGTAATAGACCCCAGAGCCGTTCCAACGGTATCAACCTAAAGCCCTATCTCGATGCTGCGGACGGCGGCACTGGTGAATACCTGCGCCGTCCCGCCGCTCAGCCGGGCCAGCGGCTAAACCCAGATAGCTTCCGCTAGGTTGAAGTCCCAAGTCAGCAAAAAGGCGAGGCTACAGCCTCGCCTTTTTTATTTGAACCAACTTGCCAGAAGCAGACCTTATCCCAGCGCTTCCGCACCGCCGACGATTTCTAGAATCTCCTGGGTAATTGCCGCTTGCCGGGCCTTATTGTAGGTCAGCGTCAGCGACTTCACCAGCTCGGTGGCGTTGTCGCTAGCGGCATTCATCGCCGTCATCCGCGCCGCCAGTTCGCTGGCTGCCGCTTCCTGCAGGGCCCGCAGAATTTGGTTATTCAAATAGAGGGGAAGCAGCGCATCGAGAATCTGCACCGGGTCCTGCTCGAAGATCATGTCCTGGGGGAAGGAGCGCGTCTCGGCGGTGACCTTTGAGCGCTCTACTTCAAACTGGCCGCCTCGAGTCGTCAGCCGGAAAATCTCATCGTCCTGGGCTTCAAACCCCTGGGGGTCGAGCGGTAGTAGCGTCTGAACTACGGGACGGGAGCTGATCAGCGAAACAAACTTGGTGTAGACCAGCTCCACCCGGTCTACCGACTCGGATAGGAACAGCGACAGCAGCTCATCCGCAATCTCGGCGGCCTCAGCCGCCGTCGGCACCTGCTCTAGGCCAGAATACTTGGCATCGATCGGCTGATTGCGCCGCTGGAAGTACTGGATCGACTTGCGGCCCACCAGCACATACTTAAAGTTAATCCCTTCTTTGGTCAGCTCGTTGGCCCGCGCCTCGGCCCGGCGGATAACGGTGGTATTGTAGCCGCCGCAGAGACCGCGATCGCCAGAAATCACGACCAGTCCAACATTCTCCACCTCGCGCTGCTCCAGCAGCGGCAGGTCGGCATCCTCAAACCGCAGTCGGCCCTGGAGGCCATAGAGCACCTGGGCCAGCCGGTCGGCAAAGGGGCGGGTGGCATTCACCTGCTCCTGGGCGCGGCGGACCTTAGCCGCCGCCACCAGCCGCATGGCTTCGGTAATTTTTCGCGTATTCTTGACCGACTGGATGCGATCGCGAATAGATTTTAGATTCGCCATATTGTTTTCTCAGCAGGCTGCGGCCCGTTCTAGACTCATGCTGAACCAGCCGCCAGCCGCCTGTCCTCCTAAGCCGCAGCCATCATCGACTGCTTGGTTTCCTTGATCGCCGCTTCCAGCAGCTCCTTCGCCGGGTCGGTCAGCACCTTTTCGGACTGAATGATCTTGACGTATTCCTGCTTGCTGGTATTGATATAGCCACAGAGCTCGGTGACGAACTTAGCGACCTTATCCACCGGGATATCGTCCAGGAAGCCGTTAATACCGGCGTAGATAATCGCCACCTGCTCCGGCAGAGAGCGCGGCGAGAACTGGGGCTGCTTGAGAATTTCGCGCAGCCGCTCCCCCCGGGCCAGCTGGGCTTGGGTGGCCGGGTCGAGGTCGGAGGCAAACTGGGCAAAGGCCTGGAGCTCGTCGAACTGGGCCAGCTCCAGCTTTACCTTACCAGCGACTTTCTTAATTGCCTTGGTCTGGGCAGCCGAGCCCACCCGCGAGACCGAAATACCCGCGTTGATCGCCGGGCGCAGACCGGAGTTAAACAGGTCAGACGATAGGAAGATCTGGCCGTCGGTAATCGAAATCACGTTGGTCGGGATGTAGGCCGAAACGTCTCCCGCCTGGGTTTCGATGATCGGTAGAGCGGTCATACTGCCCTCGCCCAGCTCTTCGCTCAGCTTAGCCGCCCGCTCTAGCAGGCGAGAGTGTAGGTAGAACACGTCGCCGGGGTAGGCTTCGCGACCGGGCGGACGCCGCAGCAGTAGGGAAACCTGCCGGTAGGCCTGGGCCTGCTTGGTCAGGTCGTCGTAGATTACCAATGTATGCTTGCCCTTATACATGAAGTATTCGGCCAGGGCGGCCCCGGTATAGGGGGCTAGATACTGAAGCGGGGCCGGGTCGTTGGCGTTGGCCGCGACCACAATGGTGTACTCCATCGCGCCGCGCTCTTCTAGCACCGAGACGACCTGGGCCACCGAAGAGGCTTTCTGACCGATAGCGACGTAGACGCAGATCACGTCCTCGGATTTCTGGTTGAGGATGGTGTCGATCGCGATCGCGGTTTTCCCCGTCTGCCGGTCGCCGATAATCAGCTCGCGCTGGCCACGACCGATGGGAATCATCGCATCAATCGCGGTAATGCCGGTTTGCAGCGGTTCATAGACCGACTTGCGCTCAATAATGCCGGGCGCACCCGACTCGATCAGGCGAGTTTCAGACGTTTCGATATCGCCTTTGCCATCGAGGGGGCGAGCCAGCGAATCAACCACCCGGCCGAGCATGGCTTCTCCCACCGGGATAGAGGCAATCTTGCCGGTTGATTTGACCGAGCTGCCTTCCTGAATGGCTCGCCCGGTGCCCATTAGCACGGCCCCGACGTTGTCCTCTTCTAGGTTCAGGGCAATGCCCGCCGTACCATCTTCAAACTCCAGCAGCTCACCTGCCATCGTACTGTCAAGGCCATAAATTCGGGCAATCCCGTCGCCCACCTGGAGCACGGTCCCAACGTTGGTGGCCTTGACCTCCTGGTCATACTGCTCAATCTGCTGTCGAATAATGCTGCTAATTTCGTCAGGTCTGATGCTTACCATAGGAGTCGCTCTACTAACACCGATACAAACTACAAGTTGTGAAAATCCATGAGACTTTTGGGGCCAGATTAGCGGGCCGTAGCGCTTAGCTGAACGCCAATTCGCCGCAGCTGACCGCGTAGGCTGGCGTCGATCACCTGAGAACCCACTTGAATAATTACGCCGCCCAGCAGGTCTGGGTCAATCCGGGTCTCTAACTCTACCTGCTGAGCCGAGGTTAAAGACTTGACCTTGCGGCGGATCGTCTCTCGCTGCTGCTCAGTCAGCTCTACCGCTGAAGTAATCTCTGCCAGTACGGTCTGATTGAGCTCCCGCACCAGGGCTTGAAACTGCTTCAGAATTGGCGTTAGCAGAGAAATCCGGCCCCGGTCTACCAGCAGCAGCAGAAAGTTTTTGAGGTTCGGGTTCGGGTTTTCTCCCAGCACCTGCTGCAAGACGCCCTTTTTCGTTTCGCCCTCAATCAGAGGATTGCCCAAAAAGGCTGAAAGCTCATCCGACTGCTTGAGCAGTTCCAGCAGCTCAGCGGTGCTCTGGGCCACCGGCTCAACACTGCCATTTGACTGGGCCAGAGACAGCAGCGCCTGGGCATAGGGTTCGGCAATTTCTGACGTAACAATGCTGGTACTCATTAACGGTCTCCAATTAGGGCAATGCTCTGGTCAATCAGCTTATTCTGGATTTCGTCATTGAGGACGTCAGAGAGGCGGGTCTCAACTCGCTCCATCGCCATCGCCGATACCCGCTGCCGCAGCTCTCGCATCACCCGGTCTTCCTGAGAAGACATATCCTGCTGAGCCGCCGCCTTCATCCGCTCGACGTCTTTCGCCGCCTGCTGCAAAATCGCTTCCCGGGCGGACTTGGCGTTGGTCTCAGCCTCAGCCCGAATCTGCTTGGCCTGATTTTGGGCCTGCTGGAGCTTCTGCTGTTGCTCTGCCAGCGAGGCGGACGCTTTCTTTTGCCGAGCCTCAGCCTCTTTGATGGCAGCCTCAATTTCAGCTCGCCGCTCAGCCAGCTTTTTACCTAAGAAGCCGCGCCCAAAGTAAATAAGGACACCAATGACGATGATTAAATTGACTAGGTTGGACTCGAGCAGGTCGAAGCTAAGCCCAAATCCTTCAGACTCTGAAGCTAATTCTGGAGCGACCTCTGAGGCCAATAGCGCAAACGCTTCTATAAACACTTGTGAATACCTATACTGGCTGTACCTTGAGGCATGGCTAAGCCAACTTCCTCCGTAAACATGGGCTAGACAAGCTATTGGGCGCGGCTAGACCGCAGCGCCCAATAGCTTGTCTAGAATCTGCTGACTTAGCTGCTCTACCTGCTGCTCTAGCTGGCTCAGAGCTGCTTGCTTTTCTTCATCCAGCTGCTTTTGCGTTGCTTCGCGTTGGGCCTGGGCTTCCTGCTGGGCTTCCGAGATGCTCTGGGCCGCTTGCTTCTGAGCCTCGGCCTGGGCGTCTTCGACCACGCTGCGAGCCTGACGGCGCGTATCCGCTAGGGATTGCTCATATTCTTGGGCTAGCCGCTCTGCCTTCGCCAGTCGCTCTTGAGCATTGGCCCGGGTCGAGCGAACATAGGCGTCCCGATCGTCAATGGCCTGCCCTAAGGGCTTGTAAAATATCGCGTTGAGTAGCGCCGCTAGGATTAAAAACTGAATGGCCATTAGGGGCAGGGTTGCATCCAGGTCAAACAGACCGCCTCCTTCCTCTGCTGCCGTCTCAATCGCAAATAATATCAACCCGTTCAAACCGTTCAACATGTCCTACTTCCTCAGGCTCGCTGCGCTCTCGCAGCGAGATTGTTCTGCTTGTGATTCAACCCAGTTTTTAAGGGCCCAGTTTTTAAGGGCCCAGTTTTTAAGGGGCCAGTTTTTAAGGGGCTTCACTGGCAGATGCCGCGGGGAATCACCAGCAAAGCCCAAGATTCAAACTAGCTAAAGGGGTTGGCAAATAGCAGCACTAGGGAAACCACCAGACCGTAGATAGTCAGTGCTTCCATAAAGGCCAGACTCAGCAGCAGGGTGCCGCGAATTTTGCCTTCCGCTTCGGGCTGCCGGGCAATACCCTCAACAGCTTGGCCAGCAGCATTTCCCTGACCGATGCCAGGACCGATTGCCGCTAGACCGACCGCTAGAGCAGCCGCAATGACAGAAGCACTCGCAATAATGGGATCCATTTTTTTCCTTACCTTCTTGAACGTTAGCCAGTAGTCTTAAGCGTTAGACGCTTTTGATTGCGAGGTTGACTCGCCTCACCACAGTCGGATATTGACCGGAGTCAAATCCTCTCTGGATGGAAACCGATCGGGCGATCGGGTCATCCATGCTCTTCTGCACCATGCCCTTCCATCGCTTCGCCGATGTAGGCCGCCGCCAGGGTCGCGAAAATCAGCGCCTGAATGGCGCTGGTAAACAGACCCAGAATCATCACCGGCAGCGGCACAAACAGCGGCACTAGCAGCACGAGTACTGCCACCACCAGCTCATCCGCCAGAATGTTGCCAAACAGACGAAAGCTGAGGGAAAGCGGCTTGGTGAAATCTTCTAAAATGTTGATCGGCAGTAGAATCGGCGTGGGCTCGATATATTTGGCGAAATAGCCCAGGCCGCGCTTGCGGAAACCGGCATAAAAGTAGGCGAGCGAGGTTAGCAGGGCCAGGGCGACAGTGGTGTTAATGTCGTTAGTTGGCGCGGCCAGCTCGCTGCCGGGGATGTGAATCAGCTTCCAGGGCACCAGTGCCCCCGACCAGTTAGATACAAATATAAACAGGAACAGCGTCCCGACGAAAGGCACCCAGGGGCGATATTCCTTTTCCCCAATCTGGTTTTTGGCCAGGTCCCGAATGAACTCCAGCGCATATTCCATCAGGTTCTGCAAGCCGGAAGGAATTCGCTCTACTTTGCGGGTCGCTAGAAAGGCAACGCCAATCAGCAGGGAGGCGACAAACCAGGAGGTTAAAAATACCTGCCCATGGACTTTGAGGCCGCCGATATGCCAGTAGTAATGCTTTCCGACTTCGAGCTCGGCCAGCGGCATAAAAATCAAATTGTGCAGACTGTTTAGCATCTCCGTTCCGTTCTGGGGGTGAGTTCTGATCGCTTCTGCCTGGAGGCGCATTGAAGAAGCGCATTAAAAAAGGCGGATAACCCTGCGGTTCCACCCTTGCCTGGGCCTTACTCGGGCAAAGCAGCCGTCCAAATCGTATAGCCAATTAGAGCAGCCTTGTAGGTCAAAAATCCCAAGAAGACGGGAAGCACTTCCAGCTGCTGCCACTGGGTTGACAAGACGATAAGGCCGATGACGATGGCCAGCCTACCGCTGCTCAGCTGACTCTGCTGACGCCCCATCTCAGCCACTTTCTTTGCCAACATTCTTAAGTAAACCACACCAGTGCAGGCCCCAATCAAATAATTCAGGCCGATATGCAGTGAATAGAAATACCAAACGCAGACAAAGATAATGGCGCTAAATAAAACGGTCAGCCGCAGTAAGTTTTGCTGAAGTCGGTAATAGTCCTGCATCGCTTCCCGGTTGGGCGGCGGCAGCAGGCTAACTGACGCTGAGGACGCAGCCAAGTCTGAATTTTCGAGTGATTCTGGAGGCGCAGTCACAGCGATCGCGATTTACAGCTATAAGGGCTAAAGCATTCTCTAGCAGCCCGAGACATCGGTCTAAAGCACGATTAAGCCTTTGCATAGGGACCGTGTTAGACCTTGCTGATTGTACCATGGCAACAATACTTAATCATCCGGAATGCGCATCTAAATTCTGTGTGTCATTCATCTGTGCGTCATTGAGGGCGGGCCAAGTCGGCGGCCGGATTCAGTAAAATGAGCTGCCGGTTTTGGAGCGATCGCACTCCCGCCAGGTCTAGCCCGCACTGGGGCAGCAGCTCAGCTACGGTTTGGTCAACGGCGCGATCGCAGCTCTGCATAAAGGCAAACTCGGCGTCGCTCAGCGTCACAATCTGATAGTCATAGTTAAACAGGCTGCGACTGGGCCAGCCCTCCAGGCAGGGGTGGCGCTCGGGCCGCGCCTGTCCTAGGACATCGTCGTCGGTCCAGTCCCAGTGGCGTAAGGGCGGACGGGCCAGAAAAAACTCGTAATGGGTGATTTCAGGATCGAGCAGCTCGGTCAGCCGGTAGCGATCGCGCTCTGACAGCTGGCTGGCCCGCTGCATCAGGTTGGGATTGCTACCCAGCAGCCGGCTCAGGTCCCAGTACTGGGGATTGGAAAAGCCGATGAAGCTCAGCCCCGAAGCGTCAATCAGCTCGAACAGGGTTTCGATCGAATAGTCAATTTCCTGCGGATGCACGTACATATCGGCGAAGCACTCGTCCCGCTGATTTTCCAGCGACCAGCGCGACTGCTCCCGCTGCCGCAGCCGATTGGTCTCGGGCAGCGCCGCAAACACCTGCCGCCCGACCTGGACGCCGTCCCGATAGTCGCCTCGCTGCTCCCCTTGCAGCAGGCCGATTGCCTGCTGCATCAGCCGAATTTCCCAGCGGCCCAGGTCGGCATAGACAAAGATATGCATTAGCCCGCCCGGCGCCAGCTTGGGGGCCAGGGCCTGGATCCCCCGCACTGGGTCGGGCAGGTGGTGCAGCACGCCGACGCAGTTAATCAGGTCAAACTCGCCGGGAATCTGCTCGACATCGTAGAGGCTGAGATGGTGAAAGGTCACCCGGTCCGCGCCGGAGCGACGGCAGCGCTCCTCTGCCACCGCGATCGCGCCTGCACTCAGATCGACGCCGACGACTTCAGCCTGGGGGTTGAGATGCACCAAATACTCAGTGCCAACGCCCGTCCCACAGCCCGCGTCTAAAATTCTGACCCGATCCTGAGCGGGCTTGCGACCGGCACAAAAGCCGTAGGCAGCCTGCCAGTGCCAGCGCCAGTTGTACCCAGGCGGCGCTTTATCCAGCAGCGGCTCCGGCGGAAAGGGATAGGTGTCATAGAGGCGGGCGACGGCCTGACTGATGTTGCCAGCCCCGGCATTGGCGAAATTAGCGGACAATGGGTCCTCCCTGAATACGACCTTCAATACCTTCAATACAGCGCAGTGCGGCTGATGCTCTCCTAAGCATCTCCTATCTAGCCAGCCGGTTGAAAAAGTTTGGAAAGCTAACGTAACATAACTTATCTTTTTTCTCAGGTTTCCCGACGCCGTCCTCTATGATCGACTTGGGCTGTTTTCCTGAAGCAAGGACAGGTTTGAAACGGGTTCACGCCTAAAACCTGACACAGTTTTTAACAAATCACTGTAAAGGCCCTCAGTCGTTTTAATCTGAAGACTACAGGCCCGTAGCCTGGGCTCGTCAGCAGAGTATGTCAGCACAGGATGAATATCAGGATTGACCGCTCGACGGCTCAGATAAAAGACAAAAATTTTATGCAATTACTCAACTTGGGAGCTGAGAACTCATGACGGTGACAGCTAGTGGTGGCAGCTCTGTAGCTAAGCCACAATTCTATCAGACGCTGCCGGTAGCGACGATTGCTCAGGCCGAGCAGCAGGACCGCTACATGGAGCGGGGCGAACTCGGCGAGCTGGCCAGCTTCTTCCGGTCTGGGGCTAAGCGACTCGCGATCGCCACTGCCCTGACTCAGAATGCCGAGCTCATCGTCTCTCAGGCGGCCAACCGGATTTTTACCGGCGGCTCGCCGCTGGCCTACCTGGAAAAGCCCGAATACGACCAGGTCGCCGAGATGACCCGGGGTGGCGAACGGCTCGACGACCAGGCCGCAACCAAGCTAGGAACCGCGACCTATGTTGCCGAGGGTGGCGGCAGCGGCGTCCTGGGCAGCCTCCGCAATCTGATAGCGGGGACCGATAGCGGCCCCGTCCCGAAGAACTTTCGGCCGATTAATATTACGAGTTACGGCCCCGGCAACATGCAAAAGTCACTGCGGGATATGAGCTGGTTCCTGCGCTATCTCACCTACGCAATCGTCGCGGGCGACCCCAACATCATCGCCGTCAACGTTCGCGGGCTGCGCGAAATTATTGAAAACGCCTGCTCCACTCCAGCGACAATTGTCGCCCTGCAAACGATGCGCGCTGCTTCACTGCTCTACTTCAAGCAGGATGAGGAAGCCGACGCGATCGTTCGTCAGTACTTCGACCTGATGATTTCCGAGTTTCGCGCCCCGACCCCGTCTGACAAGCTGCGGCAGCGCCCGACGGACGACCAGCAGGGGCTACAGCTGCCCCAGATTTACTACAACGCCTCCGAGCGACGGCCCAAGTACCTGATGAAGCCCGGGCTTTCCTCTCTAGAGAAAAATCAGGTGGTCAAGGCGGCCTATCGTCAGCTGTTTGAACGCGACATCACGCGGGCCTACTCTCAGTCCATCTCTGACCTGGAGTCCAAGGTCAAAAACGGCGAGATCTCAATGAAGGAATTCATCCGCCGCTTAGCCAAGTCGCCGCTCTATCGCAAGCAATTCTACGAACCGTTCATCAACAGCCGGGCTTTAGAACTGGCCTTCCGCCACATTCTGGGTCGCGGCCCCAGCTCTCGGGAAGAGGTACAGAAGTATTTTTCGATTATTTCTGAGGGCGGACTGTCGGCGCTGGTGGATGCGCTAATCAATTCCAAGGAGTATGAAGACTATTTTGGAGAGGAGATCGTCCCCTACATTCGGGGTCTAGGCCAGGAAGCACAGGAATGCCGCAACTGGGGCGCGCAGCAGGACCTGCTCAACTACAGTGCGCCGTTCCGCAAGGTGCCGCAGTTCATCACCCTGTTCGCCTCCTACGAGCAGCCGCTGCCCGACCAGCATCCCTACGGCTCGGGGAACGATCCGCTCGAAATTCAGTTCGGCGCTATTTTCCCTAAAGAGACGCGCAATCCAACGGCTAGCCCGGCTCCGTTTAACAAGGATACGCGCCGGATCCTGATCCATCAAGGACCTGGAATCAACAATCAGCTGAGCAATCCCAGCGCCCGGGCTGAAAATCCAGGCACGCTAGGGGCTAAGGTCTTTAAGTACGTCCAAACACCCTACAGCGGTTTGCGCTCAGCCTCTCAGGCCAGCGTGAAATATTCGGAATCGTCTACTCAGGCGGTGATCAATGCCGCCTACCGGCAGGTATTTGGCCGCGATGTCTACTCGGGGCAGCGGCTGAAGGCGGCTGAAAGCCGCCTTGAAACGGGCGAAATCACCGTACGTGATTTTATCCGGCAGTTGGCCAAGTCCGAGACCTTCCGGAAAATGTACTGGACGTCGCTCTACGTCATGAAAGCAGTGGAGTATATCCACCGGCGGCTGCTGGGTCGCCCCACCTACGGGCGGCAGGAGACCAATAAATACTTCGATATCTGCTCTAAGCAGGGCTTCTATGCGCTGGTCGATGCCATTATCGATACCAAGGAGTACGAAGAGGCCTTTGGTGAAGATACGGTACCCTACGAGCGCTACCTGACGCCAGCGGGTCAGGCCCTGCGATCGCTGCGAGTTGGCAGCATTCAGGACAACGGCACTCGGGTTGAGCCTGAGATCACGCCGCGCTTTATCGAGCTGGGTTCGGTCGGCAGCAGTCGGCCTAAGCCAGAGGTCGAGCAGCGCATCCGCCAGGGCGTCAATCGTCAGCGCGAACAGACTAAGATCTTCAAGCTGACTAATCTGGCCGACAAACAGGCGCTGAAGCAGGTCATTCAGGCCACATACCGGCAGATCTTCGAGCGCGACATCGCGCCCTATATCGTGAAGAACGAATTCACCGCCCTGGAAAGCAAGCTGGGCAACGGTGAAATCAACCTGAAGGAGTTTGTCGAAGGATTGGGCAATTCCAGCCTCTACCTGAAGGAGTTCTATGCTCCCTATCCCAACACTAAGGTGATTGAGCTGGGGACAAAGCACTTTCTGGGTCGCGCCCCCCAAGACCAGGTTGAGATTCGTAAATATAATCAGATTCTGGCCTCTGAGGGCGTCCGCGGCTTCATCCGAGCCATGGTTAATAGCCCCGAGTATACGGAGTACTTTGGCGAAGATACGGTGCCCTATCGCCGCTTCCCGACGCTGCCCGCAGCCAACTTCCCCAATACCGAGCGGCTGTATAACCGACTCACTAAGCAGAGCGACAGCATTGTCGTTCCCAGCTTTGAGCCGGTGCAGTCCGATACGCCGGTTGAACAGATGCCGCTGATGGCGAACGCGGCTTCTGATTAAATACCGATATAAATACCGATTGCCCCCAAATAGCCGGCTGAGGTTTCTGAAACGACTACGGAAATCTTGGCTGGCTTTAGCCTGCAGCTCAAAATGGAAAAACTGAGGGCGGCATTAAGAAATGTTTCACAGTCCCTAAGAAGGTTATCGAAATGCCGGAAAATAGCTACTGAAGCTAGCTGAGCCTGAAAATTAGGCACACCCAGATTAGTTTTTGAACCTGCCTTGAGGGGTTAGGTCGGCTGACCGGTTGGAATCCATTCCTAAGGCTGCGGACTCAGGCCCAAGCTAGAGATCCAAAAAGACTGCTTTTTAGGGTCAGGCGGGGCTCAGCGCTTTGAAGGGAACGCCAGTTACACTCATCTGGTTATATCTTTTGGAGGAATCCATTCATGAGTATTGTCACGAAATCAATCGTGAATGCTGATGCTGAGGCACGCTACCTCAGCCCCGGCGAGTTAGACCGCATTAAGGGTTTTGTGACTTCGGGTGAGCGCCGTCTGCGCATTGCCCAGGTCCTAACCGAATCACGCGAGCGGATCGTCAAACAGGCTGGCGACCAGCTGTTTCAAAAGCGCCCCGACGTCGTTTCTCCCGGTGGCAATGCCTACGGCGAAGAAATGACAGCAACCTGCCTACGCGACATGGACTACTATCTGCGTCTGATCACCTATGGTGTCGTCGCTGGGGATGTCACCCCCATTGAAGAAATTGGTCTGGTCGGCGTTCGGGAAATGTACAACTCCTTGGGTACGCCGATTCCGGCTGTGGCTGAGGCGGTTCGCTGCATGAAGGGCGTCGCCGGTTCGATGATGTCTGGCGAAGACGCAGCAGAAGCAGCTGCTTACTTTGACTATGTCGTCGGGGCAATGCAGTAATTCTGCGGCTCGCCACTGACCCTACTCGTTTAGAGTCCATTTTTAAGGAAGCTTAAATCATGCAAGACGCAATTACCTCTGTTATCAATTCTTCGGACGTTCAGGGCAAGTACCTGGATCAGTCTTCGATGGATAAGCTCAAGGCTTATTTCCAAACCGGTGAGCTGCGCGTTCGGGCAGCAACTACCATCAGCGCCAACGCTGCTGAGATCGTCAAAGAAGCGGTTGCGAAGTCGCTGCTGTACTCTGACATCACCCGCCCCGGGGGTAACATGTACACGACCCGGCGCTATGCAGCCTGCATTCGCGACCTCGACTACTATCTACGCTATTCGACCTATGCCATGCTGGCAGGCGATCCTTCCATCCTCGATGAGCGCGTGCTCAACGGTCTGAAGGAAACCTACAACTCTTTGGGTGTACCCATCGGAGCGACCGTGCAGGCGATTCAAGCGATGAAAGAAGTCACCGCTAGTCTGGTTGGCGCTGACGCTGGTAAGGAAATGGGCGTGTATTTCGACTACATCAGCTCTGGTATCAGCTAGGCTGAGCCGCTTTGTTGAAGCTTGTTTCGGCCAGAGAGTCTGCCCTTCGTGGCTGGTTTAACGGCTTAAAATAATGCTTCACCCCCTGCGGAAGTCTGGAGTGAGTGTTAGACCGTCATAGGCTTATGGCTGCCTCAGGGCATTCCAAATGGCTTTAACGAGTTAGCATTGGCTCTCAGACTTCCGATTTTACAAAACACCTAAGGCAGACAGCTAAAGATTTTACTAGGCAAGGAGAAGCCACCATGCGCATGTTTCGGATTACGGCCTGTGTGCCGAGCCAAACTCGGATTCGTACCCAGCGAGAGCTGCAAAACACCTATTACACCAAGCTAGTACCCTACGACAATTGGTTTAGTGAGCAGCAGAGAATTCAAAAAATGGGTGGCACCATTGTCAAGGTCGAGCTCGCTACTGGCAAGCAAGGCGCTAATGCAGGTCTGGCCTAGCAGTTTTTGAAATACCAGTTCCAGTTTTTGAGAAGGGCAGTCACCAGCTGCCCTTTGTTGTAGCTGCCAATATAACTAGGCCAGCCCAACTGTTGTGCCTATCCTCCGTCCGTCAGGGCATCACCACTTAGGTTGCGTCCAATTCTGCCCCTCAAGGTCGTCTAGCTGAGTCAATAATCCCAGATGGCGTTCCTACCGTCATCGATGCGAATTCTTACAACTCTGGCCAGGGTAGCGATCAGCTGCGAGCCATTGTGGGTCATTAAAGAAGCCCCACCCAGCTCCAAAAACTCTGTCCGGTAACGGCTTCTATCACTAGCAGTGCTACAAAACCAACCATGGCAAATCGACCGTTGAGACGCTCGGTGTAACGTGTCCAGCCAAAGGCTGGACGCGGTCGCTCAGCGCTGTCTGACATAGGTATCGGTGCCGGAGCAGAGGATTCTACAGGCATAATGTCCAATTAAAATTACCGTCCTATTTTAGCGCTGCGGCTTAAATCTAGGAAATGGGTGGACGCAGTCTGATTGGATAATGGGTAAAAAATCAGCTTTTCATGACGCTACTAGTCTGTTGGGTTCGCCTGTCCTAGTGCATTAGAGTTTACGCATTTGAGCTCGATGCTGTGCTTTTTAAGGCAATGGGTATTGTGGCAGTGCCTAAAGTTTTGCAGTGCAATTAGGCAAAATCAGCACCTTTTTGAACTGCTGAAACAGCTTGACCTAGAAGGATTAAGCCAAAAATCATTGTAGAAAACTGAGATGAAAACAGTCGCCAAAATTTGCTTTAGATGGGTCGGTATAAGGTTTTTTTATGATTGACAATATTAATTTTACCCATGTTATGATTCTGCTTTATTCTCAAGTTTGTCTAGCCTCAGGTGCGCTACCTGCTAAAGACATCAGCTCAGATATAGCGCCATATAGCGTCTAGGAGATAAAGGTTTTTCTAGGATCGAGTGGCTGTCACTCAACCATTCTCGGCTAAAACAAGTTCAAGCAATAAAGATAATACCTTAGCTATCCTCAGCCATGTATTGGCTGCCGAAGTATCACTAATCACCTCGTCATTCACCTAACCCAATTTTTGTGAGCCGTTGGCTATCGATACTCTGAGTTAATAAAATTAGAGAATGTTGTCTGTTATAATCAAGCTTTCAAATTAAACTGTCTTTAAAGCGAGTCCCTATTTTCCCTAAATACTGCTGTCTAATATCGTTTAGCCTATTTGCGCTCAAAGTACTCAATCAGTAAAAATTTCACTTTTTCCCAAACCCATGGCTGAAACTAAGACCTTACCCTTAATTGGCAAGCCTTTACTTCAAAAGGTTAAAGAGCTTAACCATTTGCCGAAGCGAGAAACTGCGAGGGAATGTGGCTACTTTACCGTCACTAAAGATAATCAGGTTCGCGTCAACCTAACCGACTTCTATGAGGCGCTGCTAGAAGCTCGCGGCATCCCCATGAGCCCAGAGGGCGCGAAGGATGGTAGAGGACGGGAACCGACCTATCGAGTGAGTGTCCACAAAAACGGGCAAATCGTGATCGGCTCAACCTACACCCAGGAAATGGGGCTCAAGCCGGGGGACGAATTTCAAATTAAGCTGGGCTATAAGCATATTCAACTAAAGCAGCTTGATGGCTCCGAAAGCGATGAGCTTGAGACCAATTAGTTTCGGCTTATTCCTTGTCTCGAAGTTTTTCAACGGATGTGGCGTAGTCCAGTCCTAGTTCAGACCATTTTTTGCTGGCTCATTCTTGGGCTGGTTTAAATAGCGTGCTTAGCATGACGGGGTTCAAGGGGGATAACCGGGTTAGGGGTCCTACCGCCACAGAACGAGCCAAATTAATCTGGAGTAGCTGGTGCTGCCAGTTCAGCCCAGACCGCTCTATCCACCGCGTGAGCTGGGCTAGGTGCTCTAGGGTCGCTAGAGCAATCACAATCCGCCCTTCTGCCGATAGCCTATGGGCTAAGCTATCGAGAATGACGTCAAGCTCTCCCTGACTGCCACCAATAAAGGCGCGATCGGGTGAAGGCAGCGATCGCAGTACCGCCGGTGCTCGACCGCTGACGACGGTGAGGTTAGGTGTGCCGAGCCGCTGGGCATTTTGCTGAATCAGGGCTGTCCCCATGGCGGTCTGCTCAATGGCGTACAGATGGGCAGTGGGACAAAGACGAGCAATCTCAATGCTGACTGAACCGGTACCGGCTCCAATGTCCCAAATCGTCTGACCCGGCAAAGGCGCGATCGCGCCTAAAATGAGCAGCCGAACTTCGCGCTTGGTGATCAGGCCGGGACGATCTTCAAAGCTGAGGAAGGCCGCATCGGGCAGGCCAATCAGCGGCAGATGAACTGGGCTTGTCGATGCGATCTGCCTCAGCAGCACCACCACATTTAGCGGGGCAAAGGACCGATGGCGCAGGTCGTTCAGCTCGTAGAACTGGACCCGCTCGGCCTCACCGCCCAGATTCTCGCAGACCCAGATCCGGTATTCAAAGGGGAGTTCTAGGTCGAGGAGCAGCGCTGCGATCGCGGCTGGCGTATGGTCAGAATCGGTGAGAACAGCAATTTTATTCGTCCCTCGCTTGAGAGCCTGGACCAGCGCTTCAGGTGAACGCCCATGGACGCTGACGACGTGAGCATCTTGCCAGGGCAGCTTGAGCCGGCTGAAGGCGAGCTGTACCGAGCTGGGATGGGGATGAAAGGCCAGCTGCTCAGCCGGGAACTGGGCAAGCAGTAGCCGACCCAGACCAAAAAATAGCGGATCGCCTGAGGTTAAAATTACGGTCCGGGGTGGCGAGGCGGTAGCCAATCGGGCCTTTAGTGCCTCGAACAGAGACTGAAAGTCAGCCAGCCGCCATTTTTCCGCAGCATGATTGGGAAAGTAGGCGAGGTGGCGATCGCTGCCAATCAGCAGTTCTGCCTGTTCGACCCGCTGTTGCTCGGCCAGGGCTAGGCTTTCTGCCCCGTTTAGCCCGATGCCCACGACTTGAATCAGCTGAACTGGCGCGGTCACGGTAGCTGCTCCCAGCTCCAGATTAGCAGTGCATTAACAATAGCGGCGGCGGCACCCGACCCGCCCCGGCGACCATCAATCCGAATCTGAGGCACCGGTATGGCGGCTAGCGCTTGCTTAGACTCCACCACGTTGATAAACCCGACCGGCGCACCGAGCACGAAGGCAGGCCGTTTGCCATGGGTAATCTGATTACAGAGCGCCTCACAGAGCGCCAGCAGCGCTGTCGGCGCATTGGCGATGACAAAAATGCCGTCTGGATAGGCTTGCCAACAGTTGAGCAGACCGCTAGCGGTGCGAGTTTGACCAGGTCGCAGCGGTTCTGCCCGATCAATGGCCACGACAATCGGGTTTTTCCAAGTGCGGCTGACCACGCCCCGGATTCCTTGAGCGACCATACTGACGTCGGTAATGATGGGTGTTCCCTGCCGCAGGGCGGCAGCAGCAGCGGCGATCGCGGTGGCGCTGAAGGTGAGCTGAGAGGCCAGCTGAAAGTCGGCCGTGCTATGAATGAGCCGCCGAACCACGGCATATTCAGCGGGGGAGAAACGATGCTCGCCGATCTCTTGGTCGATGACTGCAAAACTCTGGCGCAAAATCGGATGTTCGGGATAGACAGGCATCGGTTGGGGGCAGGGGCTACGGGATCTGCTGAAGGTAATATTCTCCCTGATTGATCACCCCGTTGGAGATTTCTTTGTACTGGACAGACCCTTCGACGGTCAGGGTACTCCCGACCTCCGGCGGAGACTGGGGTGCGACGACCCAAATGCCGCCGGTTTCGTCCTGAAGCTCATAGAGCCAGCCGCCCAGGATAGGAACGCGCTGCTGCACCTGTCCTCGCAGAACGACCGTCTGCTGGGTCAGTTCTGGAGCTTGGACGGAGTCAATGGAGACCGTCCGGGCACCCACCTCCAGCACCGGAATCGAGAAACCGCTGGCCGCCGGGTCGTCAGTCTCAGCTAAGCTGCAGCTGGTAAACATCAGTAGGCCTAGGCTACATCCGAGCGCAGGCCAGCAAAACTTCGACATAGTCGAGCGTGGATTAGCCATGAATGACTACCGTTGGCGAAAAGGCAAATCAGCTGTCTAAGCCAGGTTCGGGGACAAAATCCGGCAAAATCCATTAGATACTCGGTTCAAAGCGGGGGATAATGAATGAGCAGCCGCCGGTCATAACGGTATCGTATTCTAACACTATGGCCCAGATTCTCGACGGCAAAGCCCTGGCGCTAAGCATTCAGGCCGAGCTCACCACTCGCATACAGGCCTGGCAAATTGAGTACGGTCGGCCGCCTGGCCTAGCCGTACTCATGGTAGGGGACAACCCAGCCAGTGCGGCCTACGTGCGCAACAAGGCGCGCGCCTGCGAGCAGGTTGGGATTGCGGCGCTGGGGCAGATTTTCCCGGCTGAAACCGAGCCGGCTCAGCTCGCCCAGACCATTGCTGACCTGAATCACGACTCTCGGGTAGATGGTATTCTGTTACAGCTACCGCTACCCCAGCACTTAGACGCGATCGCGCTGCTAGAGCAGATTGCGCCTGACAAGGACGCTGACGGTCTGCACCCGGTGAATTTGGGTCGCCTGTTGAGGGATGAACCGGGCCTACGCAGCTGCACGCCAGCCGGGGTGATGCAGCTCCTCAAAGCGAACAACATTCCGTTAGAAGGCAAAACGGCAGCGGTGCTAGGGCGCAGCGTTCTAGTCGGCAAACCGATGGCGATGATGCTGCTCAACGCGAATGCAACGCCGATTATGGTGCATTCACGCTCAAAAAACCTGTCTGAGCTGACCCGCTCTGCCGATATTCTAGTAGTAGCGGTTGGCATTCCCGAACTGGTCAAAGGCGATCAGGTGAAGCCAGGCGCAGCCGTCGTTGACGTTGGGATCAACCGCATCGCCGATCCGGTTACGGGACTGGAACGCCTGGTGGGAGATGTTGACTTTGAGTCTGTTAGCCCTGTTGCCCGGTGGATTACGCCAGTCCCGGGGGGAGTGGGTCCGATGACCGTCGCGACGCTATTGCACAATACCGTGCTGAGCTATCGCAAGCGTTTTAAAATTGACTAAATTTCCACAAGTTCCCATGGTTACTACCCATTCAGCCAGTACTGACACCGTGCCTTTTGTCTTACCAGACTATTTAGCCGAGCGCCAGGCCCGGGTCGAAGCGGCCCTCGATCGCGCGATTGAAGTGGTCTACCCAGAATCGATTTATGAGTCGATGCGATACTCTCTGCTCGCCGGCGGCAAACGGCTGCGGCCGATTCTCTGTCTGGCCAGCTGCGAACTGGCTGGGGGGACGGTCGAAATGGCAATGCCGACCGCCTGTGGTCTAGAAATGGTGCATACGATGTCACTGATCCATGATGATCTGCCCTCTATGGATAATGACGACTACCGCCGGGGCCATTTGACCAATCACAAAGTCTATGGCGAGGATGTGGCTATTTTGGCAGGCGATGCGCTGCTGGCCTATGCCTTTGAGCACATTGCCGAGCAGTCCCAGGCAGTGCCACCAGAGCGGCTGATCCAGGTGATGGCTCAGCTCGGCCGCGCTGTTGGTGCAGCCGGTCTAGTCGGCGGCCAGATTGTCGATCTGGCTTCTGAAGGAACTGAGGTGAGCCTAGAGACGCTCAATTTTATCCATCGCCACAAAACAGCAGCGCTGCTAGAAGTCTCTGTCGTTTCGGGCGCCATCCTAGCCGGAGCCCCGGCGGATACTCGCCAACGGCTGTCACGCTATGCTCAAAATGTTGGGCTTGCCTTTCAAATTATCGACGATGTGTTAGACCTGACTTCCACCCCAGAGGCACTCGGTAAATCAGTTGGCAAAGATCTTGCGGCGCAGAAAGCGACCTATCCTAGCTTCTGGGGTATCGATGAGTCGCAGCGCCAGGCGCAGCAGCTGGTTGCAGCCGCCAAAGCCGAACTTTCTGCCTTTGGTCCGCTGCGGCAGCCGCTGGTTGCGATCGCAGACTACATAGCCGCCCGTACTCATTAACCCCTATGCAGGATTTTCAGGACATCTTCCAAAACCACGTACTGCTCGTTGCCGTTATTGCCTGTCTGCTGGCTCAGGTGCTCAAAGCCGTCATCGACTTTGCTCAGCATGGCAAGATCAACCTGCGGGCAATGGTCGAGACCGGCGGTATGCCCAGCGCCCATTCCGCTCTGGTGACGGCGCTAGCGGTGGGCGTGGGGCAGGCCATTGGCTGGAGCAGTCCAGCCTTTGCCGCCACCTCCATTTTTGCGGTGATTGTCATGTACGACGCCGCTGGGGTGCGTCAGGCAGCGGGTAAGCAGGCCAAAATCCTCAATCAAATCATTGATGAAATATTTCAGGAACATGCCGAGTTTAACGAAGACCGGCTGAAAGAACTGTTGGGGCATACGCCTGTGCAGGTGATTGTCGGTTCTCTGCTAGGGGCTCTCGTCGCCTGCATTGCGGCTCCTGCTTACTAGTCTGACTTACTAGTCTGAGTCGAGAACTGTCGATTACTCTGGCTCAGTCGCGATCGCGGCAATGGCCTCAGTCAGCCTAACGACCTGCTCTCCATCTACGAGGACGGCGATGAAGTTGGCCTGGCTGAGCTGCTCTAGCTGCTCGACTGCGGTGACCGCATCTTCCGTATGTTCTATCAGCAGGTAGGGGCGCTGCTGGTAGGCCGCTAGCCCTACCGGCTGGTCAATCAGCCGCTCAACGGCGGCGACAGTCGCAAGGCTGTGATCGTAGTCCACTAATACTGCATAGCCGGACCGGAGCGGCTGAGGCTGATAGGCGATAGGCTCGGCCTGGCCTGGCTCCACTGAAACAAAGGCTTCGTAGCCCTCAATGTCGTCCATGTAGGTCGCCCAGGCGTTAGCCGTTTCCAGCTGGGTAAAGCCACCGGCACGGACAATCACCTCGCCGGCATACTCACAGATCAGAACCGGATTTTCCTGGGGCAGCACGGATACAATCCGGTCTCTATCGGCCGCATCCTCGCCGCGAATCAGCAGCAGATATTCCGCCGTCGCCGGTGGAGGGCAGCTCGGCAGACTGGTTTGAGCTATTCCTGCCAGCGGCTGAAACGCACCGCCAAGGAGCCCGGTCATCAGTAACAGTCGCGAAACTATTGGCACAACCGCTCACCCTGCCAGTCTAGGGGGAGCCCGTCCCAAATTTGGCTGAAGCCTGAGTCTTTCACGACGCCGTGGCCAGGGATGCTAGCGGGTCAGGAATGGTCTCCGAAGGGGCCTCAAAGCTGCCTGTAGCAACGTACTCCAACCTCAGCTTGAGCCAGGTAATAAACGTTGGCTGGGTTGAGATAACGGCTGCTGCCGGCTGTGGGCAGCGAGCTTTAATGTCAGACAGGGCTGGCGCGTCTAAAAAAGCGGGCTGCTTGATCAGCCAAAAGTCAACCGCCTGTTCCTGGGACTGGTAGTGCCGCTGCCGCTCTTTCAAAACTTCCTCAAAGGGTTCTTCTTCCAGCAAAAATCGCTGGCTAGCGACAGCATAGTAATAGGTCGTCATCGGTCTGCGATACTCGAAGCTCGCTCTAAAAGTCAACTCTTCCCGTCGGTACGCGGTCTAGCTCGCGCTCCAGCGCTAGATTGTCTGCTGCAGTTTGAGCATCCGAGGAGGGTTCCTCAGAAACTGCTGTCAGGGAGTCTGAATCGGCGGCGTTGATGATTGCGCCAAGCAGCCGAACGTCTTCGCTCAGCTCCAGCTCATCCAGGACAGCAGTCAAGACAGCCTTCTCAGTCACGCCAGGCCGAGTTACCAGGATCATGCCGTCGGTCAGGCTCTCTAACAGCAGCGCATCGTCGCAGCGGCTGAGGGCTGGCGTATCTAAGACCACCATGTCAAATCGACCCCGGGCATCTTCTAAGAAACGCTTGACCTCCCCCGACTCCAGGACGCCCGCTGTGCGCCTGAGCGGCCCCGGCCCCGGCGAAACATACAGATTCTCTACCGCAGAAGCCATCCGAATATTTTCGCTGAGCTGACCACTGTAATAGCGCAGCGGCTCAACAGTGGACTGCGGATCGGGGGCAATATTGAGATACTGGGCTCTGGACGGCGCGCGCAGATCGGCCTCGACCAGCAGCGTCCGCCGACCGGCCCGGGCCGACGCGATCGCGATATTGAAAGCGCTGATGCTCTTCCCTTCTGCCCCACGGGTGCTGGTGATTAAAACCACCCTGGGTCCCAACGTGCTACCGTTAGCTCCAGCTAGCCGCAGCTTGCTCAAGAAACGCTCATAGTTTTCGTTGTAAACCGAGTCCGGCTGAAGCAAGACCGGTGCTGCCTTGGCCGGCCGCGTCTTGATGATCGGAATGATGCCCAGCACCGGCAGTTCCTGATCGTAGAAAATGGTCTCTAGGTCTTCCGAAGTCCGTACAGTACCGTCGAGCGCATCGAGCAAGAAAATGACCACACCGCCGACAATTAGACCGACCACGCCGCCAGCGAGTAGGACCAGGATAGGATTAGCCGTTTCCGGATCTTCTCTCACAACGAATGGCGGAGTCGCGACCGTTAGACTGCTAACCGTTTCTGCATCGGCCGCCTCAGCGTCGATTCGGCTAGCCTGAATCTGATCGTAGAGGGCTCGCCGCAGGGCAACCTGCTGGGCTAAGCGATCGCGCTCCAGCTGCTTGTTAGGCAGGCTTGAATATTGCTGACGCAGATCCTGAGCAGACTGAGCTAACACCTGCTGCTGTTGGAGAATGGCATCGCGCTGATTCTTGAGACCGACGAGCTGGTTGGCCAGCGCCGAGCGGGCCGGATCCAAGCTACTGTCCTGCCGCACCTGAGTCCCGCTGGGAATGGGCGTATTCTGACCTCTGCCGCCAATCACCTCTGCGGCTCGCTCCTGAAGTAGCTGATTGAGAGCCGCCAGAGAGCGCCGCAGCTCGATTACAGTGGGATGCTCTGGCTTGTAGTCGGAGGCAAACAGCAGCTGGATCTGGGACTCAGTGTCGTAGATTCGAGCGCGCAGATTGGCAATAATGGGGTCGGCGCTGAGTGCAGAAGAGGCGTAGGCCTGCTCTGGCGTCATCCCCAGCTGCTGACTGAGGCTCCGCATCTGAGCTTCAATTCCGGCTAGCGCAATCTGGTTTTGCCGGATCTGATTCTGGCTGCCCGAAATTGCGCCCAGCAGGCTGCCGTCCAGAGACGCCTGAATCGCTGGCCCCTCAATCCGATCGTAGGCTTCCAGGGCCTGTTCGGCCTGCCGCAGCTCAGCTTCAATCTCCGGGTTGCGCTCATCTAGCGCCTGGAGGATCGCCCGCAGCTTGGCCTTGTTAGACTCGCGGCTGAGCTCCACCATGCCCTGAAACATCACGTTGAGAATCGTTTGGGGCGTCTCCGGATCGTCTCCGTTGTAGCGCACGGTTACCCGCTCTCGTCCCGTACCCGTGTTATTATTTCTACCCCTTCTCCCGGCATCAGCTGCGGTATTATCAATTGTCAGTTCGGTATTTTGGGCCAACTCATCGGCCGTTACAGAAATCCCCCGATTCTCCAGCTCGGCAGAAACCGCCTCTAGTAGAACATCTGAGAGCAAAAATTCCTCGTTGATGATACCTAAACCCTGGGCCTGCACCCGGTTGCCCGTCGCCGTAAACGACACGGTAGGTGAGTTATCGACCAGTACCCCCTGGGCATAAAAATCTGCCTCTGGCTTGGGCCGCAGAGCAATCACACCGGCAGCCCCTAAAACGGCTAGAAAACTCGCCAAGCCAGCCCATTTGTAGCGTTGAAGGGCAAGTAGATACCGTTTAATTAAAGGGGAAGCCATAGTTCTTCAGACTAGACAATTCAGCGAATTTGATCTAAGCCAGCTATCGGCGGGAAAGCCTCAGATCAAGCCAGACTAAACCTAAATGATTTTCTTATAGCATAGCGTCAAGCTTAACGCTTGAGTGCGTTCCGTTTTCTTTAAACATACTGTCAACACACGGTTAGAAATATCCCTTTGAAAACCTGAGCCCATCGAACCTCAACCTCATGGGCTAAATAAATTATCTGCATTGTCTATCAGTGAGTCAAAGAACAGGACAAATCCTAAAATATCTCGGAAGGGTCGAGTGAACTGGCCTAGCGCAAAGGTAATCCGGCCAATTAGGGTTCGGCCAACGATAATCACGTCGTTATCTTCTAGCGGAGGGTTTTGAGTGATATCACCTCGAATCGCATCTTTAGCATCTAGACTAATGGTCACCGCCCGACCCGTTTCAGGATCAAACCGAATTAGGGCCACATCTCCCAGCCGGGCTTGGTCAGCATTGACCCTAATTTCGGTAATGGCATCCACGAAGGTGCTGCCGTTTTCAAGCGTTACCCGGCCTACGCCACCGCCGCCAGCGTAGTTGATAAAACGAACCTCAATCGTTGGCTGAGCTAGCGTTGATCGAGCTACTAGAAATCTATCGTAGTTTTCAATATCACTCGGATCGAGTTTGGGAATAAAGACGACATCGCCATCTTCCAAGCGTAGGTTAGGTAACGCCCCGCCCTCAACCAATGGCGTGAACAGATCGACCGTTTCCTCGATAACCCGCCCTTCCCGCTGCACCTGTCGCTGCACCTGGATCGAGCGCAGGTCAGAACTGCGGGTGGCCCCCCAGCAGTGAGCAGGGCCGTCGCGACTCTAGGATCGGCTAAGGGGTAAAAACCCGGTCGCTCTACTTCCCCTAAGATAGTGACCTCTACACCACGCTGAGCGACGAGCGTCAGGGTCACATCTTGGGGCTGGCGAATAACCACATATTGGTTATAGATGTTTCGAATCAGCTGTTCAGCTTGGCTCAGGGTTAGCCCCTCCAAAGAGACAGCCCCTTGGATGGGGACAACGACGTTGCCCTGCAGATCCAGCGTGGCCTGAAAGCTGAGGTCCGGAAACCGCTGCACGCTAACAAAAAGGCTGTCGCCCGGTCCCAGTCGATAGCTGTCAAAGTCAGCTTCAACCGGGGAGGCTTCGATCACCCCCTGTAGCCGCTCCGGCGTCAGAATGAACCCATCCTGGAGCGACGGCAGCAGGTCAACTGTCGGCACCTGCTCGATAGCGGGTGCAATTTCGATACTGTCTGGGCTATCTGGACCTAGGTCACCCTCTGCCGGATCGGCTGCATCGGGGTCTCGCTCCTGATCGACCGGCTCCGGGCTGCTCTCGGCAGGCGGTAGGCTAGGTAGCGGCGCGTCTTGCTGAGCCAGCGCCTTACCACTAAGACCGCCCAGCGTTAGCGTACCCAGCAGCAGCGTTCCAGCCAGCAGGTAAGCCGATGGCAGCGCTTCCGAACCGGTCTGCTTAGGGAAAACGGGTCGCGGTCTCAGCTTCAGCTCAAATAAACTTTTGGACATAGCGTAATCAGTAGAGAGAACGATCGCGGCTCAGAAAACCTACTAAGAGCTCTAACGGGAAGACATGCATCGGCTACAGCCGGAGCTAGAAATAGAATTAGGATAAAACTGTAGCCACTGTAGCCTATAGAGTTCCAAATCCATAGTGTCTGAACTTAAAACATGAGTAACTCTTTGGACATGAATAGCGCTTCAGTCTAAAACCGCCTTCATCCTGAGATTTTAATAAAGCGGTGTCAGCCGACTCAGACAGAGAGATTGTACTAGGCCATTAAGCCTGAAAAGCAGCGTCAATCAGCGCCTGCTGAACGGTCTCAGCTAGGGCCTCCGCCGACTCAAGATAGGGCTGAATATCGCCTAGCGGTGGAATTGGGATCAAAAGACTAACGGCTACCCAGGGCAGCCGCTGCTGCTTTTGTAACTGGGCCTTTTGGTCGAGCCAGAACCAGCGACTAAGGGCAGGATGGCCGCCGGTAGGCCAGGCATACCACTGCAGGACGGCATAGGTTTGAGTTGGATTCCAAGCGCGAAAAAAATCGGCGGTCACCTGAGTAGGGGCCGAGTCTGCCTGTGCAGAGGACAGCTGCTCCGGAACGGGGACTGTGAACGTCAGCCGCTGACGCGAATCCACCGTCCACTGCTGGGAGCCCCTAATATCAAGCCATTCCACTTCGGGCTGGTCGGCATACCAGACCTGTGGCCGCAGCAGCAGCGCTGCCTGGGCGATCGGATTAGCCGCGTTAGGCGTCGCCGGCGCAATCTGCTGCACGGACCAGTCATGTCCCCCCAGAGAAATTTGAGACTGTTCCTGAGTTTCCCAGCCGGGCAGGGCTAGCCCTTTCTGCTGTAGCGTCTTCAATGCCGCTACGTGGGGCACGTCGGGGGGGCTAGCCCAGGGCCAGCCGGACCTATAGTAGGGCAGCGCGCTGACTGCAATCAGCAGCGCTAAAGCCGCCAGTACCAGACATCGAGCAGCTTTGGGAAAGGGATTTGCGATCGCGGGAGAAGCCATAGCTGTAATTGCCGTTCAAAACGCTAAAAGTAACCGCGAGGTGGCTGGCCGCCCGTCCTATCCGGTTCAGCCATGGAGGACGCCGGAGCGGCCAGGTTAAGGGAAGGTGGCACAGCGTGCTCTATCGCCCGGATTAGCACAATCAGTGAGCCCAGCATCGCTGCGGAGTAAAGATCGCCGCCCCAGCTTTCGTGCAGCCAGTCGAAGGCACTTCGCTGTCCTGAGCCGTGGAAGAACGCCAGCAGCGTATTGCGAATAATATTGCCGACAATGCTGATGCCGACAATGCCGATAAAGAAAAGCCCGGTGCGCAGCCGAGAGCGATTCAATCCCGTCCAGTAGGCTAAGATCAGCCCCATGTAAAGGCTGGTAAACAGCATCTTGAGCCCGGCGCAGTGGGGGGCAACTTCTACCAGCTGGCCATTGACGGCCAGGTAGATCTGGTTGACCTGCACATCCATGCCGAACTGCTGGAGCAGGACGCCTGCGGTGGCAGCAATAAACTGCTGGAGCGGCAGAATATAGGGCTCAATTAGGTAGGGCAGCTGGGTCGGCGTAGCCAGCGCCAGCAGCAGCAGTGGAAACGCCTCCAGCCGCAGCCCCGGCCAGCCCTTGAGGGCCAGACAAAGGCCGGTCAGCAGCAGCGGCAGTGACAGGTTCATCAGGTCGCTCAGGCCGCTGCTGTAGAGCCCGAAGGCCAGACCCAGCAGCGGCAGGCTTAGCCAGTGCAATCTAGGCTCTAATCGCTGCCAGCTCTGCCGCTTGCCCCAGGCTAGATAGGCCGCGAAGGGAATGCCCAGCAGGCCGTGGCTGAAGTACTCGTGCTGAATGCTGATGGACTTGGTCAACCAGCCGTCTACCCAGTGCCACAGCAGCGGCCCGTAGAGGACCGCCAGCAGACCTAAGATCAGAGCGGTCAGTGGAGGGCGCTGGAAAGATTTGAGTGATTGGCGGGTGGCGACCATGGGGGTTAGCGGGTGGGGTCGAGGATCTGAGTAGCCCGGCTGGACTGAGTGACAAGATACTGAATAGCGGCAACGACCCGCTCCAGCTGCGCCTCACTGAGCCCAGGATACATTGGTAGAGACAGAATCTCGGTACTGAGCGCTTCGGCCCGGGGAAAGTCGCCCTGACGATGACCTAGGGATAAAAAGGCGGGCTGCAAATGACAGGGCAGGGGATAGTGAATCCCGGTCTGAATATCTTGGCTGGTCAGCTCTAGCTGCAGCCGGGCTCGGTCTACCGGGCAGTCGGCGGCAATTCGGATGACGTAAAGGTGATAGACATGACCGCTGCCGCTGCGGTTGAGCAGAGGCCGGATGCCGTAGTCTGCTAGATGGGCGAGCCGCTGGTCATATTCGCAGGCCAGGCGGTTGCGATCGCGATTCCACTCAGCCAGATAGGGCAGCTTGGCCTGAAGAACAGCGGCCTGGAGGGTATCCAAACGGCTGTTCGTGCCGCCAGCATCGGTATGGACGTACTTTTGGCGAGCCCCGTAGTTGCGCAGCGATCGCACCGTCTCGGCCACCAGCCCCTGACTGGTCAACAGCATACCGCTATCTCCCAAAGCTCCCAAATTTTTGCTGGGATAAAAGCTAAAGGCCGCACCCAGCCCCACCGAACCGGCTCGCTGGCCCTCTCGCTCAGCCAGATGGGCCTGGGCCGCATCCTCAAAAATAAACAGCTGATGCCGCTGGGCCAGCGCCCGCAGCTCGCTGGGGGAAACCATCTGGCCGTAGAGATGAACCGGGATAATGGCCCGAGTCCGGGGGGTAATCGCCTGCTCGGCGGCGACCAGGTCAATCAGCGCCGTCTCGGGCTCACAGTCTACAAAAATTGGGGTCGCCCCTGTCCGCAGCAGACCGATTAGCGTGGCGATGAAGGTATTAGCCGGTAGAATCACCTCGTCACCGGGGCCAATGCCGCAAGCTTGCAGACCCAGCGCGATCGCGTCGGTGCCGCAGCCGACGCCGACCCCATAGGCGGCACCCGAGGCGTCGGCGAAGACGTGTTCAAATTCCGCCACAGCTGGTCCCAGGACGAAATCTGCCGCCGCTAGCCTAGCCTGGAACAGGCTGAGCAGCTCAGCCTGGAGCGGCTGGTGCTGAAGCGATAGGTCTACAAAAGGGACGGGGAGAGGATTTGCCATGGGCGAGCGATGGGCGTCAGGTTCTAGGATGACTTGGACTAGGGTTACTTAGAATTGAGCCGCGATGACTCTCGAAATGTACCCCTTCTAGTTTTGGCGATTTTGTCTGCGGTTAGGGCAGGGGAATGATAAAGTCTCTGTGAAACTTAGCGAAACCGGCCTAGCCGAAACTGGGATATGACCTCAGGGTGCCCCGGTTTTTGCTATGCGCCAACAGCTTGAGCCAATTGGGAGCGGCTATGGATTTCAAAACGGCTCGTCAAGAGCTTACCCGCCAGGCCCTACCGCAGAACCAGACTGCCGATACGTTCTTGGGTCGTCTGGAGCAGGGCCAGCCGCCGGTGCCCGGGCAGGTGACTTCGCTGCTGCTAGCGCTAAGAGCGGTCTTTGACAACCTGCGGGAAGCGACGGCCCTCGACCGGGAGTTTGCCTACGCCCTGCATCGGCTAGCCTACAACAGCCGCCGCTGCTATGAGCAGGGGGTGCAAACAGGAGTGGAATGGCCGCCGCTGTTAGATGAAGATTTAGACAGGATTGCGATCGCGGTCAATCAGATATTTGCCAACCCGGCATCAGACGTATAATACATTTGAATCATTAACCTATCTGCTCCCCGTATGAACTCCCGCTCCGACTTTGAGGCCAAAATTCGGCTGGCGCTGGGGCTCGTCGTGCTGTTTGGGATCGCGCTATTGCTTTTGCATCTGCTGTTACCCTGGCTGCTCCTGGGGGGCGGGGTTGGGGTAGGCTACTGGCTATGGCAGCGTCAGCAGATTAGGCAATTTGGTCAAAATGCTTTACAAACTGCGTTTCCTTCCTGAGCATAGGAAAGGCTCCGTTCTCAGCAGTGCTAATAGGCATTTGCGACGGTAGCTTTTGACGTTTTAGGAGTGAATCTGTGGAAAAGACCTTTATTATGATCAAGCCCGACGGCGTGCAGCGGGGGCTGGTGGGCGAAATCATTGGCCGGTTCGAGCGCAAGGGCTTTACCCTCGTAGCCCTGAAGCAGCTAGCCGTATCCCGGGAGCTAGCCGAGAAGCACTACGACGTCCATCGCGACAAGCCTTTCTTCGGCGGCCTGGTCGAGTTTATTATCTCTAGCCCGGTGGTGGCGATGGTCTGGCAGGGGGAAGGCGCGATTGCCTCGGCCCGTAAGCTGATTGGCGCGACCAATCCGCTCTCGGCTGAGCCTGGGACGATTCGGGGAGACTACGGGATTACGATTGGCCGCAATATTATCCACGGCTCAGACGCACCCGAGACGGCCCAAAGTGAGATTGCCCTCTGGTTTGGCGAAGGCGAAGTCTCAGAGTGGGAACCAACTCTGAAAGAATGGCTTTATGAGTAGCCGTTAAGCCGGGGAGCGCGGTCTCCCCAGTCAAATTCTTTAAGGTTCAAAATCCAAACCTACGGTCGTCTCCCAGCTTCGGGCTCTTCTTTCAGCCCTTTAGCGGCGGGAGCCGAAGCCAGGGCTTCACGATGGGATTCAATCTGCTGGGAAGACGGTTCAGATTGGTCTGACTCAAGCTGACTGGGTTCGGTCGCCATGGTCGATTTCGACCCGGTGTCCGACTCGACTCGCTGGGAAAATCCCCAGGCAAATACCGCGGCGATCGCGGAAACCATCACCCACTCAGGCGGTACCCAGGCTGGATTGACCACCCGCACCAGCAGCCGCGCGCCGACAAAGGCGACGGTGACGAAGCCCGCGTCTTCCAGGTGAGTATAGATATCCAGCCAGCGGATAAACAGTCCGGCCATAAACCGCAGCGCGATAATGCCGATTAGGCCGCCCAGCAGAATAATCGCCACCTGACGAGACAGCGCGATCGCGGTGGTGACGCTGTCTAACGAAAAGGCCAGATCGGTGACGGCAATAATGGGGATGGCCTGCCAAAGGGATTCAAACCGGGGGGCATGGTGGTCGCCATCCTCTGACTCGTCGGCGGAAAAATGCTGATAGACCAGCCAGAGCAAATAGGCTGCCCCGGCGACTTCAAACTGCCAGTAGCGCAGTACCCAGGTCGCCGTTAGGATTAGCCCGACCCGCAGCACAAAGGCGACCACTAAGCCAATATTTAGCGCCCGCCTTTGCAGCGCTTCGGTTTCCAGCCCCTGCGCGATCGCGGCCAGGGCAATGGCGTTATCTGCCGACAGCACCATTTCCAGCGCAATCAGCACGGGCAGCAGCAGCATCGTATCGACGCCGAAGCTGGGCGAATAATCAAGCAGGCTATCTAACATGGGCGGTTTAACACTTTAACGCAGTGATTACCTCCGGGGAGTCAATAAACAGGGGTGACATTTGTGGATTCGCTACTTTCTCTAGGATAATGGAATTAAAGATTAAACGTTATCCGCTATACCCCATCACCGCCCCTGCCCAAACTGCCTGCCATGGCTCTAGCCGAGTTTCGCAATCACTATCCGACGGGCTGCCTGATCACCGAACTGCTGATGGTGAACGATGGGCAGTACGTCGTTCGGGCGGCAGTTAGCCTCGATCAGCAGACCGTTGCAACCGGTCTCGCTGCCGATAAGACAATTGAGGCGGCTGAAGACAGGGCGCGATCGCGGGCCTTGGCCGTTCTCAATCCGTCCCAGTCAGAAGCAGTCGCAGAGGATGGGCTAGGCTCTAGCGCCGGGCCGTCAGCTAACAGCCCGCTTGCTGATGCGCCTAATCACATGCCTGAGATCCGGCCTGAGGCGACAGCAATGCCCTCAACTGCAACCAAGGCAGCCGAACCACCAACGGAACAGGTGCCTGCTGCCCTCCCAGCTCCGACTGAGGTCAGCAAACCCATAGCCGACTCTGCCAATAGCGCGATCGCGCCGCCCGAAAATTTCGGTGGCTCAGAAAATTTTGGTGGCCCAGAGGACTTTGACCCGTCTGCTAAGCCGGTCGATCTGTCCGACATCATTGCCCAGACCGACGTTGAGCTGAGCCGTTTGGGCTGGACCAGCGCTGACGGACGAGAGCATCTGGAGAAAACCTACGGCAAGCGATCGCGCCAGCAGCTCACGGATGAAGAGCTGCTGAGCTTTCTGCTGCATTTGGAAACGCTGCCTACCCCAAGCTGGGATAGCGGTTCAAGCTAGGCGTGATTTATTCGACCACCGTCGGTCGGCTGCCGATGGCGTGACGGTCGATGACCTGGTCGATCAGGCCATACTCGACGGCTTCCGAAGGGGACATAAAGAAGTCGCGCTCGGTGTCTTCCTTAATTTTGTCCAGCGGCTGCCCCGTGTGGTCGGCCAGAGCATTATTGAGCAAATCCTTCAGGTATAGGATTTCCTTCGCCTGAATTTCGATATCGGTCGCTTGCCCCTGGGCCCCGCCCAGCGGCTGGTGGATCATCACCCGGGCATTGGGCAGGCTCATTCGCTTGCCTTTCTTCCCAGCGCTGAGTAAAAACGCCCCCATACTGGCCGCCAGCCCAACGCAGATGGTGCAGACATCCGGGCGAATATGGTTCATCGTGTCGTAGAGCCCCAGCCCGGCGGAAACCGAGCCGCCGGGCGAGTTGATGTAAAGGTAGATATCCTTTTCAGGGTCGTCTGCTTCTAAAAAGAGCATCTGGGCCACAATTAGGTTCGCCGACTCTGCCGTCACCTCCTGTCCTAGAAAGATGATGCGCTCTCGCAGGAGCCGCGAATAGATATCAAAGGCGCGTTCGCCGCGACCAGACTGTTCAATAACGGTAGGAATCATGGAGCCCACTAAAATCACACTGCTTTTCTAAAGATTGTACAGACATCGCCCCCCCAATCGCCCGGTGCGGATAACCCATCCCCGAGACATCCCCAGACTGTCTCTGCAAACCCCGCCAGTCATGACGTATGATAGGAAAGCAATCACCGTCGATCGGCAAGAAAAATCTATGGATATTCTGACGCTGGGCTGGGTTTCGCTACTCGCCTGTTTCACCTTCTCCCTCACCCTGGTCGTTTGGGGTCGCAACGGATTTTAGCCAATTTTTCTGAGCTTGAGCTATGGATGGAGCGTTTGAAGCCAAAGCGATCAGCATTCTGGCCGTTTCAGCGCTAGCCCTGTTAGTCGTTGTGACGGGCGGAATTGTCTACCTGACGGCGGCGGAATGGCGAGACCGACGGCGGCGCAGCAAAGAGGCTACCCCGAGTGCCGCTAAGAAACGCAAGTAGAGGGCAAGTGCAGGCCCTCAAGCCTGGATGACAGCAGACGGCTCATCTTCAAATACCGGCCAAAGTTTCAGCTCTAGCACCGGCTTCAGCGCCAGGCAGCTCGCTTTAAAGGCGCTCCGCTCAATTGAACGGGGCGCTTTTGCCGATGAGGTGGTCTCCCGTCAGCTCAGCCGCGCCAACCTCAGCCTGGCAGACAAGCGGCTATTGACCGAACTGGTCTACGGCAGCGTCCGGCGGCAGCGCACGTTGGACGCCCTGATCGGTCAGTTTGGCAAAAAGCAGGCCGAACAGCAGCCGACCGACCTGCGGCTGATTCTGCGGCTGGGATTCTACCAGCTCCGGTACCTCAGCCAGGTTCCGCCCCATGCAGCGATTGACACCTCTGTAGAGCTGGCGAAACAACAGCGTCTGGGCAAGCTCAGCGGCGTCGTAAACGGCATTCTGCGTCAGTATATCCGGCGTCAGGCCGCTGGGGATGACCCGCTGCGGCTGCCCGAAGCGCCCATTGCTAGGCTCGGCATTCGCCACAGCTATCCAGACTGGATCATCCAGCTCTGGCAGACTTTACTCCCTCCAGATGAAGTGGAGTCGCTCTGCGAATGGTTCAACCAGCCGCCGAAAATCGACCTCAGGGTCAACCTACAGCGCAGCAATCAGGCCCAGGTCGAAGCCGCTTTACAAAAGGCAGACGTTGCGGCTCGGCCCATTCGCAATTTGCCCGGCGGGCTGCGGCTGACTCAACCCGCCGGGGCCATCCACCTGCTGCCGGGCTATTCTGAAGGGGAATGGAGCGTTCAAGACAGCAGCGCCCAGCTCGTCGGTCATCTGGTCACCCCCCAGCCCGGAGAACTGATAATCGATGCCTGCGCTGCCCCCGGCGGCAAGAGTACGCACCTGGCCGAGCTGATGGGGGATGTGGGAACCGTGTGGGCCTGCGATCGCGCCCCCAGCCGCCTGAAAAAAATTCAGCAAAACCTGGACCGACTCAGGCTTAAATCCGTTCAGCCGCTGCTCTGCGATAGTCGCACCTATGAGGAGTTTGGGGAGTGCGATCGCCTTTTGCTCGACGTGCCCTGCTCTGGCCTGGGCACCCTGCACCGCCACGCCGACGCCCGCTGGCAGCAGTTCCCAGAATCGGTCGAAACGCTGGTTCAGCTCCAGCGAGACCTGCTGCTCCACACGGCCACCTGGGTGAAACCCGGCGGCATCTTAGTCTACTCCACCTGCACCCTCAACCCGGCTGAGAACGAAGACCAAATCCTCTGGTTCCTCAGCCAATGCCCCAACTGGCAAATCCAACCGCCGCCACCCAGCTCGCCTGCCTATCCCTTCGCCGCAGCCAAAGGCTGGATCAAGGTCTGGCCCCACCGCCACGACATGGACGGTTTTTTTATGGTGAAGCTTCAAAAAGAATAGGTTTCATCATTTGTGTCTCAGGTTTCCTGACCGGTGGGTCGAACCAGGATGTCATGGACTTGGACATAGCTGGGCTGACTCAGGACATAGCTGACGGCATTGGCGATGTCCTGGGGCTGGAGGACGGGGAAGCGGCTGTAGGTTTCCTGGGCTTTTTCAGCGCTCTGGTGATATTTTTCAGCAAACTCGGTTTCCACATAGCCGGGGCTAATTGAGGAAACGCGGATGTTAGAATCGGCGGCCCGGAGTTCGCGGCGGAGCCCTTCGGTGAGGGAGCGGACGGCGAACTTGGTAGCCGAGTAGAGGCCGCTGAGGCTGGGCACCCGATGGCCCGACATCGAGCTGATATGGACGATATGGCCGCTGTCTCCATTGGCCTGCATCAGCTGAACGGTCTCGCGGGTGCAAATGCAAAGGGCCAGGACGTTGACGTCTAGCATCTCGCGCCAGCCCTCGGTGCTGCCGTTTAGCAGCGGTTGATTATGCCCGAGCCCGGCGTTATTGACCAGCACATCCAGATAACCCCAGCGGGTTTTAATGGCGCTGAAGAAGTCGAGAATCTGCCCCTCGTCTCTCAGGTCTACGGGCTGTGCCAGCACATCGCCATGCTGCTTGAGCGTCTGGCTAAGCTCGTCGAGACGGTCCTGACGGCGGGCGCAGATGGCCAGGTCATAGCCCTCCTGGGCGAGGCGCAGAGCGATCGCGCGGCCAATGCCGCTGGAGGCTCCGGTAACGAGGGCAGTGGGGCGTCTGGCGGGTTGAGTCATAGGATTTTGTGGGGAGTTTTCGAATCGGGCTAGCAATATCGATGGACTTTATGAGAGAATTGTGACAGCAGCTTAAGCATTTTTTAGAGGGTTTTAGAGATGGACTTTGACTTTCGGATTCTAGCGGTGCTGGCCCCCATTGCGATCGCGGCAAGCTGGGCTGGGTTCAATATCTTCAAAGCGGCCCTGGGTCAGGTTCAGGAATTTCTCAACAAGCGCGACGCTTAACGTGCAAGCTTTCAAACTTAAGGGCGGCTGAGGTCGAGCCTGCGCAGGGCGGGCATCAGCTGCTCAAAGGCGATGCCGCGATGGCTGTAGCGCTCCTTTTCAGCCGGGCTCATCTCGGCGAAGGTTTTGTCATGGCTCGGCAGATAGAAAATGGGGTCGTAGCCAAAGCCTTTGTCGCCCTGGGGCTGATAGAGAATTTCACCCGGGCATATGCCCGTGGTTTCTAGCGCAATCGTCCCGTCGGGCCGGGCCAGCGCGATCGCGCAGACAAACTGAGCCCCACGGTCTTGTCTCTCCCCCAATTCCCTCAGCACCCGGCCAATCCGGTCAGCGTCGCTGCTGCCATAGCGGGCCGAATAAATTCCCGGCGCGCCGTCTAGCGCGTCAACCTGGAGGCCAGAATCGTCGGCAATCGCCCACTGCTGGGTGGCGATCGCGACTTCCGAAGCCTTTAGCCGGGCATTGGCGATAAAGGTATCCCCCGTTTCTTCAACCTCAATCGCCTCCGGCTTCAGGGCCAGCTGCCAGTCTAATTCCTGAAGATAGCCCTTGAGCTCCGTCAGCTTGCCCGGATTGCCCGTGGCAACGACTACAGTAGTCATAGCGGATAATATTGTCACTGCCCTCTCAGCCTACTCGCTAACGGCGGGGTGCTGCTTTTGACGATGACTACGGTTTTAGAAACAAGACTCCCCCCCGACCCGAACCAGCCGGTGGAGCTCACCTTGGCGCTAACGGCTGAGCAGCGGACGCGATCGCGCCATCGATTCACCGCTGAAACGGGCGAGTCTGTCTATCTCAATCTGCCGCGCGGCACCGTGCTGCGCGATGGCGACCGGCTCCAGGCCCAAGATGGGACTCAGGTGCGAGTCGTTGCCAAACCTGAAACCGTACTTACGGTGACCGCCAGCTCGCCCTTTGAGCTGCTGCGAGCGGCCTACCATTTGGGCAATCGCCACATTGCGCTAGAGCTAGCGCAGGACTATCTGCGACTGCTGCCCGACCCAGTGCTGGAAGCCATGCTGGAGCAGCTGGGTCTGACAGTCGTGCGTCAGCAGGTGCCCTTTGAGCCCGAGGCAGGAGCCTACGGACACGTCCATCATGATGACCATTGATACCGATGCAGCGGCGCTGCTACAGCTGCTACAGCTGGTCAGCCCGGCCCTGCCGGTGGGGGCCTTCAGCTATTCCGAAGGATTAGAGACGCTGACTCAGTCTGACCTGCTGCAAACCCCGGCGGCTCTAGAGGACTGGCTGCTGCAGGAGCTGCGGTATGGGGCAATCCGGCTGGAAGCGGCGGTGGTGGGACGAGTGCATCGAGCCTTTCTAGAGGATGATCTGGCGCAGCTAGCAGAGTGGAATCACTGGCTGTCGGCGGTTCGAGAGGGCGCAGAAATCCGACAGCAGAGCTGGCAGATGGGGCGATCGCTAGTGAGATTGCTAAATGCTCTATATCCTGAGCTCCAGCCTGCCCTGACCGCCTGCGAGCAGCCCTGCAATTTTGCCGTCGCCTTTGGTCTAGCGGCGGCTCATTGCAGAATCCCGGTAGAGCTGAGTCTGCTAGGCTACTTACAGAGTTGGGCGACAAACCTGATTACGGCAGCGGTGAAGCTGGTGCCCCTGGGTCAGACCGAGGGCCAGGTAACATTACTGAGATTGCAGGATGAATTTGCGATCGCAGCCGATACAATATTATCCCTGAGTGACGATCGGCTGTTCACCAGCGGCTGGGGCGCAGCCCTCGCCAGTATGCAGCACGAGACGCTCTACAGCCGTCTATTTCGGAGCTAAGCGCGATGGGGCCTTTTCGGGTGGGAATTGCGGGGCCGGTGGGGTCGGGCAAGACGGCCCTGGTCGATGCCCTTTGCAAGGCGATGCGGCAGCAGCATTCGATTGCGGTGGTGACCAACGACATCTATACCCAGGAAGACGCTCAGTTTTTGGTGCGGAGTGAGGCATTGGAGCGAGATCGCATCGTCGGTGTCGAAACCGGCGGCTGCCCCCATACGGCGATTCGCGAAGATGCTTCGATCAATCTGGTGGCGATTGAAACCCTGGAGACGCGGTTTGATGACCTCGACCTGATTTTTGTCGAAAGCGGCGGCGACAATCTAGCCTCGACCTTTAGCCCAGAGCTGGTCGATCTGACGATCTACGTGATTGATGTGTCAGCGGGCGACAAAATTCCGCGCAAGGGCGGACCGGGGATTACCAAATCAGACCTGCTGGTGATCAACAAAATTGACCTGGCAGACCTGGTCGGGGCCGATCTCAACGTGATGGCTCGGGATGCCAAAAAAATGCGCGGCGATCGCCCTTTCGTATTCACCAACCTGAAGCAATCCTTGGGGCTCAGCACCGTCGTCGAATTTATTAACCACCACGGCCTGTTTGCCCGGCCAGAGACGCTATGACCAATCGCATTGGCCGACGTAAATTCTTAACCTACGGGGCAGCGGCAGCGGGCGGCAGCCTGCTGCTCAAATCCTGTGCGGCCCCAAACAGTTCAGAGACCAGCTCAGAAGCTGAGACTGAAGCAGCCCCGTCAGCTGAAGAAGCCGACAGTGATGAACCAATCCGGGTGGGCCTTTTGCACTCGCTGAGCGGCACCATGGCTTTTAGCGAGACCGCGGTGGTAGACGCTGAGAAGATGGCGATTGCTGAAATTAATCAGGCTGGCGGGGTGTTAGGTCAGCAGATTGTGGCCATTTTAGAAGACGGTGCGTCTGACTGGCCGACCTTTGCCGAAAAAGTAGAACGGCTGATTGACGAGGATAAAGTAGCCGCTGTATTTGGCGGCTGGACGACTGCTAGCCGCAAAGCAATGCTGCCGATCGTCGAGTCGAAGCAGCACTTGCTATGGTACCCGGTACAGTTTGAAGGCCAGGAATGCTCACAAAACATTTTCTATGCTGGCGCAGCGCCTAACCAGCAAATCGAGCCTGCCGTAGACTGGCTTTTCGTCAATAAAGGCCAGCAGTTTTTCCTAGTTACTTCTGACGATATGTTTCCGCAGTCGGCGGATTTCATCACGGTCAACACGCTGGTGAGGGAACAGCTCGAAGCGAAGGGCGGCGAAGCCGTAGGCGAAACCTCCCTGCCCCTCGGCAGTGCCGAAGTCGCACCCATTATCAGCCAGATCAAGACGGCTCTGCCGGAGGGTGGCGTCATTTTTAACAGTCTTCAAGGCGACAGCAATGTAGCCTTTTTTAAGCAGCTTAAGGGGGCGGGGCTGGGACCAGATCAATATCCGGTGATGTCAGTCAGTATTGCGGAAGAAGAAGTTCGGGTAATTGGCACCGAATTTCTCAAGGGTCACTATGCTGCTTGGAACTACTTTCAGACGGTCGAGACGCCTGAGAATGAGAAGTTTGTCAGCGCCTTTAAAGGCAGATATGGCGAAGGCCGATTCACAAACGACCCGATGGAGTCTGCCTACACGATGATCTATCTGTGGAAGCAGGCGGTTGAGCAGGCCGGTACGACCGATATTGCTGCGGTCCGCGCTGCGGCCTATGGGCAGACCTTTGCTGCACCCGAGGGCAACGTGACGATGAATCCTAACCATCACCTTTCTAAAACGGCGCGCATTGGCCAAGTCCGCGACGATGGTCTGTTTGATATCGTTTGGTCTACTGACGCGCCAGTCGAACCACAGCCCTGGAGCAAATATGTACCGGAGAATAAGGGCTTTGCCTGCGACTGGTCAGACCCCGAGAAGGGTAGAAGGTTCAAGGCCTAAGCCAGTGAACTTAAACATTACTCGCTTCGAAGTGTGAGAGCTGGGTCAGCGCGCTACAAGAATTCGCTTTGACAGCAGGAAAACTCGATTGAGATTAAACTGAGGGTAGAGTTAAGAAATGTAAATCTGCCATGGTTCAGCTGTCTAATCCCTCAGCCCGCCAGCCCAAAGTCGTTGTGATTGGGGCGGGTATCGGCGGGCTGACGGCAGCGGCGCTGCTAGCGCATCGGGACTATGCGGTTAAGGTTTTTGACCAGGCAATTGTGCCGGGGGGCTGCGCCTCTACGTTTAAGCGACGCGGCTTTACCTTTGATGTCGGTGCGACCCAGGTAGCCGGGTTAGAGCCCGGGGGGATTCACCATCAGATTTTCACTAAGCTAGGGTTAGAGCTACCTGAGGCGACGCCCTGCGACCCGGCCTGCGCGGTCTTTTTACCCGGTGAAACTGAGCCCATCCGAGTCTGGCGTGAGGCGGAACGCTGGCAGGCCGAGCGGCAGCGGCAGTTTCCTGGTAGTGAACCGTTTTGGCGATTTATGGCAGCACTTTTTCGCTACAGCTGGCGGTTTCAGCAGCGCGACCCGGTGCTGCCGCCGCGCAGCGTCTGGGATCTGTGGCAGCTGGTGTCTGCCGTTCGGCCCGATACGCTGTTGACGCTGCCCTATATCCTTTCCACCGTCGGCCAGGTGCTGCGGGGCTACCAGCTTCGCGATCGCAGGCTCAAAACTTTCTTAGACCTACAGCTCAAGCTCTACTCCCAGGTAAATGCGGACCAGACCGCGCTGCTCTACGCGGCGACCGCCCTGGGGGTTTCCCAAGCGCCTCAGGGGCTATCCCACCTACAGGGCAGTATGCAGGCGCTCAGCGATCGGCTGACGCAGGCGCTCCAGCGCGACGGCGGCGAGCTAAAAATGCGCCACACCGTTGAGAAGGTCTGCTTAGAAGACAATCGGCCGCGCCGAGTGCAGGTGCAAGATCAGAAAACCGGCGATCGCTGGTGGGAACCCGCCGACCACGTCATCGCCAACGTCACCGTGCAGAATCTAATGCAGCTGCTGGGTTCCCAGGCTCCGAAAGGCTATGCCCAGCGGGTTGAGAAGCTGCCGCCCGCCTCAGGCGCCTTCGTGATTTATCTGGGCGTCGAAGCCGCCGCGATTCCCGCCGACTGTCCGCCGCATTTGCAGTTTCTCTACGACTATGACGGTCCCATCGGCGAGAACAATTCGCTCTTTGTCTCAGTCAGCCGCCCCAGCGATGGCCGCGCCCCCGAGGGCAAAGCGACGGTAATCGCCTCTTCGTTTACCGACCCCCAGCGCTGGTGGCAGGCCGAGGACTATGAGGCGATGAAGGCCGACTATACCCAGACCGCGATCGCGCGGCTCGGCCAGTACTTTGACCTGCGGCCTGAGCACATTGTTCATAGTGAAGCGGCGACGCCCCGGACGTTTGCTAAGTTTACCGGGCGCGATCGCGGTATCGTCGGCGGCATCGGCCAGCGGCTGTCTGACTTTGGCCCCTTCGGCTTCGCTACCCGCACGCCGATTCCTCACCTGTGGCTGGTGGGGGACAGCACGCATCCGGGTGAGGGGACGGCTGGCGTCAGCTATTCGGCTCAGACGGTAGTGCGACAGATTGAGGCGGGTTAGGCAGCGAGATAGGTTGGTGTACAGTAACGATTCAGCTAAGATGCGATTTCCACTTTGCTATCTGGGGGGCTCTCAGAGCGCATAGCCATATACTCGATTGCTGCATTAGCCATGAGCCCTGATCGGCTTTCGTGGCGACTGACAGCAAAGGCATCAATCCGACTCAAAATGCGTTCGGGAATAGTCACATTAATGCGTTTGCTTTTTCCTGAAAGTTTAGACAGGTCGATGTCAACGAACATCCAGGCGAAGGCATCCGCAAAATCAGGATTTTCTCTATGTTCTTCAATAGGATTAGGTAAAGGGATATCTTCCCCATCGATCAGCAAACCTTCAATATGGCATTCGATTGCCTCAATCGCGCAAGCGACTACATCTTCAATTGAATCTCCAGCAGAGAAACAGCCCGGAAGATCGGGGACAGTTACCCCGTAATCACTGTCAGAGTCCTTATGAATAACAATTGGATAACGCATTAATTTTTTATCCTTACGCTTACTTCAAGGGCCAGTCCCAACTAGCCTGTCTAGCAATGCTTCTAACGGTTCCAATAGGCAGGCTTTTCTTGGGATGAGGAACGGTTACACGGCCTTTTTTGTTTGGGTGTTTGAATTGTTGGTGGCTACCTTTAGTGTCTACCAAGACCCAACCATCGACTTTCAGCCTGGAAATAATCTCTCGGCTGGTCATAGCGTTTATACATGCATACTATACACACTTTATCCATGTATGTATACATACTACACACACTTTATCCATGCATACATGCTAAAAGTTAACCGACCTAGTTCAGATTTATGGAAAAAGCAAGGGGCCATGGCAACACCATGGCCCCTTGCTAAATTAATCAGCCAGCCGGCCGTTAAGCGCCGACTAGGGCGGGCTGCTTTTCTGGGCTGACGGTCACTTTACCGTCTTCATCGATGTCAAAGACGGCGACATCGTTATCCTGTAGGCGACCGGCGAGGATGGCTTCGGCTAGCTCATCTTCGATCAGGCGAGAGATAGCGCGGCGCATGGGGCGAGCCCCGTAGCGTTGGTCGTAACCTTCCTCAACCAGGTGGTCCTTGAATGCCTCAGACAGCTTCAGGGAGAGGCTGCGCTCGGCTAGCTGCTGGTTGATCTGCTGCAAGAGCAGGTCGGCGATCTCTTTGATTTCCGGCTTGGTGAGCTGACGGAAGACGATGATTTCGTCAATCCGGTTGAGCAGCTCAGGCCGGAAGAACTGCTTCATCTCCTCGTTCACCAGGTTGCGGATGTTGTTGTACTGGGTCGATAGACCATCTTCCGTAGACAGTTCAAAGCCCAGACCACCGCCGCCTTTCTCAATCACCTTGGAGCCGATATTCGACGTCATGATGATCAGCGTATTCTTAAAGCTGACCACCCGCCCTTTGGAATCGGATAGGCGACCGTCGTCGAGCAGCTGGAGCAAGATGTTAAAGACATCCGGGTGGGCCTTCTCGATTTCGTCCAGCAGAATCACCGTATAGGGCCGACGGCGAACTGCCTCGGTCAGCTGACCGCCCTCGTCGTAGCCGACGAATCCCGGCGGCGAGCCAATCAGCTTAGAAACCGTGTGGGGCTCCATGAACTCGGACATATCCAGCCGAACCATCGCCTCTTCAGAGCCGAAGACGACTGCGGCTAGGGCTTTAGCTAGCTCGGTTTTACCGACGCCGGTTGGACCAGAAAAAATCAGGCTAGCAATCGGTCGATCCATCCCGCGCAGCCCAACTCGGGCGCGGCGAACCGCTTTCGACACCGCCGTCACGGCCTCATCCTGGCCGACCACGCGCTCGTGCAGCGTGTCTTCCAGATGGAGAATCATCGCCGATTCAGATTCGGTCAGGCGGTTCACCGGTACCCCGGTCCAAGATGAAACGATATCGGCGATATCTTCATCGGTTACCGAAGGCATCGGCGGCAGCGGCTGGTCGGGATCGAGCGCATCGCTGAGCTGAAGCGCGATCGCGGCTTCCTGCTGATGCAGCTCGCTGGCCTTACCGTAGTCTTGCAGCTGGACCGTCTCGACCATGTCCTTTTGCACCTGCCGTAGCTGCTGGCGACCCTCGCCCGCTGGAATCCGCTGGGAGTAGCGCAGCTTCACCCGGGAACCGGCCTCATCGATCAGGTCGATCGCCTTGTCGGGCAGGTGGCGGTCGGTGATGTACTGGTCGGACAGGTTAGCCGCGGCCTCCAGCGCCTCGTCGGTAATGATCAGCCGGTGGAACTGCTCGTAGCGGCTGCGTAGGCCCTGAAGAATTTCCAGCGTATCTTCGACCGAAGGCGGCTCGATCATCACCGGCTGGAAACGCCGTTCTAGGGCCGCGTCTCGCTCGATGTGCTTGCGGTACTCATCCAGGGTCGTCGCCCCGATGCACTGGAGCTCACCCCGAGCCAGGGCTGGCTTCAGCATGTTGGCAGCGTCCATGCCACCTTCCAGGGAACCCGCGCCAACGAGAGTATGGATTTCGTCAATCACCAGGACAATGTTCTGAGCTTTACGAACCTCGTCCAGCACCTGGCTGATCCGCTCCTCGAAGTCGCCCCGGAAGCGAGTCCCCGACACCAGAGAGCCCATATCCAGAGCAATCACGCGCTTGTCGAGCAGCTCTTCCGGCACGTCCTGATTGACGATGCGCTGGGCTAGACCTTCTGCGATCGCGGTTTTACCCACGCCGGGTTCGCCCACCAGCACCGGGTTATTCTTCGTCCGCCGACCCAGAATCTGTACGACCCGCTCGATTTCTTTCTGGCGGCCCACCACGGGGTCGAGCTTGCCTTCAGCGGCGACGGCGGTCAGGTCGCGGCCATATTCCGCCAGCACTTTGCTGCTGTTGGACTGACGACGACCGTTGGAACCGCGATCTCGCCGGGGCCGATTCGCCGCGACGGTGGTCATTTCACCGATAATTTTAATCAGCTGAGTCCGCAGCTTATCGGGGTCAACCCCCAGATTAGCCAGGACGCGGTAGGCGACGCTTTCGGAATTTTGGGTCAGGCTGAGCAGCAGATGCTCGGGCTCGATATAGGGATGGTCGAGCTTGCGAGCTTCCTGGAAAGCCTGCTCAAAAACCTGCTTAACTTTGGGCGTAAACGGAATTTCGGCTGGCCCATTGCCCGAACCTTTGCCGATAATCGCTTCGACTTCGGTGCGCGCGCTGGCCAGGCTGACCCCAAATTCATCCAGCACCTTAGCCGCAATACTAGAGCCTTCCTTAATGATGCCTAGCAGAAGCTGCTCGCTGCCGACAAAGTTGTGACCCAGGCGACGGGCCTCTTCTTGCGCCTGCATGATGACGGCGATGGATGTATTTGTGAAGTGTTCAAACATATCAAGGGACCTCTACCCGATAAATGGCCTAAGCGCTGCGATGAACTAGCTGCGATGAACTAAAGGGCACCTAGACCCGACTGCGGCAAATCCGCAGGTTGCCAGTATTCAGACTGGCTCTCTAATACACTATGTATGTAAATGTAACGATAATTAGAGTCCGTTGCAGGATGGAGAGCCGTCGCTGTCGGATGGGGTTTCCGTAATCTACGCCAGGGAGCTAGGTTTAGTCTGCCCAAAGCTGCCGGAAAAACCCAAGCCATGGGCACGAGGTTCAAACTCCGGGGTGAGCGCCCGAATAGGCTCAAACCGGATCTAACGCTGGGCAAAGTCGGCCTGACAGGTGGCGAGAATGTCATAGTCCTGGGCATCGGGCTGGAGCGAGTGAAAGCCGACCAGGGTAAACTCACTCGCCGCGGGGCCAGCTACCAGCGTTGCCGGCGTTTCGATCGCCACGGAGTAGGAATGTACGGTCTGCTCATAGCTGCTGACGACGCTCAGGTCAAGCCGATTGGGCCGAACCTGACCCGAGAAGCAGTCAAAGGAAGAATGCGGCATATAGAAGGCTCCGACCGCCTGCTGCTGCTCAACCTCAAAAACTAGGTAGGCCGACCCGAGCTGGTCGGGCTGCTGGCTTTGACCATACAGGTAAACGCCGTCTGCTAGGGTCTGAGGCGTATTCGCCGGTTCGGTCCGACCTACGGCCGGAGGCTGGGCTAGGACTGGAGCCATGAACAAACCGCCGGTGACGCAGCTCAGGCTGAGGGTCGCGATCGCTCGCCGCATAAAACGCCGGATAGGTTGAGCTGCGGTCGGTCTGGTAGCAGAGGTCGTCAAAGCCATGTCTATTTCTATCTTTCCGTCTGATATCGATATTCTTTATTTAGCCTGCTGTCCTATAGACTGACATCTACTATCCGGTTGAATATTATTTATCGATAGCATGACTTCCGACACCCGCCTCAGACAGAGCCTGGAGCAGCTCGATGGCCAGAGCTACAAAGCCTATAAGTCGCTGCGAGGCAGTTACGAGTTTTCGGACTTTAGCCTGACGATTGACTATGTGCAGGGAGATCCCTTCGCTGCCCCAAGTCGGATTCGGCTGCAGCTACCCCAGTCCGTCGCGGGCTTTCCCTCGGACTGGCTGTCAGTACCGATCCGCCAGACCGCGCTGGCCGACTATCTCAGCCGTCGGGCCGCCCAGCTAGCCCGCTCGATTCAGCAGAAGCGGGGGTCGGGCAAGAGCGGCAAAATCTTGGTTCCTGAACTGAGTCAGGCGGTGCTGCGGCGCACTGTGGCCTGGGTCGATGCGGCGGCGGTGGAGCTCAGACTAGCGGTGGGCCTGCCCGCCAGAGGTCGGCGGATTGCGGGCTACGGGGCGGCGGCGCTGATGTGCGAGGACATTCCCGAGCTGGTGGCGGGCTGCCTGAAATATGCGGCCCTGGACGCCGCTGCCCTGGAGCGGCAGATTGCCGTGGTCGAAGATGCGGCGGTGTTGAGATCGCAGCTCTCCGACCACAATCTGATCGCCTTCATCGCCGACCAAGCCATCCTGCCCCGTCGCAGCGGCGTCGATTCTCGACCGCTGACTGCCGAGGTCGTCCCCTTTCGCAGTTCAGAGGCGCTGCGGGTGAGGCTGCCGGCCCCCCATGCCGGGCCGGTCACCGGCCTGGGTATTCCCGCCGGGGTGACGCTGATTGTGGGCGGCGGCTACCACGGCAAATCTACCTTGCTGCGGGCAATCGAGCAGGGCATCTATAACGCCATCCCCGGCGACGGTCGGGAGCAGGTGGTGACCCATCCAGCGGCGGTCAAAATTCGGGCCGAGGATGGCCGCAGCGTGGCTGGGGTAAACATCTCACCGTTTATCAATGATCTGCCCCAGGACCGCTCGACCGCCGATTTTTCCACACCAAACGCTAGCGGCAGCACCTCCCAGGCCGCCAGCATTGTGGAAGCGCTGGAGGCCGGTGCGCAGGTGCTGCTGATCGACGAAGACACGGCGGCGACGAACTTTATGATCCGCGATCGCAAAATGCAGGCCCTGATTGCCAAGGAAAAGGAGCCGATTACCCCCTTCATCGATAAGGTTCGCCAGCTCTATGACGACCACGGCATCTCAACCATTCTGGTCATGGGCGGCAGCGGTGACTACTTTGACGTAGCCGATACGGTGATCGCGATGGACAATTATCAGCCCCGGGAAGTAACGGCTCAGGCTCAGGCGATCGCCCAGTCTCACCAGAACATACGCCAGTCTGAGGGCGGGGCGCAGTTTGGCCCGATTAGCCAGCGAGTCATCCTGCCCCAGAGTATTGAGCAGGGAAACCGACCGACCAAGGTCAAGGTGCGGGACACCGACAATCTGGCGCTGGGCTACGAAGCCATTGACCTGCGGGCGGTGGAGCAGGTGATCGAGCCGGGGCAGGTGCGCGCGATCGCCCAGGCCATGCTCTATGCCCGGCAGTATTACCTGGACGGCAGGCGCTCTCTGGCCGAAGTTCTGGACGGCGTCATGGCCGACATCGAGCGCGGCAGCCTGGATGCGCTCAGCGATCGGCTGGGGCTAGACCTGGTGGAATTTCGGCGGTTGGAACTGGCGGCTGCGTTTAATCGGCTGAGAACCTTGCAGGCAGCACCCATCGATTCGTAAACCGGCGCTCGTAGAACTGGAGCCTGCCTAGGCCCAATCGCTGACCCGGCCCAGAAACGCCCGGCGGCAGAGCCGTAATGTCGTAGAGGTAAGTGCCCGCGTCAGGGTTATGGCGGGCTCGCAGGACGACGGTAATCCGCTGACCCGGCTCAATCGGTGGGTCAAAGGTCAGCACCATGGTTTTGTCGCCACGGTCGTCATCGACGTCTACCAGGGGCAGGGGAGAAACGGCCCGCTCGCCCAGGTTGACCACGGCGCTGGTGCGGCTTTCGCTGAAGCGAGGATAGCCAAACCCCTCGACCTGGGTAAATATCATCTGTGCAATCGGCTGCTCAGCCGTCGCCGGAATTTCAAAACGAAACCGATAGTCGGCTGGCCGGTCTTCGGTCGTATTGGTCGTATAGACCTCTAGCAGCTGCGGCGGCTGGCCAAAGTAATTTTCAGTCGGCGGCAGATCTGCTACCGCTTTAGGAGCCTGAGAAAACAGGGTGAGAAACGCGATCGCGCCCGTCCCCAATAACCAGCTGTAACGCCTATTAGCCATTGCTCCTCACTCTTAAGCTCAGTAACTTTACTTAAGCTATTAGAACAAATATATCGTGAAGAACTAGGGAATGCGGCGCGATCGCGAAATCATCCGCCGTTCAAAACAAATGCAGTATCAGAAACTTTGAGCATTCTTTAAATGGACAGTTTGCTGGCTCAAATGTCAGCTGTCTAGCATGAATAGCTTCTTTATGTTTATCTGGAAATTGATAGAATTTACTGACCTCTAGAAAGTATGCAGGGGATATACCGACTTCCACATGACAATTAATACAGTATGTCAAAGCAAAGTAGGGTAAGAGGACATGAATGCTCACAAAGTTGCAGCGACGTTAACTGAAGATGGAAAACTTCTGCTCACAGGGTTGCCCTTCCAGGCTGGCGATACGATAGAAATTATTCTCCTAGAACAGCCTAAAGAACGGAATTCATCCCAGGCTAATCTTGCTCAACTAGAACATCCATTGCAAGGTACAGTCCTCCGCTACGAGGATCCGTTTGAACCGGCTATGCCTGTCGAAGAGTGGGAAATATAGTAGTCCACTAGAGATTACAAAGACCTAAAAGCTACCCCAGAATCGGCTTGCCCCTCCATAATATGAGGGAACCCTATCGTCCGCCCATCCACCCATGGAAGCTTTTACGCCCCTGCCGCCGCATTGGACTGAAAAGGCCGTCCACGCCCATCAGTTTTGCTGCCCCGCCTGTGGTGCCTCTAACAACGAATCCCAGGCCGTTTGGGTCAACCGGCGGGCTCCTGTCTATACCCATAACCACAAGCGCAAATGGCAGGAATTCTATCACTGTCAGTGCGATGCGGTTTGGTGGGCCTGGAGCACCGACCGACCGCCTTCAGACCTGATGCGGGACTCGGAAGCCAGCGAAGAGCCCTGGAATCTATAGATGAGCATTGTCGTCTTCGGCAGCCTGAACATGGACCTGGTGACCCAGACGGCGCGGCTGCCGCAGCCGGGCGAGACCGTGCTGGGACAGAATTTTACCACCGTACCGGGCGGCAAAGGGGCAAATCAGGCCGTAGCGGCGGCTCGGCTGGGCGCAGAGGTCGTGATGGTGGGGCGCGTAGGGAACGATGGCTTTGGCGAAGCCCTGCGGCAGAGTCTGGGAGCGGCAGGGATTGAGACAGCCGAGATCGCAACCGACCCCGATCATCGTACAGGTACAGCCGCGATCGCGGTCGAGCAGTCCGGCGAAAACCAGATTATCGTCGTCCCCGGCGCGAATGGGGCGGTAGATCAGACCGACGTAGAACGGCTAACACCCTACCTGAAAACGGCTCAGGTGCTGCTGCTCCAGTTTGAGATTCCGCAGCGAGCGGTGCAAAAGGCCGCCGCAATTGCCCAGCAGTATAATCTACAGGTAATCGTAGACCCGGCCCCCGCCGTAGACCAGCTGCCTGATCGCTTTTATCCCCATATTCACCTGCTGACGCCCAATCAAAGCGAGGCGTCGCGGCTGGTGGGGTTTGAGGTAAAAGACCCAGAAACCGCTGCTGCCGCAGCAAAAGCGCTACGGCAGCGGGGTGTAAACATGGTAATTGTGAAGCTAGGCGCTCAGGGAATTGTCTGCGACGGGCCAGACGGCCGCTTCAGGCAGCCGGCCTTTGCCGTTGATGTCGTCGATACCGTCGCAGCGGGAGATGCCTTGAACGGGGGATTGGCGGTAGCGCTGGCCGAAGGTCAGCCGGTCCAGTCCGCAGTTACCTGGGCGAGGGCAGTAGCCGCGCTGGCCGTGACTCGCAGCGGGGCTCAGGCAGCAATGCCGACGCGATCGCAGGTCGAAGCGTTTCTTCGGGATGCCGACTAATTGCCGCCGACGCTGATCGGCGTGCCGAGCACCTGTGCACCCGACAGATTGACGTTTTCGAAAGATGCCCCGGCAACGTTAGTGTAGTGCAGGGTCGCTTCGGTCAGGTTAGCGTTGTCTGCCTGAGCGCCGTCTAGCACTGCGTTGGTTAAGAAAGCTCGAGTCAGATTAGCATCGGTGAGATTGGCCCCGGAGAGGTCAGCCCCTTCTAAATTTGCATCGGTTAAGTTGGCGTTTTGCAGATTGGCATCGCGCAGATCGGCACCAATCAGGTGAGCAACGCTCAGGTCAGCGCCCGATAGGTCACAAGCCTGACAGGCTCCCGTCACTAAAAGCTGGCGAACCTGGGCCGGGTCGGCGGCCTGGGCGGAAGTTACGACGAGTAATGGTAGCGTAAGTGTCAAGGCAGATAAAGCGTGTAATTTCATCTTTCCCCTCCTAATAACTATTTGAAAACCTTTCGGAAAGGGCTACCCTTCAATAGTAGAAAATGTTTTCTACAGCTGCCTCCTCCAAGAGACCTAAACCAAATTCGAGAGAAACGTTTAGCCTTTCAATCTAATTTTGTCCTATTTAACAAGAAATTAGGGTAGGGTTAGCAACACCTTCATTGAATCGCTGTAATTTGTAGATACATTTGCCGCCTGGCTTTATGAGTCTCGATATTCTAATTTTGACGATTTACTTTTTGATCGTCCTATACGTGCTTTATCAGATGGCCCTGTCGCTGGAGCGGCTGCTAGAGGACCAGGTCTCGATCAACCTGGATCATGAGCAGCTGGCAGCGCGATTGCGCAATCAGCTGGCTGTTCAGACCCGCGCCAGCTATATCAATGCTGAGGTGAAGCCGCTGCCGGTCATGCCAGATAGCCCAAAACAAAAGGCCCCCAGAATTTCATCCCTTTCTCTTACGTTTGAACCGCCGACGGAAGAGAGCCGGGTCAAACGCCAAGATGCGATAGCAGCGCCCGCAGAATCGGGCGCTGCTCCCACAGAGTCTGACAGCTACTTTGCCGAGCGAATTACCCTGCGCGTATTGCCAATGGGAAAACGCTCCCTGGAGCCGCCCATCCCGTTTCTTACTGTCGAAGTCGTCAATACAACCCCTGACATACAGCTCTATATCGACTGGGATCGAAGCTCAATCGCGGTCCTGTCCTTTCAGGCTGAGCGCGTCATTCGGCTGCTTCCAGGAATGGACTTCGACCTCTTTCACCCCCAGGTGATGAGCGTGCTTAACCCTCAGCAGTCGCTGAAGGCAAACGTCGCCAACGAACCTAGCTTCGTCCGCAATGCGGAGAGCCAGCGGGTTGAACCGGGTAAGCCTCTAGTAGATATTCAGAAAACGGTAGGGCTTTTGCAGGTGACGAGTCAGCCTAACAGTCAACGCCAACCGCTGTCACTATATACGCTGAAGCTGCTGATTGGGGTCAAGCGGCTGACCGAGCCCGACAGCCAAATGGTTACTATGCTCGCGCCCTTTCACTTTACCCTAGAGCTGCTGCCCGAGCAGGTGGCGCTACCGCCGCTGCGCTGGCTGCTCAACCTGCCGCGACAACGGCAGCAGCGGCTGCAGGCCGTCACTCGCCGATAACCCGACCGGAGGCCAGCTACCATTCGACAAACCCGGCCCAGAACGGACTAGACTAGCTGAGGAAAGAGTTGGCGCAGCGGTTGCGGGCCAGGTTACCCTGGCCTGAGGAAAGTCCGGGCTCCCGAAAGACCAGACCTGCTGGGTAACGCCCAGTGCGGGTGACCGTGAGGAGAGTGCCACAGAAACATACCGCCGATGGCGGCGGGGCGCGATCGCAGTGGCAATCAGCGAAACGGCGAGAAGGGACATCTGGCGAGCCGCAAACACCCGTCCCTGCACCTCCAGGGCCACCTTCGCTAACCAGATGGCGGTACTGGAACGGCCTTTCAAGGGAAAGTTTAGGGACGAACAAAATTGAGCAGGAATCCAAACCAATAGCATCTGCCCCAAACCAAAGATGGTTTTGCTGATCCCCGCCCCCACCGTGCCCAGTAACACCCCATGAGTCCGACGCTGGAAGTCTCCCCAGGTGTGGAAACGAGTTGACCGAGCCAGACGATAATGAAAGTACGCATGAAGCAATGGATTAGCGGTAAAATAGAAAAATGTCCTAAAATCATCAATTTCATGAGTCTTACTTTGCAATTAAATCCAGAGATGGAAAGGCTTTTTATTCATTAAGCTAAGGCAAACGGTATGACCTTGCTTATTTAGAGCTTCTTATTAAAAAAACGACCTAGTAGCAACAATCAGAATTCATCCCTAAAAACTTATGAATAAAATTATCAGCCCGATCCGATGGACAATCCACGACTTAGACGCACTTCCAGAAAATGAAGGAATCCGTCGTGAAATTATTGACGGAGAATTATTTGTGACTCGTGCGCCCCATTGGAAACATCAGGATATCATTGCAAACATTATTACAGAACTAAAGATTTGGTCGAAAAATCATTCTGGGAAAGCATTTTCTTCCCCCGGTATTATCCGCTCAGAAGAAGATAACGTGATTCCTGATCTCGTTTGGGTGAGCAATGAGCGATTAACAGGAATTGCAGACGAAGCAGGACATTTTACAGGCTTCCCTGAACTGGTGGTAGAGGTACTTTCTGCCGGAGAACGTAATATTTATCGTGATAAGCAGGCAAAGTTAAAACTCTATTCGCAAGGGGAAGCACAAGAGTATTGGATCGTTGACCGATTTAGCAAACAATTAGAAGTTTATCGCCAACAAAAGGGAAAATTGGTATTAGTGGAAATCTTAACTGAAGCTGACAGCTTAACCTCCCCTTTATTTGCCAATTTTTCTTTAACTATTTCCCAAATTTTTGCCTAATTTAAAATCGACATTACCGGTGACTAAGGCAATGGCAGTTGCCCGACCTGAGCACCTGAATCCTTACGTTTTTAACTGCCTCTAGCTTTTGCCACAGGGGGTCTTTTTGAAATCTTGTAAACGCCTCCTGAGCGCCAGCACCCAACGCTACGAACATGTCATCGCCATCGAGCAAAACTAAGCGTTCGTGACTGACCAATTGGTTGGTAACATCTGGGATATTTCCCTTTTGTTGTACGTCTGGTCTGGGAACTCCTACGTTTTTTAGGACACTGCCAGGGAAGGAGGAACTATCTCGAAATTCTAGTCTTCCATCAGCATAAAGGTTAACGACTGAAACCTTTGTTTTGTCCAAGAGAGCGCATTGCCGCCTTGACAGCGTTACGATCAGTATAGGTCTGGGAATTCACGCCACAGGGTAGACCAGAAGTATCCGGCAAGTCCCACAATCACCAGGCCAAGAGACGTCAACACATAGAGCAGGGCAATCCCCGCCCCTGGATCTGAGCCAAAAATGGCGGATAAAAATGGCCCCTTGGCTGGAGCGGTGACTAGCGGTTCGAAAACGGTTTCGGCCAGAGGGCCTGCGATCAGGGCCGCGATCGCGCTCACCCCTTGCAAAACCAGGGAATTAGCCGCAAACACCCGCCCCTGCTTCTCGGGAGTGATTGACTTCATCCACAGGGCGTTTTCAGAACTGCCCAGCAGCGGGAAATTGAGGGAGGAGCAAAATTGGGCCGGAATCCAAACGGCTGGGGAGCGGCCCAGACCAAATACGGTTTTGCTCAAGCCAGCACCGATGAAGCCTGCCAGCATCCCCGTAACCCGCCGCCTCGGGCCACCCCAGAAGCTGAGCAGAATCGCTCCGGTGACGCCGCCGATCCCTGCGGCTGAGGCGGTACTGGCTAAGATCTGAGCGCTACCGTTGGTACGAGCCAAAATCATTGGGTCGTAGATAGCTCCACCTAAATCATGGAAGAACCAGAACGCAGTCGTAATCAGCAGGAGCGATCGCAAGCTGGGCTGTCGCCAGACTTCTCGAAAGCCAAAGGTGAGTTTAGCCAACCGGGTCTCAATTTCGGTGGTAGGTTGGGGCGCAGGTTGAGGGATGCGAACCGAGAGTAGGGTGGCGATCGCCACCCCAAACGTCATTAGATCAATCAGCAAAATCCCCATCAGCCCAATTATTGGATAGAGGACTCCGGCCAGCGCTGGCCCAAAAATGGCTGAACCATAGTGAACGGCGGAATTCATGCTGTTGGCTCGTGTGAGCTGATGCAGCGGCACCATTGAAGAAATTGAGGTTTTGTAGGCCAAGCTTTGAATTTGCCCGAAGCCGCCATTGAGCATGGCTGCCCCATAGATATGCCAAATTTGTAGATTCTCGGTGAAAAACAGCAGCCCAATCCCCACCGTAGAGAGTGCGGCAACGGTATCTCCCAGCATCATGAGTTGCTTACGACTGAAGCGGTCAACGATGAGACCGGCGACCAAAGTAATCGGGATACGGGGCAGCTGATAGAAAAATCCGACCAGTGCTAGGGCAGTAGCCGATCCAGTAACGTCCCAGGCCCAGAGCGTTAGGGCAAACCCGGTCATCTTGCTGCCAATGGTCGATGCCAGTTGGCCTGCCCAGATTATGATGAAGGTACGCATAAAATTTACTGCCAGGTTGCTCCAAGGTACGTATAACGCGGTCTGCTTATCGGAGGTGACAGAAATGACTCAAGAATTGCTCGACTTGAGGTTGAGTATTTTGGGAGGGCGATATGAAGACGCCTTAGAACTCGTGGATGAGCTAGAAGAGATGAGTAAGCAAGCCATCTTACGGAATATTGAGTCATTTTTAATTCGGCTGATGGTGCATTTGATCAAAAATCAATTAGAGCAGCGATTAACCAATTCTTGGGTGGCTTCTATTTCTGACTCGATTTTGAGAATCCAAAAGTTGAATCTGAAGGCCAATAAGACATCTCACTATGTCAATGTCGATGAATGGTTGCCGTTATTAGAAGAATCGATTGAAGCGGCGATCGCGCCCGCTAGTATAGAGGTATTTGGTGGTCGATTGAACGCATTTCAACTCAGTAAACAGGTTGAACGAAATTCAGTGATTACTGTCGCTCAATCATTGCTGGAGTTGACCTATCAATATTCAGGTAAAGAGCTACCGGCTATCATTATTGCTCGTTTGGCGGAACTGCCAGGAGGGCAAGAATGGTATGAGGGTTAAACTTTTCGTTTCACGGCATTTTGCTTGATCTTTATGAAACCTAGAAAGCTAATCTTGAGTCGCTTCTAAAATAGATCGGGGATGAACAATCGTAATGTTATCGATATGCCTAAAATCATCTGGATTAAATGTTAATAAGTAAGTGATGGCGTGAGCCTTCATAACGGCAACCAATCGAGCATCATGGACACGTTTTCCTTTGATTTGATAGGTCGTTACTAGATTTAGCCAGTAAGGAAATATTTGCGGAGTTTCTTCAAGCTGTGGAAACTGGTTGAGAATTTGCTCAATTTCAGCACGAGTTTGTTCAACACTCCAACCCAGACCGTTGACATCAACTGGACGGGTTGCGACAACCCAAAATTCGATAATATTTTGACTAGTAGTCCATAGCTGATGATCTTCTGCAAGGAGTTGTGCGACAGATGCGTCTGCTAAGGCTTGCCAAGGAGAGTTAGGATCGCTGCTTCTCAGCAGGATATTCGTATCTAGCAAATAGGCTGCCATCAGTCGTAGATGTGTTCCCGTCGTAAGGCTTCATCAGGTAAATTGGGACCGTCCTGATGGCTTTGTACCCACTGGTGCCAACGTTCAGCCCTTTCTTGGGGGGTGGCAGTTGCCCAAAACGGCTGCTCTGAGGAAACGGGAGACAGAATCAAGCGATTTTCATTGCCTACCTCAACTCGGAAACGGGTATTGGGCTGAATGGCACGCAGAATTTCTTCGGGAATTTGTAGGGTGCCGGTTTCGCTGATTTCGACGATTACAGCCATTTCAGTGACCTCTCAAGTCAAATGGGACATTTGGGGATTCTACTCTGATCATTATCTCTCATTTCCTGATGGCAGGACTGGGAGAAACTTGGCAATACCGCTCGATTTAAGCACTTCAGGAAATTGCTTCCAGGGGACATCGCCATCATCTCATGACCCGTAAGATGGCTCTAGCTCGAAAGGGGAAGTTAAGTCATAAGTGGTCGTGCTAGCGTAGAAGAAAAATATAGGCTACCGAGGTTGATATGGCACAGGTTTCTAAGCTCGATCAGGTTTTAGAAAGCATTGAGATGCTACCGCTTGAGGATCAAGAGGTGCTGGTCGAGCTAATGCAGCGGCGATTAGTGGAACGGCGACGGGAGGAAATTGCCAAGCACATTGCTCAAGCTCAAGCAGACTATGAGGCAGGTAAGGTATTCCGAGGTACGGTTGAAGATGCGATCGCCGAATTGAGAGCATGAGGCAGGTCCTTTTTGCTTCATCATTCAAACGCGCTTTCAAACGATTGACTCGGCGACAACCCAGCTTACAAACACGAATCGAAGACCGATTAAGGCTGCTTGCAGGAAATCCGTTTGCTCCATCTCTGCAAACCATCTCTGCAAACCCATAGATTGAAGGGGAAACTGTCTGGAGCTTGGGCCTGCTCAGTTGAATATGATTGTCGCATTGTCTTTAACTACAGAAGATGCTGGGTCAGGGTCGAGCGGAGATTGACGCATCTGGCTAATCCCATTTCTGCAAGCGATCGCAGTTGGAAGGGTAAAGGATGAAGGTAAAGGGTGAGTCTTCGACTGGAGGATGTTGAGCTGCTCTAGCAGTTGAGGCCCTGGGAGGGCTTCATGCGTTTGTGAACTGCATCTTTGCAAGACTGGCAGACAAATAGTGTAGGTTTTGACATAGTTAGACAGTGATAAAAGTTTTCATGTTACTTGGTTAATTTTCTCGCTCTATTAGGCTGATTCTCACTCCTCGACCAGATACTTAAACAAATCGTCGAGGACTAAGTTAGCAGCGATCGGACCCATGTTTATCCAATAGTTAGGAACTTCGTAGACCTCATCTTGCTGAACAGCATTCAACTTTAACCAGAGAGGATCTGCTTTCAACTGTTTCAACGCGCTTTGAGCCTCATTTGCCATTTCTTGATCGCTAGCAAATGTCCAGGCGAAGATAACATCGCCATCTATTTTGTAGAGTGATTCTTTACCGATCTCCATACTGAATGAGTTTTGAGGATTTGTTTGATAAGGTGGACGGGGCAACCCTGCATCCGCTACAATCGCCCCGCAAGAACTATCTTCAAGATAGATATTTAATCCATCTTGAAGAACACGAACAATCGAAACTTCTGTTTGCTTTAGGCGATCACCCATCTGTGCCTGAAACTCCTCGATTCGAGCATGGTAATCTGCCAATATTTGCTCGGCTTTATCAGTCTTTCCCAGAGCTTCTGCGTATTTGTTCAGCATTCTCTCCCACTCACCACTAGTTTCCACTTCCGCGATTACAGTTGGGGCAATCTGTGACAGCAGATTGTAATTATTTTGGCTATCCCACGCTTTAGCACCCAAAATTAAATCAGGTTCTAAGGCAGCAATTACCTCTAAATTAGGACTGTCAAGATGACCAACACTTGCAATCTCTCCTAATCTATTATTGAGATAATCGTATCCACGAAAGTATTTTCCAGGGACTTGAGTGCTGCCGACAGGATTTACCCCCAATGAAAGAACGGTATCCAAGCCTGTAGCAAGAACGACAACCCGTTGAGGATTCATGGAAATCTTGGTTTCACCAAAAGCATGCTTGACTACTCTGACAGCTTCAGTAGAAGAATTATCAACCTGAGAACTTGGTTGTCGAGGAGCATTTCCCCCACAGGCAGAAACAAAGACAAAAGTGAGAATTCCTATTATCAGTAAATGACGTAGTTTTGACATGAGCGAAGGGAGTTTAAGGAGCAAGGAGCAGATAGCAATTAAGAATTTGCCAGTAGTACAATTAATTTCAGTGAATTAATTGTAACTATGCTACTTTTTAAAACTTCACTGAAACCGTACCTAGTACTGTAAACGGCGCACCAGGAATGACTTCTGTTCTACCTGCCGTACCTTCAATAAATTCGGCATCGAAAAGATTTTTAAAATTCAGGGCGAACCGATAGTTTTCTCGTTCGTAGTAAATTGCAGCATCGACACGAACATAATCGTCAACAAAGAAAGAATTATCTAAATCTCCTGCCCGTTCGCCCACATAAAACACACCTGCACCAAATCCCAATCCTGCCAAATCACCCTCTTGCAGAGTATAAGTTGTCCACAGATTAAAATTATGCTCTGGCACGTTGACGAGGCGGTTGCCTACAGGAATCTCATTATCTTCTGTCACCTCCGCATCGGTATAGGCATACCCTGCAAAAATATTCCAGCCAGGCAAAATTTCTCCTTGAACATCTAGTTCGATGCCTCGACTTCTTTGTTCTCCTGTTTGAACGGAAAAATTTGGGTTATCGGGGTCTTCTGTAGTCACATTGGTTAGAGTCGTGTCATAGAAAGCCAGAGTTGAAAACAGGCGGTCTTCGATAATTTCAGTCTTCACCCCAATTTCAAACCCCGTTCCTCGTTCGGGATCGAATGGCTCGTTATCGATATTCACGCCGCTTACTGGAGTAAACGAGCGAGTATAGCTAGCATACAGTGAAACTGGCTGTATGGGTTGATATACTATGCCCACACGAGGGGAGAAAGCGTCGGCTTCTGTTTCTGTTACTTCACCATCAAAAGTTTCTTCTTGACTGAAAGTATCAAATCTACCTCCTACAACCAGCTTGAGATTATCCAGTAAGGCAATTTGATCTTGTAAATAGATTCCAATCGAATCGCTACTCTGTTCAAAATCGAAAGATCCAGATTCGTCAAAGATAAATTCTCTTGAAGGGTCAAAGATATCAATTGTAGCTCCCGTTCTGATTGTAGGTGCAGAACCGAAAAATGTATTGGCATATTCTAAGCCGAACAAGAGCGTATGCTCGATCTCACCTGTATCAAATTTAGCAATTAAATCGTTTTGAATAGTAAAAGTTTCAAAGGACTGATCTTGTCTAGTATCTGATATAGGAAAATTGCGGTCATCTTCCGACTCACCGTCAATTTCTATTGTAGATCCATTTACATCAGAAGTAGTGTAACGGATAAGTGAACGAAGAGATAGATTAGAGTTAAAACGATGGTCGAGATAGAGTTCGGTACGAGTTTCGTCAAAATCTAGTCGCCCATCGGGATCTCCCAGAAAGGTATCAAAGGGAATATCGGCAACTTCGTCATCACTTAAAACGACCAGTCCGCGATCTATCGGTCGAGTGTCATGCAAATAAGAAAACTCTAAGCTCAACTCTGTATCGGGACTAATTTCCCAAGACAAAGTTGGCGCGACAAAAAAACGCTCCGTTTCTACGCCATCGCGAAAACTACCCGCGTTTTCATAAGCAGCGTTCAAACGATATGCCAAATTTCCGTTTTCCGTTAAAGGTCCTGAAAAATCTAAAGTCGGACGATAAAAATCAAAACTACCAGCCGTAAAAGCAATCTCGTAAAACGGTTCCCGTAACGGCTTTTTGGTCACAAAGTTAATGATTCCTGCTGGTTCGGCACGTCCGAATAAAATTGATGCAGGACCTTTGAGAATCTCTACACGATCGACATTGGCTAACTCAGTTTGAGTAGCAGACGATAAAAAATCATCGCGAAAGCCATTGCGAAACTGCTCTGCTTCAAACCCTCGAATAATAAATCGTTCATCACGATTTCCTGCTGATTCTGCGAAGTTGACACCAGCAGCATTTCGCACGACTTCACGCGCGTTAGTCGCCCCTTGGTCTTCAATGACCTGCTGCGGTATGACCTGAACCGAAGAGGGAGTATCTCGAATTGGCGTATCGGTTCTGAGGGTGCTACTCGCATTGGGTACAAAGTAGTCAGAGCCAGCCTCTTCTCCGGTGACAATAACTTGAATTGCCTCATCTGCATCGGCAGCAGTGGCCACTCCCGGCACCACGCTCAGCACCAGATTTCCGGCTTCCGTGCTCACCTCAGCCTGCGGCGGCGCATCCGTCCCTGTAATTGAGACCCTAACGCCGCCATCTGGCAAACTCGTCACGCTGACCAGGGCAATCCCTTCCGCTGGGCCAAACTGCTCAAACATCTCACCTTCTGGCAGGGCCAGCACCGCATTGGGGATGTCTGCCGTCAGTGCATTGCCCACCGTCTGAGTCGTTGGCGTTGGCAAGTCTCCCGCTGCCGTTTCCAGCACGATGGATAGTCCCGTTTCAGTGGGTTCAAGCCTGACCCCCGTAATTTGCACCTGCGACGCCTCGATCTGAGCCACCCAGTCTGCCACCGTAGTGGCTGGTCGGGAAGTGGGGGAGTCGGGAAGTGGGGAGATGGGGGGATGGACTTCGGCGTGCGACTGCGGCGAGCTCAGTCGAGTCGCGTTCGGTTCGGCGGAGGTTTCGACGATGGACTCAGCCGAACCGCTCACCGTCGAAGGCAGCCGAACGGAAGATGGGTTTGCTTCTAGAATGGATTCGTCTGGTTGGCTATTGCCTTGAACGCCGACCTCTTCATTGGCCCAAGCCGCCCAAGCCGTTGGCGTCAAAATCACAGACAGGAGAGTTATCAGCCCCAGCGGGCTCAGTATCAGTAATGCTTTCACGATCTCGCCTCACACACAACTCCAGCAAAATGACCTCTCATTCCCACCCGCACATCAGGGGGTAGTTGAGAAGCATTTTCAAGAACAATAGAGAAAGCTTACGGGATATCAGGAGGGCGATCTACTCTAATCGGCCCAGTTTTGACTCCAATCGGACTGGGCAGGTCATTCTAAACCTCACTTGTAACTACTCAGGCTGAAACACCGGAAGAATAGGGCTACCCGTAAAAGCACTTTTCAAGGCATCAAGTACAGCAATCCCCTGCTTTCTTAATGTCGAGATGTAGCCCCGAATGCGGCAGAACTGTTGCCCCCCGGCAGCGGTTCGAAAGCAGCCTGAAATCTTCTGCTTGAGCTTCATCATCCGGACATCGCGTTCCGCCTGGTTGTTATCAAAGGGCACTCGAAAGTCATACATGAAGGCCAAGACAGCCGTGTCATGGAAGTCGAGTCGGTCGAGTAAGTTTTTGGGTGGGCTTTGTTTCGGACGCCCTCGTCTTTTTGGGGTGTCGGCCTC
>NZ_JADEXG010000075.1 GCF_015207255.1 Vasconcelosia minhoensis LEGE 07310
GGCGCTGTGGAGTCCAAGCTATTCAGCTGGCTCTGTAGGCGGTGCTCCTTTGGAGATCCTGAAGCAATACATCCAAACTCAAAGCCGCCCTGAAAGGGCGGGGCTTGAATCCCATTAGTTTTGGTCAGCAACCGCTACCAGCGCCCGCAGATGAGAGATCTTGAGCTGACCTTCAGCCATTTCACGCATTTCAGAATTAACGCTATTAAGTCAGTTTTAGAGTCCAGTCTACCATCGATGGCATCGATGGTAGCTATCAAACCGCTGCGTTGAACCCATCGGATGTTTGAAGTGAAATAGAAATGTCATTCTTCTCATGATCTATGCGGTTTTTCGCCAGCCGATTCAGTCAGGGGACAGGCCTCGCTGCGGCTCTGCTCCTATCCTTTGCCCTGCTGGTCTCCAGCGCCATTCGGGGCACCTACATGGCCTATCCATTGCTGCTCTCCCTAGGACTTTTTGTGGCCGTGCTAAACCAACGAGGGTTTCGCCTCCGCGAGCTGGCTCAGATGGGGCTGAAGGGCTGTCGTCAGGCGCTGCCGGCGGTCAACATTTTACTGCTAATTGGCAGCGTCATTGCTATTTGGATGGCGGCGGGAACGGTGCCGGCGCTGGTTTACTACGGCACGCAGCTGATCCAGCCCCGGCTATTTGTGCTATCGGCGTTTGTGCTGACCGGCGCGGTGTCGGTGCTCATCGGCACTTCGTTTGGCGCGGCGGGTACCATTGGGCTGGCGCTGATGGTCATGGCGCGGGGCAGCAGCATCAACCCTAATCTGGTAGCGGGAGCGATTATTGCCGGGGCCTACGTCGGCGATCGCTGTTCACCCATGTCTTCCAGCGCCTGTTTGGTGGCCAGCATCACCCGCACTTCGCTGCATAGGAACCTAAAAAATATAGTAGTGACCTCAGCCTGGCCGATGGGGCTGACGCTCGTCGTTTACCTAGTGCTCTCCTTACTTAATCCGGCTCAGCTCAGCGACAATCCCGTAATCGCAACGCTACCCCAATATTTTCAGCTTTCTCCGCTGGCGCTGTTGCCCGCTATCGCTATTCTGCTGCTGGCTATGCTGCGGCTGGAGGTGAAGCTGGCAATGTTAGTCAGTTTGGGTATAGGCATCGCGATCGCGCACGGCCTCCAGGGCTACTCCCTAACCCAGCTAGTAAAATTTACTTTAACCGGTTTTACGCTAGATGCCGCTACACCGCTGAGTGACATTCTGCTGGGCGGCGGCCTGCTGGCGATGGGCAAAGCCGTCATTGTCGTGCTGATTTCAACCGCTTTTGCGGGCATCTTTGCCGGGACTAAAGCGTTCGCCAGCCTGGAGAAAGGGCTAGGGAAGATTCAGCGCCCCGACCATTTGTTTGCCGCTACAACCGGTGTAGGTACTGCGGCAGCAATCTTTGGCTGCACGCAAACAATCGCTATTTTGCTGACCCAACAAATTATGCAGCCTCACTATCAGACTCGGGGAAGTCAGGACGCGATCGCGCTCGATCTGGAAAATACCGTAGTCGTCATCTCTCCACTCATTCCTTGGAACATTGCCGGGCTTATTCCGGCAACGGTTCTAACCGTCGGCCCCGGCTTCATTCCCTACGCAATTTACCTCTATCTGACGCCGCTGTTCATAGGGCTAGGCTATAGGTTTCAGCAAGACCAGTCTAAATTCTTCTAGGATTTGTTAGCGTTCTAACAGAATCACTTCTGCCCTAAGCTTTCCACAGTCTCGCGAAAGAAATGAGTGATCTGAACAATAGGGATTTGGTTATAGCTGCTTGTCTGACTAGCAAAAGTAGGTGAAAGGCAGGAACTATCAGGATATCGCGCTTGATACTACGGTACTTGTGTCAGGCAGTCAGCTTTCTCAGTCTCGCTCATTGAGCGATCTGCTAGAGATCGCTCTTTCAACTTGAGCAGCAGTTAAACTACAAAAGCAGACAATAATAGTTACCTATTGCTAAAATTTATTTAACAGCGTCTTTTTCAGAATCAAGACGCTTATAGCTTCTAAATTTATTCTGACTGAAACGATATAGGTAAGACTTCAATACACTATGCTAGTAAATATTGCTAATGGCAATAAAGGTCCTTTATCCATGCCTGATAAAGTTCCAGTAGCTGATATTACAGACGTTTAAATGATAGATATACGAAAGCAAAAGACGGCTGTCCTAGCTTATTTAGGGGGTTATACTGAATTTGAATTATCTAAAAAATGTCTGAAAAACAGTATCGCAAATATCAGACTAATTTGATAGCTCCCTCAAATCGCGAAGGCCATCTATAAATACACTGGATTCTGAAATATTATTTTCCAATTGGCCTTAGGTAAAATTGCCCTTAGCTAAATATTATCCTGCTGACAACATAGTAGTTTTACGCAAAAATTTTGTTTGAGCTTTGGCCGACAAACTTGCATTGGCGATATTGAGAAAAGCACCGAATAGTCCTCCAGCTGTCTCAAATCAAGATTAATATGAATTGAAATCAGGAGCAGATAGCCTGATCTGAACTTCAAAAAACTGTTCGATCTTAAATGAGCCCTATCCACTCGTCTTTTTTAGAACAGCTTAATCGGTCTTCGCTGACGCGTCCGATGTGGCGACTATGGCTGCTTTCTGCCGGACTGATTGGCTTAGACGGCTTCGATTTCTTTATCATTGGCGTTGCCATGCCCTTCATTCAGCAGGATTTTGGGCTGGGACCCGAGGCCGTCGGCGCGATCGCGACTGCAGCCGTAGTCGGCGCCCTGGTCGGCTCCCTCACCCTAGGACCAATCACGGACCGAGTCGGTCGTCAGCTGATGCTGCTGGTAGACATCGGTATTTTTATCCTGGCCTCAGCAGGCGCAGCCTTTGCCTGGAATCCGGCAGCGCTCATTGCATTTCGATTTTTGGTCGGGGTGGGAATCGGCGCAGACTATCCTATTAGCGTCTCGTATATTACTGAAAATGTTCCCATGCGCTTCCGGGGTCGCATGGTGATCGGCGCGTTTAGCTTTCAGGCGGTAGGGGCGCTGTTCGGAGCGCTGCTTGGGATAGTCACGATTGGCCTCTGCCGAGCGCTCGCGCCCGACTCGGTAGAATGGGCCACTCACTATGCCTGGCGAGCAATGCTGGCAGTTGGATTGGTGCTGGCGGTGCTGATTGGTCTGCTGCGGCTGGCTTTTTTGCTAGAGAGCCCCTGCTATTATTTGGCCAAGGAAAATTACAAAGCGGCTTCTGAGTCAGCCTCACAGCTACTCGAACAAAAAATTGAGCTCAGCCCTGCGACCGAGCCGACAGCGTCCGCAAGCCGGCTCGGCTACGGCGATCTGTTTTCACGACAGTACTTACGACGCACGGCACTAGCTGCGTTGCCCTGGTTCTTACAGGACATTGCGACCTACGGCATCGGGATTTTTACCCCTACTATTATTGCGACCCTGGCTCTGGCTCCCAGAGCTGGGCTGCTGTCTGAGTCGATGGCTGGGGCAGAGGGAGCGGCTTTTGTGAATATGTTTCTGATCGGCGGCTTTATTCTGGCCATTCTGCTGGTCGATCGGGTGGGTCGCATTTCGCTCCAGGTGCTCGGATTTGCCGGAATGGCGCTGGGGCTGCTGCTGCTGTCATTTTCTGGCGGTGGCACGCCTGGGGCTACGCACTATGGCCTGCTGTTTGGCGGCTTTATTCTCTTCAACCTGGCTATGAATGCAGGACCCAATTCGACGACGTTTCTGCTGTCGGGGGAGGTTTTCCCGCCCGCAATCCGGGCTGGCGGCGCGGGGCTGGCGGCCGCGATCGCGAAAGCTGGCGCAGTGGTTGGGGCTTACGGGCTACCGATTTGGCAGGCGACGTTCGGCATTGTTCACCTGCTGCGCTTTCTGAGTGCGATCTGCGTTTTAGCAGCCGCGCTGACCTACCTGCTGAGGGTTGAGGTTAAGACAGAATCAGCCGCTGAAGCGGTTGAGCCGTCCTAAAGTTAGACTAGACCAGCTACACTAGGGCGGCATCTGTGCAGCATCTGTTCTGAGTGAGGACGGGTCTTGAAGATTCAGAATTATCCGCTCACCGGACTACAGCGACTTCAGCGCTCCTATATAGGAGCATTGGCCGTGGTCGGACTCAGCTTTGGACTGCGCTTTTGGGGGCTAGGGCGGTTCAATCGGCTGGTCTTTGACGAGACTCATTTCGTTCGATTTGCCCAAGGCTACCTCCAGGGCGAACCGGTGTTTGACGTTCATCCGCCGCTGGGGAAGTATCTGATTGCGGTTGGGCTATGGCTAGCTCAAAGGCTGCCGACTGCCGCCCCCCACGAGGATTTAGGCATCGCTTCAGCCCCAATCGCATACCGCTGGATGACGGCGCTGCTAGGTACGCTCATTCCCCTGCTGGTGATGGGAATCGCCCATGAGCTAGGTCAGCGGTTGCCCAGCCCAGCGCGATCGCGATTTGCCCTATTAGCCGGGCTGTTTGTCGCGATCGACGGCCTCTTTGTGGTGGAGTCGCGCTATGCATTAATCAACATTCATCTCATCTTTTTTGGGCTGCTAGGCCACTGGCTTTGGCTGCGAGCAGCGCGACTAAACGGCAAAGTCAAAGGGCGTTACCGCATCCTAGCGGGAATTGCTTTAGGCGCCTGTGTAGCGGTGAAGTGGAACGGTGCAGCGTTTGCCTTAGGGCTAGTCTTAGTCCGCGGCTGGGGAGAGATCAGATCTGGAAAATGGCTCATTTATCTAGGGATAGTCCCCATCGGCGTTTATGGGCTGCTCTGGATTCCCCATCTGCTGATTAGCCATGACAATCTGTGGGACTTGCATCGGCAAATATGGCAGTTCCACCAGCGCATGGGCCAGGGCGAGGCAGTCCATGCCTACTGCTCAAGCTGGTATACCTGGCCGCTACTGCTGCGGCCGGTCGCCTACGACTATCAGCAGGTGGGCCAGCAGGTCTATGACGTCCACGGGCTGGGCAATCCGCCGCTGTGGTGGCTGTCAACCGCAGCGGTGCTAGCGGTAGCCTTGGGATTGCTGGCCGAGACCGGTCAAAGGGCCGTCGGCGGGTTCACCAAAACTAGGCAAAAAGTAGGCAGCCGATCTCTTTCAATCCCGAAAACGCCCAGTCAGCCAGGCCGCAGCTCGGTGCCGCGCTACCTGATCGTGAACTACGCGGTTAACTGGCTACCCTGGCTCTTGATTCAGCGCTGTACCTTTCTCTACCACTACATGCCAGCAGCGGTCTTTGCCTTCCTCACCTTTGCCTGGCTACTCAGCCGCTGGCTGCATCAGCGCTCTGCCGAAACTCGCACAATCAGCCTGGCCTTAATCACGGTAGTCCTCCTGGCAGCTCTATTCTGGCTACCGATTTACCTGGGTCTGCCGCTCTCCCCCGACGCCCTGAGATCGCGCTGGTGGCTCAAAACCTGGATTTAAGCCGATCACCCCATTTCACGCAGTGTCCGATAAAGCTCCCCCGTATGCGGCCAGCCGACAAACCCCGCATAGCAGCAGCTTACCGGGTCGGCCAGGTAAACGTGATGAACGCCGACCGGACTCTGCCAGGTATGCAGAACTGAGCCATCGGCCAGGGTTCCCCAGGGTCGAGCTTGCCCAAAGTTGCGGGTGTGGGTATCGGTCATACCGGGAATTTCCTGCAGCTGACGGATAGCGCGATCGCGCTCAGTCAGTTCAACCAACGGCGGCAGCCTAAAGCTCTGGGGCTGTGCCCAATAGTGGCGAATCGCTGCGGCTACCTCAGGGTGACACTTGAGCGCGTCATGATAAATTCCTTTGAGGGTAATGCAGCGAGCCCGATGAAACTGGCTACAGGCAATTGGCACAATCCCATCGCTGGCATTACCGACATCGCCCACAATCGTCAGGGTAGGAATCGCGGCGGCAATCTTTTCGGCCAGGGGACGGCGGTTCTGACCCAGGTCTTTGGCAATGCCAATGCCCCATTGAAAAGGGTCGAGGGTGCGGCTCAGGTCGGAACCGCTAACTGGGGAGCCAATCAGGATCAGCGATTCAACCTGGGGCCACCAGTCGGGATGGCGCTTGAGCACTTTCAGCCAGATCAGGCCGCCCATGGAATGGCCGATGATTCGGATTGGGATATCAGGGTACAGATGGTGAGTTTGGGTCGCGATCGCGTCTACCGCATCGACCAGCGGAGCCATCCGCAGCCAGGTGTTGATGAAGCCCAAATTGGGCGTCACCCGGTGAGCACGGGGGCTAGCGACAGACTGGGTTAAAGCGGCAATGTCCCGGTGGGTATCGGCCCAGCCGTGCTGAGCATAGAGGATGTAGTCTGGCTGCGTTAGGGTCACTGGCTGACCAGATGGCTAATCTTATATGCTAACGCCAATCGACAGGACGGTTTGGCCGGGCTGTTTCAGAAATCCTCTATTTGAGACACCCGTCTCTCAAACGAAGGATTTTGGAACGATCATATATACTATTCGGAAGCGTTTAACCCCTAATTTCCAGGGCTTTATCTTCCTAAGATTGAAACTAGCTGTAGTGCGGACTAAGGCGCGATATGGTGGAAGTCAGCGTTGCTCGGTCAAAGCAGCCTTTCGGAACGCCTAACTCTCTATCTACACAACCGTAATCAGGTAGATGCCGAAATAGAATGGACTGACATCAAACAACTCGACCGCCTCGTTCTAGAAACTGAAGCTCTTGGCACACAGGTCGAAGTAATTGGCCTTTCTGGTGAGGATCGGCCCTTGTACGGCGTGACTGTAGGCGATAGCACTGCTACCCGAACGATTGCTGTAATTGCAGGTTGCCATGCTGGCGAGATTATAGGACCGCTGTCTGCTCTATCGCTGCTCCGACAGCTGGCAAGCCAGTCAACTCCTGGCGTTCAGTTCAAAGTTGTGCCAGCTGTAGACCCCGACTTCCTATACAGAAACGCTGAGGCTCTATCTACGAATCCTACCTTGCAAAATTTGCTCAGTGACGAGGCACAACAGAGTCGCGATTTAGAAGGTTACTTCACGACAGATACTTATCCTGAGTGTATTGCAGTAAGAAAATGGCTGCGACGGAATGACCGAATCGACGCCTACTTTTCGCTGCACTCATCAGCTCTGATAGCACCAGGTTTGTTCTTCTACTTAGGTAGTGGTTCTGAGCCAAACTGTACTGACCATGTGGCCCATCAGCTTACTGCCGCAGTTCCTGAGTATATTCCACTTCTATCCAGTGATCCGACTGGCGATGCCTTAGCGGTTTTGTCTCCAGGGCTTTTCGAGATACCTATTTCAAACACCGAAGAGCTGAACTAGTGAAGCCTAGTAACTCTCTCACGTTTATCAGTCAATACTTTCAGCCTCAGTTCGTTGGTGTTTCAGAGATGCCACTAGCTGTCTGTCCTATGCTCAAGAACGCTCCGCTATCTAAGATTGACCAGTGTAATCGCGAGTTTAGACAAACAGGCCAGATTGAGCATTCAATTAGAGAGATTGACCTAGACTCGCAGCTTTTTATTATGAGAACCTTCGTTGAGTCCGTCGCAAAGTTTATTTCGCTGAACGTAACCACTTAGTCCTTCTTTCAATATCTCGTTATTTAGAGGTTTCTATACCCTCGGAAACGGTGTCTGATCTGATATCTCAAAAGTGATTTCTCAGAAGGCTTGAGTTTTTTTGAGCTTGGGTTGCGTACTGATCTGCTGATTCATTCATCGACAATGGGAATATCTGTCTGTGAGAAGTCGTTGCCTTTGAACAGGAGTGGCTCTCCGGTTGTCTTCGCTAAGGCATAAGAACAACAGTCTCCCATGTTCAATCGAGCGGGATGATGTCCTTTGCCGTAGGCAAAATAGGCGATTTTGGCAGCTTCGGCTTGAACTAAGGTGAATGGAATAATTGAGATCGCGTGGGTACGAAGAAGGGCATCCAGCTGTGCTTGCCCGGTGACACCATATCGACTACCAATGACTATAGCGCTTTCAAGCTGTGACACAGAAGACATCAGCCGATATCGGTCTACAGCTATCAGCTCAGCAAACTGCTGAGCTTCGGCTTCTTGTTGCAGTATGGCAATCACTGCCGAGGTGTCAATCACCATTAGCTTACTCAGGGAGACCGATATCGTTGTAGGCCAAGATTTCGTCAGCATTGCGATCATCCAAAACAGGCAGGCTGGAGCAGGCGGCGCTGATAGCCATGATGCTAGCGGCAACCTCTGGCCCTACGGTAGGTGCGGCATACTGCTCTAGGTCAAATTCGGCAGAGCCAACGGATGTAGCCGGGAAGGACACGGTTACAGTTACGTCCTGATCGGCAATCTGGTTGAGCCCTTCTATGTGCAAGACCCCATTGGGGCCAACATGAGTTTTGATGCTTAGATTCATTGCTCTGTCGCTGGTGCGCTACTTTAGTTCACTTTACATCGGCTTGACTCTGCAAGTTCGGGGCTATCTGCCGGTAGTAGTTAGAGCGCGAACAGCCAACCTGCTCGCAGATCTCCTTGATCGTCATCTTCCCTTCGTTAGCCAGTGCGATCGCGCTCAGTCAGCGACACTGCGGGCGGCAGCCTAAAGCTCTGGGGCTGTGCCCAATAGTGGCGAATGGCTGCGGCTACCTCAGGGTGACACTTGAGCGCGTCATGATAAATTCCTTTGAGGGTAATGCAGCGAGCCCGATGAAACTGGCTACAGGCAATTGGCACAATCCCATCGCTGGCATTACCGACATCGCCCACAATCGTCAGGGTAGGAATCGCGGCGGCAATCTTTTCGGCCAGGGGACGGCGGTTCTGACCCAGGTCTTTGGCAATGCCAATGCCCCATTGAAAAGGGTCGAGGGTGCGGCTCAGGTCGGAACCGCTAACTGGGGAGCCAATCAGGATCAGCGATTCAACCTGGGGCCACCAGTCGGGATGGCGCTTGAGCACTTCCAGCCAGATCAGGCCGCCCATGGAATGGCCGATGATTCGGATTGGGATATCAGGGTACAGATGGTGAGTTTGGGTCGCGATCGCGTCTACCGCATCGACCAGCGGAGCCATCCGCAGCCAGGTGTTGATGAAGCCCAAATTGGGCGTCACCCGGTGAGCACGGGGGCTAGCGACAGACTGGGTTAAAGCGGCAATGTCCCGGTGGGTATCGGCCCAGCCGTGCTGAGCATAGAGGATGTAGTCTGGCTGCGTCAGAGTCACTGGCTGACCAGATGGCTAATCTTATATGCTAACGCCAATCGACAGGACGGTTTGGCCGGTTTGAAGTCAAACTTCTCCAGTAGCTTTCGTGATGCAGCATTGGCAATGTGAGCATCTGCGCGAATTTCGGTGATCTCAAAGACTGCCCAAACGCAAGCGACGATCGCTTCTGTGTATCAATAGAGATGGCAGACGGCTATTTATCCTAATTCTAGATAGCGGCTCTCCTATACAAGCAGCATACTCACAGCGTAGAAGTTCTGTTGCACTCCTCCACTGCCTAGTTACACTCCCTTATGCAGTAGCGAGCTTTCTTCCTACCAAGCGATTAAGACTTACGTTCTCTTCTGCCGCTTTGGTTGCTAGCTCTCTATGTAGTGATGGAGGTATACGAACTTGGAACTTACCGCTGAAGTTTCTCTCAGATAAAGGTTTAGGAACACTTTCACCTGTCTGTTCTAATTCTTTAATAGTGTCAGCTACAAGTTCGCAGATGCCTTGTAAGGCAGCAGCTTGGTCTTCTTCCAACCAGCTTAGGCTAGGAAATTCAGCACAGGTGCCTACAAACTCTTCATCTTCAGCAGACCAAGTAATTCGATAAGCATATAATTTTGGGCTAACTTTCTGAACTGCTTTCATTCTTTACCTCCTGAAGCTTGTCTATGGCTTCAATCACCTTGAGAACCTGATATCTCTTCGCTTTACTGTTCTTGTTTTGAATGTTTATCCGAGGATCTCCTTTCCAGGGAGTGGGATAAACGTAGTGGCTAGTGCCTGAACTGGTGTGTTTACCGAAGTACTCTTCACAGATCTTACGCAGATCGTCAAAACGCACATCAGAAGGATTATTCCTCACTGCTTTGAGCAGCTTATCCTTTTTAGACATATAGCTTACGACTATAGGGAACCAGTTCTATAAATACATTGCACTACACCTAAAGCATTCTGAATATCTAAATATTAGTAGCACTATTGATACTATGTCAAGTATGAATGAGCCGACTTCCGCAGTTTTCAGACTACGGGTGTCATTGGTCGGCCACCTGACACAAAAAGCCTCTCAGCAATTTGCTGAGAGGTCGTCACTTTAGGAAATGGGTTAGATGCGTAACTGCCGATTGGAGAGTCGCGATCAGTTAGAGGGAGCGCCGTATTCTTCGTTGGCCTGGGGCGGCACCGACCTCCAGCCTTTTGCAAACCCAAAATAGGCGGAGATCGCGGCAGTGCCAAGATGCAACCAAACATCATTGCCGTAGAGGGGGATTAGACCCAGCGTGGTGTTTAGGTTAGGAATCAGCCCCATGACGCCGAGCAGGCCATAAAAAACGGCCAGCGTACCCGCAAAAATTCGGGAGCTGCCCTCGGTGAGGTAGGCCACAACGCCCGATGCGCCGACAATCAGGTGGACGGTGTTGTGATAGGTGTTGATCGGGAACAGGCCAAAGAGGTAGCCATAGCCGGCCAGCCCGCCCTGATCGACTTCAGCTAAAAGGTGGGGTGCACTGGTTGCGGGCTCAACCAGGCTGGGAATAAAGCCTAGAATGCCGACAATTGTATAGACAATGCCGACGGTCAGGGCAAAAGAGCGAACTGCCATATATTTTTCTCCGGTGAGATGAACTGTGCTTGCTTCTAGTAAAGCGATATGGTCAAGCCCAGCCCTCGCCCCTGGGAAGAAAAGGCGTTCTGACTAAAGATGTAGAAAGGTAAACTAAGCTGGGTTCTCAACCGGCTGATCTAGCCGCAGCGTCAGGCCAATCCGCTTAAGCTTTGGGTCAACCGTCAGCACCTTCACCTGAACCACCTGGCCGACCTGAACGATCTCTTTCGGGTCTTTGACAAATCGATTGGCCATTTGCGAAATGTGAACCAGTCCGTCCTGATGGACGCCGATATCGACAAACGCCCCGAAGTTGGCCACGTTGGTGACCACGCCTTCCAGCACCATGCCAGGAGTTAAATCATTAATTGTCGTCACGTCTGACTTGAACTGAGCGTAGGTAAACTGAGCCCGGGGATCGCGACCTGGCTTTTCTAGCTCACGCAGGATGTCGCGCAGGGTCGGTTCACCGATGGTGTCGGTGGCATAGCGCTTGAGATTGGGGCGCAGCCGCTCGACGGCCTGAGAAATCTGACCCAGCGGCAAATCTAGGTCTGCGGCTATAGTTTGAACCAGGGTGTAGCTTTCGGGATGGACGGCGGTGTTGTCGAGGGGGTTGCTGCCCTGGGGGATTCTCAGAAAACCGGCGGCCTGCTCAAAGGCTTTGGGACCGAGCTGGCTGACCTTGAGCAGCGCTTTGCGATCGCGAAACGCTCCCACCCGATCGCGGTAGGCCACAATGTTGTTGGCGATGGTGGGCGTAATCCCCGAAACGTAGGCCAGCAGCTCCCGCGAAGCCAGATTTAGATTTACCCCAACATAATTTACGCAGCTCTCGACGGTCTCATCCAGCTTTTGCTTTAGCTGCTTCTGGTCTACATCGTGCTGATACTGCCCTACGCCGATGACTTTAGGATCGAGCTTCACTAGCTCCGCCAGCGGATCTTGCAGCCGGCGGGCGATGCTAATCGCGCCGCGCACGGTGACGTCGAGCTGGGGGAATTCCGCGATCGCGACTTCACTCGCCGAATAAACCGAAGCGCCGGACTCGCTGACCATCACCTTCACCGGCGGCTCAGGCAGGCTGCTTAGCACTTCGCCGACAAAGGCATCGGTCTCCCGGCTGGCAGTGCCGTTGCCAATCGCAATCAGCCGAATCTGGTGCTTCTGGATCAGCTGGCGCAGCGTCTGGGCTGCCTGCTGGCGCTGACCTTCGCCGGTGTGGGGAAAAATCGCCTGATATTCCAAAAACTGGCCGGTCTGGCTAATCGCCGCTACCTTGCAGCCGGTGCGAAAGCCGGGATCGATCCCCAGCGTCGGCTCCATTCCGGCGGGGGGAGCCAGCAGCAAATTGTTTAAGTTATCCGCAAAGGTCTGAATCGAAGCGGTGTCGGCCCAGGCTTTTTTCTCGGCCATCACTTCACGGCTGAGGGCCGGGCGAACCAGGCGGCTAAAGGCGTCCTTGAGCATGGCCTGGTAGAACTGCCGGATGTCTCGGTCGCGGGTCTGAATTTGCCTATGCTCCAGATCGCTCAGAATCTGGGCTTCGTCAACTTCCAGAGCAACTTTTAAAATGCCCTCTCGCTCTCCGCGCAGCAGCGCTAGCAAATTGTGGGGCGCAATCTGGCTCACCGCCACCTGATAGCGGCGGTACATCTCATATTTGGTGCTGCCTTCGGGCTGGTCTGATTTGATTTTGGACGTCAGGCTGCCCTGAGTGAGGAAACGCTGACGCAGACGCGATCGCAGCTCTGCCTGCTCCGCTACGGTCTCAGCCAGAATGTCGGAGGCTCCCTGCAGGGCTGCTTCTACGTCAGGAACCTCGTCAGAGACAAAAGGCTGGGCCAGGTCGGCGAGCTTTTTGCCCGGCTGCCCCTTTTGGTTCAATGCCGCGATTGCCTCGGCTAGCGGATCTAAACCCTTGTCCCGAGCCATCGTGGCGCGGGTGCGGCGCTTGGGTCGGTAGGGCAGGTAGAGATCTTCCAGCTCTGTCTTGCTCAAACAGGCGGCGATTTTGGCTTCCAGCGCCGGAGTGAGCCCGTCCTGCGCCTGGATCGAGGCTAGAATCGTCTGTTTCCGCGCCGCCAGTTCGGCCAGGTATGCTCGCTGCTCGGCAATCTGCCTCAGCTGCACCTCATCCAGTTCGCCCGTCCGCTCTTTTCGATAGCGAGCAATGAAGGGCACCGTCGCCCCGTCTGCGAATAGTTCTAGCGCCACCTGAACCTGCGCCGGACGCACCGAGAGCGATTGGGCGATGGCCTGAGTAGCATTGAGCATGGAAAAGTCTAAACCGCTTTCTTCTAAACTGCTTTCTAACAGCCTAATAGCAGGCTGCCTGTGTAATCTGCCCAATGGGATCGGCTAAAGGCAGTGTTTTCTGTACCTTGAACGGTCTGAATTCGTCAATTAGGATGAGCCGAATTAGACTGCCGTACTGCTGATATGAAGACTAACCTGGCTGTGCCTACCGTAGCGCAATCGCCGCAATCTTCTTCCCTACAAGCGCTGATCCGTCGCTATCAGCCCGGCCAAAGTCTGCCTCAGGAATTCTATACCGACGAAGTCGTCTTTCAGGCCGACCTGCGGCAGATTTTCTATCGCAGCTGGCTGTTTGTCGGCCACAGCTGTGAGGTGGCGCAGCCGGGGGACTACCTGACCGTAACTGTGGGGGATGAGTCGCTGGTGGTGGTGCGCGATCGCGATCGCCTCCATGCCCATTTCAACGTCTGCCGCCATCGGGGATCGCGAATTGCTCTAGCATCCTGCGGCCAGGCCAAAGCGCTAGTTTGCCCCTACCACCAGTGGTCCTACCAGCTAGACGGGCAGCTACGCGGAGCAAGGCTAATGGGTCGAGAATTCGATCGGGCCGAGCATGGCCTGATTTCAGCCCAGGTGAGAGAGCTGGCCGGACTGATTTTCGTCTGCCTGGCCGCCCAGCCGCCGGATTTTGAAGCGGCGGTGGACGCGATCGCGCCCCAGCTCACCCCGCACCGGCTGGACCAGGCCAAAATCATCGCCCGCCACACCTACACCGTCTCAGCCAACTGGAAGACGCTGATCGAAAACAACCGCGAATGCTACCACTGCGCCGGTGCCCATCCAGAATTTTTCCTCTCTAACTACGATTTTGGACTTCCCGGCGATACCCGGGCAACTCGCCGCTACCAGAAGAGCCTGGCTGAATCCTACCAGCGCTGGCAGGCCATGGGCCTGGCCCCCCGTGAGGTCAGCTTCCCCGACGGCGGCTGGTTCCGGGTGGCCCGGCTGCCGCTGAAGCCGCCTTTCCTGACTGAGAGTCTCACCGGCCAGCTGACCGCGCCGCTGATGGGAGACTTCACCCAACCAGAAGTCGGCAGCCTGCGGATCATCGGCCTGCCCAACTTCTGGGGCCACGCCAACGCCGACTACGCCATGACCACCCGAGTCATCCCGCTAGCGGTGAACCAAACCCAGATAGACGTCGCCTTTCTCATCCACCCCGACGCCGTTGAAGGCCGAGACTACAGCCCAGCTGACGTCGCCGCCGTCTGGCAGGCCACCAGCGAGCAAGACTGGCAGCTCTGCGAAAACAACTACGCTGGCATCCGCTCCAGCGCCTACCGCCCCGGCCCGCTGTCCCCCCTGACCGAAAGCTCCGTCACCAATTTTCTAACCTGGTACCTGCACCAGCTCAGCTAGCCAACCCTTTCATCTATCCAGACATCTCCCAACCCAAAAGCCCTAATCCGCTTGCGGGCTTGGAAACCAAGCCCCTACCCATCCACCCCATCCACCCATCCACAACTACCCCATCCTCTCAAACTCCCGCCAGCACAAATACATCGCCCTCGGCACGTGAAAACACCCCTTCCACTTCCCGCCTTTTAAGGGCAGCAATACCTCTCCGCGCCGGTTCAAATAGCCAAACCACTCCCGCCCCGAATCGGCAAAGTGAGACCAGGTATAGTCATGCACCTTCTGATACCAGTCCCAGCAGAGCTGCCGCCCGGTGAGCCGATATCCCATAGTTAGGGCAACCAGTGTTTCAAGATGCACCCACCAAAGCTTTTGATCCCACTCCAGCTTGTCCGGCGGATGGCCCTGGGCATCGAGAAAGTAGTACAGGCCGCCAAACTCCCGGTCCCAGGCAAAGTCAAGAATCGCCAGCATCGTATCGACTGCCTGATAGATCAGCGGTTCCTGCTGGCGGCGCTGGGCGATATCCATGATGAACCACATCGCTTCGATGCCGTGGCCGGGGTTGAGCAGCCGCCCGTCAAAGCTGTCTATGTGGGAGCCGTCGGGGGCGACATTTTCATACATCAGCCCCGTTGCCGGGTCGCGGAAGTCGGTCATCACGGTTTGGACGGTCTGGTCGAGGATGGTATTTAAGCGATCGCGCTCCAGCAGCCAGTCCATTTCCAGCGATAGATTGGCCAGAATCATCGGCCCGGCCAGCGACTTCATCGGTCTGGTACCGGGATAGGCCTTACTGTATTTGCCTTTGGGATTATCCTGGCGACGCAGCACGGTTTCGTAAGCCTGCTGCGCGATGTCTTTCGCCCAGCTTTCGCCGCTGGCCCTGGCGTATTGGCTAAAGGCCATGGCCGCAAAGCAGTCAGAAAACACGCTGTAGGGCTGTACCAGGGGCTGACCGTCTCGGGTCAGGGCAAAGTACCAATTGCCGTCGGGGTCGCGGCCATGGTGGGCTAAGAACTCCGCTCCGGCCTTGGCTACAGCCAGCCAATCACTTCGGGGTTCAACCTGGTTGTAGAGCAGGGAAAAGGTCCAGAGCTGCCGGTTCTGCAGCCAGACAAATTTGTCCGTATCGTAGACGACACCATCTTGGTCTAGGCAGGAAAAGTAGCCGCCATAGGTCTCGTCCACAGCGTGCTGCTGCCAGAACGGGATCACGTCCTGCAGCAGCGTATTTTGATAGAGCTGAGCCAGCTCGCGAAAGGAGAGGTTCATCAATCAACTGACCGGAGAGAAATCTATTGCAGCTTCTTTGATAAATTGTTACATTTGTTAATAATTAATATTTTGTTACAAAATAGTCGGCTGAATGATGATTTTGAATGGCTTACTCGATCAATATGCTATGGGTCAGCGGAGATTTGAGCGAGCTGATCTGCGAGAAATGCAGCTAGTAGCCGTATGCCTGCCTCAGGTACGGCTGTGCTGGGCTGATTTAACCAGTGCTAATTTACGTCAGGCCGACTTATTTCAGGCCGATCTGACGGGGGCGACCCTCTGGCGCACCTGCCTGAGCTGGGCCAGTTTGGAGCAGGCAAATCTTCATCAGGCTTTGCTGCTACGCACTCAGGCGATCTTTGCAAATCTTAGCCAGGCCTGCCTGCACCGAGCTGATCTGCGACTGGCCGACCTGCGCCAGGCCAGGTTAATCGAGGCAGATTTGCGCGGGGCTAAACTCTGTTACGCTGACCTGAGCGGGGCCGATCTGACCGGGGCCGACCTGACCGGGGCCGACTTGACCGGAGCGTTGCTCGGCGGCGCGCAGCTCAAGGCAGTGCGCTGGACAGCGGCTATCTTCAATCAGGCCCAGCTCGATCCGGTTCGGTCTCCGCTGACCGGGGATGAACCTCTGGCGATCGCGTAGCAAGCAAGACGAATTAACACATGCAGTTCTATCGATGGCAGGGTTACCGCTGCGCCTATGAGCAGCAGGGAGAATCAGCCGATGTTCCAGCCCTTCTGCTGATTCATCCAGTTGGGGTAGGGCTATCGAGTCGATTTTGGCAGCCGTTTTTGGAACAGTGGCAGCAGGCAGAGCCGCCGAACCCGGTGTATATGCCCGACCTGCTGGGCTGCGGGGCCAGCGTTAAACCCCGAGCCGCCTACCATCCTGAAGACTGGGCGGCGCAGCTGAAGTTTTTTATCGATACGGTAGTCCAGCAGCCGGTGATTCTGGTGATCCAGGGGGCGCTGCTGCCGGTGGGCATTCGGCTGGCTGCGATGACCGCCGAGGTGAAGGGCCTGATTCTTTCAGGACCGCCCAACTGGTCGCTGATGACGGAGCCGACGCCGAGCTGGCAGCAGCGGGTAAACTGGAACCTGTTTGACTCGCCGATCGGCCAGGCATTTTACCAATACGCCCGGCGGCGGCAGTTTCTGCGCTCGTTTTCGCAGCGGCAGCTGTTTGAGAAGCCCGCTGACGTTTCCGACTCGTGGCTCTCAATGCTGCAAGCCGGCGCGGAGGAGCCGGCCAGCCGCCACGCGGTTTTCTCCTTTTTAGCCGGATTCTGGCGGCAGGACTATGAGGGAGCGATCGCGGCCACCCAGCAGCCGACTCTAGTATTAATGGGTCAGGAAGCCTCCTCAATTAGCCGCTCAGCCCAGCCCGAGACACCGGAGCAGCGGCTACAGGTCTACCTCGACCACTTTCCCTGTTCTGAAGGGGAAATTATCGCAGGCCGAAACGTCATGCCCTACGAGACGCCGGACAGTTTTGTAGCCGCGATCGCGCCTTTCATCGAAAAGATCAGCAGCGGTACCTCCTTCGATATCGGTACCCCCAATGAACTATTGGATGAAGCATCCGATGAGCCATCGGATGAAGTACCAGATCCCCAAGCTGAAGCGCTAGATGCACCCAATGGCCAGTCGGATGGCCCGGCCGAAGCAAACGGTACTGAAAGCCCGGCAGATGATGAGTCAAATGGCCAGTCCAATCATCAGCCCGACCTTCAATCCGGTAATCAGGCCGACCATCCGCCGAATGATGAAAGTGACAACGAAGAAATAGTTGACAGTGCGTCATAACTCGCTGACATTATAGGGACCGCAGATTAACCTTACGGCTTCCTGCCCATGTTCAACACCGCTCTCCAACGGGTCACGCTCAGCCGCTTTGCCCTCGACCAGTGGCGACAGGTGAGCCTGCTGCACCGCCTGCTGTCACCGCTGCGACAGTGGCGGCAGGGTAGCTGGCTGCTGCAGTGGGGCGATGCGATTGGCTGGGTGTTTCTGGCAATTGTGTTTGCTCTAGCCCCCTACGTTTCAACGGCGCTGATTGGAGTGCTGATGGTGGCCTGCGCCGGGCTGTGGCTGCTGTTGACGGTGTCAGATCAGGCCGAGGGCTGGCTGACGCCGGTGCATGTGGTAGTGACGGTCTACTGGGGCGTGATGGTGTTGGCGACGGCACTATCGCCGGTGAAGTCAGCGGCTCTGGTAGGACTGGTCAAGCTGACGCTGAATCTGCTGCTGTTCATGCTGATGGCCCGCGTCCTGCGAAGGCCCAATCTGCGGTCGGCGCTGATTTTGGTCTATCTGGCGACGGCGGCGATCGTGTCGGTTTACGGCATCCGGCAGTACTACTTTGGGGCCGAGGCGCTGGCCACCTGGTCCGATCCCGAAACTAACCTGTCCCAATCGACTCGGGTCTACAGCTATCTAGGCAATCCCAATCTGCTAGCGGGCTATCTGATGCCCGCCGTCGGCTTCAGCGCGGCGGCGTTTTTTGTCTGGCCGAAGTGGGTGCCGAAAGGGCTGGCGGTGGTTCTCTGGGGAATCAGCAGCGTCTGCTTAATCTTGACCCGCAGCCGGGGCGGCTGGCTGGGGTTTGTTGCCCTCAGCTTCGTCCTAATGGTGCTGCTGGTGTACTGGCTGAATCCATTGTCTACCGCGTTCTGGCGGCGGTGGGCGCTGCCGCTGCTGCTGGGCGCTTCGGCGGCGGTGGTGGTCGCAGCCGTGCTGTTCGTACCGTCGGTACAGGAACGCGTCCTCACCATGTTCGCCGGACGAGAAGACAGCAGCAATAATTTTCGGATTAATGTCTGGGAATCCGTCGTGAATATGATCAGGGCTCGCCCAATCATCGGGATTGGGCCGGGGAATGAAGCCTTCAATAAGGTCTATCCCCTATTTCAAAAGCCCAACTATACGGCCCTCAGCGCCTACTCAATCTATCTGGAAACGGCGGTAGAAGCGGGGATTTTAGGCATTTTGAGCTTTGCCTGGCTGATCGGGGTCAGCTTTTACCAGAGCTGGGTGCAGATTAATCGTCTGCGGCAGCGGCTAGAACCGCAGGGCTACTGGCTGATGGCCGCGATCGCAGTTCAAATCGGCCTGCTGGTTCAGGGGGCCGTCGATACAATCTGGTATCGGCCCCAGGTGAGTACGCTGTGGTGGCTGCTGATGGCGCTGATTGCCAGCTACTATGTGTCGCTGCGAGAGAAGTACCGGACAGATTCACTGACTGATGCTGCCTGAAGATGCTGCCTAAGGACATAGCGGCGCTGACGGAGGAAACCTCGATTGCCCTGGCCAACCAGATTCAGTTTGCCGCAGTACAGACACCGCTCGCAGAATCGCCTATTCAGACCAGCTATGTCTCTGCTGGGGAAGGGCTACCGCTGCTGCTGCTGCATGGCTTTGACAGCTCAATTTTTGAATTTCGACGGCTGGTGCCCGAGCTGACGGCCTACGGTCAGGTCTGGGCGGTCGATCTGCTTGGCTTTGGCTTTAGCGATCGCTTGGTCACTCCGCGAGTTGACCCCGAAGCGATCCGGCTGCATCTGTACAGCTTCTGGCAGCAGATGATTGGTGAACCTGTTGTCCTGGTCGGCGCTTCGATGGGCGGCGCGGCAGCGCTCGACTGGTCGCTGAGCTACCCCGAAGCGGTGCAAAAGCTAGTGCTGATCGACAGCGCTGGGATCACCAGCGGGCCTGCCCTGGGCCGATTTATCTTTCCGCCATTGGACAGCTGGGCGGCAGCGTTTCTCAGAAATCCCAGAGTGCGGCGCGGCATCAGTCAGCGAGCCTATCACGATCAGTCCTGGGTGACGGCAGATGCCGAACGCTGCGCCACGCTCCACCTCCAGGCCCCCGGCTGGCAGTCGGCCCTGATTGCCTTTACCAAAAGCGGCGGCTACCGGCTGGGCAAGCGGATTCAGGAAGTTGCGGTGCCAACGCTGATCCTCTGGGGCGAGCAGGATCGGATATTGGGAACCAAGGACGCTCAGCAGTTTGAGCGGGCGATTCCCCAGAGCCAGCTGGTTTGGATCCCGGAATGTGGCCATGTTCCGCATTTGGAGAAGGCGCGGGTGACGGGGGAGTGGATTGGGGGGTGGATGTAGGGGAG
>NZ_JADEXG010000076.1 GCF_015207255.1 Vasconcelosia minhoensis LEGE 07310
GGGTGCGACGGGTGGGGGCTATGCCGCGCCGATCTGGCGAGACTTCATGTCGCGAGCGCTGAAGGATGAGCCCGTGCAAAACTTCCAGCCGCCGTCAAACTTTAACCGGCCTTAATGCCTGTCCATAGGCTAATCCTATAGATGCTATAGATCAGGGCCAATTTCGGCCTTCATCCGCTCTAGGGTTTGATGCATCTGGTCGAACATCTGCTGCGGCGTCATGCCAAACTGGCCCAGCTGGGTCTTGAGCTGCTCCATCGTCATCTGGGCCATAAAGTCTTCGGAGAGCTCGAACCGCTTCATGAAGATTCGGTAGCGCTCCATGATGCTCTCCATCTGGTCGATGTAAAGTTTTTTGCCCTCGCGGTCAAACTTGCCGTAGCTGTTGCCGAGCTGCATTAAAGCCTGGTAGTCCTGAAACAGCTGCATCGCCTCTTGCTGGACAATTTCTGAGTCAAACATGCCCATGCGGGTATTCCCTCCAGTCACAGGTAGGTGCCGTTAAGCGATCGCGCTTAAGTCAAACACCTAACGTTAATATTAAAGCTATTTCTAGCCTAGACTGTGGCTGGGTGTCAGCCAAGGCGAGATATCCCTACTCTGGGTCGGTGCTACCGGAATGGCTACTACCAGAATGGCTGCCAGGAAAACGCTCTAGCGACTCCGAAAGCGGCTAAACCAGCCGGTTAAATGGGTGGAAATAGAAGGGGCTGGCGGTTCCCCCGGCCGGCCGGGGGAAGAGGGCTGAGAAGGCAGGTCCTCAATCTCTAAAATCCGTGCGTATTTACGAGCAACGCCGTGATTGGGGCTAATATTTAACGTCTGGCGGAAATGGGCCCTGGCCATACCATGCATCTTTTGCACGTAGTAAGCCTGGCCAATTAAGGAATGAAATTCGGCATTTTTCGGCTCTAGCTTCAGCGCCTCGCGCAGCTCTTGCACTGCCGCAACGTAGTTTTGCTGCTTCAGGTAGGTCTGAGCCCGGGTTCGGTACATTTCCGCATAGTCAATCGGCGGCTCATCGGCTTTGGTGAGCGGGGTAGGTGGTGGCGGTGCCAGCATCAGCTCGGTACGCTTGGGCGCTAAGCTGGGCTCCTGGACCTTGCGGCGTAAAAAGCTGAGATTGAGCTGGTTTAGCTCCGTCACCGCTGAGTGAAAGACGCTGGCTGAGGTGAACTGGGCCTGGGCAAGCTGACCCACGGCCTGGTCGTAGCGCGCGTCGACCTCGTTATCGGGCAGCCGCAGCAGCTGCTGAGCGCTGCTGGCCGGCGGCGGCGGCGGCGGCGTCTGAACCAGACACTTGACTTGAAAACGCATCGTGGTCAGCGTCTCTGAGCGGGTTTTGGCCTGTTTTAACCGCTGGTAGGCCGGGTTGACCAGCTGGGCCATGATCTGCCGGGCAAACTCACTACTGGCCAGGTCTTTGTCAAGCTGCTTGTCAGGGTGCAGCTGCTTTGCGATCTGACGATAGCGTTTAAGAATCTGCCGCTCGTCCGCATTGACTGGAACGCCCAGTAGGGCGTAGGGGTCTTGCTCAATAAACCTGGTCCAGTCTGTAGCAGATGCGGTCGGTGACATGCTAGCGGCAGTCGGTTATTAAAAGATCATACTGATAAAGTATTCCCGATTTAGCCCTAAATCGAGAATTTGCAGGCATTTAGCTGCTTAAGAGTAGCGTTTTTATCAAATTCGCTCAACTCTACTATCTTAGAAATAGTTTGATAAAAGTGCCCATGGTTTCTTCGGTTTCTCAGGCCAGCAAGCATCGCCACATTGCCATTAGCCTTGCCTTTGCCGGTGTTTTCACGCCCGGTCTACACAAAATCTATTTAGGCCAGTATGGGTGGGGTATTTGCTATCTACTCCTGAGTGCAACGCCTCTGCCTCGCATCGCTAGCGGCTTAGAAGCCGTTTGGTACTGCTTTCAAAGCGATTCAGCCTTTGCTGAGCGGCATCCAGCAGCATTTCCCCTGGCCTCAATACTTACTTCTCTAACTTCAAAAAGTCCTTCTGTGGAGCCGGTTGATGTGGGTCAGGTGAGCGCGATCGCGCAGTCCCTCCGCGAACTCGACGGGCTGCGGCAGGATGGATTGATTTCAGAGTATGAGTTTGAACAGAAGCGGCGGGGGTTGTTGGATCGGCTGGGGTAGGTGAAGGGGTAAAGGGTAGAGGGTAGAGGGAGGAGTGATGGGGTGATAGGGTGATGGGGTGGATGGGTGATCGGGTACAGCCGTTGCGGGTTCGGCTTCAGCGGGATCCCTACTATCGTTTTCAATCGGTTGCTGAACTGCGGCTGGCGGCTGAGCTGGGGATTCAGATTGACGTGAATCGGGCTGGGGTGGATGACTGGCTGCGTCTGCCGGGGATGTCGATTCATCAGGCGCGATCGCTCTATCAGCTCACCCGCTCTGGCGTGCCGCTGACCTGCCTGGAGGATGTGGCCGCCGCCCTGGGCCTGTCGCTCCAGCAGCTTCAGCCCTGGGCACCGGTTTTACAGTTTTGCTATTACGACCCGGAAAGTCCGCTTCAGCCCCAGACCGTAGACGCCAATCGGGCCAACGCCGAGCAGCTGACTCAGGTGCCCGCCATTGACCTTTTCCTGGCTCGGGCTATGGTTCACCAGCGGCAGCGGGGACGTTACCAGAACTTGGCCGACCTACAGCAGCGGCTCCGGCTGCCGCCCCAGCTGACGGCAGCGCTGCTGCACTATCTGCGGTTTTAATCTGAAGAACAGGCGGCTGGGGAACCGGGCCAAACTTGTCGGGCGGCCAGAAGCGGAAGGCGGCGCGGCCAATCACGTTTTCCTCGGGCAGATAGCCCCAAACGTGGGAATCGTTGCTGTCATTGCGGTTGTCGCCCATCACAAAGAGATTGCCAGCGGGCACAGATACCGCTGGCATTTCGTAGCGGGGCGGCTCGCGAAGGTAGGTTTCGGCTCGCGGCTCACCGTCTACGAAAACCTGACCCTGGCTCACCCGCACCGTTTGCCCCGCCCCGGCAATCACCCGCTTGATAAAGGCCTGGCTAGCCGGATAGCCATACTTTTGCAGCAGCGGCGGCGGCTGAAATACGATAATTTCCCCCGGCTGAGGCGGATGCAGCCGGTAGGAGACCTTCTCCACCAGCAGCCGGTCGCCGATTGCCAGGGTGGGCCGCATGGAGTCGGAGGGGATGAAGCGCGGTTCGGCGACAAAAAGGCGGACCACGATCGCGATGAAGAGCGCGATCGCAACCAGCCGCACATTTTCACCGATCAGCCGCTGCCACGGCTTTTTCTCGGGTAGGGCAGGCTTCGTCTCGGCAGCAGGCTTCGGTTCGGCTGAATCTTGAACAGTCATAAAAGAATTTTGTAAACTCTACAATCTTAACCCCCAAATCTCAACCTTCAACGGCTGGCGAGACTGAAGGGGCAGCATCAGTCGAGCGCAGATTGGCCCGGGCATTGCGCCGCAGCATGGCAGGTTTAATCCGCCGCAGGGCCGAGGCCGGGAACTGCTGGTTCCAGGCCGCATCGGAGATCTGGGCGAGGTCTTGCAGCCGGGGGGCGACATTCCCGGGATAGGGCTGGAAGTCCTCAACGTTGGTGACCTGAGCGAAGCGCTGGTTCCAGGGGCAGACATCCTGGCAGATGTCGCAGCCCGCGACCCAGCCCTGGAGGTGCGGCGCAATGTCCGTGGGTAGGTCTGGGTCACGATTTTCGATGGTGTGATAGGCAATGCAGCGGTTGGCATCGACCACGCCGGGCGACCGAATTGCTGCCGTAGGACAGGCTTCGATGCAGCGGGTACAGCTGCCGCAATGGGCCGTGTGGGGCAAGTCGGCAGCCAGTTCTAAATTGGTAATGACCTCGGCTAGAAACACCCAGGAACCGTACTCTCGCGTAATTAGATTGCCGTTCTTAGCAATCCAGCCCAGCCCGGCCTGCTGCGCCCAAAACTTATCCTGTACCGGCCCGGTATCAGCATAGGGGCGAGCCTGGATCGGGTCTCCTCCCTCTTCCGATTGCTCACACAGCCAGCCAACCAGCTGCTTCAGCCGGGGCTGCATCACCCGATGGTAGTCGCGGCCCCAGCCGTAGCGAGAAATCTTGGCATATTCGGCTCCTTCGGGTCGGACCTGCGGCGTGTAGTAGTTGAGCGCCAGGCAGATCACCGACCGGGCGGCGGGCATAATCTGCCGGATATTCTGCCGTTTGGCATTGGCCATCCAGCCCATATCGGCCTGAAAGCCCTGCTCTAGCCAGCGCTGCAAAGCCTCCCGAGCATCGCCCTCAGCCGCGCTGGGCTGGGCTGGAATAGCGGCAATCCCAACTTTGTGAAAGCCTAGCTCTAGGGCCTTGCGCTTCACTACCCCGGGTGAAACTACAGATTGGGCCCCGGTATGAGGGTGAGCTGGCTGACTCATGGGAAGGTGGGAAAATCGAACATGCAGTTTGTCTTTGTGATCAATTTAAGGCGACCCACTTAAGTTTTGACACAATTTTCCTCAGCAAGACGTTTCTGGTAGCCAAAAATACGATTTAATAGGCGCTGGCCTTGCTATGACTATCAGCAGATCGATCAAAAAGTCGATCAAATATTGATTGCTTCTAGGGTTCCGGTTTGCGAGTTTACTCCAGATGCCTGGTCCGAGAGAAGCCGCCAGCCGAGGTTGGTACACGGCGGGATAAAAGCCCGGGAGAGAGTAGTGAAAGCGTTTAGCGCTATCTTGAGCTACCCTCTGCCGGGCTTTTGAGTTAGATGCTCCAATTCACAGCCCAATCGTTAAATCTACTAGGATGCAGCATGAGCGATACGCCCCTCTTTCGAAACCCTGACTCAGAAGCCAACCGCGCCCTAGAGCGAGAGGCCCAGCTGCCGATGACCGGCTGGCAGCAGGAGGTCTCCCAGGGGCTAGAGTACGGCCTGGAGGCGGCGGCGAGTATCCGCGATCGCACCATCCCCACCTTCTCACGCGGCGAGCTGCCCCACTACGCCGGAATCAATACCTTTCTGAAAGCGCCCTACGTCGAAGACGTGCGTAAAGTCGGCGAATACGACGTGGCGATCGTCGGCGTCCCCCACGACTCGGGCACCACCTACCGCCCCGGCACCCGCTTTGGCCCCCAGGGGATTCGCAAAATTTCGGCCCTCTACACGCCCTACAACTTTGAGCTGGGGGTAGACCTGCGGGAGCAGATTACCCTCTGCGATGTGGGCGATATCTTCACCATCCCCGCCAACAACGAGAAGTCCTTCGACCAGATTTCCAAAGGCGTGGCCCATGTCTTCAGTTCGGGGGCCTTACCCATTCTGCTGGGCGGCGACCACTCGATCGGCTTTCCCACCGTGCGCGGCATCTGCCGTCACCTGGGCGACAAAAAAGTCGGCATCATCCACTTCGACCGCCACGTGGACACGCAAGAAACCGACCTGGACGAGCGGATGCACACCTGCCCCTGGTTCCACGCCACCAACATGAGCAACGCCCCGGCCAAGAACCTGGTGCAGCTGGGGATTGGCGGCTGGCAGGTGCCCCGGCAGGGGGTGAAGGTTTGCCGCGATCGCGCCACCAACATCCTCACCGTCACCGACATCACCGAAATGGGTCTGGATGCCGCCGTGGATTACGCCCTGGAGCGCGCCTTAGACGGCACCGACTGCGTCTGGATTAGCTTTGACATCGACTGCATCGACGCGGGCTTTGTGCCCGGCACCGGCTGGCCCGAACCGGGCGGCCTGCTGCCCCGTGAGGCGCTGTACCTGCTAGGTAAAATCGTCGAAAAAGCGCCCGTCTGCGGCCTGGAAGTCGTCGAGGTGTCACCGCCCTACGACGTCAGCGACATGACGGCGCTAATGGCCACCCGGGTGATCTGCGACACGATGGCCCGGCTGGTGCTCTCGGGCCAGCTGCCCCGGGCTGAGCGACCGGCCTACATTCAAACTGAGGCCAACATGGACGTGGGCAGCGACTGGGAATAGGCCATGCACGAAACCGATATGACCAAGGCGCTAATCCTCACCGTCCGGGACTGGTGGGAAGCACAGCCCAAGCAGCCGCCAGTGGAGAAAGTCCATCTGGTCGTCGGCCAGTTTACCTGTGTAGAACCGGCGGGGCTCCAGTTTGCCTTCGACGCCCAGACCCAGGGCACCTTTCTAGACGGGGCCGAGCTGGTGATTCGAGAAACGCCGCTGATTGCCTTTTGTCTCACCTGCCAGGCGGAATATCGGCCCCAGGTGGGCCAACACTATGCCTGTCCCGACTGTGACGCACCCATGGTAGAAATTCGCTCGGGCCGCGAGCTCAAAATCGACCGGGTCGAATATCGCCAATAGGCCCGTCTTACAAACTCAGAACCCTAAAACGGAAAACCCCATGCATCAAACCTTTGACGCCGCCCTAGAAATCAATATGCTGCACGCCAACCAGGCCGGGGCTGACTACAACCGCTCGCATTTCGACCGCTGGGGCATTACCTGCCTTAACCTGATGAGCAGCCCCGGCGCGGGCAAAACTCAGCTCTTAGAACAGACGCTGGCAGCCCTGCGGGAAGAGCTAAACATCGCCGTGATCGAAGGCGATATGACCACCGAGCTCGACGCCGATCGGCTGCGGCAGCACGGCGTTCCCGTCTTCGCCATCAACACGGGACGAGCCTGTCACCTGGATGCCAAGATGGTGGCTGGGGGCCTGCATCGGCTAGAGCAAGACTGCAACCCCAGCGAGTTTGACCTGGTCTTTGTTGAAAATGTCGGCAATCTGGTCTGTCCAGCTGAGTTTGAAGTGGGCGAACATGCCAAAGTGGCGCTGCTCAGCCTGACCGAGGGTGAAGACAAGCCGCTGAAGTACCCCATTATGTTCCGCGAGGCCGACTGCCTGCTGATTACAAAAACTGACCTCGCGCCCTATCTAGACGTCAGCATTGAGAACATTATCGCCAACGTCCGCCAGCTCAACTCACAGGTGAAAATCATTCCCCTGTCGGCGAAAACTGGGGAAGGGCTGGCGGACTGGCTGGACTGGGTGCGGGCAGTCGTGAAGGCGCGATCGCAGGTCACCCCAGTCCCCTAGGGCTGGACGATATAGTCCGCTGACGGAGACTCCGGTGAGAGCGGTGGCAAGGCACCTTCGTAGACCAGCGCCTGATGCACCAGCGCAGACGCGCCGCCCCGGCTAATCGGCTGATTAGGATTGAGCCTATCAAGGTCGGGGTAGTTGACCACCAGACCGGCCTGGGTCGCTAGCGCAATCTCATCTTGCAAAGCTTCTGGAATCTGATCGGCGTCGGCATAGTACTGGCTGAGGTCAACCGGCTCGGGCTGGCTGACTGCCGGGCTGGCTGCGGGTGACGCGATCGCGGCCACCGGAGCAAAGAGCTGCATCAGCGCCGTCGAAGCCAGCGGAAAAGCTAGCCGATTGGGCGATTTACGTGCCTGTGCTCGGCCCTGGGTCTGCTGTAGCCCCACCGGCTGCTGTATATCTAGGCCCCGGGCTAAAACCGCGATCGCCTCTGCCCGAGTCAGTTCCTTTTGGGGATTAAACTGCTCAGCCGCCGGCGTAGGCGTATTCATAAAGCCGGTCTCGTAGGCTTCCTTAATTGCCGTCGAGGCCCAGTAGCCCTCGGGCACATCCTCAAATTTACTCGCGCTGGCAATCTGGCGCACCGGCTCTGCTTCAAACGCCTGGCGGATAATCGCCGCGTACTCGTCTCGGTCAATCAACTGCTCGGGCTGAAAGGTATTGTTCAAATAGCCGTCTAAAATGCCTGCCTGGTTCAAATCTTCGATAAAAGGCTGCGCCCAGTAGTCGGCGGGCACATCGGGGAAAGCCTCCTGAGCCGAGGCCGTATAGAGGGGAATCCCAGGAATGATGGCGATGGTGAGCGCACCGGTCATTGCCAGGGCGGCATTGTAAATAGACCAGTCTGGGTTTGATTGTGAATTTGTTTTCATGAATCTTTTCCTTATCGATGGTTACAAAAGAGACCAGCGGCTACGCTGGGGAGAGCTGCTGGTCTGGCTTACCGCTGCTCTAGATGATTAGGGTGACGATTGGGGCGGTCATCGATCGCCGGATTCCCTTCCGCATCGACCTCTAGCTCTTCTCGGCGGACGGTCTCACGGGCGGTGACGACGTCCTGCTCGACTTCCTTGCGAACGTTCACTTCCTGATAGGCCACGGTTTCCTTGCGAATGTCAGGCCGCTCGGCGTAGACGTCTATCTCTCGGGAATCGCCTTCGCCAATCCGGGCATCGGGGGCATTCACCCGAGTACCACCGGCCAGATTAGTCTCGACCTCAATTACCACCTTTTCTTTCTGCACGGGAACAGACACATCGGCTTCGTTGGTAACAATATGTTTCTTAATCCGCACATCGCCCACTTTTTCGCGGTGCTTATCGGCAACAAGGCGCTCTTCGTATAGGCGAATGCGGTTGTGGTCGCGATCGCGCATCTCATACAGGTCGGGTTCGCGATCGTAAACCGGCTCAGGTTCGACCGGTTCAGGCCGGTGCGCCGGCGCGGGCGTCGGCGCGGGCGCGGCCATCGGAGCAGGGGCTGGTCTAGTCAGACCGATCACACCGGCCCCTTCCACCGGAGCCGACATCTCAACCGGCACCGAAGTCTCAGCACTGGCCTCGCGATAAACATCACGAACCCGCTCTTCGTAGTCATGGTCTACCGTCATATCGCTGTCATACTTGGGCAGCTGCTTGACCTGCTCCTGGGTCATATCCCTGAGGTAAATGCGAGACTCGGTAGGCGCATCGACGCAGCGGCCGATTGGCAATAGCACCTTTTTCTGACCGCCCAGCCAGCTGCCCATCGCCATCACCAGGTAGCGAATACGCCCGGCTTCGCTGATCAATACGTCATGTACGCTTCCCACCTTATCGTGGGTATTCCCTAAATAGACATCGGTGCCTTTGAGGTCGTTGCCGTCAAAGTAACGGTTTTTGTAGTCGGGGTAGCGATCGCCAATTTTGTAAAGCGCCATAACGCCTGAGCCTCTAGGAAAAACTGCTTTACAGTAATTTTCTGTCACAGCTGTCTCTTATTCCCTCACTCAAAAGAGCGATACAGAAGCGCTTTCCTCACTCAAAAGAGTGACTCAGACCTAGAAAATCGCACATCAAGAGTTCAACAAAAGGATCTACCCCGCGATAGGTACGCTTCTCTATAAAGTCTCTGTATATTTGAATCACCCTTTTAGAAAATAAAACTCTCTCTTTAATATAAATGCTTCAGAAAATAGTGCTGTATTGCTATTTGAAACGTTTGTTAACAAAAATTCAACCCACTCAAGGAGACTTTCGACTATGGCATATGCAGACAGACCAGACGCTGGCACCTATCAGACTACTGCGCCCGTCGCGCCCGTAGTTGAATACCACGATCGCGTTCGATGGGGTCCTATTTTTGCTGGTATCGTCGTTTCGATCAGTGCGCAGCTCATGCTTAGCGCCCTGGGTGCGGCAGTCGGTGCCACCATTGGTGCTGGCGGTGCCGATCCAGGGGCCGTCGGCATCGGCGTGGGCATCTGGGCCGTTATCAGCCTCCTGATTGCCCTCTTTTTAGGCGGTTGGATCATGGGCAGTACCTGCGGACCCATGAACAACAAGACGGCGATGATCAACGGCATCATCCTTTGGGCAACTACGATTGCGGTTAGCTCTTGGCTTCTGGCCAGCGGCGTCTCTGGCACCTTTGGAATCGTTGCTGCTAACGCCGGTGACGTGCTCAGCCAGGTTCAGGAACCAGGTGGTCTTGCAATTCCAGACCCAAGCGCTCTCCCTAATGTAAGTGCTCAAGAAGCGCAGCAGTACGCTGGCAATGCGGCTAGAGCGGCCTGGTCTTTCTTAATTGGCGCTCTGCTGGGTCTGGCAGCTTCTCTGATTGGTGCGACAGTGGGTGCCCGCAAGCCTAGAGTGCGCGTGTAGTTTACTTTTCGTGTTTGACACGACAGTAAGCGGAGACGGTTACTCATCTCCCTAGTAGGGCGCTGTTTTGAAGCAGCGCCCTATTTCTTTTGATAGCAATTTCTGGGTGCTAAAAAATCTCCAGACTGAGAAGCGAAACTGCTCATGCTACTGCTATCTTTCCTTTGAATGAGAGCCGATTCCGCCCAAGTCTTCCTATCGCGCCATGAGAATTTGAGAGCAATTTCATATAGTAATAAACAGTTGAATACGCAGATATTGCGTAAAGCTTAACCTACTAAAAACGGAGGCCAACCATATGGCATTACTAAGGCTCAAGAAAGCATATCCCAACTATCGCGATACGTTTAGCGATAGCAACCTGAGCAATATTGACGACTACAGCGTCTACACGCGGGACAATGACAAGGTCGGTTCCGTCGAGGATGGACTGTTTGAAGACGGTACGGGGCGCTTTCGATATCTTGTGGTCGATACTGGCCCGTGGATCTTTGGCAAAAAAGTTTTACTGCCGATTGGCCTAGCCAACTTTGACTATGACAACCAGCGCATTCACGTTGAGGGGTTGACCAAGCAGCAGATTGAAGAGCTGCCAGAATATAAAACCGACATGATGGTAGACCACGACTATGAAGAGCGTCTGCGCGGTACCTATCGGACGCTGCCCGGCAGAAGTCAGACTGCCACTGGCCGAGCGGCTGGGATGCCGGCTGCGGGCACATCGGCACCTGTCACTGGCACTGCGGCGACGGGCGCGACGGCAAATACTGCCTACACCCGCGACAATTACAGCTACGACGATGAGCCTGCGATGTATGGCGTAGATGAGAATGATGTCAATCACCCGATTCGGCTGTATGAAGAGCGTCTGATTGCTGACAAGCACCGGACGAAGACTGGCGAAGTCAGCGTTGGCAAGCGAGTCGAGACCGAAAGCGCTGAAGTCTCAGTCCCGGTGGAAAGAGAGCGCGTAGTAATCGAGCGGACTAATCCGACGAATACGACTGCTGCTACTGACACACCCGACTTCCGCGAAGGCGAAGTCGCTCGGATGGAAGTCCACGAAGAAAATGCGGATATTCATAAGGAAGCGTTTGTGCGCGAAGAAGTGAACGTTCGTAAAGAAGTGGATCGGGATGTCGTCAGCGATCGCGAAACCGTCCGCCGTGAAGAGATAGACGTTGATACCTCAGGCAATCCTGATATTCGCCGCAGCTAGTCAGTGTCGCATAGGCTAATGGTAAGGGAGTCCTTCGGGGCTCCTTTTGTTCGTAATGGGTAGAAATGAGCTTCCAGAATGCTTTTATGAGCTAAGGCAAGGCGAAACGCGAGAGTTCTCACTGTGATACTCTCATTACAAGAAATAAGAAGGAGTTAGAACTATCTGCTCCTTGTAATTCCACTACCAGAAGCTGCTTGCGGGAAACCCTTGATGAGTCACTCTAATGAACGGCTGAAATCAGCCCAAATCAACAACGACCAGAATCGTACTGATTCGGCAACGATCCCCAAACCCCCTAGGGGCAAACAGCGATTACAGTGGGTAGGGCCAGGGTTTGTCTTTATTGCCGCCAGCGCTGGCGGAGCGGGAGAAATCTTATTTCCGCCTCGGATTGGCTCCCTATATGGCTACGTCTTTATCTGGGCGATGCTGACAGCCGTCACTCTTAAGTGGTTTGTTAACCGAGAAATTGGGCGCTTTGCCGTTTGCACTGGGGCAACCCTCCTGGATGGATTCAAGCAATTACCCGGACCCCAAAATTGGGCAGTCTGGCTGATCATCTTTCCTCAGTTTTTTGTCGCCGTAGGGTCGATCGCAGGCTTGGCGGGAGCAGCAGCTACAGCGATCGTGCTTTTGTTACCGGGCGATCCGCGCTTTTGGATGATTATGGTAGTGATCTCAACAATGGCCATTCTGCTGTGGGGACGCTACGGCTGGCTAGAAAAGATCTCAACCGTGCTGGCAGCGCTGCTGATTTCGGCGGCAATTATCACTGCGATCACAGTCTTTCCAGAATTTGGTTCTCTGGCGGCGGGCCTTGTGCCGTCTGTCCCAAGCGACGTTGACTACAGCGAAATCTTACCGTGGTTGAGTTTTATGCTAGCTGGAGCCGCAGGGCTGATGTGGTACTCTTACTGGATTCCGGAGCGGGGCTATGGCGCTGCCGAACAGGCTCGGGAAAACGATACAGTCGTTCGCCCAGCGGAGTTAACCCAGCAGGAACGCAATCGCCTCAAGGGCTGGGTTAGCCAGATGACCCTCGACAACACCGTTGGCATCGTGGGGGGACTGCTCAACGTTACGGCATTCCTGATTCTGGGCGCAGAGCTGTTAGGGCCAGAGGGGCTTGTACCCGCTGAAAATGACGTAGCTGAGGTTCTAGGCCGACTCCTGGGCGAGGTCTGGGGGCCAGTTGGCTTCTGGTTCATGATCATTGCCGTCTTTATTGGCTTTTGGCAAACCACGCTAACTAATCAGGATGGCTGGTCTCGGCTACTGGCGGACGGTAGCGGTATCATTCTGCGACGGTTCCAGGTGCGAGGCCGCTGGGCCAATGAGAAATTCCTGCAAAAGGTGTTTTTAATTGTGCTGTTAACCGGAGTGACTTCGGTACTGTACCTGTTCATCGGCAAACCGGTCAGACTTTTGCAGTTGGCAGGGGCTATTGAAGCCGCCCACATTCCCGTAGTGGTCGGGCTGACCCTTTACCTCAACCACACGGTATTGCCAAAGGATTTGCGCCCGTCAGCGACTAGCTTTTGGGCGACGGTGCTGGCCGGAGTTTTCTTTGCCGTCTTTGCGGTGATTTACCTGTTGCAAACTACAGGAGTAATCTGGTCATCAAGTGGCAGCGCGGCCTAACGGTGAGGTACAGCGGCGGCAGGGAGCCTGTTACCTATGACAAGTCAGCTTTCTGCCGCACGCTGTAGCGAAATGTTAACCTACTTGTACTTGAGTGTACATGTACTACTATTGGCTCAGTCGATCACGGACTATGCCACCTGCTCACCAGGCTTTAAGTCGAACTGCTCTACATAGGATTCATAGGTTTTTGTTGGATCTTCAATGAAAGTAATGGGAAGCAGTTTGGCCTGATTGACCTGGAGTTGGAAAATATCGGGACGGTTGTAGTGACCGCTGACATCGAGTGATCGCCGCGCTGCTGCGGCTTCAGCCGGGTCAAATTCAGCATATACAATGCTTTGCTCGCGATGGTGAGAACCCGAGATCGGGCCACCCATCGGCGCAACAACGGTAGAGTCACCGGAACAGAGCCATTCGTCTTCATCAGGAAAGATCTTAGCGCGATCGGGGAAATCTTCTGGGATGTCCTTAGCCTGGATGGCGCTGGCGCAGCCAACTACCCAGCAGCCCCCTTCGCGGGCAATATGGTGCATAGTGACTAGCCAGGATTCGCCACAGTCCCAGGTGGGGGCGATGTAGATGTCGATGCCCTGGGCATAGAGGGCATAACGGGCCAGGGGCATGTAGTTTTCCCAGCAGATGAGGGTGCCGATGCGACCGACAGGGGTATCTACCACTCGCAGACCGCTGGCATCGCCTCGGCCCCACACCATACGTTCAGGATTGGTGGGGATAAGCTTGCGGTGACGGTTCAGCAGGGTTCCATCAGGGCCAATCGTGACAACGGTGTTATACAGGGTTGAACGGCTATAGCGACTGTCTAGTTCACTCATGCCACAGACAACCGTGATGTGATTCCGCGTTGCCGCATTGCACAAGGGCTGGAGTTGGCCGCCATCGATATCCACAGCGTTGGCTATTAGCCGAGTGTGCAGTTCCTTAATCAAGCCCATGTCGCCACCGGGGCGCAGTCGCCAAATCCAAGATGGATAGCCGGGGAGGAATGCTTCCGGCAGAATAACTAGGCTAGCTCCGGCAGAAGCAGCTTCCTCAATATACTGAATTGCTGTTTCGATGGATGCCTTGAGGTTGAGCATCACCGGGGGATGTTGGACGATTGCAAGTTGGTGTTTCATGATCAATTTCCTGAATTACGTGAGATGTTGAGATAGGAAGGTGAGCGATCGCTCCCACGCCTGCTTTGTAGCCTCGGGGTCATAGCTAGCATTGTTTTCATTGCCAAAGGCATGTTCCGCGTCGTAGCGATAGAACTCGTAGTTCACACCACCTTCTTTGAGTCGAGCTTCCAGGGCATCGACCTGATCTGGCGGGAAGAACGAATCCTGAAGCGCAAAGTGGCCCTGGAAGGGAATCGAGATGGTGCGGGTGTCGGCAGCTTCCTCCGGGGGAACACCATACCAGCACACGGCCACATCGGCCTCGGGGACGTGAACAGCCGCCAGTACGGTCAGTGCGCCGCCCATGCAATAGCCCATCACTGCCACTTTGGGGCTGTCGGCTTTGAGATACTGCACGGCTCCACGAATGTTTTGCGTCGCCGCATCGCCAAAGTCGAGGTCGCTCATTAGGTGCTCAGCCTCAGCAGCTTCGAGCGTGACTTCGCCTCTGTATAAGTCCGGCACGAGCGCTCGGTAACCGGCTTTGGCGAGCTGGTCAGCGACTCCCTTGATCTGGTTGTTTAACCCCCACCATTCCTGAATAACAACAATGCCGGGGGCGCTGCTGCCGCTAGCGGGTTCAACATAGTAGCCGTTGCAAGTTTGAGCATCGGGTCGTTGAAACGTGATCATTTCGCTCATGGAAATTCTCCTGAATTAAAGTGATTTGCTACGGATAGCTTAGCTCTCAACGGTTCGCTATTCGTGTGTTGAGCTTTGCAATGAGCTACTTGGTACCTACGGCAATGACCAGCTCACAGGGGCCTTCAAATTGACCGTTAGACTCGAATTCTTTGAGAGCCGCTTCGATTTCTTGCCAGGTGTCTTCCTGCTCAGCAGGCGATAGCCCCGCCAGCATTTGATGCAACGCTCCGAAGGACTCTTTTTCAAAGCGCAGGCAATCGGCAGCAGCAGGTAACCGCACTGGGGCATCAATGGTCTTGACTTCGATATTGCGAAGTCTGGCCTTAGCGAAGACCGATTCCAATACACCGGGAGCGCCGAGGCTGAAGGGGCCGGGCTGTCCGGGCAGAGGTTTAGGTAAGTTGGCCCGCTGACGAATGATAGAGACGGGAATGGAGAAGAAACCGTTTTTGTCGGCGGTGGAATAAACCATAGCCGCGACTTTGCCACCGGGCTTGAGGGTGTGCTTCATGCCCTGTAGAGCTTTCTGCTGATCGGGAAAGTAGATCATACCGACGCGAGACACTACAGCATCGAAGGATTCCGCTTCCAGCTCAGTTAAGGATTCGCCGTCTAGCTCGCGGGTTTGGACGTTGGTGAGTCCCGCTGCTTTGGCAACCTCAGCGGCATAACTCAAGATGGTCGGCGATAGGTCGATTGCCAACACGGAACCGGAAGGGCCGACGCGACGGGCGATATCGAGGGTCTGGTTGCCTGCGCCTGCGGCCACATCGAGGACGCGATCGCCCTCTTGAATCCCGGCCATGTCCATCATCAGTTCGGTGGCAGGGCCGAGCCATGTGGTCAGCAAACCACCCCACCGATGCCACGCTTCCGCAGCGGTTTCCCACTGGGCACGGGTGGTGGTCTTGTAGCGGATCGGATCGAACTGTTTCAAGGTTGCAGTCATGGGTTTTCTCTACACAATTTGTAAATGGGTGTTGTGTGAGTCGTTTAACTCACAACATCAGAGTACTGAAAGTAACGTTATGAAAGCGTTTGCAAAAGCGTTATGGCTTGCTGAAAAATTGACGGATAGCGTTCTTGCGGCGTTAATTCGAGGGTTTCGTAGAACCAATTTGATAACACTTTAGGAAATAGTGCGATCTGGGAAAACTCTTGAAGTCTAACCGTGGCCTGCAATTCGAGGAGCGTTATGGATTGGGATTGGGCGATCGCGATCGCTTTTTCAAAACATTTCTGAACCTCAGCAGAATTTGCCTGATTGAGCCGTAACAATTCTCCCTTGCGCCAAAATAGTTCTGACTCCACCCAGCCCTCGCCGCTCTGCTCCATTGCCTCAAACGCCTGCTGAATCAGGTCTAGGGCGTTGCCAATGTCTCCCATTCGACCATAGGCATCCGCTAGCAGTGACAAGAAATAGGGCTTAAGGAACTCGGCACCGATGGTTTCCAGGGCTTGGAGGGCGGCCTGCATCTGGGCGATACCCCTACCGGGGTGACTTTGTGCCATCGCGTCCTCAACATCCTCCGTATAAGCCCTCGTCCAGCCCTGCAACATTCGCCCAATGTGCAGCCAAATGCCCAACTGCTTCTCCTCGCTCAGGGTAATGACTTCCGATGCGTATTGGGCGGTGAGGGGGATATCGCGGCGATGACTATGGAGCATCGTCGTCCAGGTGAGGGCATAGGCTAGGGTAAAGGGATGGGACAGCTTGCGGGCTTCGGTCATAGCATGGCGGCTGACCTGCGTTGATTCCTCTGGATAGCCCAAACACCAGAGGGTAAAGGCCAGTCGACTCAGGCAAATGACGTTGGGGTCTTGGGCATAGAGGGTAAGATGCTGCTGCTGGCACTCGGGGCGATAGCGCTTGATCGCCCGCTCAAGATGATAACGAGAAGCTTTGAAGTCCCCCAGCCAGAAGGTGGTGACACCCATGACGTAGTGGGCTTCTACCGCCAGAATGCAGTCTTGACCAGCTTCTGTTAAAGTGAGGAGTTGCTGCCCTAGCTCCAGCGCCAGACGCAAATCGCCCTGGACAATCGCGGTAATGGCTAGCGCTCGAATCACGGGAGGGCTAGAGGCATATCCCAGTTGTTGAGCCAGCGATCGCGCCTGTTCGTAGACTGCCTTGACCTCTGGTGACCCATATCCCTTCACGGCCACCAGGGAGACGCCCAACAGCGTATTCAGCGATCGCTCCTGCTCTAGCCGTTTGGGGGTGATAGGCATGGTTTGGAGAAGCGCGATCGCGGCGCGAAACGCCTGAATCGCCTCCGTATTCGCGTAAATGCGCTGGGCTACTTCCGCAGCGCGAAGGTAATAGGGCACCGCCTTTGAGGACAATCCGGCTTTTTCGTAGTGAGCAGCAACCTGAGCACTGACGGCCTCTAAGACTTGAGCCTGCAAGGTTTCCAAGGCTTGGGCAATGCGACGGTGAAAGAGACGTCGCTTAGGGCCGCTAATGCTGTCGTAGGCGACCTCTCGCAATTTGTCATGGCTAAAATCGTAGGTGTCGCCGCCCTGCTCTCGGATAATACGGTACTGCCAAAGCTCATCTAAGGCATCGACGATCGTGTCTTCGTCTTCATCGCTAGCCTGATGCAGCACCCATAGGGTAAAACTACGCCCGACCGCTGCCGCCAAATTGGCGACCTGCCTAGTCTTTGGAGAGAGCTGGGCAAGACGCGCCGTCAGAACGGATTGGACTTTGGGCGGTAGATGATTGGCGTCTTCTGTGGTCGCCTGGCCGCCGGCGACTGGTGCGGAACCGCTGTCCGCTCGGGCAAACGATGCCAGCAAGTTAGCTCGCATCATTTCTACCACAAATAGGGCATGGCCCTCCGTTTGGTGAAACAGGACCTGGGCCTGGGCGGACTCTAGGGGATGGTCGGCAATGTAGCTGGCCAGGGCAGCAGTGGATTCGAAGTCTAAGCGGTCTAGGGCGATTTCAGTCACCCGCTCATCCCGATGGAGCAATCTCACCAGCGCATTTAATGAATGGGCCTCATCCACCTCTTCACTGCGAACCGTGCCGACGATCAGCACCGGTAACTCAGCTACAAGGCGGAGGAAATATTGCAACCATTCCAGCGTTTCTGGGTCGCACCACTGCAAGTCATCAACAATCAGCAGCAGCGATTGGGGCGGCCTCCCCTCAGATGGTTCCAATACTCGCTTAAAGGCTTGGGCGATCGCCTCATAAAAGTACTGACGCTGCCAACTCTCAGTCAGCGGTTGCGCCTTGGGCAGATCCGGGTGCTCAGCTAATAACTCCGGGAGAAGGCGCGTCAACTCCGACAACCAAACCCGTTCCAGGGTGTGTAAGCGAATCTGTGCGCTCAGGCATCGTAGCCAGTCAACAACGGGAGCATAAACCAAACGTCCCTCGGCGGCATAGCATCGAGTCCGAGCCGTCGTCACGTTCTGCTTTTCGCAATACAACAGCAGTTCTTCTGCTAGACGAGTCTTACCAATGCCAGCTTCGCCCTTGATTAACAAGAGTTGGGCAGATCCCGAGATTGCCCTTCGCCATGTCGCGTGCAATTCCGTCCAGGCTTGGTGGCGTCCCACTAGTGGCGTCGCCACCGCCACAGAAGGACTTGGCGATTTTGACTCGGCCAAGGTTGACAATTGAGATGCCGTTGGAGCAGGCAGATTGTCCTGCTGGAGCAGGTACTGGTAGGCGTCACGGGTGGCAGGACTGGGCTCAACCCCCAGGTCTTGCTTGAACAACAAGCAGCAACGCTCATATATACGAAGGGCACTAGCGCGATCGCCTCTTGCCAGGTGCAGCTTCATCAGAGTTTGATAAGTAACTTCGTGAAGCGGATCGAGAGAGAGTAGCCGCTGCCCATACCCAATCGCCGCATCGTAATCCTGATCGACTTCGAGCAAGGTGATGAGACTTTCTAGAGCGCTAATCGCTTTTTGATGGAACTGCTCGCGTCTAGGAATGATCCAATCTTCGTAGCACTCTGGCAGCAAATTACCGCAATAAATGTCCATGGCTTGCTGCAGATATCCTTTTTGAGCAGTGGTATTGCTCTGCTGTTCTGCCAACTTTGCCAGGTTTAAAAACTGCTCAAACTCAAAGGTATCTAGCCTGAAGGAAGTCTGGGGATTCCACTGGAGAGTCTTGCTGTTAGCCTGAATAAAACTGTCAGCCTCCGGTAAACGCTGGCGGAGCTGGTACAGGGTTTGCCGCAGATTAGTGCGAGCCTGGACATCGGAGGATTCTGGCCAGAAACAGTAAGCTAGAAATTGACGAGATAGAGGAGCTTTTAAGTGGAGAAGTAGGTAAGCCAAAAGTGTCTGAGCTTTAGCACCAGGAAGATTCGTGATGGACTGCTGCAGATAGTAAAGACTGAAGCTCCCTAATAATTGAATCTGTAAATCAGGTTGGTCATTCATCAGGGAGAATGGGGTATTACTTGTCGAGAACTCATCTCATAAAAACTATCCTCCCTAGCATTATCTATAGACTTATTGGGACAATAGTCCGGACAGAAAAACGAGAGAAGTAGCCAGAAAAGCTATCCAGGCATTACGGTTTAGTTAGTCGAACCAACCACCTGAATAGCTATGACATCTATCATACCGGAACTACTGCGTAGAGTCGGCCTTTTAGCAAATCCCGCCGTCAATTCTTGCTGACGCTGTTTGCGACTATCTACGTCGTGTGTGGGAAGGTAAATTTCACGAATATGGCGCGTTATAGCGACCTGTCAGAGCGCACCTATCGACGGCACTTTGCCAAACCATACGAGTTCATGAGCTTAAACCAAGCGTTGATAGAGGCAGCCCTTGTGCCGACCCATTTCCAGGTCGGGGTAATCGATGCATCGTTTGTGCCGAACAGTGGCAAAGCCACCTACGGCTTAGACCGGTGGCTTTGTTGCACAAATCGTTCGATAGGCAGTTGTGATGAGCAAGAATGAATCGATACGGTTGAGATAATAGTCGAAGTAAGGGAGAGCATGAAAAGCCGCTACCGCATCTGCAACTGGTCAGAGTATCATGCCGCCTTGGAGGCCCGAGGGAGCCTGACCGTTTGGATAGATGAAGGGGTGCTGAGCGCCTGGAAGAACAAGCAAAAGACTGGCAAGCGAGGCGCGTCGAATACCTACAGTGACCTAGCGATAGAGA
>NZ_JADEXG010000018.1 GCF_015207255.1 Vasconcelosia minhoensis LEGE 07310
CCCCACCACCCACCACCCACAATCCCTCTACTCAAGTCTGGTCCGCTCTCCTACAACAGCTCCTCGATCGCCAATCCCTTTCAGTCGAACAGGCCGCTGCCCTCATGCAGGCTTGGCTAAGGACAGAAATAGCCCCCGAGCTCTCCGGTGCAATTCTGGGCGTCTTACAGGCTAAGGGCGTTTCGGCCAGTGAGCTGGTGGGAATGGTGCAGGTTTTGCGCTCGCACGCCAGTCCTAGCCAGCCTCGCCCTGACAAGGCTGCTCCTTTAATAGATACCTGCGGCACCGGCGGCGACGGAGCTTCCACCTTCAACATCTCGACGGCAGTGGCTTTTGTCGCGGCAGCAGCGGGTTTGCAAGTGGCCAAGCACGGCAACCGCTCGGCCTCTAGCCAAGCCGGGTCGGCAGACGTCCTAGAAGCTTTGGGGATTAACCTAACCGCCCATCCCGACCAAGTTGCTGAGGCAGTTGAAGCAGTCGGCATTACGTTCCTCTACGCCCCAGCCTGGCACCCCGCATTCAAAGCCGTCGCTCCCCTGCGCAAATCGCTGAAAATTCGCACCATCTTCAATCTGCTAGGGCCGTTACTCAACCCCATGCAGCCCACCGGTCAGGTAATCGGCGTCTACGATCCGACCCTAATTGAAACGATCGCGATTGCGCTCAGTCAGCTCGGCAGTCGTCGGGCAGTTGTGGTCCATGGTCGAGAAAATTTGGATGAAGCCGGGCTAGCCGACTTTAGCGAACTGGCTATTGTCACCAACTCACAAATTCGGATGATGGCGATTAGCCCACAAATGCTGGGGCTGGCGGCCGCGCCTACAGAGGCCCTGCGAGGCGGCGATGTGAAGACCAATGCCGACATTCTAAAAGCCGTGTTGCAGGGCAAAGGAACTCAGGCCCAGCAGCAGGTCGTCGCACTGAATACGGCTTTGGCGCTAATAGTCGGTGAAGCGCTGCCGGCTCGGCTAAGCGAAGTTGACGCCCTTAAGCAAGGCCTCGCGATCGCGCAAGAAATCCTCAATAGCGGCACCGCCTGGGCCAAGCTAGAGCAGCTGTCGCAGTTTCTACATTGAGCCAAGCTCAAACCGTCTTCACCCTTCCAGAACACTCCCCCACTCCTTTACCCCATCACTCCCCTACACAAAAAACCATGATCGTCATCCTCAAATCCGACACCCCCGCCATCGAGGTCACCCGCATTAGTCTCGACATCAGCCGTCAATGGGATGTCAAAGTCGAAAAAAGTATCGGCCAGAGAACCGTCATCCTCGGCATGATTGGCGATACTGCGGATGCCGATCCACGACGAATTCAGAACTCCAGCCCCTGGATTGAGCAAGTCCTGCGGGTGAGGAAACCCTTCAAGCGCGTCAGTCGAGAATTTCGCCATGGCGAAGCGAGTACCGTCTCGGTACCGACGCCTGAAGGGACGGTCCATTTTGGGGAAGCATACCCCGTCGTGATTGTCGCCGGTCCCTGCTCGGTAGAAAGCGAAGCAATGATTGTAGAAACCGCACAACGGGTCAAAGCGGCAGGTGCCCGATTTTTGCGCGGTGGGGCTTATAAGCCTCGCACCTCTCCCTATTCCTTTCAGGGCCATGGTGAGAGTGCCCTGGAGATGTTGGATGCGGCTCGCCGGGCAACTGGTCTGGGGATCATTACTGAAGTAATGGATACCGCCGATTTAGAAGGGGTGGCGGCAGTTGCCGATGTCCTCCAAATCGGAGCCCGTAACATGCAGAACTTTTCGCTTCTGAAAAAGGTAGGCGCTCAGAATAAACCAATACTCCTGAAGCGAGGCCCTGCCGCCACCATCGATGACTGGCTGATGGCAGCGGAATATATTTTGGCCGCCGGTAACCCAAACGTGATTCTTTGTGAACGTGGGCTCCGAACGTTCGATAGAAAGTACACTCGTAATATCTTAGATTTATCCGCAGTGCCGGTGCTGCGCTCGTTGACTCACCTGCCCATCATGGTTGACCCCAGCCACGGCACAGGTGAGTCTAAGTTCGTCCCGGTGATGGCCAAAGCCGCCCTCTGCGCTGGGGCCGACTCGCTGATGATCGAAGTTCACCCAGACCCGGCCAAGGCACTCTCAGACGGTCCCCAATGCCTAACGCCAGACGGCTTTGACACCCTGATGAAGACGCTGAACGCGTTAGCAGCGGCAGAAAATCGAGGTTTAGAGCCCGCGAGCGATGGCACTCACCTAATCTGCTCTTCCCGTTTACTCTTGACAGTTTCTCCTTCTCAGCTTGAGCGTTTGCTTACTTCCCCAACCTTTGCGCTGCTCTACGAAAAGCTCAGTCAGCAGCTGTCTACTGCGGCGGCTGACTGGCTAGAGCGGAGCCTGGCTCAGGTGGTATCCGGTCAGAGCAAACGGCACCTGTTGACTGCCTTCAGCGCTGCTTCGCGAAAAGTCGGAAAAGCAGATTTACAGGTGACCCCAGCGGATGCTCAGCGGGTCGACTCGCTGAGCCCCGGGTGGGTATTTCCCCACTGGAGCGTTGATCAAGCTGCTCGGACGCTTTTATTGCTAGGGATTCCCGCGGATCAGGAACAAACGGTACAGATGCTTTTCGACAATGCCGATGTCGGCGAGCTGATTGCCCTCTACCAAAGCCTGCCGCTTTTACCCAATTCGAAGAGCTACTGTGCTCAGGCCGTCAACGGCGTTCGCAGCTCGATGACGACGGTTTTTAACGCGATCGCGCTGCGCAATCCATACCCAGCAGACTACTTCGACCAGTCAGCCTGGAACCAAATGGTTCTCAAGGCGCTGTTTGAGGACAGTCCGCTGTTTCTAATTGAGGGGTTAGATCGCCGGGCAAATCCTGAACTGGCACGGATGCTGTCAGACTATGCCCATGAGCGGTGGGCTGCCAACCGACCGGTGAGCCCGGAGCTATGGCGGCCTGTCGGCCCCTTTGCGGAAGCGGACATCGTAGCGGATCTGGAGCGGGTGCTGAATCAGCCTGATCCAGTTCAGCAGCAGGCAGCGGCGCTAGCCTGTGCCCATTCGCCTGCGGCGCAAAGGCTATTGAATGACCGACCCGACCTCCGGCAGCGCGTTCAGTCTGGTCAGCTGACTTGGGAAAGTTTCGGGGAGAGTTTTGGAAACAGCGGCAAGGAGAAATTCAATGTTGAGTAACGATATGTGGGTGATTGACCCCCACATTCACATGAGCGCTCGCACGACCTATGACTATTTGGTAATGCGAGAGTTTGGGGTAGTGGCATTGATTGAGCCAGCCTTCTGGCTAGGTCAGCCGCGAACCAGCGCAGGTACGTTCAAGGACTATTTCAGCAGTTTGGTGGGCTGGGAGCGGTTTCGGGCCGGGCAGTTTGGCATTCGTCACTACTGCACGATCTCGCTGAATCCTAAAGAGGCGAATAATGCCGAGATCGCGGATGACGTCATCGATCTGCTGCCGCTCTATGCCTGCAAAGAAGGCGTGCTGGCCATTGGCGAAGTCGGCTACGACGACATGACTGAAGCGGAGGACAAGTACTTCCGGATTCAGCTAGAGCTAGCTAAAGAGCTGGACAAGCTGGTTTTAGTCCACACCCCCCATCGCAATAAAAAAGCAGGCACGACTCGCAGCATGGATGTTTGCCTAGAGCAAGGCATCGACCCGGCTCAAGTGATTATCGATCACGCCAACGAAGAAACAGTAGAAGAGATTTTAGATCGCGGCTTTTGGTGCGCTTTTTCAATCTATCCCAACACCAAAATGGGCAATGAGCGCATGGTTGAAATTGTCCGTCGATATGGGCACCAGCGCATTTTCATCGACAGCGCCGCTGACTGGGGCATGAGTGATCCCCTAGCGGTGCCCAAAACAGCTCAGCTGATGCTGGAGCACGGCATCCCAGAAGAGCAGGTTCGTGCCGTCTGCTACGGTAATGCCCTAGCGGCCTACGGTCAGAGTGGCGAATTCAAGGAAGAAGACTGGCTCAACCCAGCCCCGGTCGATCAGCGGCAGCTCTATAGCGGCAGCTCGGTCCTGCGTGGTCAGGTGCCTGCAGTCGAAGCCGTGACAGACTCTCTCGTGATTCAGTAGGGCGTCATTCAATGAGTACAGCTACCGCCGCTTCAAAAACTTGGATTCGGACTTCGGCCAGCATCCGCGCCTATTTACAGCTGATGCGGCCCGCCAATATCGTCACTGCCTGGGCTGACATCCTAGCGGGGTATAGTGCCACGGGACTGGTCATGTCCGAACAGACCTGGCCGCCTCTACTGTGGCTGCTGCTGGCGACGACGGGCCTCTATGCCGGTGGCGTCGTGTTTAACGACGTGTTTGATGCTGAGCTCGACGCGGTGGAGCGACCCGAACGGCCCATCCCTAGCGGTCAATCTTCCTTGAAAGGGGCAATCGGTCTAGGGATAGCGCTGTTGGGCTTAGGAATTGGGGCGGCGGCGCAGGTGTCGGAGCTGAGTTTGGGGTTGGCGATTGTAATCGCGATCGCGGCCCTGCTCTACGACCGATTCAGCAAGCATCATAGTCTGATCGGCCCAATTAATATGGGGCTTTGTCGCGGCTGCAATCTGCTGCTCGGAGTGAGCGCAGTTGCCGAACAGACCCAGATGCTATGGTTCCTAGCCCTGATTCCGCTGGCCTACATCGGCGCAATCACAGCTATCAGTCAGGGTGAAGTTGCTGGCGGACAGCAACGTACTGGCGTGATTGCGCTACTGCTTCTAAGTATGGTGACTGGTGCTCTGTTCGGGTTGAGCTTCTTGCCGTCGGTCCAAGGTTGGAATCTGTTGCCGTTCACGCTGCTGCTGATCGGGCTGGTTTTTCCACCGTTTCTGCAAGCTGCCGATACGCCGAATGCTGATATGATTCGAGCCGCGGTCAAGGCCGGAATTTTGGCGCTAATTGTTCTAGATGCGTCGCTGGCTGCTGGCTTTGCGGGCTGGCCCTACGGCTTAGTCGTCCTCAGCCTGTTGCCCGGCTCGAAAGGTATATCACGACTGTTCGCAATGACCTGAAACCCTCTTCTATAACGCCCATAACCCCTCACTTTAACACTCCCCACTTCAATACTCCCTACTCCCCCACTCCAAGCCCTCATGATTGCCCTATCCGATCGATCCCAACCCACCTCGCCGTTTGGCTTTGCGCCGATTCGACAGCAGTTTTTAGTCCCCTTTCGCTATGACGTGCACTTTACCGATGGTTTATTGCAGCCGGATAACCCGCTGCTAGCTCAGGTCGTGAGCGAGCAGCGCAGGCCCAGCCGAGTAATGGTGGTAGTTGACAGTGGGCTGCTCGCTCACAGCGAACCGCTCGAACAGATCGGGAGCTATGCCCGGCGCTATGCCGCCCAGATGACGCTGGTTGCCCCGCCGCTGGTCGTCCCGGCTGGAGAAGCGGCCAAAAACGATCCGACGCTGGTTGAACAGCTCTGCCAGGCGATAGATGCTGGCCGGTTGTGCCGTCATTCCTACGTGGTAGCTATCGGCGGCGGCGCCGTTTTGGACCTGGTGGGTTATGCTGCGGCAACGGCTCATCGCGGAATTCGGCTGATTCGGGTGCCGACGACGGTGCTGGCCCAAAACGACTCGGGCGTAGGCGTCAAAAATGGAATTAACGCCTTTGGTAAAAAGAACTTTCTAGGAACATTTGCGCCGCCGTTTGCCGTGCTCAATGACTTTTCATTTTTAACGACGCTGAGCGATCGCGACTGGCGGGCAGGCATTGCCGAAGCGGTAAAGGTCGCGCTAATCAAGGATGCTGACTTTTTTAATCAGATTGAGCAATCGGCTACGGCACTCGCCAGCCGCAATGTGATCGCCATGCAGCGGCTGGTCTACAGCTGTGCCCAGCTCCACCTAGACCATATCGCCTACCACGGTGACCCGTTCGAGCTGGGATCATCTCGCCCACTTGACTTTGGCCATTGGGCCGCCCACCGGCTAGAGCATTTAACCCAGTATCGCCTGCGTCACGGTGAGGCGGTAGCGATTGGCATCGCCCTCGATACGCTATATTCTCAGCTGATTGGGCGGTTATCCCGACAGGACTGTCAGCGGGTTTTGGCAACGTTACAAAAGCTCGGCTTTACTCTATTTGTGCCAGAACTGTCTCTCTATTTGGATCAGCCCGAGCATCCTCAGTCTCTGTTTAAAGGACTGCAAGAGTTTCAAGAGCATCTAGGAGGAGAGCTAACGATCATGCTACTAACAGCCATTGGTCAGGGGGTGGAGGTTCACGAGGTTGACCTTGATTACTATCGAGCCGCGATCTCGCTGCTGACAGCTCCGTCTCAGTCCTCTGTTTCAGACGGTCTGAGCGCGTATTCCCCATGAAAATCGATCCTGCGTCCTCCCACCATCTCACCTACTGCACCAACATTCATCCCGGTGAAACCTGGCCCGAGGTCTTCGAAAATTTGCAGACCTATGTCACCGCTCTGAAGCAGCGGCTCTGCCCAGATGAGGAGTTTGGCGTGGGCCTGCGGTTAGCTAATGCGGCCACTCACGAGCTGCTTCAGGGCAATGCTCTGGCGGAATTTCAGACCTGGCTAGACCGACAGGGGCTCTATGTTTTTACGCTAAACGGCTTTCCTTACGGCGGCTTTCACCATCAGGTTGTTAAAGACCGCGTGTATGCGCCCGACTGGACTGATCCAGATCGGCTCAGCTATACGCTGCGGCTAATCAAGATTCTGGCTATCCTGCTGCCCACTGATATAGAAGACGGTGGCATTTCGACTCTACCGCTGTCCTATAAGCCCTGGCGATCTGACAATCTAGACAGTGTGTTTGAGCAAAGCTGCTATCAGCTTGCCCAGGCTGTCGCAAAAATGGCCTACCTAGCGCAGGAAACAGGCAAAGTTCTACACCTAGATATAGAACCCGAACCCGATGGCTTACTCGAAAATGCAGCAGAAGTGATCGCGTTCTTTCATCAATGGCTGCTGCCAGTCGGAGGATCGCTGCTAGTCCGGCAGGGATTAACCCAGGCGCAGGCCGAAGCCTGGCTAAGAGAACATGTGCGGGTTTGCTACGATACCTGCCACTTTGCTGTGGAATATGAGGAACCGGAAACCGCGATCACGCAGCTTCAGTCAACCGGGATTCAAATTGGCAAACTCCAGCTCAGCTCGGCCTTGCGAGTCTCCCTGCCGCCCGATTCCAACCAGCGGCGATCGCTTCAGTCGCGGCTGCAGCCCTTTGCCGAGTCAACTTACCTGCATCAGGTAAGCGAGCGACATACCGATGGTACGTTGCACCATTTCCCTGACCTGATCACGGCGCTGCCTCAGCTTGAGCACACCTCGGCGCAAGAATGGCGTACCCACTTTCATGTGCCCATCTTCTTGCGAGACTACCGGACGCTCAACTCCACCCAAGATCACATCGAAGCAGCACTCCGACTCTTACCCGATCGGCTCCGCTGCCATCATCTTGAGATTGAAACCTACACCTGGGACGTGCTGCCTGCTGCAATGCAAATAGACCTACTGGCCTCTATTCAGCGGGAATACGAGTGGGTTTTGAAGTCGCTAGTGCCTGCTCTCACCCGCCCCCCTACCCAGTCGCGATCATGCAAAAAACCGTCGTTCTCAACGTCGTAGGACTCACCGACCGACTAATTGGCCCCCATACGCCCAATCTGGCCCGCTGGCGAGCCCAGGGGCAGCAGGCCGCGATCGCGCCGCAGCTGCCCGCCGTTACCTGTTCGACTCAGGCTACTTACCTGACTGGCAAACCCCCTAGAAAGCACGGCATTGTCGGCAACGGCTGGTACTTTCGCGATGACTGTGAAGTCAAGTTTTGGCGTCAGTCGAACCGGCTGGTGCAGGCCCCAAAGTTGTGGGAGGTGGCCAGAAGCCTAGACCCAGACTTCACCTGTGCCAACCTGTTCTGGTGGTACAATATGTACTCTTCGGTAGACTATGCGGTCACGCCTAGGCCGATGTATCCTGCCGATGGCCGAAAGCTACCGGATATTTACACCCAGCCTGCCGAGATGAGAGACTCGCTTCAGGCCGAACTGGGGCAGTTTCCTCTGTTCAAATTTTGGGGGCCGGCCACTGCTATCGACGCTAGCCAGTGGATTGCCGAATCAGCCCAGTGGATTGAGGCTCGCTACGCGCCAACACTGACGCTCATTTATCTGCCTCATCTGGACTACGGCCTGCAAAAAGTCGGCTGCCAGCCCGACCAAATCGCTCAAGACCTGCGCGACGTCGATGCCGTCTGCGGCGACCTAATCGATTACTACGAAGCTTGTGGGGCTCAGGTAGTCGTCTTATCCGAATACGGCATTACGCCAGTTTCCAAGCCGGTCCATCTGAACCGGCTGCTGAGAGAGCAGGGATTGCTAGCCGTGCGCGAAGAACTCGGCAGAGAACTGCTCGATGCCGGTGCTAGCCAGGCTTTTGCCGTAGCCGATCATCAGATTGCCCATGTATATATCAGTGAGGCGGAGCTGCTGCCAAAGGTACGATCGCTGCTTCAGTCTGTGGCCGGAGTGGCCGAGGTCCTGGATGCAGAAGGCAAGCGCCGCCATCAGCTCGATCATCCCCGCGCCGGTGACCTGGTCGTCATTGCCGAAGCCGATGCCTGGTTTACCTACTACTACTGGCTAGACGACAGTCGGGCGCCAGACTTTGGCCGCACGGTAGATATTCACCGCAAGCCGGGCTACGACCCGGCGGAGCTGTTTATCGATCCTGCCCTGAAACGGCCCATACTCAAGCTGGGATGGACGCTGCTGAAGCAGCAGCTCGGCTTTCGCTACCTGATGGATGTCATTCCCTTAGATGCCACCCTAGTTAGAGGTTCCCACGGCCACCTACCCAAAAGTTCCGCCGACTGGCCGCTGCTGATTACCCAGACCCCTGAACTGCTGCCCGCTGACAGGCTGGAAGCGACAGCCGTTTTTCAAGTGTTACTGAACCATCTTCAGCCCGCTTCTGTTAATCAGCCCAACGCCATTTCAGCCCGATAGCTCTTCGCCCTTTGTCATCTACGGACTTCAACAAGCTCATCCCAGCCTACGTTTAATTCTGACCTGGTTGAGATAGCATTAATGGCAATCACCGCTTCAGCACCCATTTCCCTGACGACACTAACGGGAACCGGATTGACAACGCCACCATCGACGAGATAGACATTCTCTCGATGCTGAAACGGCACAAAAACGCCCGGAATTGAAATACTAGCCCGAACCGCATCGACCATTGACCCTGTCTTAAAGACGACTTCCTGCTTGAGCAGAAAGTTGGTAGACACACACCGGAAGGGAATGTCTGCCTCTTCAATCTGCCTATCCGACAAATAGTCGGCGATGAATTCGCGAATCCGATCGCCATTGACCAACCCCGGGCTCGGGAAGGAAATATCTAACAGCGGCAGCAGCGCTTGCAAGCTAATGTCCTCAGCTAGGGCTTCCAACTGCTTCAAAGCACCGGTAACATAGACTGCACCGACCAAAGCGCCAATACTGGTCCCCGCCAGATAGTCGATCTGGATGTCTGCCTCTTCTAGCGCGCGAAGCACGCCGACATGAGCCCAACCGCGCGCGCCGCCGCCGCCAAGGGCTAGACCAACTGTTTTACTCAACAGATTAAACCCTCAGCTTCAGAAGCTTGATCATGCAGACTTTTCATAGGCGGCTGCGGGTTCGTAGAGGTATTCAAACCAGTTGCCGAAGGGGTCGCGACCGTAGAAGGAGGCAGTGCCGTCGCGGTGGTCGTGGATTTTGCTGACCTGGACGCCTTCGGACTGGAGGCGGTCGTAGGCGCGGTCGATGTCGGCGCGATCGCTAAATACAAAGCCAAAATGCGGTCCGGCCTGGTCATAGTCGGGGCTCATCAGCGCCAGCCCGTCCTGACCGGCCTTCAGGTAGGCCCAGTCATTGTCCTGCCAGACCAGCTTCATCCCTAGATTTTGATAAAACTGGGCTGCTTTGGCAACGTCTTCGACGCAGATGGCCACATGGCCGAGTCGCTTCATTTCCATAGAAAAAACTGGAGGGGTACCGCTTTCCTATTCTAGTACAGCAATTTCACGGGTCAGATTATCTGCCGCCTACGGTTTTCGCGAATTTGACCTGGGCCGGGCAGCCGCTAGGATAAAATTAGTTCAACTACGTGCGGAATTGCCCAAGGAGACCAGCCATGCAGCCCCAAAGTTCATACGACATGGATAAGCGCAAACTGCTTTCGGCAGTTTCCCACGGATCGATATTTTTAACGGCCACGGTGCTTTCGGTGGGGATACCGATTGCGGTTATGTTCGTTTCAGACGATCCGGTCGTCAAGAACAATGCCAAAGAGGCGATTAATTTTCATTTCAATATGTGGCTGTACGGCGTCATTTTTGGCCTTTTGACGCTGGTGTTGATTGGTTGGCCCTTGCTCGGCATTCTTTTCCTGGTGAGCATTGTGATGCCGATTTTAGCAATTCTATCCAGCCTGAACCGACCGGAGACCGTCTACCGCTATCCGTTTATTTTCCGGCTGCTGTAGCTCTGAGCTAGCCCGACGCTTCAATCGCCGCGATCGCGCCAAACACCATAAATAAAATGCCGCCCAAAGCCGTCAGCCGCCGTTCTGACATCCGACCGCAGAGCAGCCGACCGCAGGCTACCGCGATCGCGGCACAAATCGCATGGCCCAACGTAGCTCCGGCGATGACGCTGACGGGCGGATGAGCGGCGGCTAAGGTAATCGTGGCTAGCTGGGTGCGATCGCCCCACTCAGCCACGAAGGTCAGCGTAAACGCTTTGCTCAGCAGCGAGCCAATCGCAATCTGTGATGACGGCTGATACCCCACGGTTTCTGCGGCTGCCGTCGCTTCTCGCTTGAGCTGACCAGACTGACAGATGGCCTGATAGAGCAGTCTGAAACCAAAGCCGAAGAATAGTGCGACAGTCACCCATTCAACGTAGTGCCGCGGAAAGACTGTGGCAAACTGTCCTAGCAGCACCGACAGCACCGTCATCGCAAACAGGGCTGCCGTCACCCCGAGAAAGACCCAGCGACGAGAATGGCGCATGGCTAAAATTGCGCCAATGAAGAACGTTTTATCGCCCAGTTCTGAAACCGTAATCAGCAGCAGCCCTGCAGTAAAGCCAGTTAACATCCGAATGTGCCTCTCAGTAGACGAAGCGACTGAGAGAGCAACAAAAAAGACCCCACCCAGCCCACTTCTTAAATGGACTCAGTGAAGGTCTCGCCAACAGCCAGAATGACCCGTCTGCCGCTCGAACCAGGTTCATCACCAGCCTGTTGATTCGAGCGATGGGCTTAACAGCCCGCAGCTACTCCCCTTCAATTTATAAAATAATATCACCCATTTGCCCTTTAGCGGGACTTAAAGAACAGCGATGCCACTCCGCCAACGTAGAGAATTAAGATCAAAAAGCTTTCAAAGCCAATATTGCCGATGCCGTGCCGTTCGCGCTTGAGCAGGCCCAGCAGCAGAATGCCGGTCATTAGGCCGGTCAGCGCCATCAGGAAGACCTGACGATAGGTGATCGCTTCGTAGATGGAGCCGTCGCGGTAGGCAAGGTCAGAAAAGGCAATTAGCATCAGGTCAAAGCAGTTGCCGCCGATGATGCCGCCCACGGCCAGCGTTAGCGCCCCCTGCCGAACCGCTGCGACGGTGGTAACCAGCTCCGGTAGAGAGGTCGAAACGGCGGTGAGCAGCGTGCCGACGACCGACTCGGTGAGGCCCGTTTTAGCCGCGATGACGACGCCTGACTGGGCGATAAAGTAGCCTGCGATCGCGATCGTCACCGCATAGCCGAGAAACTTAAGCCACATTTTGCGCAGGCTTCTAGACTGAACCGCATCATCCGGTTTGTCTACTGCCGTCTCATTGGTTTGGCGGGGCTGCCACATGTTCTCCGTCTGGGACAGCGAGACCAGCCGCAGACCGGCGAAATAGGCCGCCATCAGCACTAGCGTCGCGGGGTGAACGCCCCAAAAGCTGAGCGGCGGACCCGCAAAGGCCAGGATCGGAATCGACAGCAGCGAGAGCAGCAACGTGCCCTGAACCAGATTGGCAATGGAGGCTGCGGCGTGCTCCAGGTTGGATTCTTTGTAAAATAGGTCTGCTACGGCAAGAAAGGCAGTCTGCGCGGCAATCCCGCCCACCGCATTGCTCACGGCGAGCTCTGCATGTCCACCCGCCGCCGCCGTCACCGAGGTGACAATACCCGAAAGCGAAGTCGTCCCGCCCAGAAAAACGGCTCCCATAATCGCTTCACCCAGACCGGTTTTATCCGCCAGCCGGTCGGCCACCTTGGACATGCGGGTCCCGACAAAGGCAACGACGACCGCCGACACAACGAAAATAAGGATATTGATGGCCAGCGAGTCAGGCATGGAAGCAAGCGCAATTTATGCTATCCCCAGACTAGGCAGGTTTTTCTGCGATCGAAACTTTCTATGGGCTGAAACGGCCAACTTTGTTTCACTTCGTCGAATTCAAAAATTGCCCTATGCTCTGGACCATCTATCTTTCATGGATCGCCCCTCGGTCAAAAAAAATGTTCTCTATGTCTTCCCAAGAGCGACGCAAAGGCGACACCAGGGGAACGTCTTTCTCGTCCACTATACTTTTGACGGAAGCTGAGTCAGACAATATCAGGACTGCGGGGCGGTAGGCATGGGCGAAGATCATTTGCCCCATCCGAGTGGCGGCCACCATTCACGGTCGCTTTTTGGCGCTGTACCCCAGCCAGGCCCCGACCGCCGCTGACATTCTCCACACGCCAGAGCAAACGCTTCGCCAGGCGGGGCTTTCGCGCTCTAAGGTGAGCTATGTAAGAGACCTGGCGGCTAAGGTGCAGAGTGGCCTGCCCACCCTGGAGCAGCTGGCCACCCAAGACGATGACGCCATTATCCAAATCCTGACCCAGGTGAAGGGAATTGGCCGCTGGTCGGCTCAGATGCTGCTGATTTTTCGGCTCCAGCGTCAGGACGTCTGGCCGACGGACGATCAGGGCATTCGCAACGCCCTCCAGCGTCTCTATCAGTTGGAGGAGCCCCCCAGCAAAGCCGAGACCGAAAGGTGCGGTCAGCCCTGGCAGCCCTACCGCTCGATTGCCGCCTGGTATCTGTGGCGCAGTCTGGCCATGGCGGATTGGGGTTAGGCAGCAAGCTATGATCGAGGGTGACGCATCTATTCTTAGCTATGTGTGGGCGATTCACCCAAACCCAGTCCGGCTCAGCGGTGGCCAAAGCCTTTCAGCTTTCGACCGTGCCCAGTCCGCAGCCGCGCTACAACATTGCGCCGACGCAGCCGGTCTCGGCCATCGTCGAGAATCCAGAGCAGGGGCGGCAGTACCGCGTCTTTCAGTGGGGGCTGATTCCCTCCTGGTCAAAAGACCCCAGCATTGGCTCCCGGTTAATTAACGCCAGAGCCGAGACCGTTGCTGAAAAGCCTTCCTTTCGAGCGGCCTTTAAGCGACGGCGGTGTCTGGTGGTGGCCGATGGCTTTTATGAATGGCAGCGGGTGATCGGGCAAAAGCAGAAGCAGCCGTTTTACATCCAGGTCGGCGAGGGTGACCTGTTTGGCTTTGCCGGTTTATGGGAGCAGTGGGAAAGCGGTGACGGCAGCTACATTGAGTCTTGCACAATCATCACCACCGAGCCCAACGAGCTGATGCAGCCGATCCACAACCGGATGCCGGTGATTCTGCACCCTGAGGACTACGACCTGTGGCTAGACCCACGCCTGGAAAAAGGCCATTCGCTCCAGCCTCTGCTTCGCCCCTACGAACCTGACCCGATGCAGGCCTATCCGGTCAGTTTGCAGGTCAACAATCCCCGGCACGAGGCGGCGGACTGTATTGAGCCGCTGGCCGCCTAGCGTTGACCCAGCTGTTTGACCAGCGCCAGCGACCTGAGCAGCTCCAGGTGCTTCCCTAGCGGCGCTAGGGTATTGGCAGCAATCATGCCGCTGGCGGCGACGGCAGGCAGCCCAATCCCCGGAAAGGTCGAGTCGCCACAGCAGAGCAGCCCGTCAATGGGGGTTTTGGGGCCGGGGAAGAGCCCCTGACCGGCGCGGATGGCCGGACCGTAGGAGCCCCGATGCCGCCGCAGATAGCGCTCGTGGGTGAGGGGCGTGCCGACTAGGATGACCTCGGCGCGATCGCGCACGTCTGGAATAATCCGCTCCAGCGCCTGCCACATTGCCTCGGCCCGGGCCTGCTTCTGCTCGGCATAGGCGGCACTGCGGCGGTCGAGGCCCTGCCACAGATCGTAGGGCTCATTCCCCGGCGTGTACACATGCAGCGTCTGCTTGCCCACCGGGGCGAGGGACGGGTCGAGCTGCGACGGCATCGACACCAGCACCAGATTCTGCGGCGCGGTGATGCCTTCCGCCCAGTCATTCACCACAATATGGTGACAGGCCAGGTCGGCCGGCAGTCCCGTCCCGTCAATGCCCAAATGCAGATGCATAAAGCTCTCACACTCGGGCGTCGCCTGCCGCTGCTGAACAAACCTGGCCGGAAGCGCCGCCTTCGGCAGCAGCGGCAGCATATCCCAAACCGATGTATTCGCCACTACCGCCCGCCGCGCCCGAATTTCTTCGCCCTGCCGCAGCCGCACCCCCACCGCCCGACCGTGCTCGACTAAGACTTGTTCTACGTGAGCCCCCAGCCGCAGCTGCCCGCCCCGCTTTTCCAACCCCCGCACCAGCGCTGCCACCAGGGCCGCACTGCCGCCCATCGGATAGTCGAGCTGCACCCCAGGCCGATACCAGTCCGCAAACATAAAGGCCACCGCCGCCGCGCTGGTGCCGTCCGCCGGGAGGCCAGACAGCAGAAAGCAGAGCATATCCAGCCAGTTGCGAATAAAGCGATCGCGCACCACCCCATCCATAATCTGGCTAAAGGGGCCGGTCAGCCGCACCACCCGACCGGCCTGCTTGAGCAGCGCTGGAGCAAAAGGAAAGAGCGATCGAGCCGCCCCCCAGTCAAACCGCACTGCCGCCGTCGGCAACGCCACTGCCGCTTCTGCTAAGGGCCGCATCACCTCTTGTAGCTGCCGCCATTCCGCCACCGCCGCTGGTCCCCGCAGCTTCGCCAGCACCTGACAAAACTGATCCGCCCCCACCGAGGTGTCAAAGTCACCCTCCGGCAGCCGACAGCCCCAGGTGTCATAGTTGGCCCATTCCACGTCTTCCCCAATCGCATCGAGCACCTGCCGCAGCGGATTCGGCGAAGGGCTATAGGACAGCCCCGAATAGAGCGAAGGCCCCGAGTCAAACCGAAAGCCGCCGCGCTCAAACCCATGGGCTGCCCCACCCGGCAAAGTATGACTTTCACAAACCGTCACCGCAAACCCATAGCGAGCCAGCAGCGCCCCACAGCACAGCCCCCCAATCCCGCTGCCAATGACCACAACATCAGGCTCACTCATCCCAACTTATCCATCCACCCCTAACCCATCGCCTCGTCTACCTACATGGGCAGGGTAACCCTGCCCCTACCCATCCATCCCAGGCAGGGAAACCCTGCCCCTACCTCTCTTATCTACCGCTTATCTTGGCCAAACAACACCTTCTTCGCCTCATTGGACATCGTGTTGTTAGAATTCACTTCCTGGGCTTTGGCATAGGCCCGCTGCACCGCTGGACGGGCCTGAATCGCCTCAAACCAGCGCTTCAGGTTGGGGAAATCATCCAGGTTCTGGCCCTGGGCTTCGTAAGGCACAATCCAGGGATAGCAGGCGATGTCGGCGATGGAGTAGTCTCCCGCGGCATATTCGCGGTCGGCCAGGCGCTTGTCTAAAACGCCGTAGAGCCGCGAGGTTTCCTTCACATAGCGCTCGATCGCGTAGGGAATCTTCTCCGGGGCATACTTGGAGAAATGGTGGTTTTGGCCCAGCATGGGGCCGAGCCCGCCCATCTGCCAGTAGAGCCACTGGAGCGCTTCGTAGCGATCGCGAATCTCCAACGGCAGCAGCTTACCCGTCTTCTCAGCCAGGTATTCCAGAATCGCGCCGGACTCAAATACGCTGATCGGCTCGCCGCCGTCAACCGGCTCGTTATCAGCGATGGCGGGAATGCGGTTATTCGGTGAAATTTTCAGGAATTCCGGCTGAAACTGGTCGCCTTCGCCAATGTTAATCGGGTGAATGGTGTAAGGAATCTCAGCTTCTTCGAGAAAAATGGTGATCTTATGGCCGTTGGGCGTCGTCCAATAGTAGAGGTCAATCATGGCAGCCAAACCGCTAAATTTCACGCTTACCTTAGCATTTATACCTAGAAGCTTGCCTGAGTTCTCCCCGGCCAGAGTTGAATCCAGAACCTGGCCTAGATACCCATCCAGATGGCCAGATACAAATTTCCGTAGTTCCCAGCTTGTGTAGGTTTGCAGCGGGTGGCTAAGACAGAGACAGGCCAAGTTACGCATGGGGCAGAGTATGGTATCTCAATCCAGTAGGTTAGCGGTTCTGATTGACGCCGATAATGCATCGCCCAGCATTACTCAAGCTTTGATGGCCACCGTTGCCCAATACGGCGTCCTTCAGGTCAAGCGGATCTAAGGCGACTGGACTCGGCCCCATCTGAGCGGCTGGCGAGAGCAGCTGGCGAAATATGCGATTCAGCCGATTCAGCAGTTCAGCTATGCCTCAGGCAAAAACGCGACCGATAGCGCTCTGATTATCGACGCGATGGACCTGCTCTATACCCGCAATTTAGACGGCTTTTGCCTGGTCTCCAGCGATAGCGACTTTACCCGCCTCGCCTATCGCATTCGCGAGGCCGGGCTGAACGTCTACGGATTTGGCAAGGCCCAAACGCCCGCAGCCTTTGTCAGCGCCTGCGACCGGTTTGTCTACACCGAGTCTTTTCAGAACCAAGGCAGCCAGACCCAGAAGGCAAAAACCGCTCAGGTCCAAAGCAGCCGAGCCCAGAAGGCCAAAGCCACTGCCGAGCCGAAACCAGCTTCGCTTACCCCGCAGGCGACAAAACTCCTGCGCACGGCCTATATGGCAGCACCTAAGCAAGACGGCTGGGTTCACTTGGGCGCTTTGGGATTACAGTTGAGCAAGCTTTCTCCTAAGATTGATCTTAAGCAGCACGGATGCGCCAAGCTTAGCCAGCTAGTAACTTCGACCAGCCTCTTTGAAATCAAGCAGACTCAAAGTGCTTACTACATCATGCTCAGAATCGCTGCCTGATAGATTCTTCTCAATGGATCAACCCTGTCACACGGAAAATTCTCTATTGTTGTGTAAACTTCATTCGTTTCCAGGCTAGCGGCCTAAGATGGGTAAACGTTATTGACGGAACGTCATGCTTTGTGAAAACTGCGATCGCGTCCAGATTTGCCTCATGCAAAAGCTGGCCCGACGCGACCCCAAGATTAGGCAAATGCTAGCGCAGCTCAAGCACTGTGAAATGAGGCAGATCTTCAGACAGGTGTAGGTTAGCTTTGGGCTATGATGGATGAATGGCAAGCATCCAGACGATTTTAGACCGGGCTCTAGCAGGCGAAGAACTGACGACCGAGGAAGGCGTTCTGCTATTGCAGCCGCAGCCTCCCAGCGTGGTAGAGCGCATTCGCGCTACGGCAGACGCGCTGCGGCAGCGGCAGGTGGGCGAAGTCGTCACCTACGTCGTTAATCGCAATATCAACTATACGAATATCTGCGAGCAGCACTGTAGCTTCTGCGCCTTTCGCCGCGATGCCGACCAGGCGGGGGCCTACTGGACGGACTGGGACGGTATTTTAGCCAAGGCAACCGACGCCGCTGAGCGCGGTGCGACCGAAATCTGTATGCAGGGCGGCCTCAATCCGGCTGCCAAGGTCAACGGCTCTTCGCTGGCCTACTACTGCAAGCTGTTAGAGACTATCCGCAACGAATTTCCGCAGCTGCACCTGCACGCCTTCTCTCCCCAGGAGGTGCAGTTTATCGCCAGGGAAGACGGGCTTACCTTTCGCGCCGTCCTAAAAACGCTCAAGTCGGCAGGCGTCGGCTCTCTGCCCGGTACCGCCGCCGAAGTGCTAGACGACGGCGTGCGGCGGGTGCTCTGCCCGGAAAAGATTGACTCAGCGACCTGGCTGGAGATTATTGAGCTAGCCCATGAGGTTGGCCTGCCGACCACCAGCACCTTGCTGTCAGGCCATATCGAAACGCCCCGGCAGCAGATTCAGCATTTGGAACAGCTGAGGCATTTGCAGCAGCGTTCTCTTTCGGCTCATCCCGTCGCCATCACCGAATTCATCCTGCTTCCCTTTGTCGGACAGGAGGCCCCCAAACCTCTGCGCCGCCGCGTTGGTCGCGATCAGCCGGTGCTCTCAGACGCCCTCCGCCTTACCGCCGTCGCCCGCATTTTTCTCGGCGAATGGATTCCCCACCATCAGCCCAGCTGGGTGAAGCTGGGGCTAGCAGGCGCGACCGAAGCCCTGCGCTGGGGCTGCGACGATATTGGCGGCACCCTGATGGAGGAGCACATTACCACCATGGCCGGGGCTCAGGGCGGCACCTGCATGAGCGTCGAGGAGCTGCAGGGCGCAATTGAGTCTATCGGCCGGCCCCACCAGCAGCGAACGACGCTGTATGAGCCTGCTGAAGTCTGTGGTCATAGGGAAGATGCGCTGTTGGCATAGTTGCCTATCAGTTTGTACAATGTCTGCTATTGAGGGCTGCTCATAGCAATATGGTTATGACACTATCTGAAATTCAAGAGCGGGCTTTAAAGCTTTCTGTTAAGGAGCGTCGGCAGCTGATCATCACATTGACGCGCTCGGTTCAACCTCTGAAGCGGTCAGTAGATAAGCCGGAAGGGCTGGCAGCTAGCTTAATTGGTATTGCTAAGACCAGTGAACCTTCCCCTACGGATGAAGAAGTAAAAGCTATTCTGGACGAGCGATTAGTTCGAAAATATTTGTAATGCAGGTTTTCTTCGATACTAACGTCTTGCTAGATGCTTTGTTAGTAAGGGAACCTTTTGTTGCAGATGCTGCTTATCTGCTAGAAGCCGTTGAAATGGGGAAGCTCTCAGGATTCATGTCGGCAACAACAGTTACAGATGTACACTATTTGGTCAGTCGGCAAACTAAGAGTCTTGAGACGGCGATTATTATAGCTGTGACCCGGTTGCTAGCCTTATTTGAAATTTGTCCAGTAGACCGAGAAGTTCTAGAGCAGGCGATCGTATTAAAGCTCCCTGATTTTGAAGATGCAGTTCAGGTAGCTTGTGCGGTTTCATTAGGGTTAGAGGCTATTACAAGCCGTGACATAGAAGGCTTTGCCGGGTCACCAATTCCTGTTTTTCTACCTGGCGATTTAAGAATCCAGCTGACACAGCCGCAACCCTAATGTAGGCTACAGACTATTATTAACACAAACGAGAAATGTAATGATTATGACTAATACAGCGCTCCAGCTTTGATAGCGCCTCGTGGCTAAACATTGGGAATGCTTAAGCTGACAAACGCTAGAGCGCAACCTGTGGACGTTCAAAATAGAGGAGATGCCGCTACTACATTTGTAAGGATAATCGTATCCTTGAAGTTCTAAGGCAAGCAGTCTAAATACGCTTCCGTATCCCAGTTGCTAACAGTCGCTAAGAATCTTTCCCATTCGTCGCGCTTGTACTGGTGATAGATATTGTACATCTCGCCTGGCATCGCCGACTGAATCACCTGGTCTGTGGCCAGCCGCTCCAGAGCTTCGCCGAGGGACATCGGCAGCTTCTGAACCGCTTTGCCCTGGCCCATAGCGGCATAGATATTTCGCTGCTCCGGCTCGCCGGGGTCGAGCTCACGCTGGAGGCCGTCGTCAAAGGCTTTGAGCAGAGCCGCCGCCATCAGGTAGGGGTTGACCATGGAATCGACGGCGCGGTATTCAAACCGGCCCGGGGCGGAGACGCGCAGGCCGCAGGTGCGGTTTTGGTAGCCCCAGTCGGCGTAGACGGGAGCCCACAGGCCCGTATCCCAGAGTCGGCGGTAGGAGTTGACCGTGGAGCAGCCGATGGCGGTGAGTGCGCCCAGGTGCTCGATGACGCCGCCGATGCAGTGCAGGCCGACCGGGCCAGGAATGCGGCGGGATTTGCCCGGGACCGGGAGGAACGTATTCTCACCGCCTTTGCGGTAGGTGAAGTTCTCCGCTAAGCCGGGAAGGTTCTCTAGACCGAGGGGATTCACTGTGTCCTCGCCGTCCCGCCAGAGCGAGAGATTGTGATGACAGCCCGAGGCCGAAACGCCCATAAACGGCTTTGACATAAAGCAGGCAATCAGGTTGAATTCGCGGGCGACCTGGGCGCAGATTTGGCGGTAGGTGGTAAGGCGATCGCAGGTTCTCAGCGCATCGTCAAAGGTAAAATTTAGCTCCAGCTGGCCCGGCGCGTCCTCGTGGTCGCCCTGGATCATGTCGAGCCCCATGGCCCGGCTGTACTCAGTGACCCGCAGGAAAACATCGCGCAGCTCCTCAAACTGGTCGATGTGGTAGCAGTTAGGCTTGGTGACACCGCCGTTGGGCTTGCCGTCCGGCCCTTTCTTCAGCCACATCATCTCGGGTTCGCAGCCGTGGCGCAAGTGCAGCCCGTGGGTTTCCTGAAATTCGGCATGAATCCGCTTCAGGTTGCCGCGACAGTCCGCAGTGAGAAATGCGCCAGCGTCCGCTTCTTCTTCACGATTGCGGAAGCAGACGCAGTAGACCCGGGCCACGCGCGGGTCCCAGGGCAGCTGACAAAAGGTTTCCGGGTCGGGGATAGCGACCAGCTCAGCCGCTTCCGGGCCATAGCCGATGTAGCTGCGGTGCCGGTCTAGCGCCAGATTGGCCGTCGCCCCATAGACCAGCTGAAAACCCTTTTCTGCCGTCGTTTCCCAATAGTCAGCTGGGACGCCCTTGCCGACAATCCGACCCGTGACAGAAACGAACTGGTAGTAGACATACTGAATCCCCAGGTCGTCAATCTTGGCCCGCACCTGCTTCACCAGCTCGTCGCGACCCTCGGCTCTGACGTAGGCTTCGAGGTCGGTCTGCTGATCGGTTTTGGTTAAAACGCCGGTCATGGTAGGGGCCTCCCGCAGCGAAGATGAGGAACATGAGCCAGCCGCCAAGCTGGTCTGCATGTCGTCTAGTAAAGCCAACCTGTTATAACAGGTTTGTATTCAAAGCTACGATTTGGGAAGGCTGCACATGTATGGCAGAATGCAGTGCCGACTCTACCAACGCTTGCTGACTTTAAAAAATAGGCTGTTACTCATTTCAAGGGTGTGAGTGCAGGGGATTTAAAGAAGTAATCAGTTGAGTTGTCCGACCCGACCTTGCAGGGAGATTGCACCGGTTCTCACTTCGATAAACCTAACTATTTAGTACGAGGTCAGTTGTTAGGAACGCCTAGCATTACATAATGGCGTTTGCCTGCAATTGACTATCGAGGGCAATGGGTTGATATTCTCGTCCAGAAAATGGGCGAAAGTCCTGAGGCCATTCAGCAGTCATATTACACAGTAAACGAAACTGGAGCGGAGTCGGTGCGGGGTTGACTCGCTCAGCATGCACATGGATTAACTTGGGATTCTCTCGTAGGAGGTCCAGAGCATCTGCCGCTAAGTACCGTGGACAATAACCTAAAATGTGGTGATCCAAAGTGCATAACGTTAAAGCCCGAGAGTCGTATGGATTTTGAAATTCGTTTGCCAAATACAACTGTTCGTTGGGCTGTAGTTCACCAATTCGATTAACTGAGCATTCTGGCAGGTGCCGCAAGCCATGAGAAAAAAAGTGGATATGGTAAAATCCATGAGCATCTGGCTCAGGGCACGGAAACATTTCAAATGTGTCCGTTGCCTTGCGACCACCATTACGAGACAAAATTGCAATTGGATCATCTTGATGTTGAGGGATATTCATCCACTCAACGTAGGCTTCATAGTCTGGACGAGAAGGACGCATCAAGCGGTTGGCAAAGAGAGGAAATAGCTCAACCGACGTATATTCCTTAGTTAGCTCTGGAAAGGAGTGTAAAGGCTGAAATCCATGCTCTTGCTGAGCATCTTGAGCGCCATTAATGTAAACAAATTTGTACTGCCCACCATCAAATGTCAGCCGACCAATCGGAAACCAGGAACGGCTCTTGGGTTCTTGCCAAGCTAAAAACAATGTATGAGTCATAATTTACCACTGCAATCTAGCAGTCTCTGTTGATTAATTTCCAATATCCTTCGCGCAAACTTGCTCGCAGTTGGGGATATCCGCTCATTTGGGAGCCGGTTAAATAGGTCTACCGTATTCGTGGCTGACACCATTGCCAGACGTTCCAACCAAATACGGGCTGCTTCAGGCCTAAATTGCGCTGCTGTATAGTTTTGCTGCTCGACGCGGATGAAAGCCCAGTTTTCGTGATGTCGATCAGTGTTCCCAATCCAAGCATCTAGCAGTATGTAGCCAATAAAGACATCTGCAGCAGTACAAATGCCCTCTGGTGGTACCCAGCCGCTGGGTAAATTCACGGTTGGCTTCTCAATTACTTGAAAAACCTTGCTGATAGTGTGCTGAGATGGATTACTTGATCCGCTTGGATAATCGGACATCAGCTGTGCAAGCACCTCATTGCCAGGGATAAGACTCCCAGCTTTAGGTAGGAAACAGGGTGAAATTGTGCCGCGCGAATTTTCAAACGTGGCTAGCTCATAATCTGCATGGGGCAGCCCCAATAACTCGCATAGCTCGGCTGCTATTTTCTCTGACCAATCTTCGCCAGTCCCTGGACGGCTTTTCTTGTAAAGGCAAAGCTCACGGTTCAGATCATGGAACCAGAACTTCTCCTTGGTGCCCATCTCTTCCGTTTCTTCTGGAGCCTTACTGGGAACTTCAACGATAAAGAATTCTTGTGACACAAGCGAAGTACCAAGTCTCTAGGGTACATCCCACTTTTGCAGCCCTCACCCTAAATCCCTCTCCCAGAGCGGGAGAGGGACTTTGAATCCGGCTCCCCTTCTCCCTTTTTGGGAGAAGGGGCTGGGGGATGAGGGCAAACTTGCAAAAGTGGGATGCACTCAGTCTCTGTGAGCTTAACTGATAAAGGTCCGGTATCAGAAAAAAGGCTGAGAGCCGTCATGGGTGCCAAGCTAGAATACATGCACCACTACAGTTTTGATTAATTAACTATGCTATCGGCTGAGACAGCTGCTGTTCCTCAAGATTTGATCTGGCGCATGGGCGTGGAGCATTACCACGCGATGATTCGCTCTGGGATTTTGACCGATGACGATCCGGTAGAGCTGCTGGAGGGGTGGCTGGTTTTCAAGATGCCTAAGAACCCGCCCCATCGGGCCGCCACCCGGCTGATTCGGGAAGCGCTGGAATCTATTATTCCAGCGGACTGGTATGTCGATTCGCAGGAGCCGATTACGCTGGCTGACAGTGAGCCAGAGCCGGATGTGGTCGTGATTCGAGGCGATACTCGGCAGTATTTAGACCGGCATCCGGGGCCGGGTGAGGTGGGGTTGGTGATTGAGGTGTCCGACACAACTTTGCAACGCGGTAAGCGAAGCCATGCCTTAGGCTATCGCACCTCCAAAAAACGAGCCTATGCCCGAGCCGGTATCCCCACCTACTGGATCGTTAACCTGCCTGAAAAGCACATCGAAGCCTATTCGCAACCGACCGCAGCCGCAGGCGCTACCTACGAACTCCGGCAGGACTATTCCCTAACCAGCAATATCCCAGTTCGGCTCGAAACGACCTGTATCGGCCTACTGCCGGTGAATGAGCTATTGCCCTAATGCTGTGAAGGGAAACGGCTTTTGGGGAATCCATTCAGCCCAGAGCTGCGCCATCGTGCCGTCGGCGGCTAGCTCATCCAGGGTCTGGTTCAGGGCGTTCAGCAAACTTTGGCGGGACTTTGGGACGGCGATGCCAAAGGGGACTCGGGTCGGTAGGCTAAAGGCTAAGCGCAGACTAGGATCGTCTTCGGCGGCGACGATTAGTACGAGCTCATCATCAATTAATGCATCAATCTGGCCATTGTGGAGGGCGTCTAGCATTTCGGGGAGGACGCGATCGCTCCCTGGAAACGGCACCGCTTCCGCCCCCGGAAAATCTTTAACTAGGGCAATATTCGTACTGTCCGCCAGCCCGCCAACTCGCTTTCCGACTAAGTCTTGAGCCGAATTCACCTGACTGCCCTGCCGCACCAGTACCGCTTCATCAAACAGGCCGTAGGGCCGAGTAAAATCTGCCCGCTGCTGCCGTTCGGTCGTAATCGCCTGATTAAACCAGACCACATCGTACTGGCCCGTCTCCAGGCAGCTGTAGAAATCCTCCATCGGCAGATTGTGCCAGACCGGCTCCAGCCCCAGCCGCTGACAGACAGCCCGAGCTAGGGCAGGTTCGTAACCTATCCGCTGTCCGTCAGCATCGATGGCGCTCATCGGGCGGGCGTCAAAGTCACTCGCCACAATCTGGAGCGAGCCCGGCTGAAGGGTAAACAAATCTTGAGAAGTCACGCAGCCTAGCGCTAAATGCAGATCTCTTGAAGCGAACTTATTATAACAGGCCAAAGACTGCCTATTTGCAGCAGACTTGGCCATTGTGAAAAGAACGCCACTCAGGGTGTACCGCAATTTAGGAGCAGAAGCGCATAGCAGGTCTAACAAAGCTGACCAACCTAATTGTTTTAATTTTGTCAGATGAAAACACTATGGACATTCCCTTGCAGGGTTACTAGAAGTTCTAGCCTATAACCTGTAAAATCAGGGAAATAATCTTACGTCAGGGTTGGGCTTAACCTTCAAGGTTAAGCCCAACCCTGATTTTGTAAACATGACCGATCAAACCTCCGAGCAGCAGACCCAGGGCTCAAATGAGCCCTTTCCTATTGTTGGCATTGGCTCTTCCGCTGGCGGGCTAGAACCCACCTCACAGCTCCTGAGCCACCTGCCGGTTGACATGGGTATGGCGTTTGTGGTGATTCAGCATTTAGCGCCCGATCATCCCAGCCTCTTATCTGAGCTGCTCGGCAGACGGACGGAAATGCCGGTGCGCCAGATCGAAGACGGGATGAACATAGAGCCCAATCATGTTTACGTAATTGCGCCCAATACTCAGATCACGCTTAATCAGCAAAAGCGATTCAAGGTTGAGCCGCGCGACATGAGTCCGGGTAAGTTCAAACCCATTGATCTTTTCTTTCAGTCGCTGGCTGAGGTTTGGGACAGCAGCGCTATTGGCATCATTTTATCGGGTACCGACGCTGATGGCACCTTGGGGATGAGGGCCATCCGAGCGGCCGGTGGAATCACGATGACGCAGTGTCGAGATACGGCTGAGTTTAGCCAAATGCCGATCACGGCAGCCGGCGATGGAGACGTTGATTTTGTTCTGCCGCCTGCGGAGATTGCTGAAGAGCTCGTCAGGATGAGCCAGCATTCTTACGTTATTCAGCCTAGCATGGCTCCTGCTGACGAGCCCCCGCCGTCAGAGTCCGATTCTTTAGCGACAGTCTTCAGGCTGCTACGTTCCGAGACCGGTGTAGACTTTACCCACTACAAGCACAATACCTTTAATCGTCGGCTCATGCGGCGAATGGCGCTGTACAAGTTTGAAAATTTAGAGGACTATATTTCGTATTTGAGAACGCATCCAGATGAGCTGCAGGCCCTCTATCAAGATGTCATTATTACCGTTACGAGCTTTTTCCGCGATCCTGATACCTTTATTGCCCTGAAAAATCGAATCTTTCCTAGAATTCTGCAGGAGAAAACCGATGACGCGGTAATTCGAATCTGGGTGCCGGGCTGCGCAACGGGAGAAGAATGCTACTCCATGGCTATCTGCCTGCTAGAGTTTTTGTCTGAGCAGCAGATTAAACCCAGCATCCAAATTTTTGGTACAGACATCAGCGAAACCGCGATCGACAAGGCGCGGACGGGCATCTACAACGAAAGCGCCATGTCTCCAGTCTCCCACGAGCGCCGCCGTCGCTTTTTCCTCGAGGTGGAAAGCGGCTATCAGGTGACTCAATCGGTGCGCGAGCTATGCGTCTTTGCCAAGCAAAACCTGATCAGCGACCCGCCCTTTTCCAACCTGGATTTGGTCAGCTGCCGCAACGTGCTGATTTACTTTACATCAATCTTGCAAAAGCGGGTGCTGCCGATCTTTCACTACAGCCTCCGGCCCAACGGCTATCTGACGCTGGGCGGCTCCGAGAGCGTGGGCGAGGCGTCAGACCTGTTTACCGCCGTCGATAAAAAGCATCGCATCTACGGGCGAGCAGCGACGCCCTCTCGTCTAAACTTTGACTTTGTGTCCAGCGATCAGCTGACGGTGGTGGCTAAGCCCAGCGGCCAGACAATAGGAGATCCTCGCACCGGACTCAGCATGCAGCAGAAGGCGGACGAGATTGTATTAAATCAGTATGCCCCAGTTGGGGTCGTGATCAATCAGAAGCTTGATATTTTGCAGTTTCGCGGCGATACCAGCCCCTACCTCAGACCCGCCTCTGGGGAACCGAGCTTTAACCTGCTGAAGATGATCCGCCCGGAACTGCTGTTGGAGGTTCGTACAGCGGTAAACCAGGCCAAGCGGCGAGAGGCTCCTGTGCAAAAAACAAAGCTGCGAGTCGATGGAACTTCATCGCTAGAAAATGTCCACCTTGAGGTGGTTCCATTTAAAGTGCCAAATGTCCAGGAGCCCTATCTACTAGTTCTGTTTTCCCAAATATCAACGCCGTCAGTGGAGGAACCACCCAATGCAATAGACAGCAGCGACTTGGATGCAGAGCCCGAGATCACCCGGCTCACGCAGGAACTCGCCGACGTTAAACAGGAGCTGCAAGAGACGCAGGCCCATTTGCAAACCACGATTGAGGATCAGGATTCGACGAACCAGAGCCTGACCACGGCCAACGAGGAGATTCTCTCGAGCAATGAAGAGCTGCAGAGCATTAATGAAGAGCTGCAAACGGCTAAAGAAGAAATTCAGGCGGCCAATGAAGAGCTCAAGACCACCAATGAAGAACTCCACAGCCGCAACCTGGAAGCCCGCCAGGTTAACAACGACCTGATCAATCTGCTCAACAATGTCAATATCCCGATCCTGATGCTCTCCAGCGAGCTTCGCATCCGTCGGTTTACACCCGCTGCCCAGCAAATTTTTAACCTAATTCCGACTGACGTGGGGCGTCCGGTCAGCGATATCCGGCTCAATATTAACGTTCCCGATTTAGAGAATATGCTGCGACAGGTAATTGATACGCTAAGTATGCAAGAGCGGGAGCTGCAAGACACCGAAGGGGGATGGCATCTGCTGCGGGTGCGGCCCTATAAAACGACCGAAAATCAGATCGACGGGGCAGTGATGACCCTCGTCGATATTGACGCGCTTAAACGAACCATCGAACAGCTGGAAGTTTCTCGAAACTATGCTGAAAGCATTGTTGAAACGGTGCGCGAGCCGCTCATTGTACTCGATGCAGACCTGCATATACAGCGAGCCAATCGAGCCTTTTATGACGTCTTTCAAGTGGTACCAGCGGCCACTGAGCAGCGGCTGATTTTTGAAATCGGCAATGGCCAGTGGGATATTCCGGAGCTGCGATCGCTCCTAGAAAATGTTTTCACCAACCACGTCGAGCTGCGAGACTATGAAGTTGAGCAAGACTTCGAGCAGATCGGGCATAAAGTGCTGCTGCTGAATGCGCGCAAGTTTGCGCAAGGCGATGACCATCGCAGAATTTTGCTCGCGATTGAAGACATTACCGACCGCAAGCAGGCCGAGGCTGAGCGCACCCGTCTGCTGCTAGCGCAGCAGGCCCAGGCTGAGGCCGAAGCAGAGAATATTCGAAAAAATGAGTTTCTCTCGATGCTCTCCCATGAGCTGCGGACGCCGCTCAACAGCATTTTGGGCTGGTCACAGATTCTCACTCAGCGGCAGCCCCGCCCAGAGGTGATGGCTCGGGCCCTAGAGGCCATCAGCCGCGGCGCTCGCACTCAGGCCCAGCTGATCGAAGACCTGCTCGATATTTCCCGGATTATCCAGGGCAGGCTCCATCTAGCGGCGCGCCCCACTAACCTGACTTCAATTATACGGTCAGTGATTGAGTCTTTAGAACTCACGGCTGAGCAGAAGCAAATCCGTCTAGAAGCTCAGCTAGACCCGACTCCAGGTAGCGTAATTGTCGATCCTGACCGGATGCAGCAGGTCTTTGCCAACCTCTTGATCAACGCCATCAAGTTTACGCCCGAGGGGGGCCAGGTTGAGGTGCGGCTTACCTACAGCGAGAGCGAAATTCAAGCGCAGGTCATTGACACTGGCAAAGGTATTAGCCCTGAAATTCTACCTCATATTTTTGAGCGCTTTCGTCAAGACGATAGCTCAGCGACGCGCAGCTACGGCGGGCTAGGGCTAGGTCTTGCTATTGTCCGCTACCTGGTTGAAGCCCACGATGGTATCGTTACGGCTGAGAGTGAAGGCGAGGGGCAGGGGGCAACCTTTACTATTGCTCTGCCACTAGTCCTAGCGGACGTGCCGCCAGCTCGGCCATCTGCGCTACCCGAGGCCGATGATATTCGCCTCACCGGGGCGCGACTGCTGCTAGTCGATGACGAAGAGGACAATCTGGCTCCGCTCAGATACGTCCTAGAGGCCCAGGGAGCAACCGTTATGACGGCTATATCTGCCGCCGCGGCCCTAGAGAAACTAGTAGAGCAGAGGCCCGACGTGCTGATTAGCGATATCGCCATGGCCGACATGACCGGTATTGACATGATTCGCCTGGTGCGATCGCGTCCGCCAGAGCAGGGAGGAGGGGTACCCGCGATCGCGCTCACAGCTTACGCCGCCGACAGCGAAGTTCAGGAGATCCTGGCCGCCGGGTTTCAGCACCATATTGCCAAACCGATCGACATCGACGAAGTCATCGCCCTGATCGCTAGCCTGGTGAACAGCTGACGACTTGGAGAGCATCTTAGTTTTAAAGGTTGCGGCAGGCCCTCATCCTAAATCCTTCTCCCGGGGGGAGAAGGACTTTGATCTCTGGCTCCCCTTCTCCCCGGGGAGAAGGGGCCGGGGGATGAGGGCTTCGAAGAGCGACCTACCTCTCCGACTTGTACATACACGGTAGCCCTGAGGTGAGAGACTTTGATACCTGTCCTAGTACCTCTGTCAGGACAAATTCTAGGTGATTTTGCACATCTTCATTTGTCATTCGTAGCACTCGCAAACCACAGGCTTGCATCCAAGCATCCCGCTCGGCATCTTGCTCAGTTCTACTGTGGTGAATACTGCCGTCTAGTTCAATGACAAGCCGAGCTTCATGGCAGTAGAAATCAGCAATGAACTGTCCGATGTTGTGCTGACGGCGAAATTTGACACCGTTGAGGCGACGAGCTCGCAAGCATTCCCAAAGTATCTGCTCTGAGGGAGTTTGCTGCTGTCTAAGCTGACGCGCACGAGTGAGCAGCGCTTCAGGAATTCGGCGATCGCGGCCTGATAGATGAGAGATATCTGTCATAAAAAGAGTTTGCCCATTAAGGCAGGCTTCATCAACCAGGCTTTCTTTCTCCCCAGGAAGCTACTGTATACATAACTGGAAGATATAGCTGAAAGTATTGACTCGCCCTCATCCTAAATCCTTCTCCCGAGGGGAGAAGGACTTTGATCTCCGGCTCCCCTTCTCCCCGGGGAGAAGGGGCTGGGGGATGAGGGCTGCAATATTCGTACTGTCCGCCAGCCCGCCGACTCGCTGCCGATCTGAAGTGAGCCGGGCCGAATTGTCAATAAACCTTGAGATGCGACGGGGAGAGTAACGTCATATACAGTTTTGCAAAAACGAACTTATTATAACAAGTTAACAGCTGCCAATAGTGCAGCCGACTTGACCGTTTAGCGTCAGCTCAGGGGTGACCTATGACCTACGAACCCATTCAGCTCACCGCCGCCCAGCTTCAGCAGTTTGAAGACGACGGCTTTTTAATTATTGAAAATCTGCTGCCGACCGAGCTGGCCCATACCCTAGCCAGTCGCCTCAATCCTCTATTTCACGGCGAATTTGAAACCGGCATCTATCCCGACGAGTGGTACTGGCGACCCGGCCTTAGCCTGCCCGACGTCACCCGCGAAATGTGCAACGCCTGGAAGTGCGATCGCACCATTGCCAGCCTGGTCCTATCCGCCGAAATCGGTCGGCTCTCAGCCACCCTGGCCGGCTGGGACGGCGCTCGTATCGGACAGGACAGCCTGTGGATGAAGCCACCGGGGGCCAAAGCGATCGCGATGCACCAGGACGGAGCCTACATTGACTACCTCGACCCGCCGTCGATGATGACCTGCTGGATTGCCCTGGACGATGCCTCTGTAGCTGACGGCACGCTGATCTACGCCCGGGGTTCCCACAAGTGGGACCTGGTAGACGTCAGCGGCGAATTTCACGCCCCGACTAAGGACTACCGCTGGGCCATGCTTCAGGCCGCTGAGAAGGCGGGCGTTACCGAGCCCGAGCTGGTCGTCGTCGATGTTCCCGCAGGCGGCTGCGCCTTCCACCACGGCCGCACCTGGCACGGGCTCTGCAAAACCACGCGCACCGAAGGCGTCTTCCACAGCATCGGGCTGCATACCCTGCCCGCCCAGGCCCGATTCCACCCCACCAACGCGCCCGGCTACATCTATGGCCGCTATAAGCGCATCGATGATTTAGAACTGGATGAGAGCTTCTTCCCCATCCTCTGGCAAAAAGACGGCTATCGCACCCCATTTTTGAGAGACTACTGCGAAGATGCGCTGCTTTCTAGAACGGTAAACCGTTTGACGACAGCCAGCGTTTGAATCCGGTAGCCTGCAATTGGGGCAGAGCTCCTCAAAGCTTCCGATTCCAACCTATCCTCAACCTTTACCATCCTATGACCTCTAAAACCTGTCAGGGAGAGCCCTTTGGCGGCTTAGGCTACGACTATGACCCGCAGTGGGTGCTGACGCCCCAGCAGCAGCAGCTCCAGACCCGGCTGAGGGAGCTATGCGCGACGGTGCTGAGGCCAAACGCGATCGCGTCCGACCGAGAGCTGATCTACCCCCGCGAAAACTTCGAAGCGCTGGCTTCCCTGGGCCTGTTGGGACTGCTCGTGCCCGCCGAATGGGGCGGCCTGGGCGAAAATCACGTCTGCGCTGCCATGGTAGTCGAAACCATTGCCCGCTACGGCTGTCCCAGCACCGCTATGTGCTACACCATGCACCTGGGAGCCGTCGCCGCTGCCCTCTTTCGGGCGCAGGACAATCCCGAACTCCAGCAGCTGCTGAAGCGGCTGGACGCAGAAGTCTTCATCGGCACGCTGTCCTACTCTGACCCCGAGACCGGCTCGCACTTCTGGTATCCGGTCTCCTCCAGGGCAGAGCAGACCGCAGACGGCTGGCAGGTTTTCAAGAAAGCCTCCTGGACGACCTCAGCCGGATTTGCCGACTGGTACGTGGTGCAGACCACCAGTCCCAACTTTGACGGAGACTTCTCCGATCTCTCCTGTTTCCTGATCTATCGTGACGAAGTTCAGGCAGAGCCCCATAAGTGGGACGCCCTGGGCCTGCGCGGTAATCAGTCCGGTACGCTGCTGGTAGATGGCGTCAGCATTCCATCTCAACGGATGATTGGTCCTAGCGGCGATGGCGCTTACTCGAATGACGAGATTGTTGATCCCTTCTTCCTGCTCTGTTCTTCTGCCTGCTGGAACGAAATTGCCATGGGCGCGATCGACATTGCCAAAAAGCACGTCACCCGAAAAAAACACGTCGATGTGGGCCTGCGCGTTGCCGACTATCCCACCATCCAGGACTACTTTGGTGAAGCGGTAATTGACACTAACGCCTGTCGGATGTTCACCCTGTCCATGGGCCAGCTGATGGACCAGCTTACTCATGACTGCGACTGGTCTATTCACCAGGACGCAACCGCTATGCCGCGCTCGGCCTATCTGCACTGGTACTGGCAGATTAAGTTTGCCGCCGCCAAAAACGTAGCTCACGTCTGCGACAAAATGCTCCACGCCTGCGGGGGTTCCGGCTACAAAAAAGACATGGAAATCGAACGCTACCTGCGCGATGGCAAGGCGGGCTGGGTGATGGGACCGACCAACGAAGTGCTGCGGCAGTTTGTCGGCAAATCGGCTCTGCTCGGCTTTGAGGCTCTGGACTACTGGAGCCAGCAGGTGAATGAGCGAGTGCTGCACAACGAGGTGAAAAAGATGGATGCCGAAGGCAAACGCCAGCTGGCGGAACAGCTTTTAGCTGAAGTTGAAGTTGAAGCCGAACAGCCCGCTGTTAACAAGCCGCTGGTCGCAAGTACGGTTTAGAGTTAGCGCGATCGCACTAGCATCGTAAGAACATCGGTTGGGTAAAGTCCTTCGGGCATGGTTTCGCTAAAGCGGTAGCGCAACCCAACAATCTGTATCTCGGATCACCTATACTTTTCCCAAAATTTACTAAGCCCATCTACATATTGGAACTGAACCCATGACAATTGCCCAGGAAAGAACTTCGTCCAAGGTCGCTTATACCGTCAATCATCCGCTGTCTCCGCTAACGCCGGAGGAAATTACAGCGGCGGTGGCGATTGTGAAACGAGAGCAGACTTTGGGCGATCGCGTCCGCTTTGCTACCGTGACGCTGAAGGAACCAGCCAAGCCCACGGTGCTCAGCTTTCAGCCGGGCGACCCGATTGAGCGGCGGGCCTTCCTAATTTTGCTCGACAACGACACCGCCAAAACCTACGAGGCGATCGTCTCCCTCACTGAAGAAACCGTCGAGGACTGGAAGCATATCCCCGACGTGCAGCCGCCGATCATGCTGGACGAGTTTATTGACTGCGAGGCGGCGGTTAAGGCGAATCCTGAATTTCAGGCCGCGATCGCGAAGCGAGGCATCACCAATCCCGACCTGGTCATGGTCGATCCCTGGTCAGCGGGAAATTACGGCTTTGAAGATGAAAAAGGTGTGCGGCTGTCGCGGGCGCTCTGCTGGGTACGGGCCAACCCAACCGACAACGGCTATGCCCGCCCGATTGAGGGCGTCGTCCCTGTGGTGGACCTCAACAAAATGGAGGTGATCCGGGTGGAAGATCATGGCGTAGTGCCGCTGCCGCCGGAGGATGGAAACTATTCGCCTGAGTTTGTCAGCAACTACCGTCAGGACATTAAGCCTTTAGAGATCGTTCAGCCCGAAGGCCCTAGCTTTGACGTGGAGGGCCACGAAATCCGCTGGCAAAAGTGGCGGATGCGAATTGGCTTCACGCCCCGCGAAGGGCTGGTGCTCTACACCGTCAGCTACAACAACGGCGGCGTCGAGCGGCCCATTTTCTACCGCGCCTCGCTGGCCGAGATGACCGTCCCCTACGGCGATCCCGAGCCCCATCACTACCGCAAGAATGCCTTTGACGTCGGCGAATACGGCATTGGTTCGCTGGCCAATTCGCTCAAGCTCGGCTGCGACTGCCTGGGTGAAATCACCTATTTCGACGGCTACATTACCAACTCCAAAGGCGAAGTGGTCCAGATTGAGAACGCTATCTGCCTACATGAAGAGGACTTTGGCATTCTTTGGAAGCATCAGGACTGGCGCACCGAACAGACTGAGGTGCGGCGATCGCGGCGGCTGGTGGTCTCCTTCATCGCCACTGTTGGCAACTATGAATACGGCTTCTACTGGTACTTCTACCAGGACGGCAACATCCAGTACGAGGTCAAGCTAACCGGCATTCTCAGCACGGCAGCCGTAATGCCGGGAGAGCAGCCTAAGTACGGTGTGCTGATTGCGCCCCAGCTCTATGCGCCAATCCATCAGCATGTCTTCAATATGCGGCTGGATATGTGCGTAGACGGCGAACAAAACTCGGTTCACGAGGTTGACATTGTCCAAGCTGAGGACGCTGAAAATCCCTACGGCAATGCCTTCTATACTAAGTCTACCCCGCTTACCACGGAGCAGGAAGCGCAGCGATTGTTCGACCCGTTCAAAGCCCGCTACTGGAAAGTCGTTAACCCCGCCAAAACCAACGCCGTTGGCCAGCCGGTCGCCTACAAGCTCATGCCCGGCGAAAATACGCTACCCATGGCTCGCCCCGAGGCCAGTGTAATGAATCGCGCCACCTATATGACCAAGCATCTCTGGGTGACGCCCTACCACGAGGCAGAGAACTTTCCCGCCGGCGACTATCCCAATCAGCACCCCGGCGGGGCCGGACTGCCCGAATGGACTCAGGCCGACCGCTCGGTCGAGAACACGGACCTAGTAGTCTGGTATACCTTTGCCCACAGCCACATGCCCCGAGCCGAAGACTGGCCGGTGATGCCCACCGCCTATATCGGCTTTCACCTGAAGCCACTGAATTTCTTTGACCAGAACCCAGCGAATGATGTGCCACCCTCGAAGGGCCAGAGTTGCCATTGAGCTATGGCCTACCTCAGCTGATGTTCTTCTCCATACACCAATAGGCGCTCGATGGTGGTGAGGTGATACTGCCAGGTGCGGCGGCGGTAGGGGGCGCTGGCCATGTGCAGGGTGAAGCCGCTGCCCAGGTGGTTTTGGAGAAGGCGGAGGCGCGATCGCGCTGCCGTCACTCCTTGTCGCGAGGGATTCGCCGCCAGAGCGGCCAGCTCATCCCCCAGCTGATTGGCCTCAGCCGTCCACTGCTCCAGCCGGTAGGGGGGCATTTCTAATAGCTGCTGAGACAGGAGCCAGTTCCATTCTTGCTGGAGAGCCTGGTAGCGGGCCGCCGCCGTCGCAAACGGCTGCTGCTGGGGGGGAGGAGAATCGCGGGCGGAGCCCTGGGTGACGGCAAGGATTTTTTGCAGGCTGCCGTTGAGATTTTCGGCCGCGAATAGGGCGTAGCCGCTGACCGGCAGGTCGCGCAGCAGCTGAATCTGGTCTAGGGCGGCAGCGTTGACCAGGGGCAGCAGGCGAATGCCGGGGATAATCAGCGTTGCTCCGTAGTCGGCCTCCACCGTCCAGGGCCGAATTAGGGTCTCAAAGCGGGGCGTATCCAGGGCATAGCTCATCAGCACAATCCAGTCGAGGTCGCCCTGGATCGCCCAGCGGTTCCAGTCCTGCTGGAGCACCTGCCGCCGCTCATATTCCGACTGGGCAAATACCGCCGCCGAGATTACCAGATTGGGCCGCAGTCGCCGCAGCTCCTGGGATGCTTCTGCGACAAAGGTGCTGACCTGCTCGACCCGAAAGTCTGTCCACTGCTCCCAGAGAAGCTGCTGGCGCTGGCGCTCCGGGCCGACCAGCCAGGTGCTGCCGGGCGGGGTGAGGGTGAACGGATCGACGCCCGTCCGCTGCTCAAACTGCTGACGGGCAGCCCGGCCATAGCCAAAGGTGCGGTTGGCCGCCGGGTCTTGAAAGGGATAGCGAATATAGTCCAGATGAATACCGTCTACGTCGTAGCTGGTGGCAATTTCACCGAGCAGCCGCTGGATATAGCTGCGCACTTCTGGATTGGCCGGGTCATAAAACGGCTTGGTCTGGCCCGATAGCGTTAGACGGCCCCGGTTGTCGTAGGCGGCCCAGTCCGGATGCTGGGCCAGCACCGGCCCCGGATAGCTGATCGGTCGGTTCACCAGCGGGTTGTGCCGCTCGTTGCCCGCGGCGAAGACCCAAACCCAGGCGTGGACTTCGATGCCGCGCTGGTGGCCAAGGGCGATCGCGGCTCGCAGCGGGTCCCAGCCGCGGGTCAGCGGGTTTTGCTGCGGTGCCACCTGGCTGGGGTATATGGGATAGCCCGCGTTTACCGTTTCGACGAAGACCGTATTGATGCCCGCTGCGGCCAGCCGGTCGAAGATGCCGGTCAGTCCTGCCGCCGAACCGGCCTGCACAATCGTCCCCCGGTCTAGCCAGATCGCCCGAATCTCCGGCTGGGCCAGCCGCTGGTCGGTCGGGAAGCTGGTCTGGAGCGCCTGTCGCGACTGAAGCCAGCGCTGCCACAGGGTTTCGTAGTCACCCTGGTTTACTAGGCTGGGCCAGTCCTGGAGCAGCTGCTGGGCATGAGTCAGGATAGGGGGTAGCGACCAGCGGGTGTTAGCGGGAGTTAGGCTGGCGGTGCGGGGGGACGCGATCGCGTCTGCCTGGAGCCGAGTGGGCTGGCCTTGAGCGTTCACTATTAACAATGCGCTTTCGTACCGTCCGACCAGGTTTTCCAGCTCCTGACGCATGGCGGGCAGCAGCTGCGGGTCAAAGCTCGCCGAGCCAACCGGGATGGCCGGGGGGGCGCTCTGTCCTTCGGGCGGCAGTGCCTGGGCCAGTCTCAGCTCAGTTCGGGAACTCACCGGCTCAGCAGGTTGGTGAGCGAGTCCGGCTGGGGCCAGCGCCAGCAAGGCTGTGGTGAGGCTAATGAGGCGGGATGCGATCGCGAAATTCAAAGGAACAAAGGCCGAAAAAGTGGGTCGTCAAAAGGATACTGCAAAGCAGGTTAACCAAAGTAGCTTAGAAGCCAATCGATTGGGGGCTGCTGGGGCGGCTTTAGAGAGCGGATTTAATTTGCTCAAACCCGCTGAGGGAAATTGGATAACGCTGCTTCTCAGAAGTACAGAGCCCGTTTGCGTAAGCTACTTGAGAATGCCCAATCTGAGCGAAAGCGGCTAAAACCTGTTAAAACTTGGACAGTACCCAGACAAAAAAAGCCGGTTTTTGGCGAATTTTTATCGGTTCTAGGGCCGTTTTCGCCAAAGCTATTCGCCTTTCTTGAAATTCCTTAGCCTTAAACTATGCGCGTTCTCCTGGTCTACCCTCGATTTCCCAAGACGATCGAGTCCTATGAAAAAGTGTTGGAGCTGATTGACCGTAAGGCAACCATGCCGCCGCTGGGGCTGATTACCGTTGCCGCTATTTTGCCGCAAACGTGGGACTTTCAGCTGGTCGACTGCAACGTGCGGGACATTACCGAAGCCGAATGGAACTGGGCCGACCTGGTGATTATGTCGGCTATGATTGTGCAAAAGCCCGACCTGCTGGTGCTGATCCAGGAGGCCAAACAGCGCGGCAAACCGGTGGCGGTAGGCGGTCCCTTCCCGACCTCAGTGCCGCAAGATTCGCTAGCAGCCGGGGCCGATTATTTAATTTTGGACGAGGGGGAAGTGACCCTGCCGATGTTCGTCGCAGCGCTGGAGCGGGGCGAAACCCAAGGTACGTTTCGCTCCGACGGCGAAAAGCCCGACGTTACCGGTACGCCCGTTCCTCGCTATGACCTGCTGGAGCTGAATGCCTACAGCACGATGTGCGTCCAGTTCTCGCGCGGCTGTCCCTTCCAGTGCGAATTTTGCGACATCATTGTGCTCTATGGCCGCAAGCCGCGGACGAAAACGCCGCAGCAGCTGCTGGCCGAGCTGGAATGCCTCTACCAGCTGGGCTGGCGGCGGATGATTTTCATGGTGGATGACAACTTTATTGGCAATCAGCGCAATGTCAGGCTGCTGCTGGCTGAGCTCAAGGGCTGGATGGCCGAGCGCGGATATCCCTTTAGCTTCATTACCGAGGCGTCCCTCGATCTGGCGCAAAACCAGACTCTGATGGAGCAGATGGTGGACTGCAACTTTAAGGCGGTGTTTTTAGGAATCGAGACGCCGGATACCGACAGTCTGCAAATGACTAAAAAGTTTCAGAATATGCGCAGTTCCCTCGTCGATGCGGTCTGGACGATCAACCAGGCCGGGCTGCGGGCCATGGCCGGGTTTATTATCGGCTTCGATGGTGAAAAATCTGGGGCGGGCGATCGCATTATTGAATTCGTCGAGCAGACGGCCATCCCCACAACGACCTTTGGCATGCTCCAGGCGCTGCCCAATACGGCGCTTTGGCATCGCCTCAGCCGCGAGGGTCGGCTGCTGGAAAGTCCCAGCTCTGGCAATCAGACTGTGCTGATGAACTTTGTCCCGACTCGCCCGATGGCAGAGATTGCCGAAGAATATCTCCATGCCTTCTGTACGCTTTACGAACCCAAGCGGTTTCTCGACCGCACCTATCGCCATTTTCTGCATATGACTCCTCCCCGGCATCGGGCAGCCTTCAAGCGTCCGGCCCTAGCCGACCTTAAGGCGCTAGCGATCATCGTCTGGCGGCAGGGCTTCAAGCGCGACACCCGCTGGATGTTCTGGCATCATCTGTTCAGCATTCTGAAAAATAATCCGGCCCTGTGGGAGCAGTACCTCACCGTCTGCGCCTATGCCGAGCATTTCTGCGAAATTCGTCAGGTGGTACGCGACCAGGTGGAAGCGCAGGTCGCTCAGATTGGTCAGCAGAAGCCGATCGCTAAGGTAGAGGCGGAGAAGATTGGGGAAGCGGGTTCGGTGGCGGTAGGTAAGCGGTAGGGGGGTGATGGGGTTTGGTGTCTGAGTCGGCGTAGTGCAAACCTGTTGGACGTTTGAGAATCTGGCTGTGATGGCGCCGGTCGGGGAACGATAGTTCTTATTGTGGAGTCGCTGCCCGTGGGACCTTGACCATGCCGCTGACCATTCGACTGGATCTGGATTCAGAATCGGTTCAGGCTCATCTATTAGAAGGGTTAGACCAATGGCGGCGGCTGGGACTGCTTTCGGACGATCAGATTCGGCGCATGGCCGTTGTGCTGAGCCAGCCTTTGCCTGTCGTTCCCGAGGCCACTGCTGCTGAGTCTAAGACAGAAACGACAGAGACTGCCGCGCCGAACTTTACGACGGCCTTGGTCCAACAGCCGCGGCGGCCCCGACCTTCGCTGAGACTGCGATCGCTCTTAGCCGAAATCAGCGTCGTCTGGCTGCTGTTCCTCGGCGTTTTTCTAGTCGTCGTTTCCTCAGGGGTGCTGGCGGCGATCCAGTGGGACAATTTTTCTCGGGTGGGGCAGTACGGCATTCTGCTGGCCTATACGCTGGCTTTTTGGGCCGCGAGCCGCTGGACGCAGCGCCAGCCCAGATTGCAGCAGACGACCCGAATGCTGACCCTGACGACGCTGCTGATTATCCCCGTCAATTTTTGGATGATGGATGCGCTGGCGGTGGCCCGGGGTAGCGGTCTAATCGTCGCTATGGGAGCCGCTCTGGGCCTGAGTTTTCTGACGCTAGACCGGCTGAAGCCGCTCCAGCCGTCTAGCTGTTGGTTGTCCGTAATCAATGCGCTGGTGCTGAGCTGGCTGCATTGGGGCTGGGATTGGGGCGGCTGGCCTTTGCTGGCGACCTATATCGGTACCGTCGGTACGGCGGCTAATCTAACCCACCAAATTGGCCAGCACGGAGCCAGCGAACCGCTGAATAGATCAGAGAATGCGCCTGAGGCATCTAGCCAAGAGCGGTCCGTTTTTGCCTTTAGCATGCTGCCGCTAGCGCTAATGCTGCTGCTGGCCCGCTCGCTACTGGTGGCTCAGGTGCCGGTGAGCCAGCTGGGGCTAGCCCTGGGCATCTGCGGCTGGCTGCTCTGTCGGCTGCGTCGCCCGCAGCCCCTGTGGAGCTGGCCGGGAGCGGGACTGTTGCTGCTGGGCTGGTCGGTATGCGTCTGGCGACAGCCGCCGCTCCAGGCGATCGCGGTTAGCGGCCTGGCCCTGCACCTGCTGACGGCCCGACTGCAGCGGCACTGGCGCGGCGGCGACCTGCTGGCCCTGATTCTGGTGGCTTTTCAGACTTACTGGCTGACCTGGTTTGTCCTACCAGCTGCAGTGCGGCAGGGTTTGTTAGCGGGGCTGTCTAACCTGGCTCCGACGGCGGTGATGGCCGAACAGTTTGCCGGGATTGGCCTGTTTCCTGCCGTTTTGGGACTGCTGGGGCTTGGGGCAGCGCTGCGTCGCTGGCAGCAGCCCAGGCTAGCTCAGCAAACCCGCTATGGTGCCCTGGCGTTGGGAACGCTCCTGTTTTTGCTCAGTGCCACTAATGCCCTGACGGCAGCCGTCAATCTGCTGCTGTCGGCGCTGACGCTGGGGATTTTGGCGCGATCGCGGGTCGCCCGTCCGCTGCTCTATCTGACGCATATCACCGTGATCGCGGCTCTGCTGGGCTGGATTAATCTGCTCTGGCCGGGGCTGAGTAGCGATCTCTGGGGCCTGGTGCTGCTGGCGCTGACGACGGTGGAATGGATTGCATGCGTTGGGGAGCGCTATCGCCGCTGGCGGCAGAGCGCCTGGCATCTGGGCCTGGTACTGGCGGCGGCAGCTTACTTCCTGCTGCTCGACGGTGCCGCTGCGGATGGGAACTATCCCTGGGCCTGGTTACTCGTACCGATATTGCTAACGGGGCTAGCGAGCCGACAAACTTTTCCAGAGCCCCAGGCGGCGGTCGTCCTGACAATGGTAGCGCTGATCTGCCAGACGCCCTTTTTAGCGTTGGCCAGTCCCAGTCTGCGGCTGGTCAGCTTTGGCCTGGGGACGCTGCTGATGGCAGTCAATAGCCGCCGCCTACCCAATTTGGGAGTAGCGCTGTTTACCGTCGGGTCGGGGCTGGCCTGCTTGCTCAATGGGGCAGATGTCCTGAGTCGAGACGGGCTGGCGTTTGACCAATGGGGATTGCTGATGACAGGGCTGACGGTAGGTCTATGGGGACTGCGGAGTGTTTTTCGCCAGCGGTCCCCGGCTCAGGTCTATGCGCAAGCCTGCGACCTCTGGGCTAGGTTCATCGCTGGTCTGCTATTGCTCTACCTGTCGGGGCTGTTGGTCTGGGCCTATACCACTTTCTTAGGACTACTAGAGCCGGGCAGAGCCTTGCGTCTTGGCTTCATCAGCAGCCTGATACTGCTGGCTGGCCTGGTCTATCGCAATCGACCCCAGACAGAGTGGGTCAACTGGTTCACTGGCTGGACAGCGGAGGCTACCGTACTGGCCGCGATCGCGCTCATCGAGCCAAGCCTACCTGCGGCTGTAATTGCCACCCTGACCCTGGGTCTGATTACCCAGCTAACAGGCGACTGGCGGGTTACAAGATCGCGCTATCGGCCCAGCTGGCAAGGCATCCCGCTGACCTATGCCGGGCTGGGAATGCTGAACGGGCACTACGAGGGACTAACCACGACCACGGGATTTTATACCCTGGCGGCGGCGGTGATTGTGATTGGCGTGGGTCGTCGTCGCCGCCGGCTGAGGCCGCTGACCTATCTGGGACTGGGCTTAGTTTCGGCTGCAGCCTACGAAAAGCTGATCTATCATCTCTTCCTGGTCTCGGGTGGAGCGGCGGGAGACGGGCTGACGCTGATGGCCGGGCTGGGGTTGGCCATCGCGATCGCCCTGGCGACGGGTCGGAGCGGCTTTGCCCATTTTTACCGTCCTGAGCACTGCCAGCAGCATTACCCTACCCAGTCTGCTAATTGTCGGTGCCTTCTATGCCTGGCTGGCTAAACGGCTGGACGCCGTTCGCCTGAGCTATCTCAGCATTGGGCTGCTGGACTGGGCGCTGCTGCGCTATCTGAGCGATCAGGATTGGATCAATTTACTCTGGCTGGGGCTTCTGCTAGGGCTGTCGCTGCTCTACGTAATTCAGCTCGACCCTGGCCTGCAGGCCATAGAAGATCGCGAAAAACGTCATTGGCTGAGACTACTGGCAATCGGCCTGATTGGGCTAACGGCGCTCTACCAGGTTGAAGTGTCGTCCGCACCGCTGGTTCAGGCCGGGGTGACGCTGCTGCTCAGTACGGGGTTCATCCTGGCCGGGCTGATCCTACACATTCGCGCCCCTCTCTATATCGGCACGGTCACCTTCGTTTTCCAGGTGCTGCGAGTGATCGGCTTATATATTGACATCAACGGCACCCTGCTCTGGGCGATTGGTATTGTCCTGGGACTGCTGTTTATCTGGACTGCCTCCACCTTTGAATCGCGGCGATCACAGGTGAACGAGCTGATGTCCGCCTGGGCCAGTGAGCTGGAAAATTGGGAATAGCCTACTGCGGTTTTGCGCCCAGGCAGCTGGTCAGAACGCTAGCGAGGTTCTCAAGGTAGGGAGACTCGTATAGATGCTGATGTTTGCTCTCAACCATGTGCAGCTTGAAACGATCCGGGTCGACATGACGATCCCAGCCCAAGAGCAGGCCATCGACTGACTCCACTGCCTGCTGGTTGGCCCACAGCGACTGGGGCTGATAGGGATAAAAGCGCGGCACGTAGGTATGGAGCTTGGTTAGCAGGAAATCCAGCTGACCCGGGTAAGGCTTGGGCAGATAGTTCTGCTGGGCGCGGACAAAGGTTTCGAAGAAGCGATCTTTGATCAGCTGCTCTCGTTCTCTTGCTTTGCCTGAACGAGCCGCTGGCTGAGGAGCGGGAGGCTGCGCTGAATTATTCGGTTTTCTAGACCCGCGATCTCTGGCCGTCGAAGGCTTTCGGCTAGGACGCTGGAGCTTGTTCTGAACGCCCTGAGTGAGTTTATTCAAGAAGGAGCCCAGATATTCTATTCGTTCACCAGAATCCCGCTGTTTAAGCTGCTCTAGGTGATAATTTTTGGCATAGCCCAGCCGACGGCGATAGAAATTGGCGGTGAAGAGAAAATAGCTCCAGTCGAACCGACTGTGCCGGTAGCTCGGTTTGTGATAGTAATAGCGAGCCCGGGCCAGGACGTACTGGTCGAGCTGCGGGTGGGGCGTATCCAGTAGCGCTGCCAGGGCAACTTCTTCCCCCTGCTGGGTCAGCTGCTGCGCCATCTCATAGACGACGATGCCGCCGGAGCATTGGCCCACCAGCTGATAGGGACCGTGGGGCTGAACCGTTTGAATTTCGGCGATGTAGTGCGCCGCCATGGCTTCGATTGTGGGTAGGGGAAGCTGCTGACCGTCTAACCCGACCCCCCGCAGCGCATACAGCGGCTGCTGCGGCCCCAAATGCTTCACTAGCTCGCCAATGCCTAACACATCGCCAAAGCCGCCATGGATAAAAAACAGCGGCAGCTCCGAGCCGTTGGGCTGGATGGGCACCAGCGATCGCCAGCGGTCTGCCGCTGAGTCTTCCTGGTCTAGCAGTGCCGCTAGCTTTTCTACCGTCGGGTGCTCTAGCAGGACCGTCATTGGCAGCCGCTGTCCAAAGCGATCCTCAATCTGGGCAAAGACCTCGACTGCGAGGAGGGAAGTGCCCCCCAGTTCAAAAAAGTTATCCTGCCGGCCAACCTGGTCAATCCGCAGTCCGCTTTGCCAGATCGCTGCCAGGGTTTTCTCCGTCTCGGTCTGGGGAGGCACAAACCGGGCCTGCGATGAGCGCTGCCGCTGCTGCTGAGCTTCTACCGCCGCTAAAATCTGGGCCGGAGTCACCAGGTCTGAGGCAATCCGATTCCACAGCTCGGATACGCTTGCTCGGCTGACCGCAGCGCTCGGCTGAGCTGCGGATTTGGCCTGAGCTTGGGACTGAGCCTGAACCGGGGCTTCTGGCTGGGTCAGGCTGAAATGGAGCGACCGGGCAGCCTCTGTTGGTAGAGTGTAGTCGGTTCGCTGCGCCTGAGCCTGCTCAAAGTCCTTGCCGATAGCGGCGAGGAAATTGGCGACGGGCTTATTTTTAGCTGTGGGCAGATAGGGTAGGTGAACGGTGTCTAACCCCCGCTCCACCGCTACCTGGCCGAGGTGAGCCACCATTCGATGCTCCACCCCCCGACCCAGAACGCGGCAGCTGAGCAAAAAGGTATCGACGCTGAGCTGGCTGGCCTCGGCCCGGGCCAGGATGACGCCTACTAGGCCATAGTCACCAAAGCGATCGCGCACCTCCACTACCCAGCAGTCGCCCTCAGACTGGCAGAACTGGCGGATATCGGCTTCTGAACGGCGCACCGTAGTGGCGTTGAACTGGTTGGTGCGCTGGGTCAGCTGGGCCACCCGGGCCACCTGCTCAGGCTGGACGGGCGTAATCTCAATTTGGAGCTGGAGCCCCTCGATGAAGCTTTCAAAGCTGACCGTTTCCTGCAAAAAGCGATCGCGCTCAATATTCTGCTTGTAGAGCTGGGTGCGCTGGCTATCAGCCTCGGTCACCTGGAGCTGGTCGAAGGGCCAAGCCTGTTCCAGAAACTGGGGAATTTTCTCGGTCGCCTGGGGCAGCTGTAGCGTCAGCACCTGGGGACAGCTGGCCCGCACCTCTGAGCATTCGATCGGATTGTCGTCAATGAAAATGAAGCTGTCCAGCCCCAGGTTCAGCTCCTGAGCCAGGGAGCGAATATTCTCTGACTTGGGCTGCCAGTTAATCCGGCTGCTGACCAGGTGAGATGGCTTTAGCGGCATATCCTGGCGCTGCCGAAACACTTCATCCACGTCTTCTTCGACGTTTTTACTGCACAGGCAGAGCAGCATCCCCGCCTGGCTACGGGCAACCATAAAGTTTTGCAGCGCCAGCCAGGGCGCATCCAGGCCAATCCCCTGCGGCCCAATCTCGCCGCAGACGCCCTTCCACAAGGTATTGTCGCAGTCCAGCACGATTACCTTATAGGGGGCGCGGGTTAGGGCCGAAAGCTGCCGTGCGATCGCGCTTCCCAGCGCCGTAAAGTACAGGTCGGTGTAGGGGATATGGCCCAAGCTGTCGCGCTTGGCGTCGTAGAAAGCATCGACCGGGTAGCGCTGCGCAATCTGGTCTGCGGTCGTCACGTAGATTCCCTTACAGGGCTCCAAGGCCGAGACGAGCTGCTGCTGGAGCTGCTCGAACAGCGCCGCGTAGGTTGCTTCGGCAGTGGGTGAAGCGGGAGCAACGTACAGCAGGTAAGGCGTAGCGGACTGGGCGGCGGCGGACTGGAGGGCTGAGATTAGCTCCTGCACGGTCTGCTCCATTGGGGCTGCGGCTGAATCGGCACTGGCTAGCGCCTCGGCCGGTAGCAGGTCTTCAAACCGAATTAGAACGACGTTGGCCCCAGCTGAATTTTGGGCCAGCAGGCTAGTCGGGTTAAGCAGCTGCTGAAAAATCTGGTTGTAGGGCGCAAAGGTGACTGTACAGTCCAGGCTAAGCGTCTGGCTCCAGAAAGCCAGGCTGTCGGCTAGCGGCTCGGCGGTGAAGGTGGCCGCGATCGCAACCTGCATGGCTTTTTTAGAATTCTGCTGGCTCGTTGGGACGCTATGCTCACTCAGCTTGGATGCATTCCGATGGGCTTGGCTGACCATATTAAATCTCAGAAACGGCTGCGCAATATTGATCCGTGAAACTCCGTACCACCCTAGCGTTAGCACCCGTGGCTCGCCGCCTTTTAGCCGGGGCTTTACAGTTTATTTGTTTATCTATATCTATCTATGTTTTGGAGGTTAAGCTGACCCGGCTGAATATGTCCTCATTTTGGCCGCTAAGGGAGGCTTGCCCCCTATAGCGCCCGCAGCGCGATCGGCTTCCATGTTTGGGTAGACTATGTGCTAGGATTATTAACCGTTGGGTGACGATGGGTCGGTGCCCGAGTGGTTAATGGGGGCGGACTGTAAATCCGCTGGCTACGCCTACGCTGGTTCAAATCCAGCCCGGCCCACCACCTGTAAAATGGAGCAAATGCCCGTGTGGCTCAGTGGTAGAGCACACCCTTGGTAAGGGTGAGGTCACGAGTTCAATCCTCGTCACGGGCTTCTTTTTTCAGATACCTACGGCATATTCAGCAACGCTGTCCATTCTTCCTAGCGTTTATCTATATCACAGGGCGTTTATCTATTCGCAGGATTGAAGCGCTCAAAATCTTCCACTCAAAGATAAACATCTCTAAACTTATGTATCTAGTTTTTTGGAAAGCTAGTCACATAAGTTTAAGGGCTTTTATTGTTGATACTATCAGCTAAGTAGAAATGCACTTTTGTCGTTGATGCCATCAACAGGCGTTTCTCTTACGTACGAGGTCATAGACATCGATAACTTGCGAGGGCTAATGTTCGCGCAAGCAAAAGATACAGGGAATGGTTGCTTTAAAGCAATGATTCTTAAAGGCTCCTTATTGAGGTGCCTGTTAACCTTTCGAGGCTTACCTGACTATTTCAAGATTTATCTTGTTGCCACTAAATACAAAAGCGGATTTTCTCTTAAAACAAAAAACAAACTGTAGGAGGTTTAGTTCATGAGTATTGTAGCTAAGGTGATTGCTCAATCAGATCGCGCTGACCGATTTTTAAGTAGTGCTGAGCTGACTCAGCTCCAAGATTTTTTCAACGATAGCGGTGCGCGGATCAGCGCTGCCCAAAAATTAGCAGCCAACCAGCAGAAAATTGTTGAAGAAGGCAGCAAACGATTTTGGGAGCAGTGTCCCAATACCCCTAGCAACAGCGGTGACAAGCAAAAAACGGCCCTTTGTCAGCGAGATCAAGGATGGTATATCCGCCTGGTGAGCTATTGTTTGCTGGCTGGCAATTCTAAGCCCTTAGAAGATATTGGTCTGGATGGAATGCGCGATATGTACGTCTCCCTAAACGTGCCTTTAGCAAATCTAAAACTGGCAATGCGCTGCTTAAAGCAAGTTGCTACAGGTCTCTTAAGCTCTGAAGAAGCTGCATTAGCTAGCCCCTACTTTGACCAGCTCATCCGAGCTTTTTAAGCTTGTTCATTCGTTTTACCCTGCCCGCTACAGGTTCTGAAGCTGAGTAGGGAAGCGCTTTTAGCCCGAAGTCCACATTTTCAAAACTAGAAACAATCATGCAAGACACAATCACTTCGATCATTAACCCTGCTGATGAGAAAGGCCGCTATCTGGAGGGTAATGACCTTGACAAACTCAAGCAATATCTTCAATCAGGCGCCCTACGCGTTAAAGCGGCTAGTCAGATTGGTGGAAATGTTGACAGCATTATCAGCAAAACCGTTGAGAAAAGCCTGCTGTACGGAGATATTACGCTGCCGGGTGGCAATATGTATCCTACTCGGCGTTATGCCGCCTGCCTGCGAGATTTAACCTATTTCCTGCGCTATGCCACCTATGCCATGTTGGCTGCTGACCCTTCCATTTTGGATGAGCGGGTTCTCAATGGCTTAAAAGAGACCTACTCGTCCTTGGGCGTCCCGATTGAGCCGACTATCCAAGCTATTCAGGCCATGAAGGAAGTTGTTACCCAACGAGTAGGCGCTGAAGCCGGGCAAGAAATGGATGTTTATCTCGATCACATCATATCTGGTTTGAGCTAGGCATTTCTCTTCAAATCTATGGGTCTATTCGCGAGGGTAGACCCGTGCTGAACATCCCTATTGCTGACGACCTACTGCCATGTACGCTTCTGACAAAACCCAAGAATATCCTTGGTGGGCAGGAAATGCCCGGTTTATCGATCTGTCTAATACGTTTATCGTTGCTCACGTCGCTCAGGCTGCCCTGATTATGCTGTGGGCTGGGTCATTTACCCTATTTGAGCTGGCCGTTTATTCTTCCGATGCGCCGCTTTACACCCAGGGCCTGATTCTGCTGCCCCATCTGGCCACTGAGGGCTGGGGTATTGGCTCAGGTGGCGCGATTGTTGATACCAGCGTCTGGTTCTCGATTGGGGCTATTCATATTGTCGCGGCTGCCGTGTTAGCGGGTGGAGCCTATTTTCACTACACTCGACTGCCTGCTAGCTTGGCGAACGCTCCAAACAATGCCGCTAAGTTTCATTTTGAGTGGCAAGATGCTAAAAAGCTGGGCTTTATTCTAGGGCATCACCTCATCTTTTTGGCCTTAGGAGCGCTGCTGCTCGTTGCTAAAGCGCAGTACTTTGGGGGGCTCTACGATGCCTATTCAGACTCGGTACGGGTAGTTGCCTCTCCGACGCTTAGCCCGGCTGCCATCTGGGACTATAGAACGCATCTGTTTGATGTTAGAAGCCTAGAAGACTTGGTGGGTGGACATATCTATGTCGCTGGTCTATTGATTGCAGGAGGCATCTGGCACATTCTGGTTCCTCCCTTCCAATGGGTTAAGCGGTTTTTCTTCTTTTCGGGAGATGGCATTTTATCCTACTCGCTGTTTGGTATTGCCATAGCAGGCTTTGCGGCCTCTTACTACTGCGGCTTCGATTCACTGGCCTATCCTGAAAAGTTCTATGGCCCTACCTTGGAATTGAAATCGTCACTGCTGCCGCGCTATTACGAGGTTCAGCCAACCATGGCCGACGGCTATACTAGCCGGGTCTGGCTGGCAAATGCTCATTTCTATCTAGCCTTTTTCTTCTTGCAGGGCGGCCTATGGCATTTTCAACGGGCGGCAGGCTTCAATATCAGTAACCTGCTGGAAAACTGGCGGCGAAATCGGCTTGTGAGCAGTGAAAATCCCACGCTGGCTTATCAGCACTCAGAACGGTTACAGCCCGGCTCCGCTGTGACTTTAGGATACGGTATGCCGGAAGCTGAGCCACAGCCCCAGCTGAAAATAAGACAATACGACGAGGATTATATCTATCGGCCCATTAGAAGGATGTCTCAAACCGATCTGACTACCATTAATGGCGTCAAAAAGACGCTGTATCAGACGGCCTATCAGTCCCAGAAAGACAGGTTCTATCAATCTTCTAAGCAAGATAAATCTGAGGCTGAAACCTTGTTTGGATATGGTAAATCCTATTCGGATCGCCTGTATGAGAGACCTGAAAATTTGGCAACTAAGCCACCTGCATACTCTCGACCCATCGAAACCACAGTTTACGAACCTAGGCTTCAGTAATCGCTTACTGAGAACCCTATTGAATAGGCTATGAGCTCCCCTGGAAGCACGGATTTGGTGAGTAAAGCTAAGATCAAGTGCTACGGCGGCTAATCCTGGTTTTGCTCACCTATTCAAGTAGGCATAGCTCTACTTGGACTTTTGAGTTCCAAACGGAGGAAAGCTGGAAATATTTCCGTGAAAGCTCCAAAACATTGCTATAACCTATGCTGCAACTACCACCCAAGCAATGAAGATACTGATTAATGACTGACTTATTCATAAGCTTCTCGCTCGGTTCGTGTTACTTCTCTTGCGCTGATTAAGCGAATTGAATTGCCTCTTTCTTTACCGTTTGTCCAACCTTAGCCAGCTCAGACGGCACGTAGGCTAGCGCAATCGGGTAGCCCAGCGTAGACGAGAGAGTGCCGCTGGTGAAGATAATGCAGCACTCACCCGCGTCAACCATTAGCAAATACTTGAGGGACAATATCAAAGGGTTGATTCCCTTTGAAACGGCAAATCTTAAAGTCCCGATCAAGCGTAAAAATTCGTTTTTGATTGAGAGCTTCAGCCGCAGCCACTAAGGAAGCATCTGCTAAATCCATTGGCAAATCTCGATACTGCTCCATTAATGCTTGCATCTTGGTTTGCTCATCTTCCTAGTTGAAGTGAAGTACAAGGATCTGATTAGTAACGTAACCCCATAATTCCTGCTGTGCCGACCAGCCGCCATATCGACCTAACAAGTACATGGCTTCTGTGAAACATGACCATGTCGTAACCAAAGGTGCGGAAAGATCGGATAAAGCATTGACGCAACGAGTATGATTGATGTCACTCTGGTTAATCAAAGCAATCAAAGGAGACGCATCACAAAGAGTCACTGCTCCAATCCTGGTAGCTTGTACTTCTCAACTAGCAGATCTGTGAATGCATCTTTGGGGAGATAGGTAGAAATTCGTCTGCCTAATCACCCGAAGAAAATGGCAGGCAGGAACTTTCCGCCTAGCTACAGCTGATTATACACTGACAGCCCTAGGCAGTTTGCCGCGATCGCATCTTGCTGAGGCTTGACCCGTCCCAGATATGGGTTAGTTCTGAGTTTGGGCTCGATAGAACGGGCGCTTGACGACGGTTGCAGGGAAAAGGCGATCGCGAATCTCAACCTCCACCGTTTGCCCAACCTTAGCCAGCTCAGACGGCACGTAGGCCAGGGCAATCGGGTAGCCCAGCGTAGGCGAGAGAGTGCCGCTGGTGACAATTCCGACTGGTTTATCCTGCGCCATAATCGGGTAGTCATGCCGGGCGATATTGCGTCCCTCTAGCTGAAGTCCAACCAGGCGACGTGAAACGCCGGTTTTCCTTTGCTGCTGGAGGACGGGGCGACCGATAAAGTTTTGAGGCTTGTCCAAATGCACTAGCCAGCCCAACCCCGCCTCCAGAGGCGTCGTCGTATCGGCAATGTCCTGACCGTAAAGGGCCATCGCCGCCTCTAGCCGCAGTGTATCCCTTGCGCCTAAGCCGCAGGGCGTGACGCCCTGGTCTAACAGTGCCTGCCAGACTGCTGCGGCTTGGCTGGCTTCGACCATCAGCTCAAAGCCGTCTTCGCCGGTGTAGCCGGTGCGGGCGAAAAAGACGGGTGTGTCTAAAATCTGGCCGGTGTGATGGCCATAGCGGGGGATTTTCGTCAGATCGTCCGCCGTTAGGGCTTGCAGCTTGGCAGTTGATTCCGGTCCCTGTACCGCAATCAGGGCCTGGTCGCGGGAACAGTCTTGCAGCTGTACCGTTTCGGCCAGGTTGCTGAGCAGCCAATCTTTATCCTTATTCGTGGTGGCGGCGTTGACGATCAGGGTGACTCGTTCAGAACCGAGATCGCGCCCCTGGTCATAGACAATCAGGTCGTCAATAATGCCACCCTGGGGATTCAGCAGCACCGTATACTGGGCCTTTCCCGGCGATAGACGGCTCAGGTCGGTCGGCACCAGCTGCTGTAACACTTCAAGCACCGCCGTCCCCGTGAGCACAAATTTGCCCATGTGGGAAATGTCAAACATGCCCGCCGCCTGCCGGACGGCCTGATGCTCCTGCTTAATGCTGCTGAACTGCACCGGCATTTCCCAGCCGGAAAATTCCGTCAGGCGAGCGCCCTGATACAGCGCATGGAGCGGCGTTTGGTGCAGGGTCATAGAATCTGTCGGCGAAGGAACGGCACCATTGCGTCACTCACCTTCTCAGACCAGTCTTCTTGAGCATAGTGCCCGACCGCCTCCAGCTTAGCGATATCGACCGAATGCAGCCTCTGGGCAAAGGTCTCAGCCATGCTCACCGACAGCCACTTATCCTCCGTCCCCCAGACGATCAGCGTCGGCGGCTGCCAGTCGCTGAACCCCTGCTCCAGTCGCGCCATCGTTTCCTTCAGGTTCAGCCGTTTAATCGTCGCCAGCAGCGCCCGACCGGCGTCGGAGCTTGTGAGGAAAGGACGGCGATAGACATCCAGGTCGGCATCCTCTACCACATAGGGGCCGCCGCCCTCCAGGGTGCGATCCACCAGCAGCGGGTCCTGGGTCAGCATGTCACCCACCAGCGGAATGCTCATCTGCTTCAGCTTCCAGGGCAGCTTGGCATCACGGGTTAGCGGCGTATTCAGGATAATCAGTCGCTCGATCTGGTCGGGATGCTCTGCCGCATAGAGCAGTCCGGCTGAGCTAGCAAAGCCCTGCACCACCAGCGAAAATCGCTCAATTTCCAATACCTTTAGCCAGTCGGAAAAGGCGGTGACGAAAGCATCGGGGGTATAGGCAAAGTCGCGCGGCTCCGGCTTGTCTGAAAAGCCCTGGCCAATCCAGTCAGGCGCGATCGCGCGTAGCCCCTGCTTGGCCAGAGCCGCCATCACGCCCCGCCAGCTGTAGCTCTGCGCCACAATCCCATGCAGCAAAATCACCGGCGGTCGCTCGCTGGGGTTCATCGGCTCTGCCTCGCGGTAAAACCAGGTGAGGTCGCCGACTTTGATTCGCTGCTCTGCTATAGCCACATTTAACCTTGGGTCTTGAGTCTTTAACTGGGTAAGTCTGAGCTTATCGCTTAGCGAAATGCCAGCGCAAGCCGCTTCAGCCCGCTGGTTTCCAAACTTAACCTTCCTGCTTGCTCCTGCTTGCCCAAAGGGGGTTAATGATTGGGGCCAGCCAATATTCAGGGCGTTTTACTTCTTCAACAACGGCCAGATCAATTTTTTTTTGATGGTACTATGCAGGCCAGAGCGGGCTGAAAGGGACTGATCTTCTATGACATATTGCAGATATGGTATTCGCGGCTAGACCTTTTTTAATTGGGGGACTGATTGTCTTGGGGCAGGTGGGATGCCTGTGGGCGAGTTCCGCGATCGCTCAGACGCCTCGCCCCGACCTGCCGCCCAATATCCTGCCCGAAAGCCTACCAGAGCGCCCCTTTCCTGAAGAGCCACCCCCAGAGCCGCCGCTGCCAGAAGATCCGCTGCCGCCGCTGCCCTCCCCCGACGAGCTGCTCCGGCCTGAAACGTCTCCGCCCTCAGATGGCGGATTTGAGGCCCCAGACGAGACCTTCTATGTTCGGGAAATTCAGATTATTGGCAGCACTGTCTTTTCTGAAGCCGACTTTGCCGACCTGGTAGCGCCCTATGAAGGGCGGTTGGTCAGCTTCAACCAGCTTTTGCAGCTCCGCTCTGACATTACCCAGCGCTATGTCGAGGCAGGCTACATTACCTCTGGAGCACTGATTCCGCCTCAGACCCTGACCGATAATACCGTCGCCATCCAGGTGATTGAAGGTCGCCTAGAAGAAGTGATTGTGACTGGAACCAAACGCCTCAGCCCTGGCTATATCCGCAGCCGGATTCAGCGAGTAGCGGACCCCCCGCTCAACGTGGATGAGCTGCTGGCGGGGCTCCAGCGGCTCCAACTCGATCCGCTGATTGAGACCGTTTCGGCAGATTTACAGGCCGGGGTCAGTCCTGGAACGAGCCGTTTGGTCGTAGATGTGGCTGAGGCAGATTCCTTCGCAGTCAATACCAGCGTTGCCAACGACCGGTCGCCCAACATCGGCGAGACCCAGCGCACGATTGGCCTGAGTGAAGGCAATCTGTTCGGCATTGGCGATCGGCTGGCTTTCAACTACGACAACACCGACGGCAGTGACGGGGTTGACTTCAGCTACACCCTACCTGTCAGCCCCAACAACGATACGCTGGGCTTTCGCGCGGGCTATTCCGACAGCCGGATTCTCGATTCCGCTTTTTCAGACGCTAGCCCTGATATTGACATTTCATCGGAGAGTTTCTACGCCGAGCTTGGCTATCGGCGACCCCTGGTCGAAACGCCGACCGAAGAGCTGGCCTTGGGCCTCGACCTGTTTTACCAGGAGAGCCAGACTCGCCTGAGTGTTCCAGGTCTGATCGATTCGATTCCGTTTCCGCTGTCGCCAGGGGCAGATGACAAGGGCCGGACTCGACTGACGGCACTGCGGTTTTCTCAGGAATGGACCCAGCGCAGTCAGAGCCACGTGCTGGCGCTGCGATCGCAGTTTAGCCTGGGCCTGCGCCTGTTTAATGCCACCGTCAACGAAGAGACTACTAACGGTACCGGCCCCGACAGCCAGTTTCTCTCATGGCGCGGGCAGGGCCAGTGGGTCAAGCTGCTGGGAGAAGATACGCTCTTTTTGCTGCGCGGCGACGTGCAGCTGACGGCGGATGATTTGCTCCCCCAGGAAGCGTTTGGGCTGGGCGGCATCCGCAGCGTGCGCGGCTACCGGCAGGATGCGCTGCTGCGAGATAGCGGGGCGCTGCTCTCGGCTGAGTTTCGTCTGCCCATAGCTAGAATTCCAGAATGGGATGGCGTGCTCCAGGTGACGCCCTTTATCGATGCCGGTGTGGCCTGGGATAGCCGCAATGATGCAGCAGCTCAAAACAGATTTGATACGAATACCCTGGTTGGGGCTGGCTTTGCCCTGCTCTGGCAGCAGGGCGACAACTTTGAAGCCCGGCTCGACTGGGGAATTCCGCTGGTCAACATCCCCAATGAGAATGACAGCCTGCAGGAAAACGGCATCTATTTTTCGGTTCGCTACAGTCCCTTTTAGCCTTTTACTACTCCGCAGCGAGCTCAGACGCGACACAGCAATCAGCCATGGGTTCTGCAGACAATTCACCCAGCCCAACAGACTCCAACAGACTTGCCCAGCCATTGCTTATAGCAACGTTTTGAGGGTCTTCTCGATAGCGCTCGCCTAGAACGGTGAGCGCATCCTGCCAAATGCCGTGAGCAGCATAGAGCGATGCGCTTTCTACTGTTGTTGCTGCTAGCTGCGCTTGTAAACCCGGATTGATGTCGGTGCGAGCAATCCATCCCTTGACGTAGGGCGGCTCGCTAGCCGCAGCCAAATCGCAGTGAACCATGAAGTACCACTGATAGGGCGCGTCAACGGCTAGGGGAGGATAGCTCTCTGGCAGAGAGACCTGAACAATGCTGGGGCTATCTTGCTCAGCCACAAACCGGGTCTGATAGAGCGTCTCTCCGCTTTCATCCTGAAAAACAAATTCCAGCGCGGTATCCGCATCCAGCCTATAGGGTACATAGAACCAGAAGGAGGGATGGGCCTCTGTTGTCAGGCTAAATACAGATTCATAGTTGAGCAGCTCGGATTCGTCAGCAGCTGACTCCGCAGTTGATAGCGAAACCTGGGTCGCGGGCGCTAGCGCCGTCAGGCTAGATTGACCATCGGCCAGTCCGCAGCTGCCGCGGCTGGCTCCCCCGCGCTGACGGCCGGACGGACGACCCCGGTCGGGGAGCGGCGGCGGCGTGAACTGAATTGGGTTGACTTCGAGGGCGGTAGACTGGGCCAGGACAAAACTTGGGGATAAGGTTGCCCAGCCCAGCCCCACCGCAAACATACCAACTAAGGCCGTGCTTTGATGATGCTTCATAATGGTTCTCCCAGATAAAACGTTAATTCGGTGACTGCCGCAGCTGAGCATAGGCGACGCTCCCTCCCATATTGGCGACGACCGCGATCGCGGGTGACACCCAGGGCAGCCAGTAGCCCGAACGCACCAGCAGCAGCCAGCACAGCCCAAACAGAGTCAGTTCAATCGCCAAACCCGCTAGCAGCAGCCTGCCCCAGGAAAAATTGGCGGCGACCTGAACGCCCGCGACTCCGCCCACGGCAGCCCACCCTAAGATCCACAAAATCTCGGCCCATTCCGGCCAGGATTGGATTAAAGGGCGGTCATCTAGGACGGCGCTGAGCAGCTGACTCACCATCTGCGCCTGCATGAAGACGCCTGCCGTTTCCTGCTGGCCCGCCGACCCCGTGCGGTAAGGTGTGGGCCAGTAGTCTCCGAAGCTTCTAGCGGTAGTGCCGATTAAGACAATGCGATCGCGCACCGCCTCAGCATTCACCCGGCCCGCCAGCACATCGCTTAGGGAAACCTGCTCGGCAATCTGGCTGGGAGCGGCTAGCCTGCGGTAGTTCAGCATCACCTGATGGCCCCGGGCGTCGATGCCCTGATAGCCGCCGAAGTCAGCTTCCAATGGATTAAGGAGCACCGCTCCCAGCTGCAAACCGCGATCGCTGGCAACAGGCGCTATCCCTTCCTCAGCCAGATATCGCATGGCCAGTAGAGTACTTAAGGCGTAGGACGCCTGGCAGGGTGAGGCGGGGGCAGGCGAGAGCGCCAGCAGATGGCGGCGAACAACGCCATCGGGATCGGTAACAAAATCGCTAAAGCCGACCCGATTTTCCGGCAGCTCGGCCGGTGGGGCAATGCCTGGCATGTCGCTATCCGCATCGCTGGACTTGCAGATGGCCAGCAGCCGATCGGTGGTCTGAAGCTGCTGCACCAGCTGGGGCTGGCTCACCGGAAAGTCATGATAAATATCGAGACCAATTACTCGCGGCTCCATCGGCTCTAGCTTTTGCAACAGCGCCGATAGCGCCGCATCGGACAAAGACCCGCGCCTTTGCTCGGCATCCTGAGCCTGAACATCGGCTTCCGACAGGGTAATCACCAAGAGTCGGTGATCTGGCAGTTCGCGGGGTCGTAGCCGCATCAGCCAATCCAGACCGCGCAGCTCCCAGCCTTGTAGTCCGCCCGACTGGCTCAGGCCTAGAACGGCGAGACCAGTCATCAAGCTGGAGGCAGCCAGCACTTTCCAATTGGGTTTTGATCGCGAAGGCTGGCGGCTGCTGACGGATTGAGTCGTCTCGGTAGGAACCCCGCTCAAGGCCGACCAGGTTGGCGGCAGCTCCGCCGGATTTTGGCAAATCATCGGCAACCAAGTCGCGCAAGGATAGCGGTCTTCCAATCCCTGAAGTTTTTCTCGGGCTTCGCGCACCGCTAGATAAAACGTCTGGCCCCGGGCGAAGGCTTCTAGAAAGGATTTGAGAAACTCGTGGGCCACCCGGTCAGGAACCGGCTCTCGCATCACCAAGACCTGGGGAATACCCAGGTCTGACAGCGCCTGGGCTAAACCCAACCCATCGCAGGAGTTGAACAGGGCAATCTTCAGCCCGCGCTCAAGCGACTTGCGCAGCGCATGTTTGAGTTCAGGGATGGACAAGCTGTCGGTGGGATTCAGGTAGAGCCGACCCGTAGTTTCGGTTTGCGAATGGGTTTGGCTGAGGCTATGTCCGGCAAAAAAGAGAATATCCCACCCTTTTGGGTCCCACAGGCGCTCGTTTAGCTGCCGACGGCTGGGCTCGACTAGAAACTGAACGTCCGCATGAGGCAAATGGTTGAGCAGGGCCTGGTCAGTCTGCACGTCTATCCCCTGGCTGTGGCCGAGGATGGCCAAAATTCTCACCTGCTGGCGGCTGACGGAGGGCTCGCCGACGCCCTCATAGGCCGGGGCGCTGAGGGCAATTTCGGCTTTGGGATAGCGATCGCAGATGGCCCAGGCATGCCACGGCAGATGCTGCACCGTCGCTTGCGGCGTCTGCAAAATGATCCGAATCTGATCCTGTTGGGCAAGCTGCTCCAGCAGCTTATCGCGCAGCGGCTGGAAGCCGTCTGCACTGAGCCAGTGATTGAGCTGTTGACTAAATTCTTGAGCAACCTCGAAGCAGTCTTCGACTTTAGACACGTTTGTCGCAAAGCCACTCGCTATGCTCTCCAGCCGATAGGGCACCCCCAGTCGGCGATAGGCGATCTGCCAGCGCTGATAGATGTGCGCTAACTCGGGCGCTGGGGGCAAAAAACCGGTCAGCTCTACGCTGGGCCGCTGACCATCCTCCCCGATCTGGAGAATGACTGAAAGGCCCGCTTCCAGGCTGCCGTCGCCTAGTTTTAGGGTAACCAGCTTTTCCATGCTTGCCTAAGCCATCAAATCACAAATTCTTCTAGATAGCGGGCATCTTCCAGCGTAATTCGGATCCTAAAGCGCTCACCCGGCTTGCCGCTAAATCGAAGCTGAATATAGTTGTCGGCCTGCCGCGACTGGGCCTGCATAAAGACCGCGTCTGACGGTTCCAATATAGCCAGCTCCAGCCCCGAGGGCAGGTAGGGTTGCCCGGCCGCTGGGTGCACCTGTAGACCAATATAGGTCTGCTCGGAGGCTTCTGGCTGTAAGTTGACCAGCAGCACAACTTGCCGAAGTCCGAGCTGCACCGCTAAGTCAATTAGCTTGGCGCGTCTAATCCTGCTAGGGGTGAGCTCAGGCGTCGTTCCTTCGTCGATACCGACGCGCCTAAAGCTCACCGCCGGGGCCATACGGTCGGGATTCAGTACCGATTCCACCGCCTGCCAGCTGGTTTCAAAGGTATCGTTGAGCCACTGGCTCAGATTTACGGCCGCTTCGACGGCCCCTGCGGCCAGGCCATCCAGCGCGGGGAGCAGACTCGCCTGCCTCAGGGTATACAGATGATCGAGCAGGTCTTCGAGCGGCAGCAGCTTGGCGATCGGCAGCTCTTCCGTCGTGACGGCAGGGGTAAAACCTATCAGCTGTGCAGACTGCAGAGCATCATCGATTTCGACAACGACGTACCCCACTCGGCAGTCCCACACCTCGGGCGGAACAAAGCAGGTTTGCGCTTCAGACCTGACCGGGCGACATTCTAGCCGCCCAATCTCCGGCAGGACCAAATCGGCCACATTGGCCATAACCTGCACCACCGGATTCCAGCTGTCGCTGTGATCAAGCTCGGTAGGAATGTCCATCATCTGACAGTAGTCATTCACCACCCAGACAGCCAGCGTATTCAGCTGTACCTGTTTTGCCTTTTCAGGCGTTGACTGGATCTCTGAAAACCGCTGGGCGATTTGGCGAGCTTGCTCGGTAATAGGTAGCCGAAGCCCTAGGTTTTTAATTTCTAACGGGGTGCTCATGACTGATTTCTCCTGAATGAGCTGATGTAAGTGGCCATTTATAGATAGCCCTGGGATTTGCCAAACTCGCGCAGTAGGGGCAGACACTGACGCTGGTAGAAACTGCTGAGGGTCCCGATGGGAACGCCGAGCTCTGTGGCCAGCACTTTCCACGGCGTTTCTGGGGGCAGCCGCTTCAAGATCAGGAGCTGACAGGTGATATGGGGATGGTCAGTCAGATGGATGCAGGTGAGCTGATGGTCCGACTCTGCCCAAGCTCTGACGTTTTCAAGCAGAGGGGGGACATCGGGTCGAGCGGGTAGCATATCAACCGGATCGAGCGGCTGCCCGTCGGCACTGGCCCGGGGACTGCTCGCGACTGTAGCCCGCTGCTTTTGTAGCTCGATGTAGCCATCCTGTAAGCGACGCTTGAGATAGGCATTGAGCCAGGTCACGACATTGGCCTTCTCAGGATCATAGGCGCGTCCCGTAGTGGCTTCACACAGGTTCCGGCAGAAATAAACCCAGGTTTGCTGCAGGGCATCCTGGTAATAAGCCGTATTTTCTTTCCAGAGCCGACCGGAAATCAGCCGAATCACCTGGGTGAGCCGTCTCTGCCGCTGGGGGCTGCCCGCAGGATGACGACAGGCTTCAGCAATCAATGTCTGGACTCGTTCCTGAAGTTCATTCATCAGCGGTTCATCCATTTAACCGAACATGCCTCAGCGGTCTTCATAGACCTATCAGAATCGTTCATCCTTATTATGCAGAATTATGGAGCACAGCCCAACGGGCGGCCAGAAGTTTTGCTGACTCTATCGAAACATTGTTTTAAGGTAGCCAGGCTAAACCATATTTCTGTGAAGTTACGTAATAACCGCAAAACTCTTGTCGCAATGACTGAAAGGTAATCAGAAGCACATCAAGCCTAGATACCAGGAATGTTTTACTTCTGTTCAAGCCACGGCTAAGAGTAGGCACTTGTTATTAACAAAATAATGCATCTTCGCTGCAATCACTGCGGCGGCGTTTTGTTATAGACCTACCTGGCCTGGTCAAAATCTGCTTTTGAAATTTCTCGCCATCTATTAATTGGAGAACGAACAATGGCTTACGGATTTGGCACGAGCACAGTTGGTAATACCTCGACAGGCGACAACAACGTGGATGGACTGATCGCTGATAGGCGCTGGACATCTAGAAACGTAACTTTTAGCTTTACCAGCAACTTTCGCAACGATTACGAAGATGAGACTGGCTATCCCAACAGTGGGACTCATGCATCCAGCTTTTCTACGCTCAATACTATCCAGCGATCAGTTACGCGCAAGTGGATGGATATGTACGAAAGCGTATCAGGTCTCAATCTAATTGAACTCACTGGAGCCTCTGATCGCGATGCGACTATTCGCATGGCTGAATCAAGCCACCCTGGCACGGCTTACGCCTATCTTCCAGGGAGTTCTTATGTATCCGGTGATATATGGTTCAATCGAACAAGCTATAACAGTCCAACTATGGGCAGCTATGCCTATCATACCTTCGGTCATGAAATTGGTCATGCCCTAGGACTAGAGCACGGACACGAAACGGGTGGAATACGAAACGTTGCGATGAATTCCAATCGCGATTCAATGGAATTCTCGATTATGACCTATCGCTCTTATGTCGGAGATCCGCTCTCCGGTGGTTACTCGAATGAGGCATGGGGATACGCACAGTCTCTAATGATGTATGACATCAGAGCCATCCAGCAGATGTATGGTGCTAATTTTGGCCATAATGCGACTGGCACAACATACACGTTCTCAACCACAACTGGAGAAATGTCTGTCAATGGAGTTGGTCAAGGCACTCCAGGAGGCAATAATATCTTCCGCACGATTTGGGATGGCAACGGCATTGATACCTATAACTTCTCAAACTACAACACAAATCTCAGGGTTAACCTCGCGCCCGGGGGCTGGAGTGACCTCGACGTCGGCGGGAACACCCAGCGGGCCTACCTCGGAAACGGTAACTATGCCCGAGGCCACCTATTCAATGCGCTACAGTTCAACGGCGATACGCGATCGCTGATCGAAAATGCCTACGGCGGCTCGGGGAATGATCGCATCTATGGCAACAGTGCCAATAACTATCTACGTGGCAACGATGGCAATGACTATCTCTATGGATATGACGGCAACGACAGCCTCAACGGCGGCTCTGGTAGCGACTACCTCAGTGGCGGCACGGGCAACGACTATCTCTATGGATATGACGGCAACGACAGCCTCTATGGCGGTTCGAGCGAGGACTACCTCAGTGGTGGTAACGGCAATGACACTTTGAGGGGCGAATCTGGCGGCGATCGCATTTACGGCGGCGCTGGTAATGACTGGATTGACGGGGGCTATGGCCTCGACCGAATGGATGGCGGCTCCGGTATCGATACGTTAGACGTACGGTTCTGGAGCGGCATCTACGAGCTAGACATGAACACAGGCGAAACCAACTTCGCAGGTGAAACCGCGACGAATTTTGAAAACGTCTACACGGGCGCTGGCAATGACAAAATTACGGGAACCTCAGGCGCTAACTCTATCAATACGGGTGCCGGTAATGACACCTTATACGGCGAGAATGGCAATGATACCCTCACTGGCGGTAAGGGCAATGACTACCTGGTCGGCGGACTGGGTGACGACTACCTGAACGGGACGGACTACTCTGCTCAGGGTACCGGCGAACGGGATATCCTTCGCAGCGGTAGCTTTGGCGATCGGGATATCTTTGTCCTAGGCGAACGAAAGGGCGGCGGTCGCGTCTTCTACAATGACAACGGCAATAGCGATTATGCCTTGATTAAAGACTTTGACGTCCACAATTTTGTCGGCGACGTCGCCGACAAAATTCAGTTGCTGGGCAGCTCGTCATCTTACTCTATAGCTGATGTGTCAGTAAATGGCGTCCTAGGTGCTGGCATCAATTTCTTTGGCGACCTGATTGGTATCGTCCAAGATTTCAGTGCTTCTAGCCTGAACCTGTCTGACTCGAAGCAGTTTATCTACGTCTAGTGGCCGTCGCTTAGCGGTTAATCTGACGCCCAGTACTGCCAACGTGCTGGGCGTCTTTTTCCAGTTACTAGCGCTGCGGCAGAGAAAAGACTAGATACTTGCGATCGCACCTCCGCGTTGCCCAAGCCACTGCCGCTTGACCACCCGTCTGCCAATTGACTCATACCGCTGTACTGCGATTTTGGGGGTGAGATAAGATTGACATATCTACTCAAAACTGGACTCAATTAACCTCAGGCTGGAGGATGGGACAATGCATCTAGACCAAATCGTTTCCTGCGACTCGCAGGTGATAAATGGATCGCTGTTTATTGCGGGAACGCCTGTTCCAGCTAAGATTCTTATACAGCACTTGACAGCAGGAGACTCATTAGATATTCTTACTGTGGCTTTCTAATTGTTACATTCGAACAGACAGTTTCTTTTCTGAAGATGACTGTCAAAGAGGCAGAAGTCAATTTTAAGCTCGGGAACCGCAATATGGGCAAGGAAGGCTGAGACGGAAGGCGTGATCGCACCCCCTCCACAACCCACCCACTCTAGCTCAGGAAATCCTCACATTAATCGTCGGTAGGCATTGCCATAGAAATTTCTAACTAAACCTGCCACCCATAGCTATACTATGTCGCTTCTGAATGTGTCCAAGATTTTTAAGATAGGTGTCGGTTTAGCTAGCGAGTCAAACTCCTCGGCAGCGTCTAGGGAGCCTCGAGATTGATGTGGGCTCGATCGCAAAACTGCTGTAATCGGTTAGATAAAAAACATAACTTCAGCAATGCTGACAAGTTTAGAATCTGTGCATAAAAGTTCAGACGCTGTCCGATATATAATTGTGCACTTCATCGATATAGATACCTTAGATGTTTAGGGCATATAAGGCAACGGATACGAAAGCCCCAAAAAATTAGCAATCAATTCTTTAGTTAAAAATCAACTAACTTTTTAAGTTTTTTTAATAATATTCTCGCTTTCTTGCTTTTTCTCGCCTTAGTATGCGAACTTATGTTTAGTAGTGGCAGATGTAAATTATCCTTTTCCTTTTACTGGTTTTCAGCTCGGGAGTAGGACATAAGTTTTAAAGGAAAAATTATTTTACTTAATGCATCTATAGCTATTTAGTAATCATCTTGATATTATCCTTCAATATCTGATGCGGGCTTATTTAGAATCAAGACAGTCAGCGTCTTACTTTTTAGAACAATGAAAAATGACAGCTCAAACATAATGCTTCCCATAGTAGAACGTCAATGGCATTTTAGCTTCTCAACAGCCTAACCCCTCAAAATGCAATAGTGTTTTGGCGGGTAGAATTTGCTTTAAAGAATTAGAATCTTGAAGATTTAGAAAAGGAATGATTGTCGTGGTTTTTGTAGCTCGCTGTATACTGATATTGGTTTTTTCATTGGTGTCCTTGACGCTTGCTCAGCTACCTGCTCATGCACAATTTATCGATTTTTCAGAGAGTGGCTGGATTGAGACATGTTTACAAAATTCAAGTGATCCTATATGTGACCCACAACTTTTGAGTATTGGAGGCGCTGCTAATGATAATCCCCTCATTATAGTAGAACCTGAATCAGTCGATCGAAACCTATTTGTAAAAGGCTTAAAAGGTGCTTCTACTGACCCTAGAGATATTAAACAGCTGGTAGAGGACGCTGTAGCAGTTTGGAAAGCCGCTTACAAAGATGAAAGCTTTCCCGAGCTTAACCTACATGTAGGCTGGGCTAATTTCGGAATTGTAGAAAGAAATGCGGAAATCGAAAGAATCGCAAGGGTTTTGGACAAGTTTTCCAAGCAAGATGAACAACTTTCACTTAATAGAGAACTTTCAAGGGAATCATATTTTAGGGGGAGCTATCTCGAAAACAAAAACTCTAGGGATCTGTCTGGTTTAACAGACGCCACAAAAAACCGGAGATTGTCTAACAATTTAGACAACGGAAAGCCTTCACTATCTGACAAACAATCGCCTGATTGCAACGAAAAGCAGCCTATTGATACTCTAAATCTAATTTACAGAGATATTGTCAACGAGCGTGGTTCTTCAGGAGATGCAATTGCCCTGCATATTTGCGGAGCACCTTCAGAACCCAGCATATCGCCATCAGAGGACTGCACTAATACAGATCGCAAAGAAGCAACCATACTATTTAATAGCGAAATTTTGAAGGTTAAAGATTCTGAAGGAAATGAATTGGGCTCAGTTAAATACTTTCTAGATTCTAACCCCTTTGATTCATCAACCTTCGGCCCATTGACAGAGATTAAAGAACCTAATTTCATACAAAGATCTGACTTCAAAATTCCATTTACCATTGACCTCTTCTCTGTAGCACTCCATGAAGTTGGGCATGCACTTGGTTACTCCCAAATAAATAATAAGATTACTCCTCCTGGACATATTGACAATTCTTATTTACCTCATGTTCTCAACCAGTATCTGCCTTTTTCTACGCGAAAGTGCCCATCAAAGACGGACGTTAAAAGCGTTGCATCTGTTGGCTCATATATACCTGGAGCACCTGCTTACGTATTAGCCAATCCCGATAATCCAGAACCCTGTTCGAACAATCCTACAAGACTATCGTTCCCTACTACGGTTACCTCCTATTGAGCCTCGTGAAATCTATCAGTCAGAAATATTTCTGCTAAGTGTATGGCTAAATAAATTAGTACAAACCGCTAGTTTTAGCTAACTATTACTAAGCTGTTCTTTCAAAATTGCCTCACAAGCATATTGGTACTAGCGATATTTTTAGCCATCTCTTAATACCTCGGCAATAATGAGCACTTGAGAGCATCCCAATTTTGAAAATTACTGTAAGCCCTCACCCTAAATCCCTCTCCCCGGGGAGAGGGACTTTGAGCCACACTATGGCTTTTGGCCCAGTTCCGGCTCCCCTTCTCCTCGGGGAGAAGGGGCGGGGGGATGAGGGCGCTAGCCTGGATCTGCATAATCGGGATGCACCCTGAGCACTGAGCACTTCGGCATCGGCAGCAGCTATTTTTAGCATAACCTTTATAATTATTCAGATTCGGTATCTGCACAAGGTTTTAACAATAGCTAATTTGACCAGTACTAATGCTTGTCCACAGATTGTTGGCAGTTAATCGTGATGTTATCTCAGAAGAATTTTCCATACGAGCAAATCAGAAGCTTTATTGGCATTGTTGTGCTTTCTGGTTTGATGTCGAGGACAACACAAGTTGCAGCTCAAGTAATACCAGATTCAAGCCTATCTGCCAACGAAACTACGATGGTGAGATCTGTCAACGGTGTATCTGAAATTACAGGCGGGTCGGAACGGGGGAACCTATTGTTTCATAGCTTTGAGCAGCTTTCTCTATCTATTGGGGAAGAAGCTCTCTTCAAGCACGGAAATGACATTAATATAATACTGAATAGAGTTACCGGAGGTTCAAATTCTTATATAAACGGCATTATTAGTGCCCCAAATCTCAGCACTGCCGACATTTTTCTAATCAACCCTAATGGGATTGAGTTTGGACCCGGTGCATCGCTCAATATCGGTGGTTCTTTTGTTGCTAGCACCGCTGACCGTATCATCTTTGATAATGATGTAGAGTTTAGCGCTAGCAATCCTCAACCTGTAAGCTTGACTATCAGTCAACCACTTGGCCTGGCACTGGATAATAATTCAGCTGGGATGGGAAATGGGTTGTCTGTCAAGGGTGCAACTTTAGAGGTTTCTCCAGGCGAAGCGATTACTTTAGTCGCTAGCGAAATTGATTTATTAGGAGGTAGGCTGACAGCACGTTCTGGTCAAATAGAGCTGGCAAGCGTGACACCAGGAAATTTGATAAGTCTGACATCTCCTAATGCCGTTGATGGCTCCAGTTGGATATTAAATTACGAAAACGTAGGAAATCAAAACTTTCAAGATATTCAGTTATCTGCCGACAGCCGTCTAGATGTCCGAAGCAGTTCAAGCAGTAGCCCAAGCGGCAGTGTTCAGGCGAGAGGACGTCATATTTCCTTGGAGGAAAGCCAAGTCAATGCGTTCAACTTTGGGAGTTTAGAAGGAGGACTCATTTCTATTATCGCCATGGGACAACTTAATCTTGAAAATAGATCCCAGATTGCAGCTCTCTCTTTTCGTAGTGGCGATAGCGGAGATTTACTTATTGCATCAGAGCAACTTAGCCTAAGCAGCGGATCTCAAATTGCAACTTCAGCTTTCTCAGGAAGTGGGAATGGAGGAGAGCTAACGGTAAACGTTTCCGGAGACGTTGAGCTGAGCGATGCTAGCCGTATACTCTCACGGTCGGAAGCGCGTGCTACAGGAGCGGCAGGCAACCTTTCTCTCAGTGCAGCAAATCTACTCGTTGGCGATGGCTCTAATATTAGTACTTCAACCTTTGGAAGCGGAGATGGAGGAGACCTGACGGTGAACGCTTCTGGCGATGTTAAGCTAATCGATGCTAGCCGTATACTCTCACAATCAGAAGCGCGTGCTTCAGGAGCGGCAGGTAACTTGACTCTCGAGGCTGCAAATTTAAGGATTCAGAGTGGTTCAGAGCTCTCAACATCTGCTTTAGGTAATGGGCAAGCAGGACAGATGATTGTCAATACACGTAATGGGTCCATAGAGATAACGGGTACAGGTGAACAACCAAGCAGCAGCGATATTTTATTTAGCCGTTTGTCTTCAGCTACTCGGGGAGAGCAAAACGCGGGTGATATACAGATAAATACACGAAGCCTGCTTATAGAAAACGGCGGTCTGATACAGTCCATAACAGTTTTCGGCGTTGGTAACGGCGGTAGCATTGACATCAATGCGACTGAGTCAGTCACGGTAGCAGGTACTGCGGGTAGTCAAGCAAACAACGAACCTAGCTCGATTACCTCCTCTAATGGAGTAACTAGTACTGGTGATGCAGGGTCTATACATATATCGGCTAGACGCCTCGTGGCTCAAAATGGCGGAAGAATCTTCACCAGCACAAACGGGACCGGTCAAGGCGGTGACTTAACCGTGCAATCAGGTGAAGTAATTTTATCGGGGCGAGGAAGTCCTCCTAGCGGTTTATTCGCTCGAACAGAAGGCTCTGGTGATTCTGGGCTGTTGACGCTCATTGCAGATACACTGTTAATCGAAGACGGTGCCCGCATCACCGTCAGTACCGATGAAGATGCTTCCCTTGAGAACTTAGGCACTGTTCAAGCCGCCAACATTACTGCTCGCGCCATCACCTTAGATAATGGCGAAATTACGGCTGAATCTCGCTCTGGCGATGGCGGCAACCTTCTGTTCACGGTTCAAGACTATATTTTGTTGCGTAACGGTAGCCTCATATCTGCGACAGCAGGAACCGCTCAGACAGCCGGTAATGGCGGCAACATAGAAATCGACGCTCCGAATGGTTTCGTCATTGCCGTCCCTACCGAAGACAGCGACATTATTGCCAATGCCTATACAGGTAGAGGGGGCAATATATTTATTGAGGCCCAAGGCATCTACGGCCTAATCGAACGCCCAGCTATTGAAGGTAACGGTACCAACGACATTGACGCCAGCTCTCAGTTTGGTAACAGCGGTGCCGTCGCCCTCAACAATCTTGCCGTTGACCCAACTCAGGGTCTATTAGAGCTGCCCGCAGCTCCAGTCGATGACGCTCCTATTGCCCAGCGCTGCCTTGCCGACAGCGAGGGTCAAAATGCCTTTGTGGTCACCGGGCGCGGCGGTATAGCTCCCAGTCCTGAAGCCGTTGTTCGTAATGAGACGGATACGCTAGCAGGGCTGGGGTCAAGTACAGTTAGTTCAAGCGCGATCGCACCCTCCATCCCTCATCAAGCAGTCTCTTCTAATACGACTCCAGAACCCCTCGTCGAAGCACAGGGCTGGCAGCGCGACGCTAGCGGCAATGTCGTCCTGCTCGCATCAGCTGAATCCAGCAGCAGGCAGCCTATCCAAGCTGAAGCAACCTGCCCGCCTTCATAGGCTTTGAAAAAATGCGTGAGGAGCTGCAAAAGATGATTGGCGATCGCAAATATCCATCCTCCAAACGTCGTTCATTCCTGCGGCGATTGAGCTATGTCCTACTATCGGTCGCGATCGCGCTCAGCATCGGACTCTTCCGCCAGCCCTACCCCACAGCCGCAGCCGAAAATTCGCCCACGATCTCGCAAACCAGTCCAGAGCAGCTGTTGCAGCAGGGGCAAGATCAGTACGCGATTGGGCAATTTACGGCGGCTATTCAATTCTGGCAGCAGGCGGCAGAGGCATTTGCGGCCCAGGGTAATGCGCTACAGCAGGCCAAAGCCTTTAGTCAGATCGCGATCGCGTTTCACCAGCTAGCAGACTGGTCCCAGGCCAATGCTTACCTAGCAGGCAGCTTAGAACTGCTCGAAGGGCGAACCGATCTGCCTGCCGAACGTCTCTCCGTTCTCGGTCAGGTCTATAGCACGCTGGGCAGCGTCTTTTTAACGCGATCACAGCCCCGCGAGGCGCTCAACGCTTTTGAGCAAGCCGCGTCCTATTATCAACAGACCGGCGACAGTCAGGGTCAGCTTCAGGCTCAGATTAATCAGGCCCAGGCGCTCCAGGCATTGGGATTCTACCGGCGAGCGCTGACCGCGCTGAACGAGCTGCAACCGCGCCTGATGGCTCAGTCAGACGAAGGGCTCAAAAGTCAGGGATTGCGAAATTTGGGCAACCTACTGCGGATTACGGGAGATTTCCGACAGTCTGAAGTCACGTTGCAAGAAGGACTCGCGATCGCCCCAGACAATACCCAGGAAATCGCAGCCACGCTATACAGTTTGGGGCAAACGGCTCAGGCGCTGGGCAACCCCGATGACGCGCTGGCATACTACCGGCAAACGGTTGCCGCCGCTCCTACTCAGACCCTCCAGCTCCAGGCCCAAATTGCCCAGTTCAGCCTGCTTCAGGAAGCTGATAGAACCGCAGCCAGCGCCCTGCTGGCCGAAATTCAGCCCCAGCTAGCGGCCCTGCCGGTCAGTCGCTTCTCGGTCTATGCCCAGCTCAACCTGGCCCACCAGCTGATCGAGACGCGAGCGGCGGCGGCCAGTCCGCAGATTGCCCAGGGGCTCGCGATCGCAATCCAGCAGGCCAAAGCGCTCAGCGATCCCAGAGCAGAATCCTTTGCGCTGGGTTATTTAGGTGAGCTGTATATTCAACGGCAGCAGATTGAAGATGCCCAAACGGTTTTACAGCAGGCGCTTACCCTAGCGGAGCAAATAGAGGCCGATGATATCGCCTATCAGTGGCAGTGGCAGCTGGGGCAGCTGGCTCGGCAGCAGGGGGATGAGGAAAGCGCGATCGCGGTCTACACCAGCGCCGTCAATACCCTACAGCGCCTGCGCCTGGATCTGGTGACCATCAACCCCGACCTGCAGTTTGACTTCCGCGAACAGGTCGAGCCCGTCTACCGAGAGCTGGTGAACCTGCTTTTAACCTCGGCTCAGAAGTCGGCCAGGTTGTCAGATGCAGACAGTCAGGACAAGCTGGTCAAGGCGCGTGACGTGATCGAATCGCTCCAGCTGGCCGAGCTGGAAAATTTCTTTAGGGAACCCTGCCTAGCCGTCCAGCAGCAAATCGACCAGGTGGTCGATAACGCTAACGCCCCGACGGCGGTGATGTATCCGATTATTTTGCCCGACCGTATAGATGTCATCCTCAAGCTTCCCAACCAGCCCCTCCGGTCTTACTCCACCCCGATTGCCCAGGCCGAACTGGAGGCCAAAGCCGAAGCGCTGCGCCGTCAGGTCCTGCTGCCCTATGGCTTAAGGGACGTACAAACTCTGGCAGCGGAGATGTACGACTGGCTGCTCAGACCGGTCGAGGTGGAATTCGCCGATGCTCAGGTTGAGACCCTGGTTTTTGTACTGGATGGGGTGCTGCGCAATATTCCCATGGCAGTTCTCTACGACGGTCAGCAGTATCTCGTTGAGAAATATAACCTGGCCCTGGCGCCGGGGCTGAAGCTGGTCGATCCGAAGCCTTTGACAGGGCAGCGGCTGGCCGCGATCGCGGCTGGTTTGAGCGAAGCCCGCCACGGCTTTAGTTCTCTAGACTATGTCCGGGCGGAGGTCGAGCAGATTCAAGCAGCCGTGGATAGCCGGGTTTTACTCAACGATGCCTTTACCCAAGAAACGCTGGAAACCGCCATTAATCAAACGCCCTTTCCAGTGGTTCATCTAGCCACCCATGGTCAGTTCAGCTCTAACCTAGAGGAAACCTTTGTGCTCGCCTGGGATACGCCAATTTCAATTAGTACCCTCAGCCGCCTGCTGCGCAATAGCGAGCAAAACCGGCAGGACGCCATCGAGCTATTGGTTCTGAGCGCCTGTGAAACCGCTGCCGGAGACAGTCGCGCGGCTTTGGGTCTGGCGGGGGTAGCAGCTCGGGCCGGAGCCCGCAGCATCCTAGCGTCGCTCTGGAACCTAGACGATGAAACCAGCGCCGTGCTGATGGATCAGTTCTATCGGTCCCTATCTCAGTCTTCAACGACTAAAGCCACTGCCCTGCGACAGGCTCAGCTTTCCCTACTGCGAAACCCTGGATATGAGCATCCGCGCTACTGGGCACCCTATGTCCTGGTCGGCAACTGGCTTTGAGGAAGAAGCAAAGTGGGCAATGGCGGTCAAACTGTTTGAAATGAAACGAATTTTGTCTGGAATCGCAGCCCAACTGTTCGGCATCGATCGAGTTAGCTTTTTGCTGAGCTTACATCGCTATGATGTCCCGATGATTGACCTAGATGAGGCTGACTTGCTCTCTGAGTCAGCGAATACCTGACGCTAAGCGTATTGTTATCAACACCAGCCCACTGATTGCCCTGATCGCGGCTGTGGTCCAATAAATTCATTTCCTAAATATCCAACCGCTGATACACCGCGTCTAAATTTCGCAGCTGATAATCCGGCTGGAAGCAGGCTTCGATCTCTTCGGCAGACAGCACTTCCTGCACCTCAGGATTCTTCGTAATCAGCTGCTGAAAGTCGCCATCGGGCTGATTCCAGGCCTGGTGAGCGCAGGACTGGACAATCCGGTAGGCCGCTTCGCGGGCGATGCCCTGCTCCACTAGGGCTAGCAGCACCCGCTGGCTGAAGACGACGCCGCCGTAGCGGTTCATATTGCGCCGCATATTTTCGGGATAGACCAGCAGCTTTCTCACCAGCTGAGTCATCTCCACCAGCATAAAGTGCATCAGAATGCAGCTGTCGGGAAAGATCACCCGCTCGGCGGAGCTGTGGGAAATATCGCGCTCGTGCCAGAGAGCGACGTTTTCCAAGGCGACTAGGGCATTACTGCGGAGGATACGGGCTAGGCCGGTCAGGCGCTCGGAGCGAATCGGATTGCGCTTGTGGGGCATCGCCGACGAGCCCTTTTGACCCTTGGCGAAGAATTCTTCAACCTCTAGAACATCGGTACGCTGAAGATTGCGGATTTCAACCGCGAAACGTTCGATCGACGCAGCGACCCCGGCCAGGGTGGTGAGGAAATCGGCATGGACATCGCGGGAGATCACCTGAGTCGAAGCGGTATCAGGCTTGAGGCCAAGCTTTTGGCAGGCGATCGCTTCTACCGCCGGGTCAATGTTGGCATAGGTGCCCACCGCGCCGGACATTTTGCCGACGGCAATGTCGTCCTGGAGGCGGCAGAGGCGTTCGCGGTGACGCTGCATTTCGGCCTGCCAACCCGCTAGCTTAAAGCCCAAGGTCAGCGGCTCCGCGTGGATGCCGTGGGAGCGCCCGATCATCACCGTATCACGGTGCTCCTGCGCCTTATAGCGAATGGCCTGAATCAGGCTTTCGACCTGGGTAAGGATGAGCTGATGGCTGGCCAAGATCTGGAGCGACAGCGCCGTGTCCAGCACGTCGGAACTGGTCATGCCCAGGTGAATGTAGCGCCCGGCATCGCCCACATACTCGTTGACGTTCGTCAGGAAAGCAATCACGTCGTGGCGTACTTCGGCCTCGATTTCGAGAATGCGCTCGACCTCAAAATTGGCCTTTGCCTTGATGGTATCAACCGCGTCCTGGGGAATCTGGCCGAGCTCGGCCTGGGCCTCGCAGACGGCGATTTCAACCTGAAGCCAGGTTTTGAACTTGTAGTGATCGGTCCAGAGTTCGCCCATCTCGGGCAGCGTGTAGCGTTCTATCAAGGCTGTGACGCAGAATACAACCGCTCTATTCTATCGAGGGACGGGCGGTGCGCATAGCGGTCAGATTTTTAACCGCACCGATGATGGGCAATTTCGAGGGTGAGCCCTAATAAACTCGGGACTCTTTCGGAATAAAGCGCGATCGCGCTGTAGCAAGGCCCAACGCCACCGACCAAAAATCGTCGATTTCACCCAGCTCAGCTGACAAAAACTACGTTAAGAATAAGTTAAGACGCTCACGCTACCTGACCTATGACCGCAGAAATTTTAGCCTGGTTCGATGCTTCCCTTCATGCCGCTAAGGGCAACCTATCTTTTATGGTATGGAATACGTTTTTAGCCATAATCCCCTTCATTGTCAGCCTGTGGATTTTTCGGGGGCGCGGTTCGGGCGTGCGGCGGCTGAGCTGGTGGGTAGGACTGGGGGTGTTTGTCGCATTTCTGCCGAATGCGCCCTACGTCCTTACCGACATCATTCATCTGGTGAATGACATTCGCCGGGGCCATTCGATCTGGACCATTTCCCTAATTCTGGTTCCCCAGTATCTGCTGTTTATGCTGATTGGGTTTGAAGCCTACGTCGCTTCCGTGATTAACCTGGGGCACTATCTGAAGCAGCAGGGACTCAGACGCTGGGTTTTCGCCGCAGAGCTGCTGATGCATGCCCTCTGTGCCATCGGCATCTACCTGGGCCGCTTTCTCCGATTCAACAGCTGGGACATCGTCACGAATTCCAACACGCTGTTCTACAGCATCCCCAACGAGGTGGTCCAGAAGCGCCCGCTGGTGATTATGCTGACGACGTTTTTCGTGATTGCCCTACTTTACTGGCTGCTGAAGCAAGTCACCCTGGCGCTGGCCTTTTACTGGCGCAACCAGCGGCGGCAGCCTGAGCAATCGATGATTTCGCATTAAAATAGGCGGCTATAGCACGGCTTTATTCTCAGCGCGACCTGAGGTATAGCAGGTAATGAGCAACACAGAGAATTGCCAGGCATCTAGCCTATAGTAGCCATAGCTCCTAACGGAGGATTGCCCTGCTAGCTGCCCGACCGACGATGCCTTCCACCACCCCAGCCGATCTTATTGACCTCTACTATCAGCGCGGCCAGGCCCAATACGGCGGTGAAGCCGTCAGCCAGAGCGAACATGCGCTCCAATGTGCCTTTCTGGCTGAGCAAGCGGGTAGCTCTGCGGCCCTCGTTACCGCCTGTCTGCTGCACGACCTGGGGCACCTGGTCCATCACCTGGGCGAGGACGCCGCTGCTCGCGGCATTGACGATCGCCATGAGTACCGCGCGATGGCCGTGCTAGAAACGCTTTTCCCCGCCGCTGTGACGGCTCCAATTCAGCTGCACGTCAACGCTAAGCGCTATCTCTGCGCGGTGGATAAAGGCCTACTGGGCTGAGCTGTCGGCAGCCTCTAAGCGCAGCCTGGAGCTCCAAGGGGGTATTTTCTCGGCGGGGGACGCGATCGCGTTTATCCAGCAGCCCTATGCTCCAGAGGCAACGCAGCTCCGCCGCTGGGACGACCTCGCCAAAATACCGGATTTAGAAACACCCGACCTGCTGCATTTTTTGCCAATTCTGCAAGCAGCCGCGGTAGGTCCGGGTGAACGAAAAAAAGCGCGGTCACTGTTGAGTAGGCTATTTGTACCAGAAATCATGCCAACGCTGAGAGCCACTCAAATAACAAGCCCTCAGTGTCATCACGGCTTCAGCCCCGCGTTTAGACCAGAACATGCCAGACTGCTTGAGGCGCATAGTAACGATACGGCGATTAGAACTTTCCACAATGCCCGAACCAATCATCAGGTTTTGGTTCAAATAGCGTTGATAGTCGATGCGGCTCTGGTTGTGGGTCAAATAGCTCACCAGGCGCTCAACCGTTTGGGTTAAGTCTTCAGAGGTCGGCGGCAGCCGTTGGGCGGCTTGGACGACAGCGGGCCACTGAGATTGTTTGAGTGCGCTCTGCTGGGTTGTGACCCAAGCCTGCTGTGATTCGACTTGTCCAACGAAAGCAGCGCGTGCGACTTCCCAGAGATACTCGCAGACATCGAAGAAGTCGAGAATTTGAATCGCATCGGGAAAGAGCAAGCTGGCCATCAGCCACAACCAAGGTGCGCCATCGCCGAGAAATACAACCTGATGGGGTGTGTTATCTACAGTAGCGACATAGCAGCGATTGAGCTGTTCACGGAAGCCTGCGACCCCGTCGAGGGTGGCCACATACTCACGCGCCTTGACGATGGCTCGGGTCTTGGCAACTCTGAGGTGGTCAGCGTCCCAGAACAGGACACCAACTTTCGCTTCGCAAGTGCCCCCCTGCCGCATCGGCGTATGGATGCCATCAGCACCGATATAGAAAATCGGTCGTTTGGGCAGCGCTGTGGCGGCAGTGCTAAGGCTAGAGCGGATCGGACAAGCTCCCTCAACGGCAATTTGGGCTTCCGCCTCGACCAGCGTACTGCCATAGGCTTCCACATGATTGGCCAGCGTCTTTTCGCTCACGCTCACCCCACTCCAGCGCTGTAGCAAGCGATTGGCGTTGCCGAATTCACTGCCTACCCCCAACGCACTCGATAGCTCTTGCACACTCCGAAACCATCCATCAGCAGGGAGCCCGAGCTGCTCATCGGCATGACAGATGCTGCCAGCGTTATAGACCCGCCGACTCAACTCGACTGTTCCTAATGGCGTTTGATAGCGGCGAGCCCTTTTGGCTCTCGCCCCCAGGTGCCCCCGCTCCGTGTGCTCAATCTGCTCCTGGAGTTGCCGCTGGAGCAGCTCTCTACCTAGCTCTCGCCAGACTTGGGTGAATTCCTCTACGTAGGCTTCGGCGCTCTGCGATGTTCCCGAAAACACTGGTAGTGCTTTCAGCTGCTCGCTCACGATAGACTCTAGTTGCATTCGGTGTAGTCCCTCGACGTTGTTTCTTGTCTGACACTACGCCTTTTTTCTAATCCCGCGCTTTTTTTCGTTCACCCCGGTAGGTCCTCGGGGCTGAGCTGTTCTGCGTTTAGCCCTCATCCTAAATCCTTCTCCCAAGCTTGGGAGAAGGACTTTGAGATTGTCAGCTGTCCTTGGTCAAATGAGCTTTATGACTTATGAAAGCTTCTTACTCTAGGCTCTTGTTCCCCTTCTCCCAAATTATGGGAGAAGGGGCTGGGGGATGAGGGCCAATGCTCATCAGTCCCAAATCCGCTGCGCCGCGCGCTGGATTGACTTTTCGTCAGAGAACGCCTGCAGGACGGCCCATGAGGCGCGGGTCGCTACCGCAGAGAGCACCAGGATAGCGCCCAGGGTTAGCACGGCCGTAGGGGAGTGGAAGCTGACTAAAACAACGCTGAGAATTGCGAGAATGAGAATACTTCTGTCCATGGTGTTCTCCTGGCGGTGTTCTCCTGGCGGTGTTCTCCTGGCGGTGTTCTCCTGGCGGTGTTCTCCTGGCGATCCGGTCGCTGGCAAACGGCTTGTCAGGGAGCCTTAACTTCATGGTAGTCAACCGTTCCGGGATCAGGCAGGTATAGCCCCAAACCTTAGTAATGCTTAATTTTCTGAGGACCGCTGCAACATTCCCTGATCAAAGTGCCCTAGGACACCTTGCCACCGTGGGCGCGCACCTGCGTGACGATCAGCTGCTTCACCGGACGGCTCAGGGCAGCCGTCGGCAGCATCGAGTAGCCCAACCCCTGGCGATGAAAGAAAATCAGCCAGACCTGGGGGAAGCGCCAGACTTCGGTGACCCTTTTCCAGGAGAGCTCCTGCGTCCCCAGCTCTGACAGGGTGCCGATGGAGTGATGGGTAAATCGCCAGGTAAAAACGGAAACGTCTAGCTTACGAAATCGCTCTACTGAGAGGCTGATATACAGCCAGCCCACCAGATAGCAAAGGACGATGAGGACGATGCCAATGCCGCCGAAGACGGTGGCCTGTCGCCAGAACGATTTGAGGGCAAGCAGTCCGGCGCAGGCCAGCAGCAGCAGGCTGCCGCCGATGATGGCCCGGAAATGGACAAAGCGAAAAAAGAACTGCCGCGCCGCCGCTCGCGCGATCGCGCTCGAATAGCGAATAGTGACTTCATACTCCACAGATTCCTGATGCTCTCCGCGTACGAGATCACGGCGATAGGAGTGTATCAGAAGCCGAGCTTAAATGAATCAGTCTGCTGCGCTCAAATGCCGTCGTTTAGGCGCTTTCCTGCACATTTTGGACATATTCCGGCATCAGCAGCTGCTCCAGGCCGGTGGGGGCTTCCTTGATCTGGCCCTGATTCGCGAGGAACTCGCCGAGGCTATTCATATGCTTGACCAGGTAGATATCGCTGTCGGGATTGCTCAGCATTTCCACATTCTTTTCTAGACTGGTCAGGTCAACGCCCTCCAGCTCGGTAGCCACGTCCTCTGGAGAGAGCTCCAGCCGCTCCCCGGCAATCTTCAACGCCTCGTCGGGGTTCGTTTCGAGGAACTCGATGCCCATAAAAATGCCTTTGATATAGGCTTCCATCGCGCCGGGGTTATCCTGGGCAAACTGTGGGTCGAACAGGTAAACATCGACAATGGCAGTCGGCATTTGGGACGTATCGTAAATGATTCGACCATCGGCACGGGCGTCGCTGGCCTGCTTCAGGAAAGGCGAATAGGTGACCGCAATGTCTACATTTTTGGACTGGTAGGCCGCCGCCGCCGCGTCGGGCGTCACGTTTTGCAGACTCACGTCATCCGCCGTCAGCCCGGCCTCTTCCAGCACCTGCAAGAGGAAAAAGTGACTGACGCCGCCGACCTCTACGGCCACCTGTTTGCCCTTGAAGTCAGCAATGTCTTTAATGCTGTCCGCTGCCAAAATGCCGTCGCCACCCAGCGAGGTATCTGCCACCTGAATCACCCGGTAGTCTAGCCCTTGGGAAGCGAGCGCCACCGCCTCTGAGGTGACGTTGGCCTGTCCCTCAATCCGCCCAGAGGCATAGGCCGCGTCGGCTTCGGCGCTGCCGCTAAAGACTCGGTAGGTATAGTCCAAGCCGTTTTCTTCAAAAAACCCTTTGGCTTCCGCAATGTAGAGCGGCGTATAGCCAATCCAGAGGGTGCTGCCGGTTGACGCCGAGACCGACTCACCCGAAGCTCCTGCGTCTGAGCTAGCGTCGGCTTCCGCTTCCGAACCAGCGTCGGGAGACGCAGTGCAGGCGTGGAGCGCTAGGCCACCTGCCAGGCCACCAATCATTCCCAAGGCGCGGCGGCGGGTCCAAATTAGCGGTGGCTGGCTCATGACAGAAACTCCTAAACTAACGGGGCAGGGTCCTGGAGTCATTAAACCCTGTCTAGAGAGAGAAACTGTTGGGCAGAATACAGTTCCCGGCTGAAAATCGCACTGTGATTAGAAAAAGACAACCGATGAGCCACAAATGAGCTTTTTGACCGCCTGGCAGCCCCAGTCTCTAACCCAGGAAGGCCGGACGTTTCCGGCTGAGATGTATATCTCTGAAACGATCTATCAGCGAGAGCTGAGACAAATCTTTGGTCGGGCCTGGTGCTATGTTGGCCACGTCAGCCAGCTCCAGGGGCCGGGGTCCTATTTCACCCTGGATCTGGCCGAACAGCCGCTGGTGATTGTGCAAAACCAGGCCGGGGCGCTGCGCGGATTTTTCAACATCTGCCCTCACCGGGCGGTACCGGTCGTCCTGGGCAGCGGTCAGTGCGATCGCCTTTCCTGCCGCTACCATACCCTGAGCTTTGACCTCGAGGGCCAACTGCACGAATCAGAAGGAGAGCAGACAGAAGCCAATCCCGCTGAGTACCCGCTGCGACCGATTCAGGTGGAGACCTGGGGACCGTTTATCTTTGTCAATCTAGATTTGCAGGCCGGGCCGCTAGCAGACCAGCTGGGTGAACTGCCCGAGAAATTCCAGCGCTACCGCTTTGACGAATGGGCTAGAATCCACAGCGTAGACTACTGGACAGAAACCAACTGGAAGCTCTACGTCGAGAACAACGTGGAGAGCTATCACGAATTCTCCGTCCATGCCAGCATTGCCCGCTACTATCAGGCCACTCAGGCCGAGGCCCGCCACCACTACTACCTGCAATACGCTGCCTTCCCACCGGACGATCCGGACTATGCCGCAAAACCGCCGGAACTAATTTCCCCCGGCCTGGGCGAACCCGAGCGCACTGGCAAATCGACGGTCAGCCTGTTTCCCAACTTTGCCTGGATTGTACGGCCCTGGATTGCGATTATTTACCTGATTGATCCCCAGGGGCGATCGCGCACCCGCATTCGCTGGGACTGGCTCGTGCCCGATAGTCCCACCGCCAGAGCCGCTGACAACGTACAGCCGCTGATTGAGTTTTTTGACAACATCCAGCAAGAAGACCTGAACCTGCTGCCTGCCATCCAACGGCGAATTGAGTCCAGCGGCTATCGCCCCGGTCGCCTGTCCCCCACCCGCGAGGTGGGGACGCACCTGTTTCAGGAACTGGTGATGCGATACTTGACTCGGCCAGATTAATTGGGCCGGATTAGCGGATCATGCCGACTTACCGCGCCAGCGCAAGCTTTTGCGGTTGAGTTCATAGCAGAGATCCGGCTGGCGTAAGATGGATTCGGCGATCGCGATCGCGCCTGCCAGCTGCTCCCGGCTCAGCTGCCTGTAGGCGGGCTGGCGGCAAGAAAAGTGCTCGTACCAGCAGCTGCCGCAGAGATTATCCAGCACGATTCTGGCAAAGCAGTGATTCCAGCGCACCGGCATGGGCACCTGCTGCACCTTCGTCGGCAGCTGGTGGTTAATTAAATCCAGATAGGTCGCCCTAAGTTCATCCGCCCTGGGTTCATCTTTGGTGGAGGTCTGAGAGAGCTCCTTTTTGTCCATTTGTCTCATCGTCGGCAACGGGAGCGCTGATTTCAGCGTAGACGGTTGCCATAGGGAAAGGGAACCGCTAGATTAGGCGGGTTATTGCTAGCATTAGGCCGCTGCAAATGGAGCAGCCTACTGTGTCAGCAGGGGTGAGGAACTGAGATGGCCTTCAACTATCCCGACGATTTGAAATATCTGGACACCCACGAATATGCGCGGGTAGACGCCGAAGAAAAGCTGGTCACCGTGGGAATTTCGGCCTTTGCCGTAGACCAGATGGGCGACGTCGTTTTTCTGGAGCTGCCCGAACCGGGGGAGGCCGTAGAAAAGGGCGAAAACTTTGGCACGATTGAATCGGTGAAGGCGGTTGAAGAGCTGAAAGCGCCGGTCTCGGGCGAAGTGACCGAGCGTAACGAGCAGCTGATCGAAGCCCCCGAGCAGATTGCCGACGACCCCTACGGCGACGGCTGGCTGATTAAGATTCGGGTAGAGGACCTGTCGGACCTGGAAGAAGCGATGGACTCGATGGAATATCAGGATCAGGTCGAGGGCTGATCGAGACCGGGCTGCTACCAAACATTATTCTTTGTTACACAATGAAGGGGATGTTTGTGGTTTTATCGGTTAACCCTTGGCTGACTCGTCCCTATCCGCTGTGACTTCGACCCCTATGACCGTAGCGCCGTCCCCGGACGGCCCGGCTGCTCAAAATGGCCGTGCTGCTTCTGACTGGCTGGAGGAACTGGCCCCTGTTGATGACTTTGCTCGACGGCACATTGGGCCAACGGCGGCAGACATTCAGCAGATGCTGGAAACTTTGGGCTACGAGCGGCTCGAGCAACTAATTCAGGCGGCGGTACCCGCCGAGATTCGACTGGCGCGATCGCTCTCCCTCCCCACCGGCCTGAACGAACATCAGGCCCTGGCCAAACTGAGGGAAATCGCATCCCAAAACCATGTCTACCGCAGCTACATCGGCCTGGGCTACCACGCCTGCATCACCCCGCCAGTAATCCAGCGCAATATTCTGGAAAATCCCGGCTGGTATACCCAATACACCCCCTACCAGCCGGAAATTGCCCAGGGTCGCCTGGAGGCGCTGCTCAACTTTCAAACCATGGTAACCGACCTGACCGGGTTAGAAATCGCCAACGCCTCGCTGCTGGACGAAGCCACCGCCGCCGCCGAGGCAATGTCGATGAGCTACGACGTTTGCAAAAACAAAGCGGCCAAAGCCGCCAAACGCTTCTGGGTCTCAGCCGCCTGCCATCCGCAGACGATTGAAGTCGTCCAGACCCGCGCCCAGCCGTTAAGGATAGAAGTCATCGTCGGTGACCACAGCCAGCTTAATTTTAAGCAGCCTCCCTTCGGTGTACTGCTTCAGTATCCGGCCAGCGATGGCGCAGTCGAGGACTATACGGACTTTATCGCTCAGGCTCACGCCGCCGGTGCCCTGGTCACGGTCGCCGCCGACCTGCTCAGCCTCACCCTGCTGAAGCCGCCGGGCGAAATGGATGCCGATATCGCCGTTGGCAATACCCAGCGGTTCGGCGTGCCCCTGGGCTATGGCGGCCCCCATGCGGCCTACTTTGCCACTCGCCAAGCCTATGCCCGCAAGCTGCCCGGTCGGCTAGTCGGGGTTTCTAAAGATAGTCGCGATCGCACTGCCCTGCGCCTGGCTCTGCAAACTCGCGAGCAGCACATCCGCCGGGACGCCGCGACCAGTAATATCTGCACGGCCCAGGTACTGCTGGCAATCATGGCCAGCACCTATGCGGTCTACCACGGTCCCCAGGGGCTGAAGCGGCTCGCCACCCGCATTCACCAGCTCACGGCGGCCCTGGCAGCGGGGTTAGAAAAGCTAGGCTACGGTCTGGGTCAGGCTCCCTTCTTTGACATGCTGCGAGTCGAGGTTGGCGACCAGGCCGAGGCAATTCGCCAGCGAGCCGCCCAGCAGCGGATTAACCTGCGGACGCTAGACGCCCGGACGCTAGGCATCGCCCTGGACGAGACGACATCGCCCGCCGACGTGCAAACGCTGCTCGACATTTTTGCGGGCGATAAATCCGCCCCTGCCCTGCGCCAGCTCAGCCCGGCTTCACCCTTACCTACAGCGCTCCAGCGCACCTCGGACTACCTCAGCCATCCCGTCTTCAACCGCTACCACTCGGAGACCGAGCTGCTGCGCTATCTGTACAGCCTGCAAATGAAGGATCTTTCCCTAGCCAGCGCTATGATCCCGCTGGGCTCCTGCACGATGAAGCTGAATGCAACGGCGGAAATGCTGCCGGTGAGCTGGCCCGAGTTTAGCCAGCTCCATCCCTTTGCGCCGGTTGAGCAGGCCCAGGGCTATCAGGTTTTATTTCAGCAGCTGACCGACTGGCTGGCTGAGATTACCGGCTTTGCCGGAATTTCCCTCCAGCCCAACGCCGGGTCCCAGGGCGAATATGCCGGGCTGCTCGTGATTCGCCGGTATCACCAATCGCGGGGAGAGGGCGATCGCAACGTCTGCCTAATTCCTCAGTCGGCCCACGGCACCAATCCGGCCAGCGCGGTGATGTCGGGCATGAAAGTTGTTGCGGTAGCCTGTGACGATGACGGCAATATCGACCTGGCCGACCTTCAGACCAAAGCCGAAAAGCACGCGCCGCAGCTGGCCGCGCTGATGGTCACCTATCCCTCCACCCACGGCGTCTTTGAAGCCACCATTCAAACCGTCTGCGAAACCGTCCACCGCCACGGTGGCCAGGTCTACATGGACGGAGCCAACATGAATGCCCAGGTGGGCCTGTGCCGCCCCGCCGATTTCGGTGCCGATGTCTGCCATCTCAATCTGCATAAAACCTTCTGCATCCCCCACGGCGGCGGCGGCCCTGGTGTGGGTCCGATTGGCGTGCAGAGCCACCTGGTGCCGTTCTTGCCAGGCCACGGTCTGAGTCCCGGGGTCGGCGGCGAGCAGGCGATTGGCGCGATCGCGGCAGCCCCCTGGGGCAGCGCCAGCATTCTGCCGATTTCTTGGATGTACATTCAAATGATGGGGCCTGCGGGCCTGCGGCGAGCCACTGAAGTCGCCATTCTCAATGCCAACTACGTCGCCAAGCGGCTAGCGGACCACTACTCGATTCTTTATAAAGGCACCAGCGGCCTAGTCGCCCACGAGTGCATCATCGACCTGCGCGAGTTCCGAAAAACCGCCGAAGTCAGCGTCGATGACGTTGCCAAACGCCTGATCGACTACGGCTTTCACCCGCCCACCATGTCCTGGCCCGTCGCCGGAACGATTATGGTCGAACCGACCGAAAGCGAAGCCAAAGCCGAGCTAGACCGCTTCTGCGACGCGATGATTGCCATTCGCGAAGAAATTCGCCAAATCGAAGCAGGCAAAGTCACCGCAGCCGACAGCCCCCTCCGCCATGCCCCCCATACTACGGCTGATTTAACGGATGACTGGATACGAGACTACAGCCGCCAGCAGGCCGTCTTCCCCACTGACTGGACCCGCGATCGCAAATTCTGGCCTGCCGTCAACCGGATTGACCAGGCCTATGGCGATCGCAACCTGGTCTGCGCATGTTTGCCCATGTCGGCTTATGAATAGTTTGATTCGCCGCATGGGCAGGTTTGAAACCTGCCCCTACCCCAATACCCATCCACCCCCTACC
>NZ_JADEXG010000144.1 GCF_015207255.1 Vasconcelosia minhoensis LEGE 07310
GTGCTTGGGGGTGGGGTCCGGGGAGTGCTCTCAGCCCGTTTCAATCCCTGAGAGGGGTTTGGGTTGGTTTCGGTTTTTTGTTTCGACAGGAGGGGGCTCAGCCGGGTGGTTTCAATCCCTGAGAGGGGTTTGGGTTGGTTTCGGTCCCATAGATTTGGGGAGCAATAATGCGATCAATTTTGTTTCAATCCCTGAGAGGGGTTTGGGTTGGTTTCGGTTTGAATAAATGTCCAGATCGACTGATCCATCGATCTGTTTCAATCCCTGAGAGGGGTTTGGGTTGGTTTCGGTCCCCGATCCCATATTCGCCGCTCCCCTTCCGGGCTTTGTTTCAATCCCTGAGAGGGGTTTGGGTTGGTTTCGGTCAGGAATTCGGCGGCGCGATTGTGCCCGGAACATCGGTTGTTTCAATCCCTGAGAGGGGTTTGGGTTGGTTTCGGTAGCGGGCCTTTGAAAGCTTTGATATATCTAGTTTTCGAGGTTCGAGTGCGCGAATCGTTTGAATTATAGCATTTTAGACCCCGTGGCGGCGGCTTTGAGTCTGCGAAGTTAGCTGTGGAATTAAGCGATATCAGGGGTTTAGGGGCATTGCGCCGATCTATAGCAATTGCCATAACGCTGAAACGGTTTACTGATAAAGGTTTCAGTACCGTATTCGGAGACCTGCGGATTAAACACCTACCCACTCGCGCCTGAAGCTGAAACCTAAGCAAAAAAGACCGTATCATCTCGTACCTGTTCACCGCCGATGCGCTCGACCTTTTGCTGGCAGCATGCGCAGAGAAAATAGAAGCGGACGCTGTCTTCCTCGGCCTTAATCAGCTTATTCAAGCGGTTTCGCAATCTGGCGTATTGGGTAGCCGTCAGACTGCATTCAAAGACACTGAACTGCATCCACTGCCCATAGGATGACAGAATTTTGTGGATTTTAGTCCGACGCTTATCTTCTGAAATGTCGTAAGTCACAACAACATGCATAGCTCATTTCAAAATTAGAGGAGGGTACTGCTCAGTTTCGGCCATCAGGTACTTTGCCAGCAGCCGAGCCTGAATCTCGAAGGCTTCCTGGTAGGTGCACTGACGCCCCATCACCGGATGCTTAAATTTCGACTGCTTCTTTTGCTCATAGAGCCGCAAAAACTTACGCCGTCCTTCCTCAGTTAAGGAAACGGCATGGCTGACCGGTTCACTGGTGAAATCATTTGGGGATAGGGCCCTGCGGTTGAGAGCGGATAGCACCATGGCATCCACCACCAGGGGCCGAAATTCCTCCATCAGGTCGAGCGCCAGGGAAGGGCGGCCATAGCGCTGAGTGTGGAGATAGCCCAGGTAAGGATCGAAGCCAACAATATTGATTGCCCCTTGAATGTCATGAGTCAGCAGCGCATAGCCAAAGCTGAGCAGGGCATTGACCGGGTCGGTTGGCGGACGGCGGCAGCGCGTTTTGAAGGTAAAGTCACCATTGCGAATGAGCCGACCAAAGTGAGTAAAATAAGCCGCACTGCCAGCCCCCTCCAGCCCCCTCAGAGCATCGATCGCACAGGTTTGACTGATCGGCTTAATGGCCTGCTCCAGGCGAGTGATTCCAGTTTCCAATCCCGTCATCTGCTGGCGCTGGGCCCGCAGCAGCGTATTGCGGTAGTTCTTTAGCTTGCCACGAATGAAGCCCTGCACGACATGGACAGCGCGATCGCGTTCACCCGCCGCCTGCCACTGGGCCGAGCGGACAAAAATATTCTTATTCAGCTCCGGCTCTAGCCGCCCCAGGTAGCGCCCCGCAGCTGTCATAAAGCTGAGGGGAATCTTGCGCTCCAGCAGCTCGATCAGGGCGGCTGGGGAGACCGTTGCTCGACCGAGCACGACTACACCATCGACTTTGATCAGCGGAACATCGATTAGGGTTTCTTTGTTAGCGCGAACTCGCAGGCGTTCGTCGGTTTTGCCAATGAAGGCGTCGGGGGTGGAGATGTAGAGGGTGGACATGGGGTGGATGGGTGGATGGGTAGGGAGTGGATGAGTGGATGAGTGGATGGGTAGAGGGGTGGAGGGGCTGTCTCTTA
>NZ_JADEXG010000077.1 GCF_015207255.1 Vasconcelosia minhoensis LEGE 07310
CTCGGACCGTGAAACACTGCAGCGGCGAAGATAGTGAGGGGGTAGCCCCTTGTCAAAATAGCTCGGTGCCAGGTCTATATTCAACCCGAAAGCGCCCTCACCTGAGTGAGAGCGCTTTCGGGTTTTGGAATTCCTAATATTGTGTGATCTAAGCTGCTTTTAGGCTCGGCGGGCTTTTATCCTGGTAGAAAGCGCTTTGAGGGCTCGTGAAGACCATGCACAATTTCCTGCCGGTGGCCTATTTTGAAGGGAAGTTTGTCCCCTTTGAGGAAGCCAATATCTCGATTGCGACCCACGCGCTTCACTATGGGACGGGCGCGTTTGGCGGTTTGCGGGGGATTCCGCATCCGCAGAATTCTGGGCAAATATTGCTATTTCGCCTGGATCGTCACTGCCAGCGGCTGAGCAAGAGCGCCCGATTTCTGAACTTTGACCTACCAGCGGATAAGATTCAGAGCGTAATCGTTGACTTTATCAAAAAGAACGCGCCGACCGTTTCGTTTTATATTCGGCCCTTTGTCTATACCTCTGACCTAGGGATTGCGCCACGGCTGCACAAGGTTGAGAAGGACTTTTTTGTTTATGGCCTAGAGCTGGGCGACTATCTATCGCCGGAGGGAGTGAGCTGCCGGATTAGCTCCTGGTATCGGCAGGAGGATCGGAGCTTGCCGCTGCGGGGAAAAATTAGCGGGGCCTACATTACTTCGTCGCTGGCAAAAACCGAGGCGGTGGAGTCTGGCTTTGATGAAGCGATTTTGATGAACTCGCAGGGGAAGGTGAGCGAGGCGTCGGGGATGAATGTTTTTCTGGTGCGGGATGGCAGGCTGATTACGCCTGGCTTTGAGCAGGATATTTTGGAAGGCATCACCCGCGATAGCATCATTGCGATCGCAAAGGATTTGGGAATCCCTGTAGTTGAGCGGCCTGTGGATAAGACTGAGCTGCTGATTGCCGACGAGGTTTTCTTGAGCGGGACGGCGGCGAAGATTACGCCGGTGCGGCAGATTGAAAGCTACCACTGCTCAACGCATCGGCCCATTACTGACCGACTCCGGGACAAGCTGAGCGCCATTACTGAAGATGCCGACGCGAACTACAGGGATTGGGTCTTTAAGGTCGATATCTAGAGCGAATAGTCATGGGCCTGCCAACGATTACGCCAGACCGGGTGGAGCTTGATCCGGGAGATGAAATAATTCTGCGGTTCAGAAGCTGGCAGGACTATGAAAGCCTGCTAGCGCGCAGACTAGATCGGGCAGGTTTGCGCATTCGCTACAGTGCTGAAACTCAAGAAATTAGAATCCTGTCGCCATTGCCCAGTCACGGCAAAAATGCCGACATGCTCGCAGACCTGGTAAAAGCAATGCTGCGACAGCAGGCTAAGGACTGGGAAGCCTATACCTCGATAACGCTGAAAAAGCTGGGCGAGCAGGGCGTGGAGCCAGATTACTGTTTTTACCTTCAGAACCGCAGCGCTGTTTTAGGCAAGGAGCGGATTGACTTAGCGATTGACCCGCCTCCAGACTTGGCTATCGAGGTCGATTTTACGTCGAGAACTCAGCCGCAGGACTATCGGGCGATCACGATTCCTGAGCTTTGGATCTATCGGCAATCTGAGCTGCTAATCTACCTTCATGACGGCTCACGATATCAAGAGTCGAGTTCAAGTGCCCAGTTTTCTGAAATCGATCTCAAAAAGCTACTGCCGCAATATGTCGATTGGAGCTGGCAGGTCGGTTCAAGCGTAGCACTGCGTGAGTTTGAGCAAGAAATCCGATGACGATAGCGACTGGGATTAGCGTTTTGGGCTTTGGGATTTTGTTGAGAAGCTATAGCTTTAACTCTGGGCGCAGCTGGGCGGCGGTCTGGACAGTTTGCCAAATCTCTTCGGTGTGGCGGTAGATCTGGAGGGCCGCGATCGCGTCCTCAGCATCCGCTAAATTCCCTTTTTCTACCAGTCTTACCAAGAATTCAATCGCTTCATCGGTTCGTAGGGTCGCGATCGCGAGTAAAAAGCTCTGCCTTAGCTCCCGCTCCCGAGTGCGACGCCATATTTGCTTAATGGGCTCAAAGGCTTCTGCGATGCGGGCTTCGCCTAAAGCTAGGGCGGCGAGTTCGCAAACGGCGGGTTCAGAAGAGTCTAAAAACTGGGCGACCAGGGGAAAAGATGGCTGCGGGGCTAGCTGAAGCAGGGCAATGAAGCATTCTGAAAGGACCTGGGGTTCGGAATCACCCAGGTGCAGCTTCAGCCGCAGGAGGGGAACACCCTGGGGATTTTCGCTATAGGCAATTGCCCGAGCTGCGCCGATGCGGGCTTCGATTTCGGCGTCGGCCAGGAGGTCGGCCAGCTCAGTCATCACCTCGCGGTAATGTACTCGAACCAGGCCTAACGCGCAGACTGCCCTCAGGCCGGGCGCGGTATCGGTTTCGCCACCCCAGACGGGTTCCATTTGAGCATAGCGAATTCCAGCTAGAAATAGCTCAGCTTCGGGATATTCGAGCTGATAGAGGGTATTGGCGATCGCGCTTTTTGCAATGCAGTTAGGATCGGTAGTGGTTCCTTTGGCCATCAACCGCTCAAACTGGGTGGCCAGTTCAGGCAGGAGCTGACTCAGCCGATGGTTGAGGGCTAGCCTGGCGACCTGGGCAATCGCGACCGGCTGTTTGCTGGTGAGGGCCTGGTGGAGGACCGCGATCGCGTCTTCTGTCGGCGGGTCAAGGCGATCTCGGACGGCCTTAATTTCAGCCTGAACGGCTTCTAACTTGCGAGACTTGGCCATCGATGTGCGAAGGGTATAAGCGCAAGTTTAGTATATCTGTTCTTCCCTAAGCAGCGCCCTTCAGGGTTTCTTCAAAAAAATCGGTCGTTTCTATCCAGGCGGCGGCAGCGGCTTCGGGGCTATAGTTTTGGCCGGAGGGGTTGGCAAAAGCATGTCCCACGCCGGGAAAGATATAGATCTCAGCGTTTTTATTCAGGTCGTTAAGCGCTGTTTCAAAGGCGCGGACGTCTGAAACTGGAATCGCCTGGTCATCTTCGCCAAAGAAGCCGATGATCGGCATAGAGAGCGGTTCTAGCTCGGCCTTGTCGGTGACGAGCTGGCCGTAATAAATCGCTAGCGCATTGAGCTGCTGGGGTAGGAGCAAACCCGTGCGTAACGACCAGCCGCCGCCAAAGCACCAGCCGATAGAGCCCACGGTCGGGGCGTCGTATTCCTCAGTTAAAAAAGTATAAGCCTGTTCCAGGTTGCGCTGAGCCGGTTCCGGGTCTTGCATGACGGCCTGCATCAGCTGGCGGGCCTGGTCTGGAGCTTCAGCCGTTTGTCCGCTGTAGAGGTCTACTGCCAGTACGGTGTAGCCTTCCCCGGCCAGCCGTCGGGCCATCGCTTCGATGTTTTCATTCAGGCCCCACCATTCGTGAATGGCGATAATGGCGGGTAGGGGCTGGGGCATCGCTTCCGGCTGGGCCAGGTAGCCAGTGACCGTTTGGCCATCGACGGTAGCGTAGTCTACTGACATCGCCGTGATCGGTATGGCAGGCTCCATTTGGCTAGCGGCAGAAGCGACGGGCGTATCGCCGACGTGCTCCTGGGCCATTTTGTCGGTCGTGGGGTCGGTCGTAGTTTGGAACGAGCCGCTGCAAGACTGAAACAGCAGCGCGAGGCAGAGTGCTAGCGCAAACAGAGTTGCCGTGACCGATCGCAGACGCACAGTAGCCTCCTAGGGCGAGTAGACCGAAACAGTACCCTTATAGCGTACTCCGAATGAACCTCAGGTGAACCGATGAGTGACTTTCCCGATAACCCCTTTGCCAAAGGCGATTTGCTCGGCCAGGGCGGCTCAGACGAGGCGTTTGCTGAACCGGAGCGGGAACCTCTGCCGCCACTAGCCAGTGATGACAGTAAGACCTCAAAAAGCTCGAAGGGGCGAAAATCGAGTAAAAAATCGCGGTCGGCGGCTGACCCTGGCGCGGTGTCTAACAGGGCTGATGATGAGGGCGCGATCTCGCCTCCCCCCGCTACAGGTTACAAAGTCCAGATTCTGGCTAAGATTCCGGTCTCTAAAAACACAAACGTACCGGGTCGCGACTACCTCTGGTTCGCCACCTATCCAATTATTCCGCGCACCGGCGACTGCCTGTTTCACGACGGTATGTACTTCCGGGTCGAGCGCGTCTTTCTCTATGAAAACACCCGGCTGGGCTGGTACGCCGATGTGGAAGTGACCTATTATGGGCAGCGGCGCTAGGTGGGCAGCAGCGTTAAGCGCTCAGCCAGGTCTGCAAAAATGGCTCCAGCCAGCGTTCTACCGCTGCGCCATGCTGCTGGTGATATTTAAAGTGCAAATCGCGCGGCTGAGCGCCTGCTAAGACTAGCTGTTCGGGCGCTTTACCCGTCCAGAAGTCGATCATGTCGGCGGTAATTTCGGGATGAAACTGCACGCCATAGGCTTGGGAGCCGTAGCGGAACGCCTGATTTGGAAAGGCGTCCCCTTTGGCCAGCAGAGTCGCTGAAGCAGGAATTTCAAACCCTTCCTGGTGCCATTGGTAGACGTAGAGTTCTGGGGGAAACAGGTCTTGACCTGCGGCGGTCGCGTAGATCGGGTGGTAGCCAATTTCTCGATGGGCCTTGGGATGGTGGTCTACCGTTGCGCCCAGCACGCGGGCTAGCATCTGAGCGCCTAAACAGACCCCAAGATAGGGCTTGCCTGCGGTCAGGACTTGAGAAATCCAGTCGAGTTCTTTGCGAATAAACGGTTCAGTCTCGTCGTTAGCGCTCATGGGGCCGCCAAAAACCAAGGCTGCTGAATGCTGGTCGAGGTGTTCTGGCAGGCTATCTCCAAGCGCCGGGCAGCGCAGATCGATACTGTAGCCGAGTTCGGACAGCTTAGTTCCAATCAGCCCTGGCGTAGAGGTTTCCTGATGGACAACGGTGAGGACCGGGTTTGGAGATGACATAGAACGGGGACGTGCAGACCAGGGCTGAGAAAATTTCTCTCTAGCTTAGCGTGAACCCCTGATCATAAACCTCTGGAGTTCGATGACGCTGCGCCGATTTTATGTATAAGTCAGCTTAGGGTGAAGTTTAAGCGAGGGTTTTGTCGAAAATAGGGTTCGGGCAGGTAGCCCTGTACCATAGGTCTTAGGTCTGCTTTAGACGACCGGCGACGACTGGTTCCAGGGCAAACCGGTATTAACCTGTAGGCACCTACTATGAAACTCGCCGCCATCGACATTGGCACCAACTCCATCCATATGGTGATTGTCGAAGTGCGCGGACGGCGAAGTTTTGACCTAATCGACCGGGAAAAAGAGATGGTGAAACTGGGCGCAGGTGTTTTTGCGACCCAGCGGCTGAGCGATCGCGCTTACCAAGAAGGCCTCGAAACCATCAGCCGCTACGTCCAGCTGGCCGACCAGGTCGGCGTAGACGAGATTATCACCGCTGCCACCAGCGCCATTCGCGAAGCCCAGAACGGCGAAGCTTTTCTCAGCCAGGTGGTGAAGCAGACCGGGCTTTCTCCCCGGATTATTTCGGGTACAGAGGAAGCCCGGCTGATTTTTCTGGCGGTGCGAAACGCGATCGCGCTTAAAGACGGCAATGCCCTCGTGCTCGATATTGGCGGCGGCAGCACCGAAGTCGCCGTCGGCAGTCGGGAAGACTTTCACTTTGGCTATAGCCTGCCGCTGGGGGTACTGCGGCTGCTCGATATGTTTGAGGATAAAGGGCCGGTGGGGGCTGAGGCGCGGGGGGTGCTGGAAGCCCATATCCAAATGCTGGCCCGCGACAGCTTAGACCAGGCGCAGCAGCTGGGCTTTACCCAGGTGATCGGCACCTCCGGCACAATCCGCACCCTGGGTGAAGCAGCTCACCTGGCGGCGGATGGCGACTCACTGCGCTCTCTCAATGCCGAAGTGGTCCAGATCAGCGATATAGAGGACATTACTGAGCAGCTGCTCGACCTGAAGCTGGAAAAGCGTCCCAAGATTGAGGGCATTAGCGAAAAGCGCGCCGATGCCATTCACCTGGGCGGTGTGCTGCTGGTACAGCTGCTGAACATGGCCGGGGTAGAAAAACTCACCCTCTGCGAGGCTTCCCTGCGGGAGGGACTGCTACTCGACTACCTGGAGCGCCATGTGCAGCCGGGGGGGTTCTCAGCTGCAACCAGCCTGCGTCATCGGCTGGTCGCCCAGCTGTCGCAGCGCTTTAGCAGCGACTGGCCGCAAAAAAAACATATTGCTAGCCTGGCCCAGCAGATTTTTGACCAGACCCAGCCGCTGCACGAGCTGGGTCCGTTTGAGCGTGAAATTCTCGAACATGCTGCCTGCCTGTATGACATCGGCCAGTATATTGCCTTCCGCCGTCACCACAAGCACGGTCGCTACATCATCAAAAACACTGAGCTGCGCGGCTTTACCGACGAAGAAATTTTGCTGATCGGCCACGTCGTCCGCTACCATCGCAAAGCCAAGCCCAAGAAAAAGCACAAGAAATTTAAGCGCCTGACCCATCGCCAACGCCGGATCGTACGCATTCTCTCCGGCATTTTGCGGCTGGCCGTGCGGCTCGACAAAACCCGGAATCAGCGGGTTGAGCAGGTCACCTGCCAGAGCAACGAAGAGACGCTGAAACTGGCGGTCTCGGGCGAGGGCAGTCTGGAGTTAGAAATTTGGGCGGCGATGCGCGATCGCGAAGTCCTCGCCGATGCCTTGGCGCGTAAGATAAAGATCTATCGCGGTCAGGCAGAGGCTGCTCAGGCCAGTCCCGATAGCGAATTGCGCTAGTCAACCGGACTCCCCCGAGCAAGATTGAATCAGGACAAATCATGATACAGCCTTTAGATGCCGTCTGGGGCTTAGGCGCCGCCGTTCAGAGCAAGCTGATCGCGTCGGTGATTGGCGTTGTCTTGGTGTTTGGGCTGCGGTTTGCAGCGATGCGGCTGCTCAACCAGCGGGTCTTAGACCCTACCCGACGCTACCGCTGGCGTAAGGGGATTAGCTACACCAGCTTTGCGATCGCGCTGCTGCTGGGCGCTGGCCCCTGGCTGCCGAATCTGCGGGGGCTTTCGACCTTTTTGGGGATTATCACGGCGGGCCTGGCCGTCGCCCTGAGAGACCCGATTATCAACCTGGTCGGTTGGACGTTCCTGCTCTGGCGGCAGCCGTTTCAGGTCGGGGATCGGATTCAAATCGGCGACCACGCTGGCGACGTGATTGATATTCGAGTTTTCCAGTTTACCCTGCTGGAGATTGGCAACTGGGTAGCGAGCGACCAGAGCACCGGACGGATTATTCACCTGCCCAACGGCAAAGTGTTTCGAGACGCGATCGCGAACTACTCTACCGGCTTTCGCTATCTCTGGAACGAGATCCCGGTGCTGATTACCTTTGAGAGCGACTGGGAAAAAGCCAAAGCAATCCTGCTTGACATCGCCGACGAGAATGCCGCCCATCTCGGCGAAGTGGCCCAGGCCCAGCTGCGCCAGACGGTGCAGAAATATTTGATCTTTTACTCCAAGCTGACGCCGACCGTCTATACCTCCGTACGGGAGAGCGGCGTACTGCTAACGATTCGCTACCTCTGTGAGCCCCGGCGACGACGCGGCACCGAGCAGAGTATCTGGGAAAGTGTTCTCAGAGCCTTTGCTCAGCACAGCGACATTCAGTTCGCCTACCCAACCCAGCGCTTTTATCAAGCCCCGGCGCAGCCGCCAGCGCAGGACTACGACATTTCAGAACGCTAGATTGCGCTAAGCTACCGGCGCGGTTTCCTGCATCCATTCGGTGTGGAAGACGCCCGCTTTGTCGATCCGCTCGTAGGTGTGGGCACCGAAGTAGTCGCGCTGGGCCTGGGTGAGGTTTTGCGGTAAGCGATCGCGCCGGTAGCTGTCGAAGTAGTCCAACGAAGCGCTAAAGGCCGGTACCGGAATGCCAAACTGAGCCGCCATCGCAATCACTTCGCGCCAGGCCGTCTGCCGGTCTAGAATCGTCTGCTTAAACTCCGGTGCCAGCAGCAGGTTAGGCAGTTTTGGATCTTCGTCAAATGCCTTTTTGATTTTGTTCAGGAAGCGGGCACGGATAATACAGCCGCCTTTCCAAATCCGGGCGGTCTCGCCCAGGTCGAGATCGTATTCAAATAGCTCAGAGGCTTTGCTTAGCAGCGCCATCCCCTGGGCGTAGGAGCAAATTTTAGAGCAGTAGAGCGCATCCCGAATTTTGCCGATAAACGCCTGGGCATTGCCGTCAAAGCTCGCTGTGGGACCTTCAATTTGCTTCGCGGCTATCATTCGCTCGTCCTTGATCCCCGACATAATGCGGGCATTGACCGCCGCAGTAATGGTGGGAATGCTCACTGCCACTTCCAGGGCATTAATCACCGTCCAGCGGCCTGTTCCTTTTTGCCCAGCCTTGTCTAAAATCAGCTCCACCAGCGCCTTGCCGGTGTCGTCCATCTTGGTAAAGATATCGGCGGTAATCTCAATTAGAAATGAGTCCAGCTCCTCTGTGGTATTCCACTCTGAGAAAACCTCATGCAGCTGCTTATGGTCCAGCCCTAGCACGTTTTTCATCAGGTCGTAGGCTTCGGCAATCAGCTGCATGTCACCGTATTCGATGCCGTTGTGCACCATCTTGACGTAGTGCCCCGAACCGCCCGGGCCGATGTAGGTGACGCAGGGGCCATCGTCTACCTGGGCAGCAATCTTGGTGACAATCGGCTCAATCGCCTCGTAGGCCGCCCGGGTGCCGCCCGGCATCATGCTGGGGCCGTTGAGCGCGCCTTCTTCACCGCCGCTGACGCCCATGCCGATGAAGCTGAGGCCGCTCGATTCCAGGTCTTTAACCCGGCGCTCGGTATCTTCATAGAGCGAGTTACCGCCGTCGATGATCATGTCTTCGGGGTCGAGCAGCGGCTTCAGCTGCTCAATCACGGCGTCTACAGGCTTGCCTGCCTTGACCATGACCAGGATCCGCCGGGGCCGCTCCAGCGCTGCTACAAAATCTTCAAGGGAATAGGCTGCTACCACGTTTTTGCCCTGAGCCCGGTTGGCCATGAAGGCGTCCGTTCTTTCAGGGGTTCGGTTGTAGACGGCAATCGGAAAGCCGTTGCGCTCGACGTTGAGGGCGATGTTTTCACCCATCACCGCCAGCCCGATTACACCAAAACTCTGTGCCATAAAACTTTTCCTACTTTTCTACTGAAGATTGGGAGCAAAACGACGGTATGAGGTCCCTATAAAACGACCGCCAGGCATTGCCAAAACTTTAAACAAACATAGCGGTTTTTTCCACCAGCAACCGTCGCCTTGACCGCTTTACGTGAAAGCAGCATTAATTTATTGATTTTTTTTGGTTTTGGGCAGCGGTCGGTAGAACTTTTCTGCAATCCGCTCAGCGTTCTAAGTAGTCAGCCAAAATTAATTACATGCTTTTTGCAGAGCGAAGTCTGATGTCATGCCGTATAGCCCAAGGGGCATGAACCCGCGGAGCGACGCTGAAAGCGTAACTGGTCGAGGCATCTCACCTTGAAGCGTCAGCATTCGAGAGATTCCTCGCTTGCTCGGAATGACAAATCCTTTTATGTAAATTTCAATGCTCAGGTACTTATCAAGGTTGCCAGCCGCCTTCTAGGCTAGGGTAGTCAGCCTCGTTAGGGAAGACCTGACGAAACCCGGCCTGCCGCTGCTCTGGGGTCTCGGTCTCGGAAGTCCAGAGGGTTTCATAGAAAAAGAAGGCCACTCCGGCAAAGCCGCGATCACGCACCGCCTCAATCTGCTGCTGAATCTGCGCTAGCGGCACCGAGCGCCCCTTCAGCCCACTGAGGATGCCGACGCTGGTGGGAATATGCCGCCGCGCTGTCTGGGCCGGGTCGCGCCCCATCTCCCAGACAAACCGACCCAGGTCATTCCGATAGAGCTGGATCACCAGCTCCTCCACATAGCCCCGTTCGACCCAGGTGGCCCAGTCCTGGAGGTAGTATTCGTAGGCAAACTCGTGGGGATTGGGCGCGACGGACATCACCGCGTTGGGGCGACGGGCCTTGACCACCTCGAACACCTCGCCCATAAAGTCAGTGATTTTATCGGCTCGCCAGCGCACCCAGTCGGCATCGGTCGGATCTTCAGGCGGTAAAGCACCGCCATGCTCCTGCTGATAGAGATTCACCGTGTAGGGATCGTAGCCGTAGGCCACCGGCAGGCCCATATGGTCATCCACCTGGAAGCCGTCAATGTCGTAGTTGCTGACCAATTCCCCAATTAGCGCCAGCATAAACTGCTGTACTTCCGGGTGGAAGGGATTCAGCCAAACCCGCTCATGGGTGCCCTCCGGCGTCGTCAGGCTGCCGTCATTTTTTTGGGTCAGCCAGTCGGGATGGCGCTGGGCCAGGGTGGAATCGGCTGGTGCCATAAAGCCAAACTCAAACCAGGGGATGACCTTCAGCCCCAGCGGCTGAGCCAGGTTGATGAGTTCTAAAAGCATATCGCGATCGCCCTGCGTTGCTTCCAGCTCCGTCTGACGCCCCGTCTGCTCCAGGTCGGGGTATAGCCCCTGCTGGTAGCCCAGGGTGCGCTCAGCAACGGCGCTGGGGAATAGGGTGTAGCCCCAGTTCCAGACCGTGGGATACACCGTGTTGAAATTCAGGCTGGCTAAGGTTTCCAAGGCTGCCGCTAGCTTCTCGCGAGAAAACAGCACGTCGCTGTCAATATTAGTTAACCAGACGCCGCGCAGTTCGCTAGATGGGGCCGCGATCGCGGGTGGCGGCTCGAAAGCAACGGCCTGACTGGCGGCAATCGTCCCCGCGACTTCTGGGTCGCGGCTAGCTAAGCAGATCATGGTTGCGCTGTCGGCCAGGCTGGCAGGCTGCTGAGGCCGCAGTAGCTGCGGCCTGTCGAGTTGGGGAATATAGCCCTGGGCTAGGGCCGCCGCGACGCCTTCCCGATTGGCGCGAGGAATCAGCAGCGCATCTCGAAAGGTTTGAAAGAGGCTCTGGGTGGCGGTGGACTGATAGGGCGTAGCGGAGCCGGTGACCAAGATGGCTAAGGCCTGCGATCGCGAAATGGGTCGAAACATTGCGGCCTGCTCGCCCAGCGCCGCCATCAGTAAAGCCTCTGTCTGCGACCGAGCTGCTTCAAAGGTCAAGCCTAAAGCCTCGTTCGCAGTGGCGAAGGCACCGGGGAAGGCCCGCAAGACTGTCGCGGCAAAGTTTCCCTGAGAAACGGTTTCATCTAGGCCCCTGAGGACTCCTGGGGGTAGTATTTGGCGCTGCACCAGCCGCTGCACACAGGGTAGCCGCTGTTCGTCAGCGCTCAAATTTGCCGCTGCGGGTAACCCTAGCCCGACCGCGCACAGCAGTCCGATCAGAAAGGACAGGCCCAGACGCCGCAGTAAGTTCACTATGCTCACTTGCCCCCGCTCACCTTTGCCCGATAGCCTTTCTCAGCCAGCAGGGAAACCAGCTTAGGCGCATGCTCTCCCTGAATTTCAATCGTATTTTCCTTAACGCTGCCCCCAGAACCGCACTGGGCCTTGAGCTGTTTCGCCAGCGCCGCCAGCGTCTCAGGCCGATGCTGAAAGCCGCTGATCACGCTAACGCTCTTACCCTTGCGTCCCTGCCGCGTCACCTGCACCCGCAAGTCCTGCTGCTGGGGTGGAAAATCAGGCACCGCCCGTTCAAAGGCCGCCGACTGCGACCCAAACTCAGCATAGACGACGCGATCGCCCTCACCCCTATTCTTCCGCTTACTCATACACTTCCTACCCTTCTTCCCTCTCTCTTCCCACTACTCACCATCCACCATCCATCACCCCATCACCCCACTCTACGGGAGTCCGCCTTTGGTTGTATATCCGACGACAGAAACTGCGGTAAACTTGCAAACAATCTTCAGAAAGCAGCCTGTGGTTCCCCTACGCGACGAAAATCCGATCAAGATCACTCCCTACGTCACCTATGGGCTGATTGCAGTGAATGTGCTGGTGTTTCTCTTTGAAATCAGCCTACGAGATCAGACCCTGACTCAGCTGTTTTACCAGTGGGCCGTTGTCCCCAAGGAGCTAACCATCAGCTTTCAAACTGGTTTTGGGTTTCCCCACTGGTCTGAATGGGGCACGCTGATTTCGGCCCAGTTTCTCCACGCGGGCTTTTTGCACATTGCCGGAAATATGCTCTACCTCTGGGTATTTGGTAACAATGTAGAAGATCAGCTAGGCCACGTGAAGTTTCTGGTCTTTTACCTGGTCTGCGGCATTTTAGCCTCACTGACCCAGTGGTTCTTTGACCCCGCTTCGGCAGTGCCTTCCCTGGGCGCTAGTGGCGCGATCGCGGGCATTATGGGGGCCTACATTTTCCGCTTTCCCAACGTGCGAATTCTTACCTTTGTACCGCTGGGCTTTTTCTTTACGACCTTTCGGATTCCCGCCCTGCTCTTCCTCGGCTTCTGGTTTGTCCAGCAGGCCCTATACGGTTTTGTCAGCCTGGGAGCTCCAGCTGATGTTGGCATGGGCGGCGGCGTTGCCTACTGGGCGCACGCGGGCGGCTTTGTCTTCGGCGCGGCTCTAGGCTGGCTGCTGGGCCTGTTTAATCCCGAAGAAGGCTATCAGCCGGAAGAAGCGCCGGAAGAAGCGGTGGAGTAATTTTTGCCCGTAGCTCTGCCTGGAACCTAATTTTTAGCGCTAATCTTGGCTGCGGTTCGCAGAATCTGCCCGGCCAGCACAGCTGCGCCAAAGCCATTGTCAATATTCACTACGCCGATACCGGTCGCGCAGGAATTGAGCATGGTCAGCAGTGGGGCTAGACCGCCAAAGCTCGCCCCGTAGCCAATACTGGTCGGGACGGCCAGCACCGGCACATCGGCCAGCCCAGCCACGACGCTAGGCAAAGCCCCTTCCATCCCGGCCACCACAATCAGCACGTCAGACTGGTCGATCACCCGGCGATTGTCTAGCAGACGATGGATGCCCGCGACCCCGACATCCCATAGCCGCGTCACCTGAAAGCCCGAGAGTTCCGCAGTGATGGCAGCTTCCTCGGCGACGGCCAGGTCTGCCGTACCCGCAGTGAGAATGCCGATAGTGCCAGGGCAGTTTTTGGGTAGGGACTGGGGCGCGATCGCGCTAATCCGAGCCGCTTCGAAATATCGCACCGCCCGCAGCTCAGCCTGTATCCCGGCGTGAACCTCAGGCGTAATCCGGGTCGCCATCACCACCGGCTCCCGCTGCTGCATCGCCCGCATAATCTCAACAATCTGCGTCACCGTCTTCCCCGGCCCCCAGATCGCTTCAGGAAACCCGGTACGCAGAGCCCGGTGATGATCTACCTTGGCAAAGTCAGCAATCGGCTCGTAATCTAAATGCTTAAGCCGATCGAAGGCCAGATTTGAACTGACCTTGCCGGTCGCAACGGCATCTAGCAGTTCTCGAAGGGCTTCAGGCTGGGTCACAAACAAACGGAATAAAGGACTATACCAGGCTAGCGCGCCTCACCCCCGTTCTGAAGGAACTGCCCCAAAGAAAACCCCGCCTCATCCAACCCTGCCCAAACCGCAAAATGCAAAAGTAAGGGCTTGGGAACCAAGCGCCCTACTGCGCCTGCTTAAATCCCCATCGCCCCATCACCCACCACCCACCACCCACTCCCCATGCCCACCGACCTCCTCATCCTCACCAACGGCCCCGGCGAAATCGCTACCTGGGTCAAGCCAGTGGTGCAGGCGCTGCGCGATCGCATCCCTAACCATACTGATCTGCGCATCTCAGTCATGCTCTCCCCCTGCCCCCACGCCTCAGGGGATGAACATCGCACGGCTTTGGGCTATGACGAAATCGATCGGGTGCAGCCCGCCAGCGCCTTCTTCCGGTTTTTGCTGACCGGCAAAACCGTGGATGGTTGGGACTGGTATTCCCAGGGCATCGTGGTCTTTCTGGGCGGAGACCAGCTGTTTCCCGTGCTGATTGGCCGACGGCTGGGCTACCCTACGGTTGCCTATGCCGAGTGGGAGGCGCGCTGGCCCCAGTGGATTGACCACTATGGGGTGATGAAGCCGCAGACCATCCGACCCAAATACCGGGCCAAATACCGGCATAAGTTTACCGTCGTCGGCGACCTGATGGCAGACGTGCCGATGGCTTCAGCTAAGGCGGCGATTCGAACCCAGCTCTCGATTGGGCCAGAGACGGAACTGATTGGGCTGATGCCGGGATCCAAACCGCTGAAGCTAGAGCCCGGCGTTCCGCTCGTCTTGGGCATTGCCGATCGGCTGCGGCAGCAGCGGCCCAACGCCTACTTCGTGATTGCCGTTGCGCCAACGGTTGCTCTGGACCGGCTGGCTTTCTATGCAGATCCCGAGCGGAATTCCGCCGTCGCGCTGATGCAGGGACCCGCCGTGGAGCTGGTGAAGCCTACACAGCCGGGAGCGCTGCCTTATTTTCAGACTCAGGCCGGAACCCGGGTCTATCTTTGGACAGCGTTTCCGGCCTTTGACCTGCTAAGTCAGTGTCAGCTCTGCCTGACGACGGTAGGCGGCAATACGGCCCAGCTCGGGGCACTGGCGGTGCCGATGATCGTGCTGGTGCCCACCCAGCGAATCACGGCGGTTAAAACCTGGGACGGGTTGCCTGGAACGCTGACACAGCTGCCCGGTGTGGGTGCGGCGCTGCGTCAGGTGATCAATCCGCTGATGATTGCGTTCATTCGTCGCACCCAAAAACGCCTGGCCTGGCCTAATATCTGGGCGCAGCGCCAAGTCGTCCCTGAGCTAATCGGGCCGCTGACCCCGACAGCCGTGGCTGAACTAGCATTAGACTATTTGGATCATCCCGAAAAACTGGTAGCGATGCGGCAGGCTCTGCAACAGCTCAGAGGCCAGCCGGGCGCAGCTAAGAAGCTAACACAGATTATCTTGGACAGATTAAACTACCGATATACCGAGACTGTTGAGCAATCCCATGGCGCTGAGCTATCCCCCCACTCGTAAGGCTGACCAGGTTGATGTCTATCATGGCAATGAAGTCGCCGATCCCTACCGCTGGCTGGAGGACCCCAACTCGGAAGAAACCAAGGCCTGGGTAGAGGCTCAGAATCAGGTGACCTTTGGTTATTTGGAAAAGTTAGCAGGGCGCGATCGCATTCGTCAGCGACTAACGGATTTATGGAACTACGAGCGCTATGGGACGCCGTTCAAGCGGGGCGATCGCTATTTCTATTCCAAAAATGACGGTCTGCAAAATCAGGCCGTGCTCTATACCCAGCCGACTCTGGAGGCCGAGCCCAAGGTGTTGCTCGACCCCAATACGCTGTCTGAAGACGGCACCGTTGCCCTGGCGGGGATTGCCGTCAGCGAAGACGGTCAGTATCTGGCCTATGGTCTCTCCACCGCTGGTTCCGACTGGGTTGAATGGTTTGTCCGGGAGATTGAGTCTGGCAAAGACTTAGCGGATCAGCTCAAGTGGGTAAAGTTTTCCGGTGCGGCCTGGACGCACGATAACCAGGGCTTTTTCTACAGTCGCTATGATGAGCCGAGCGAAGAAACCCAGCTCGAAGCCGTCAACTATTACCAAAAGCTCTTCTACCATCGCCTGGGCCAGCCCCAGTCTGCCGATACCTTGGTCTACGAGCGATCCGATCAAAAAGAATGGGGCTTCAGCGGCAGCGTCACCGACGACGGTCGCTACCTGGTGATCAGCGTTTGGCGGGGGACTGAACCGCGCAATCTGATTTTCTATAAAGACCTGCAAGACCCCGATGCCGAGGTGATTGAGCTGATTTCAGAATTTGAGGCCCAGTACAGCCTGATTGATAACGAAGGCAGCCGCTTCTGGTTTCAGACCGATCTCAACGCGCCCCGGGGCAAGGTGATTACGATCGATCTGACCCAGCCCGACCCTTCTCACTGGGAAACGATCATTCCCGAAGCCGAAGAAACACTGGAGTCGGTCGGCCTGCTGAATCACCAGTTCGTTGCCGACTATCTTAAGGATGCCTACACAACTATCCGCATTTATGACCTTCAGGGCGGCTATGTCCGCACCGTGGATTTGCCTGGCATCGGTTCAGCCGGTGGCTTCGATGGCCAGCGCGACGACACCGAGACCTTCTACAGCTTCACCAGCTTTACCATCCCTAGCCGGATCTATCGCTACAACCTGAAAACAGGAGAAAGTACTCTCTTTCGTGAGCCCACTGTTGATTTTGACCCGGCTCAGTATGAGACCCGGCAGGTCTTCTACGACAGCAAAGACGGCACTCAAATTCCAATGTTCATCACCCATCGGCGGGGGCTAGAGCTAAACGGCCAGAATCCGGTGCTGCTCTACGGCTACGGCGGCTTTAGCATTTCCCTGAGTCCTAGCTTTTCAGTCAGCAACCTGGTCTGGCTGGAGCTGGGCGGTGTCTATGCCGTACCGAATCTGCGCGGCGGCGGCGAATATGGCGAAGACTGGCACCAGGCGGGGATTAAGCTGAAAAAGCAGACGGTGTTTGACGACTTCATCGCGGCGGCGGAATGGCTAATTGCGCAGGGCTATACCTCGGCGAAGAAATTAGCGATCGCGGGTGGCAGCAACGGCGGGCTGTTGGTCGGTGCCTGCATGACCCAGCGCCCCGAGCTCTTCGCGGCGGCCTTGCCCGCAGTCGGCGTGATGGATATGCTCCGCTTTAACCAGTTCACCATTGGCTGGGCCTGGGAATCTGACTACGGGTCTCCTCAGACCGAAGCCGAGTTTGCCGCCCTCCATGCCTACTCTCCTTTGCACAATCTTAGGCCCGGGACAGCCTACCCAGCTACGCTGGTCACCACTGCCGACCATGACGATCGGGTGGTGCCAGCCCACAGTTTCAAATATGCCGCAGCGTTACAGGCGGCTCATAGCGGCTTGGCCCCGGTGTTAATCCGGATTGAGACGAAGGCAGGCCACGGCGCTGGCAAGCCCATTGCAAAAATCATTGAAGAAGTTTCCGATAAATGGGCATTTTTGAGTGAAGTCTTAGGGGTTCGCCAAAGTTAAGTCTCTTTTAGCTCAGCTGGGTTCATTCAAGAATCTTGTCTCGGATGGTTTTGCCAGCCAGCTATCGAGTTGATCAAGGTAATATTTGATACTATTTTTGATCAGCTGAAGCGTACTTTCAATTTAATGAAATCAGATACAAAAGATGAAGAAAACTGGCATTTTGGAGGGACTATTGCTAAATGAGAGCTGTCTCGCTCTCAGCACGAAAGTATTTTTTTTACTAAATCATCTCCATATTTTTCTTGTACTGAGTCAGGTGAGCTCAGCTCGGGTGCCGACATGTTAAACGACGATCTCCTCACGATTCGCGATCCGAGCCGGCTGGCTGCTCTGGCTGCCTTAGATTTGCTAGACAGTCCGCCTGAGCCTGCCTTTGATACCTTGACTCGAATTGCGGCTAAGTCGCTGCGCGCTCCGATAGCGATTATCTGCCTGGTTGATGCAGAACGCCAGTTCTTTAAGAGTGCTTTTGGCCTACCCCAGCCCTGGGCTCTGCGCCGGGGTACGCCCCTGACCCATTCCTTCTGCCAGTTCGTCGTGACTTTTGGTCAACCCCTGCTGGTTTCAGACGCAAGGCTAAACTCCCTCCTCCACCAAAATCTAGCCATTCCTGAACTCGGCATTGTTGCCTACGTCGGCATCCCGATTGTCTCCCACGATGGCCATACGCTAGGAAGCTTCTGCGTTGCTGACTGTGTCCCTCGGGTTTGGTCAGACGAGGAAATCTCGCTGTTACAAGATCTTGCCGACTGTGTCATGCTCGAAATTGAGCAGCGCCGTAAGCTAGCTGAGCGTGTCCAGTTTGAGGAAGTGCTACAAGCTCTGAATGCCGAGCTAGAAACTCAGGTCGATACCCTGGTCAGCGCATTGAGCATCAAGCTAGGTGAGGATATGCCGCCTAGCCAGAACCCACAGTTTGAATTGGACCTGGCCCGGCGACATTTCCAGGTTAAAGGCGTTAACGTCAACTATCGGACTTTGGTCGAGCAGCTGCCCGCGGTGGTCTATATCAACGACCTGGGCTCTGTCTGCTCTATGCTCTATGCCAGTCCTCAAATAGAGTCCATCCTGGGCTACTCGGCAGCAGAATGTATGGCCGATCCCTTCATCTGGGATAAAATTATTCATCCTGACGACCATGGCTGGGTGCAGGAAAAATGCGATGAGGCAAATGACGCGGGCGAACCACTCCGGCTGGAATATCGCATGGTCACTAAAGATGGTCGGATCGTCTGGATTCGGGATGAAGCCGTACTGATATATGATTCAGAGGGCCAGCCTCGATGCCGGCAGGGTATTCTTTCCGACATTACAGTGCGCCGCCTGCTGGAATCGCAGCTCACTCATCAGGCCTTTCACGACCCCCTGACGGATTTGCCCAACCGGTCGCTCTGCCTGGATCGCTTGCAGCAGGCCTTAGTTCGAGCAGAGAACTGTAATCGACCGGTTGCAGCCCTCTTCCTCGATCTGGATAATTTCAAGCAGGTCAACGACGGTCTGGGCCATCAGGCAGGAGACCAGGTGCTGACCGTGGTGGCGCAGCGGCTGCAAAACTGCATTCGCCCTGAAGATACGGTGGCCCGGCTGGGCGGCGATGAGTTTGTGATCTTGCTCGATGGGGTAGATGGGGAGCAGGATGCGATCGTGGTTGCTCAGCGAATTCTAGCGGCTTTAGCCGAGCCCATTGTGTTGCAGCAAGAAGTTTGGATCACTTGCAGCATTGGCATTGCCCTGGCCGTTGCCGATCAGGCCAGTGAAGCATTTTTAGAAAACGCAGACGCGGCCATGTATGAAGCGAAGACCAAAGGTAAAAACCAATATGCCATGTTTATGCCCGGTACCCATCGGCTACGCCAGCATATTTGAGCCTTTAGCAGCCTGCCGATCGAAATCGGTTGCGCAATTTATTTCGGATGGGATAAGCTAATGAATCCGATTCATAGGTTCGATTGGGATACGGCGTTTCGGGCGCGGCATGACCATGCTCAGAAAGCGCTGGAAAAGATTCTTACCCTGCCCTTAGAGTTCTATGACGAAAACAATCCTGGTCGGATTCCGCTCGAATCGCAAAAGGGCTTTCAAACTTTACCTGGACCTATCCTGAAGCCACGTGGCTTTGTTGCATGAATTGAGAAAGGGACAGGGGTTTCCCATCTCGGTCGTTTTCTAGGCTGCAACGCGGTAGCAATCAGGCATTCCGAGCTGCGTCATCCGGTTGAGCGCCTTACATTCAATCATCAACTCGGTGGTTTGAGCTGCGATCTTTCTGGCACACACCTCACCTGTGAAAACGGTTTTGAGTCGGTACATCCCCGTCTCGCTGAGCGAACGGCGGTGATAGTTGACTTCTTCTTTCCAAGCTGAGCGATCCACTTTGCGGATGCGTC
>NZ_JADEXG010000145.1 GCF_015207255.1 Vasconcelosia minhoensis LEGE 07310
GGGCACGATTTTCCCGACGTATTTGAATGGATGCTAGCGCAGGTAGGTGATCTACCTATGCCTCGGCGGTCTTCTAAACCACAACAGCCGAAACCCTTATACGCAGACACTTTCCCGGCTTAAGTTGGTACCCCAATTCTCGATTCGATTGAGACAACGCTGCAATGGGCCAGCCGCATGCTGTGGAAAGGCATCGAACCCGTCGTTCACCAGGTGACTGACCGCTATGAAAAAGGAATTAAGGTAGACCCTGAGACACTAGCGACATTTCGAGTTAATTGGTACCCATCAGAAGACCTGCCAAAGTGGGCCATCACCATCAGCCCTACTTGACTGGGGACCTTATTTTCCCGCGCATCCCTTAGGGTGCAATCGCAATCTATTATGGCCAATTTTTGACAGCTGGGGTTCTACGCCGTTTGCTAACCATATTTTCCTAAACTTGCACAGAAGCGACTGCTAGTGACAAAAATGAGTTTCTACGCTTCTTAAACTAGACAGTCACGCGGCATTTTCATGCGGTAAACGTCTCTTTCATTGGATCATTAGGCTACGTTTAACGCCTATTGCGATGCCAGTTCTCTAGTTCATCGATCACATATAGACTCTATAGTCATTCCTGAACTGAAAGCCAGGTTTCTAAGTCAGATCGGCTTGAGAAATTTAGCAGCGCTTCGCTTAGAGCTTCAAGCTGAGTAAGGGATAAGGCGTCAACTTGCGATTGCAATTCCCCCGGCAGTTTCCCCACTTTCCGCCCTAGCTGACGAAGAACCAGCGATCGCGCTTCTTCAACCCGCCCATCTTCCTTAGCCTCCTGATAAAACCGCGTTTCCTGCAAAGTTACGCCTAGCATCACCTCAACCTCCTGCCGCCTCAAGTTTGTGAACTTATAGACCATAATTGTCGTAATCATCTCTATGATGGCACGACTTGCCTCGGGTTGTGCCTCTTGCCTTGAACGCGCTAGCAAAGTCTGAGCCGCCGCTGCCGCTCGGTTTTCCTGAACCGTCGTCAAGACCATCAGCGCTACGCCTAAAGGCAGTTCGCTCAGTTCCCCTAGCTCATCGAGATACACCCGATGCACTCGGCGACTGCCCAGCAGGTCCTGATAGGGTATCAGGTTGCTTTGCTCAGTCGAACGAGAGGGATAGAGGACGACGGCTTGCCAGTCGCTAAAGCGGTCTCGGTTGCGGTAGAAGTATAGAAATGACTCGCCAAACAGCCGCTCATAGAGCTGCTCGTCTTTTTGAAACTGCACCTCACAGAAGTAGACGACGCCTGGTGTCTCTGGCGGCAGGAAGACGCCGTCAATTTCAAACCGAGGTTCTTTGACGGCAACAGAGTCAAACTGATAGCTTTGAGCATTGGAGGGCGGATTGTTCAACAGCTCAAACAGCAGCTCTGGCGACTGTTGGAACAGCTGATAGAAAATGGAATCGCGGCGCATGATTAAAGTGATGTGGCTGGTGATCTCGTCTAATCGCCTTCAGTAAAGCGCTTGTCTGCTTCCGCTTCCTCTCGCCACACTTCTGATAGCGCTGAAGAAATAAGACCGGCTGGCACTGCGATAATACCAAGTCCAATAAAAAGGATGAGAGTCGTGAATACCTTGCCACCTGCGGTAACAGGATAAACATCGCCATAGCCTACGGTCGTCAGCGTTGCCACCGCCCACCACATACAGTCGAACACAGAACCAAACGTCTCTGGCTGGGCTACTCGCTCAAAGTAATAGATGCCAACTGAAGCTAGATAAATTACAAAAGCACATGTGATTAAGAAAAGGGTCAGCTCAGTACGTATAGTGATAAAAGCCATTCGGAAGTGATCTACTGCACGACCGTAGCGCAGCAACTTTAGCATACGGGCAAGCCGAAATAGCCTAAAGATTCGAAGGGAGCGGAGATCAATGCTATACTCTAGACGCCTGATATTTGGACTTTCTTAAAGGACTGAAAATTCATGGTCAACAAAGTTTCTAGCGATGCTTTGTGGGTCGTATTGGCCTGCTCAATACAAGTGTTAATCGCGTCCTTGAAC
>NZ_JADEXG010000146.1 GCF_015207255.1 Vasconcelosia minhoensis LEGE 07310
GGCATGGGGGTAGTGGGTGGATGGGTGGTGGGTAGTGGGTAGTGGGTGAAGAGGTGATGGGTAGGGGCTTGGTATCCAAGCCCGCACGGCGAGAATATTCGATTAGCTGAGCCAGTGGCGGAGGTGGTGGCGGGCGGTGGCGGTGTAGCCTTTTAGGTAGGTTAGCGGGTTGAGATAGCGGCGGACTAGGGTGGCTGGGTCGCTGGGCTGGGTGGGGGGTGCCTGCCAAGCGTCTAGGGGGTCCAGGGTGCCAGCAGCGAAGTGGGTTTGGCAGGTGCGGCGCTGGATTTTGCCGCTGGGGGTACGGGGGAGTCTGCCGGGTTTGAGCAGGAGCAGGGCGGCGACATCGACGAAATGTTCCTGGAAGACTTTGCGGCGGACGGTTTCGATTACGCCTTTGGCCTGGAGCTGGTTGCGATCGCGCCGTTCAATTTCCTGTACAATAATCAGCCGCTCCTGGCCGTGGAGCGGGGCGGCAAAGGCGGCGGTACCGTTTTGGCGAAAGGCGGGATGGCAGGTTTGGACGGTCTGTTCAATATGGTGGGGATAGTGGTTGATGCCCCAGAACACCATGACGTCGTGCAGCCGCCCGGTGATAAACAGTTCCTCTTGGTGGAGAAAGCCCAGGTCTCCTGTTCTTAAGAAGGGGCCAGCTTTTTCGCTGTCTCGCTTAAGCAAAGCGTGAAAGGTTTGCTCGGTTAATTCTGGCTGCTGCCAGTAGCCCTGGCCTAGCCCTGAGCTTGAATACCAGATTTCGCCGATGTGGTTAGGGGTTAGGGGGTGGTGGGTGGTGGGATCTGCGATCGCGATCTCGCCATCTAGCCAGGTCTGGCCGCAGCTCACCAGGGTTCGGCCCTGATCCGAATCAGACGGTTCTACCCGGTTTTGGCTGAGCGCGGCTGGATCGACGGTGATTATCTTTGGATTTTGGGACTTTTGGCCGCCAGTAATAAACAAAACGGCCTCGGCCATGCCATAGCAGGGATAGAAGGCTTCGCGGCGGAAACCGCAGGGCGCGAACTTGGCGCTAAATTGTGCCATCGTCTCGGGTCGCACCGGCTCTGCGCCGGAAAAAGCGACTTCCCAGGAGCTGAGGTCCAAGCTGGCGAGCTGGTTCTCCGGCACCTGGCGGCAGAGCATATCGTAGGCAAAATTTGGTCCGCCGCTGGTGGTGGCCCGATAGCGCGAAATCGCCTGGAGCCAGAGCACCGGCTGCTGCATAAAGTCAATCGGCGACATCAGCACGCAAAACGTACCCAGGTAGAGCACCTGTAGGGCATTGCCAATCAGCCCCATGTCGTGAAACAGCGGCAGCCAGCCCGCGCCGATGGTCTGTGCAGAATGGCCAAAAGCCTGCTGTAAGGCCCGCTGGTTATGCAGCAGTCCGCCGTGGGTGACTTTGACACCCTTAGGCTGGCCGCTAGAGCCGGAGGTGTACTGCAAGAAAGCCAACGTTTCGGGCGTGAGCAGAGGAGGAGTCCAGGCCGTCGCCGCCGAGTCAGGAATCTGCTCAGGCACGATCCAGCGAATTGTTTCTGATTCCTCAAAAGCACTCGCCGCAAATTGCCGCTTCAGCTTTGCCTGAAGACTGGCCGGGGTCAGCAGCGCCCTTGCCCCCGCCGAACTGAGCCGCGCCAGCAGGTCATCCAGACCGTAGCGATTCCGAGGCGCATGGCTGGGTACGGCCACGATTCCCGCATAGAGACAGCCCAGAAACGCCGCCATAAACTCAATTCCAGCGCTGTAGGGATAGACCAGCACAGCGCGATCGCCGATCTCAAGCTCAGCCTCCAAACCAGCCGCGATCGCCCGAGCCCGCTGGTCCAAAGCCCCATAGGTCATCTCACCCGCCGGTTTGCCCGCCCTGAGCATCACATAGGCCAGCTGCTCCGGCTGCTGCTCGGCCCGACACCGCAGCAAATCAACCAGCGTTAAAGCCTCAACCTGAACCGACTTAGCCAAAACCACCTCCGCCACTGATCACTTAGCTCAATCAACTTACTGCGCGGGACAGGGAGACCCAGCCCCTACCCATC